>JAXLYJ010000006.1:0-489836 GCA_046351515.1 Polyangiales bacterium
TCGAGCCGGACGAGGCGCGGGACGTTCGCGCGCTGAGCGAGTTCGCGGACAACACCGCGGGCGGCCTGATGACCACGGATTTCATCGGGCTGCCGCCGACGCTCACCGTTCGCGAGGCGATCGAAGAGATCCGTCGTCGCGCGGACGAGGTCGAGACGGTCTACTACGTCTACGTCTTGCTCTTGGACAAGGGCGACGGCGAGGGCGACGACGGGCCGAAGAAGCTGCTCGGCGTCGCGTCGCTGCGCGATCTTTTGCTGGGCGAAGGCGCGCAGACGCTCGGCGAAGTGATGACCGAGAACGTGATCACCGTCGCGCCCGAGCTCGATCAAGAAGAAGTGGCGCGGACGCTGGCGAAGTACGACCTCTCGGCGGTCCCGGTCGTGGACAAGTTCGGGCGGCTGCTCGGCGTGATCACGTTCGATGACGTGATGGACGTGCTCGTGCAAGAGCAGACCGAGGACGTCCAGAAGCTCGCCGGCGTCGAGCCCGTCGAAGAGGGCTATTTCGACACGGGATTCTGGCGGTTTATTTCAGCGCGCGCGCGATGGCTGATCGCCCTGTTCATCGGCGAGCTGTTCACGGGGACGGCGCTCGCGCGGTACGAAGACGCGTTTCACGCGGTGGCGACGCTGGTCTTGTTCATTCCCCTCGTGATCTCGTCGGGCGGCAACTCTGGCTCGCAGTCGGCCACGATCGTGATTCGCGCGATGGCGGTGGGCGAGATCAAGGACGGCGACGCGTTTCGCGTGCTGCGTCGCGAGTTCGGGCAGGGGATCGTGCTCGGGTTGATCCTCGGCGCGATCGGCTTCATCCGCGCTCTTTTGTGGCGCCCGAAGGTGGCCCATCAATTCAAGTTGGCCATCATCGTCTCGCTCACGCTCGTCGCCGTCGTCACGATCGGGACCGTCGTGGGCTCGGTCATGCCCATCCTGCTGCGCCGCATGCGCTTCGATCCTGCCGTCTCGTCGACGCCGTTCATCGCGTCGCTGGTCGACGTGCTCGGGATCGTCGCGTACTTCTCGATCGCCAAGGCGCTGCTCGGCGCGATCATCGCGACGCACTGAGCGAGGGACGCGCTGGCGCTGCGTTCAGCGGGCGTTCGCAGCGGTGATCCGCGTCGCGTTGGCGAGCGCCCTCGCCGAGGGTCAGCGGTCGCGGATGCGCCAGCGCAGGCGGTAGTCCATCCCCGAGCCGCGGTTGCGCTCGTCCACGAGGATCGCGTTGATTCCGCGGGAGGCAGCGGCCATCGAGAAGCGCGCGCCGCCTTGCACGGTGTCGAACGTCGGAGAGCTCAGGTCCGCGCCGATGCGGCCGCGGCAGTCGACGCCCGCGGCCCCCGTGTCCGAGCACGAGCTCTCGAGCCCGGTGATTCCCGAGTGGATGTAGAGCACGGGGTCCCAGCGACGCGTCTCGGTCGCGCTGTTGCGCGAGAGGTACCCGCCGCCGTCGCCCTCGCACGTCGAGAAGAACTGCTGCGCGCCGCCGCAGGTGACGAACCAACGCACGTCTTCACCGGAGATCGTTCCGCCGCAGTGCGACGAGTGTCGGTTGGTCCCGATCAAGAAGGTCTGGTCGCTCGACTCGCCGCTGATGCGCGTGCCGTAGAAGAACGAGCCCTCGGTGTCGGGGATGTGCTGAAAGCGCAGCGTAAACGCTCCCGACCCGCAGCCGCCGACAGAGATGTAGTACTGGCCTGCGTCGAGCACGCCCCACGTGCGTGATTGAAAGCTCGAGCCCCAGCCCGTCACTCCGCTGCAGCCCGAGTCGTCGTTGCACAAGCCCGCGGACGTCTGTCCGTTCTCGGGTTGCGCGGGCACCGGCGTGCCTGCGCGGTTCGTGAGAAACACAGAGGTGTCGAGCGTGTCGCCCGCGCGCGTGCTCGACGTGTCGATGTACACGGCGCTGCGCGTGGTGAGCGTGAACGTGTACCAGACGTTGCCGCCCGAGGTGCACGAGCAGTCCACCGTGGGGCCGTCGCGCGTCGCTCCGACGGTGGTGCCCATGGTGTTGACGTACTCGGCGTGCGTAAACGAGATCACCGTGGCGTTCTCGCGGCGATCGTTCGCAGGGGGGCACGGAAGGTCCGAGCCGTTGCAGTCCTCGTCGATGCTGTTGCCGCACACTTCCGTGGCCGGGAGCGTCTGACCCGAGCACATCCCCCACGTTCCGCCCGAGCAGGATTGCATGCCGCCGCGGCAGAGCCCGACGCCCATCGTGCCCGCGGGGCCCGTGTAGCAGGCGCGGGACATGCCGTTGGTGCACGAGCAGCCTTCGTTGCGCATGCCGTTGCAGTTCTCGTCGACCATCCCGTTGTCGCAGCTCTCGCTCGCCGCGGGGAGGACTTCGCCTGAGCACGTTCCGCTCCAGCGATTTCCCACGCAGGTCTCGGTGCCGGTGCGGCACGCGCCCACGCCCGAAGTGCCCATCGGGCCGCTGTAACAGCTGCGGGTCTGCCCGTCGTTGCAGCACATCGGGTCCATCGTGTTCGTGCAGCGATTGGTCATCGGGTCGCAGCGATCACGGGTGCACGCGACGGCGTCGTTGCACTCGGCGTCGTTGATGCAGCACCCCGCGCGCAGCGCGTGTCCGCAGCGCCGCGTGCCCATGTCGCACGTGTCCGTGGTGCACGGGTTGCTGTCGTCGCAGTCCATCGCGCTCAAACAGCAGCCTTCGATCCCGCGAAACGCGCACGCGCCGGTCATCGTGTCGCACAGGTTCTCGGTGCACGCGTTGTTGTCTTCACACTGCGCGTTCGAGCGGCACCCCGCGTCGTCGCTCGAGGCGTCGCTGCTCGCGACGTCCTCCATCACGCCGGTATCCACCGGAGGAACGCCGGTGTCTGCCGGCGGCACCCCCGTGTCCATCGGGATCGTCGAGACGTCACGCTGTCCAGAATCCGCGATGACGGGCGTGTCGCTGCACGCCGCCAGTGCGAGGGCGCTCAACGTCGTGAGCGCAAGCCAGGGCTGAAATCGCTGCATGGGCGCAGTATCAGCCGGTCTGCGTCGCGCATGCAATTCGCTTGCGCTGCGATTGTTGCGCGGCTGAGCGGTTGCTGCGTTTCGAGAGGTCCCCCAGAGACGCTCTCGGCGCGCTCGGCGCCTGCCCCGGCAGGCTCGTCCGGCGAGTGCTTACGGCCGCGTGATCGCGACGCTATACGCGCCGGACGCGGTCGAGCACCCGTCCACGTAGAACGTGTGCATGCTGGCTCCCGCAGGAATCGTCGTCGAGAGCGAGGACTGCCGAGGTCCGCACGCGTCGTCGTTGCACACGCTCGCGGTGACGCGGCGCGGGCTCACTTGCGCGAGCTCGGTGTCCCACGTCGCTCGGCCACACGTTGACGCGGTAAACGTCCCGCTCGCGAACGAGCCGCACGTGTACCAGTAGTACGTGTCCTCGGGGCCGCCCGAGCAGCAGGCGCCGGTGACCGTTCCGGTTCCCGAGGTCGTTCCGCTCACGACCCTGCTACCCGCAGGAAGGAAGGTCGTCGTGCCGTTGCCCGCCGGCGCGTGTTGGAAGTGCAGAAAGACGTTGCCTGCGCTGCAACCGGAGACGACGAGGTAGTACGTGCCCGCGCTGAGCTTCACCATCACTTGGGATTGCGCTCCCGTCGAGCAGCCCGAGAGCCCTCCATCGTCGTTGCAGGCCAAGCCGTAGGTCAGCCCCGCGGTGGTGATGTTCGCGCCCGCTGCGTTCTGAAAGAACAGCGACGTGTCAACGCTCGAGCCGATCGTGTGGGCGTAGACGATCTCCGTTTGCGTGAGCGTGAAGCGGTAGAACACGTCGTTGCCCGTGGTGCATCCGCAGGTTCCGCTCGTGTCGTTGCGCGCGAGCGATGTGTCGACGTTGAAGGTCGCCCACGGAGAGGTCGTGCTGATCGTCGTCGCGCGCGACCGCTCGTCGTTCGCCACCGTGGCGACGCACGCGCCCGCGACGCAGCGATACGACTCGGCGCAACGACGGCTGCAGCCTCCGCAGTTGTTCGAGTCGGTGCTGGTGTTGACGCAGGCGTTGCCGCAGCGGGTTCCGCTGGCGCAGTTCGCGAGCGTGTAGAAGACCGTGCCGCTCCCGTTGCCGATGCACGAGTCGACGACGAGCGTGTTGAGGCCGAGCTGATTCGCCGCGGTCGCGGGGATCGTCGAGCTCAAGTCCGAGCCGGATCCGCACAAGAAGCCCACGTCGTCGTTGCAGGTCGTGACGGTCGATCGCAGCGCGCTGCTCTGCGAGAGCGATCCGTCGTAGTTCGTGGTTCGGATCCCGTTGGCGGGCGAGCACGTGCTGCTGTTGAACGTCGTCGCAGCGGTGCTCGGACACGTGAGCCACCAGTGAGCGATCTCGGGGCCGCTCGAGCAGCAGCTCGCGGCGATCGCGCCCGTCCCCGCGGCGATCGTGGGCGAGAGCGTGCGCGTGCTCGCGTCGGGAGCGATGCGAACCGGCGCTCCGCTGCCCGCAGGCAGGTGCTGAAACTCGATCGCCGCCGCGCCTGCGCCGCAGCCAGAGAGCACGAGGAAGTACGAGCCCGCCGCGAGCTTCGAGACGATCATCGACCCGGCGCCTGTGTAGCCGCACTCGCGAACGTCGTCGCTGCATGTGCTGAAGCCGCTCGGCGCGGTGATCGCCGAGCCCGCAGCGTCGAGGAAGAACAGCGACGTGTCCCAGCTCGCGCCGACGGTCGAGGCCATGACGATTTCGCTCTGCGTGAGCGTGAAGCGGTAGAAGACGTCGTTGCCCGTGGTGCATCCGCAGGGGCCGTCGACGTCGTGTCTCGCGCTGGTCGTGTCCGCGTTGATCACCGAGCGCGGCGCGCTCGCGGAGATCGAGATCGCGATCGCGCCGCTGCGCGCGTCGTTCACCGGCGGAACGCCCCTGCACATCCCCGCGCTGCAGCTCGTGCCCGCGGGGCACACGGTCCCACAGGCGCCGCAGTTGCTGCTATCGGTCTGCAAATTTGCGCAGCGAGCGCGCCCTCCGACGCCGCACATCGTCTGCCCGAGCGGGCACGCGCACGCGCCCGAGACGCACGATTGCCCGAGCAGGCACGAGCGTCCGCACGCGCCGCAGTTGAGCCGATCGGTCTGCGTGTTGACGCAGGCGAGCGGGGTTCCGCAGCCGGTCAGTCCCGTCGGGCACGTGCACGTGCCAGCGCGGCAGCTCGACCCGCCACCGCACGCCGCGCCGCAGGTCCCGCAGTTCGCAGAATCGCTCTGCAGGTTGACGCAGATCGCGGGCGTCCCGCAGAGGCCCTCACCGCTTGGGCAGCGGCAGGTTCCAGTCTGGCAGGTCGTCCCTCCCGCGCACGCGTTGTTGCACGCGCCGCAGTTGTTGTTGTCCGTCTGCGTGTCGGTGCACGTTCGTCCGCAGAGCGTCTGGGTGCCCGAGCACGCGCAGTCGCCGGCACGGCAGGTGAGCCCCGCGCCGCAAGACGTTCCACAGGCGCCGCAGTTCATCGCGCTGGTCTGGAGGTCGACGCAGGTCGGCGTCGGATCGCTCGGAGCGCAGTCGGTCTGCCCCGCCGGGCACGTCGGCCTCGCGGCCACGCACGCTCCTGCGACGCAGCGCTGATTGGCCACGCAGGGCATGTTGCACGCGCCGCAGTGCATCGGGTCCGACGAGAGGACCGCGCACGTCGAGCCGCACAAGACCTGGCCCGGATTGCACATGATCGCGCCGGTGCACATCGAAGCCGTGCAGCTCTGTCCCGGAGCGCACGTGCGCCCGCAGGCGCCGCAGTTGTCGCGGTCGCTCGCGAGCTCGACGCACGTCCCGCTGCAATTGGTCTGCGTCCCTGTGCACATCACGGTCGAAGGGACGCACGCCCCCGCGCTGCACATCTGTCCCATCGCGCACACGGTCCCGCACGCGCCGCAGTTGTTCGTGTCGCTCTGCGTGTTGACGCAGGTGCCTGCGCAGCGAGTTTCTCCACCAGTGCACGCGGGAAGCGCGCACATCCCCATCGCGCACGTCTGCCCCGCAGAGCACGCGTTGCCGCACTCGCCGCAGTGAGCGGAGCTGCTCTTGGTGTCGACGCACGTCCCGCCGCAGTCTGTTTGGCCCGACGGGCACGCGATCGCAGCGACGCACATCCCCATGGTGCACGTCTGCGTCGTCGAGCACGCGTTTCCGCAGGCGCCGCAGTGGTCAGTGCTCGCGCTGACGTCCACGCATCGCGCGCCGCACAGCTGCAGACCCGCCGCGCACGAGGGCGCGTCCATCGTCCCGTCCATCGGGACCACGTCGGCTCCGCCTTCGCTCGACGCGTCGGGCGCGGGGGGTGGACTCGTGCACGCCGCTGCGATCGCAGCCGCGCTCAAGATCCACGAGAGATGACTTCGTTTCATGCTTGCTCCAGCGAGGGTGGGTTGATGGGCGCGGCCCGCAAATCCTTGATTTGATTTGTGAAATGGCCGCATGTCCGCGCCCCGCCGGCGTTCAACAACCACGCCACACACGCAGAGCAAACGGTGCGTGGGTGCGTGGTCGCGCTCGGGGTGGATTCGTCCTCAGCGACGTCCCGAGCGCCCGTTGATTGCGTGTGCGCTGCAGTCGCTGCGGGGACTTTCACCGCGGCAGCGCTGCGCTGCGAGCGCAAGTGGTTCGCGCCACGAGCGACGATCGCGCTGTTGGCTTCGAGACCAACTCGCGTACGATGATCGGTTGCTCGCCGCGCGAGACTGCGTCGCTCGTCGCGAAGGCGCCGGGCGATTGTCCGTGAGCACTCGGCGCGCTGGGCGAGCACACCGAACCTCACCGGTTGAATCACGTTCTGGCTTGCAACGTCGGTAGGGCCAGCGCGAACCTTCGCGCGGGAGTAGTGACGAGAATGAAGCCAATGGTTGTTCGTTTGGGTGCCCTCGCGTTGGTCGCGTTGTCCACGGGGTGTTTCGGGCAGTACGGCGCCGGCGGCGGCGTGCAGGGCGGCGGCGACATCAACGCGGGCGGAGGCGGAGGCGCCGCGGCGGGCATCCCGGACTCGTGCACGGCGGCTGAGTACGGAGCGACTGAGAACGCGCAGTCTTTCTCGGCGTTTCTCGTCGCGACTTCGGCGTTCATCCGCGCTGCGGGCGAGATCGACACGCAGCTCGTCGGCGCCTGCCGCGCGCTCGGAACGGACCTCGGCATGAGCGACGCCGAGCTCACGGCCAACGGCGCGGACACGCGCTCGATCTGCACCGCGGTCAACGCGAAGGTGCGCGGCGAGTACGACTTCATCCGCAGCGCGCAGATTCGCACGCACGTCGAGAGCACGCCGCCCGTCTGCAAGACGCGCGTGGACGAGTACACGCAGTGCATCCAGCGCTGCCAGCCCACGGTCGTTCGCGAAGGGCGCGTCGAGACGACGTGCACGGGCGGAGAGCTTCGCGGGTCGTGCGGCGCTTCGTGCACCGGGCGCTGCGCGGTCGAGGTCAACGGATCCTGCGGCGGCGCATGCGAAGGAACGTGCTCCGGCGGATGCACGGGCGTGTGCGAAGGCGCTTGCCAGGGCACGTGCGCCTCGCGCGACGCGCAGGGCAACTGCCACGGCGCTTGCCAGGGGACGTGCTACGGACGCTGCTCTGCGGGCTGCACGGGAAGCTGCCAGGGCTCGTGCGAGATGAGCGGCCAGGCGTCGTGTCAGGGCGAGTGCCGCGGGGGCTGCTCGGTGCAGTACACGCAGCCGGTGTGCACGGGACGCGTCGTTCCGCCGGAGATTCGCACGGAGTGCCGCGAGTCGTGCGACACGGTGCAGGTCTCGTCGCGCGAGTGCACCCCGGGCCAGACGCGCATCATCGTCGACGGAACGGCCGCTGCCGAAGCCGCCGAGCGCGCTCGTCGCTTGAGCGACGCCGTCGCCGCGCGCGGCTCGACGATCATCAGCTTGGGAGCGCGCGTCCGCGAGCTCGGACAAGCGGGCGAAGTGATGGTGCGCAACGCCGGCGGCTTCGCGCGCTCGACCACGCAGCTCGGCGCGGCCGCTGCTGCCTGCTCGCTGCAAGCCGTCGCGGCCCTTCCCGCGGCCACCGCGCGCGTGAGCGTGGCGGTCAACGTCTCGGTGAGCTTCCAGGCCTCGGCCAGCGGAAGCGCCAGCGCCAACTGAGCGCGCGTTGCACGCTCCGCGCGCCTCGGTCCTGCTCCCGTTTCGCAACGTCGCGGCGACGATCACCGAAGCGGTCGAGAGCGTCCTCAGCGATCACGCGCTCGCCATCGAGCTGATCGCCGTCGACGACGGGTCCACCGACGAGGGCGGAGCGCTCGTGCGCGCGATCGCCGATCGCGATTCGCGGGTCAAAATCCTGCGAACCGAGGGCCTCGGAATCGTGCGAGCGCTCGAGCTCGCGCGCGCCTCCGCGCACAGTGAATCACCGTTCATCGCGAGGATGGACGGCGACGACGTCGCGCTGCCGGGCAGGCTCCGCGCGCAGATCGCGCACCTCGAGTCGCGGCCCGAGATCGCGCTCAGCGCCACGAGCGTCGAGGCGTTTCCGAGCGAGATCGTGGGCGAGGGGCTCGAGCGCTACGTGCGCTGGCAGAACGCGACGCTCACGCCCGAAGAGCATCGACGCGAGCTCTTCGTCGAAGCGCCCGTGTGCCACCCGTCCGTCGTGATGCGACGCGATGCTCTTGATTGTGTGGGCGGTTATCAAGAGACGACGTGGGCCGAGGACTACGACCTGTGGCTGCGCTTGGACGCCGCGGGATTCTCGCTCGAAAAGCTGCCCGACGTGCTCTTGCGCTGGCGGCAGCGCGACGGGCGGCTGACCTGGACGCACGCGCGCTACGAGGCCGAGCGCTTCTACGAAGCGAAGGCGCGCTACGTCGCTCCGTTGATCGAGCGCGCGGGGCGTCCGCTCACGGTGTGGGGCGCGGGCCCGACGGGGCGGCGTTCGATGCGCGCGCTCGAAGCGCACGGGCTGCGCGCGGCGCGGTTCGTCGACATCGACCCGAGGAAGATCGGGCGCATCGCGCGGGGCGTTCGCATCGAGGCCCCCGAGGTTCTCTCGGTGGACCGCGACTGCGTGCTGGTCGCGGTGGGCGCGCAGGGCGCGCGCGGGCTCATTCGCGGACGGTTGGACGCGTGGGGCTTCGTCGAGCGCCGCGACTACTGGAGCGTGGCGTAGCTCACCAACCCCAGAGCTCGCTCAGATCGAAGCTCTCGGACTCGAACGGAGGCGCGCAGACTCGGTCATTGCCCTGGTAGCGCGCGACTTCGCGGAGCGATCCACGATCGAGTCGATACACTTCGAGCTGGCGGAGCTCGGGGTCGACGAGCCAAGCGCTCTCGACGCCGTGTCGCGCGAACGCGGGCATCTTGCTGCCTCGATCGAAGCTCTCGGTACTCGGCGAGAGGACCTCGCAGATCCAGTCCGGAACGATCGCAATAGGGGAGTCATCCAGGCTCGGTGCCCGCGACGCTCGCCAACCACACAGGTCAGGGTTGCACTTGTCCGGCCCCACGCCGAGGTGCAGCTCGGGGACTTGAATGAACACCCAGCCTGACGGCGGAGAGGTTCGGTCGTTGTCGAAGCGCAGCGCGCGTCGGAGCAGCGCGAACAACGCCCCTTGCGCTGCCTGGTGGCGGCTGAGCGGCGCGGGAGCCATGAGCAAGACGCCGTCGACGATCTCAGCGCGCAGCGCGGGGTCCGCAGCGGCGCGCGCGGCCTCGACGCGTGGATCGTTGCTCAGTGTCCGGGCGGCGGTCATGTCGCTGGCGAAGAGGTTCCCACGACTCTCACGGAGGGGCCACTGAGCACGGCGGCGTCTCGCGATCCTGCGGCTGCGAGTGCACGGCGCGAACGGCGGTCAATCGAAGATCGGGTGGCGCGCGCGAAACTCGGCGATCGCCTCGTCTGTTGAATACTGGTGCGCGAACTGCGTGGCCGCGCGATACGCGCTGTCGTCGACGACGATCGGGTACTTGATGTGCTCGATCGCGCCCCGCGCGAGCCGCGGCAATCCCCGTCGTCCGAGCAGCGTGGCGAGCACGAACTCGGGCAACGGAAGCGGCGATCGCCCTGCGGAGCGCGCGATCATCGAGAGGGGTTTGGGCGGCGGACCCGCGACGTTGAAGACGCCGGGCGGGCGCTTGTCGAGCGCGTGCTCGATCGCGCGGGCCATGTCCTCTTCGTGCATGAACTGAAACAGCGGGTCGAAGCCCATCACCATCGGGACGCGCTTGTTCTTCAAGAACGTCCCGAGCGTCCCTTCTCCCGACGCGCCGAGCGAGTAGCAGAAGCGAAGGACCGTCGTGGTCATGTCCTTCATGCGCCACAGCGCGGTCGCTGCGAAGAGGTCCGCGCTCACGAGGTCGGCGAGCTCGGGAAACGTCGCGAGCGACATCGGCGGCTCTTCTTCGCGGTGGTACATCGGCGCGTCCGGGCCCGCGCCGTAGTACGTGTGCCTGCCGACGAAGACGACGTGCTTGACGCCCCAGGTTTGGCAGTGCTCGAAGACCGCCTGCGTTCCGCCGAGGTTGATGCGATAGCGCTCGTCGTCGCGCGCGCGCGTGAGGTGCGAGACCGTGGCCATGTGCACGACGGCGTCGGGGCGAAACTTGCGAAAGAGGTCTTCGGCCGCGCGCTTTCGCACGTCGACGGCGTAGATCTCGACGCCCTCGGGGGGCTTGTCCCAAGGCCTGCGATCGATGCCGATCACGCGGTGTCCTTGCGCGACGAGGCGCGCGGCGAGCCTGCGTCCGATCGCTCCAGAGACACCAGGGATGAGGATGTTCATGGCGGTCACGACGCCTTTCTCCCTTCTTCCATGAGCTCGGCGACTCGGGTCTTCACCTTGGCGACGTAGCGCGCGATCACCTCGTCGTCTTCGCGTCCGGTGCCTTCGAAGACGATGGGCTCGCCGTAGTGCACGCGGAGCTTCACGGGCAGCGGGATCGCCGCGCCGTACGGGGTGAAGGGCACGTACGGGACCCCAAGGATCTTTCCGAGCTTGTAGGCGTTGTACACGGTGGGCACCGCGTCTCCGCCGCCCACGAACCCGAACGGAACGATGGGGGTCTTCGTCTCGAGCGCCAGCCGCACGAACCCCGTGCCGAACTCGACGAGCGAGTTGCGCTCGGTGAAGAGCTTCGCCGTGCCCCGCGCGCCTTCGGGAAACACCATGAGCAAGCGATCCTCTTCGAGCATCCTGCGCGCATGCTCGGGCAGCCCTGTGAATTGCCCGGTGCGAGCGGCCCACATGCCCGCGAACGGGACCGTCGCGATGAACTTCTCGACCATTCCTTGCGCGAGCCTGGGCGGGTTCTTCTCGAGAAACATCGAGGCGATCACCATGGCTCCGTCGATCGCGACGCCGCCCGAGTGATTGCCGATGAGCATCGCGCGTCCGCGATCGGGAACGTTGTGCACGCCCACCGCGGTCACTCTGAAGTAGCTGCGATACGCGCGCGCCAGCGTCGTGAAGAACCACGCGAGGTCCTTCTTGCGCACGCCGTACGGGTCCACTCCTTGAGCGTCGAACGGAAGCTCTAGCGCGTCGACACGTCGCGCGATTTCAGGGTCCACCAACAGGGACAATGGCTGCGCTCCTTCGCGCGAAAGGGTCGCACAACAGCGCGCGGCGCAAGCGGCAAAAACTCTCGCGATTACGTTCTTGCCGCGGCGACGAAGAGCACGATCGCAGAGAGCTCGGCGTACGTCCCAGCGTCGATGCGCGCGAGTGAGCGTCGCTCTTGCGCAACGAGGCTCTCGTACGCGCGATCGAAGCGCGCTTCGTCTCCTCCGCCTGCGAGCCAGCACCGTCGCGCCTCGCGTCGGGACCAACCAGCCTCGCCGCGTTCGCATCGGGCGCGCAGGTGCTCGATCGTCGCTTGCTCGGCGTCGCTCTCGTACGGGGGCGCGATCACGAAGGGCCGGTCGGTGCTGTAGAACTGCGTGGACTTGAACTGGCGAAATAGCGCCGGAAGCCTCGCGCCGAGCGCGTTGTCTCCCTCGCCGAGCGCGCGCTTTCCGCGGATGATCCGGGTGATCGCCTCGGTGCGCAGCAGCTGCTCTTCGACGGGCTCGTCGAGCTCGCTCAGCGCGAGTCGCTGGAGCGCGCCGAAGTTGTTGGGCTCCGCTGCGAGCACGAGCCCTCCTTTGCGAACCACGCGAACGAACTCAGCGATGGCCTTCTCGGGCTCGGGCAAGTGCATGAGCACGGTCTGGCAGACGACGGCGTCGAACGTGTGATCGTCGAAGGGGAGCGACTCTGCTGCTCCGAGCTGAAAGCGCATCGTTCCGTCGAGGCCTGTGCGCGAGAGAAAGGGCTTGGCGCGCTGCGCGGAGAGCTCGACCCAGCGGGGCTCGCGGTCGACGCCCACGAATTCAAATGGCCTGCGAATGTGCTGGGCGATTCTCCGCGAGAAGTGCCCTTGTCCGCAGCCCACGTCGAGCACGCGCGAGCACTGATCGAGCCCCGTGCGTCGCGCGATCAACGCGAGAAAATCGTCGTTCCACCAGTGATCGCGGGTGCCGTTGAGGACCCGCGCAGAGTGCGGCTCTTCGCTCACAGGAATCGAAGATAGTGAGGTTTTGTAGGGATAGGGGACGGTGTTCAAAAGTTCATTTGTTGGGCCACCCCGCCGAGCGACGAGCGCGCTTGCACAGTGATTCCACAGCGCTTTTCGCAACAAATGAACTTTTGAACACCGTCCCCTATCCCTACAAAACTCCGTTCGCGCGGCTCTTCGCTCGCGCGGCTCTTCGCTCGTGTCTCTTCGTTCACTCGGCGCTCACATCCCGACGCCCAGCTCGCTCGCGCCCGTCGCGCGCGGGATCACCACCGTGTGCAGCGGAAGCGCGCCCAGCTCGCTCGCGATCCACGCGCCGAGCTTGCTCGCCTCGGCCTCGAGCGCTCGGGTCGCCTCGCTCGAAACACCGGTCGAAACCCAGCGCAAATGCGCCTTTCGTCCGCCCTCGTCGTACGCCCAACCGCCCACGACCTCGCCCTTCGCGATCGCCGTCGCCCCCACGCCGTGCGCCTTCGTCGTGACCGCGCGCGCCACCACCGGGTTGCTCATCCACGGCAGGTGAACGTCGGTCAGCGGGTCGCGCACGGGCAGCAGCCTGCACGGAAGCTCGAGGTGATCCGCCCTCACCGAGAAGTCCTTGGGGACCCAGCAGGCTTCGTCGATTCCATCGACTGTGACCTCGTATGCGCCGATCGACTCGAGCGCCGTGCGCGCGCGGCCCGTCGCGAGACCGAAGGCGTTGGCGAAGGTCTTCAGCGTCGCCGGCGCAAACGCGCCGAGCCAGCGCGCCGCGACGAAGCCCACCGCGTCTGCCGCGGACGGAGTCGTGCGCGGGTGCGGATCGATCTGCCATCGCGACGTCGGATCATCGGCCCGCGTCGACGGAGGAACGCGCCACACTTCTCCCGTCGCCCACAATTGCTTGAGCACCAGCGCGGCGAGCGTTTGAACGCCGTTGCGCTTTCCCACGTCGCCGAGCGAGCGCATCGCCGTCGCGGGCAGCTTCGCCTTGAGCTCTTCGGCCGTGTGCGGATCGCGCAAGAGCGCGCGCAGCGCCTCGCGCGTCGAGTCGAGGTCCTTCGCCGTGAGCGAGACCGATGCAGCGATCCTCGCCTCGCGCGACGCCAGGTCGGCCACCGCGAACGCCCTGCAAACAGGCGCTTCTTGCGCGGCGACGAGCCACGTCGAGCCCTTGGGTCCCGGCGAGACCACCAGCGTGTGCGTCTTGCAGACGGCCTCGTCGAGCGCCGCGCGATCCGCGAGCGCGCCGCGCGCAAACAGCGCGAGCGGAGCGGTCACCAACGAAGGCAACGGAATCCACCCGATCGCTGAAACGACGTCAGCGAGCGGAGTCTTCGCAGGGGGAGGCGTGACGAGCCACTGGCGCATCCACCAGCTCGCTCGCGCCTGTTCGAGGGTGAGTCGGGCGATCGCCATGTCTTCGTTCAAGCGTAGGACGAAGCGCGCGATCTGCAACGCTCACTCGAAGGCGTAGACCGCGGCCTCTCCGCGCGCTGCGACGAGCGCGTCGACGTGCTGCACGAGCCGATCGCGACGCGCGAGGATCGCGGCCAGACCGTTGTCACCGACGGGAGAGCCGAGCGGATCGAGGCGCATCTCGCGGCCGAGTGAATCCGCGTTCATCGCGCGCAACCGCCCGACGAGCGAGCGAGAGACGCGCGTGACGTGAGCGAGACGCTGCGCTTGATCCGCGGGCCGCGCGCCGAGGTTGTCGCGCCCGATCGTGAACGCCGCGCCGTTGTCCATGAAGAGCATCTGCGGCGTGGGGTTCTGCGGGGTGGTGCGCTGGCGAAGGATGTTTCCGCCGGACCAGCGATCGATGTTGTCGTTGACGAAGTCGAATAGCAAAAGTGCTGACAAATCCCTGGCCAACACGCGATCGGCGTCGGGGATGGGCTTCGTCGTGTCGAGCAGGTCCGGGTACCGCTCGGTCCCCGGCACGTTCTCGAGTCCGCCGGGAACCCAGTAAATCATCGCCCCGGGCACGCTCTCTCCTCGCCCGAGGATCTCTCGCATCACGCGCTCGGAGAACGCCACGTCGCCCGTCGCGTCCGCCGTTCGTTGCAGCATCGAGCGCGGGATGCTCCTTCCGCACGCGGGCGGCGCGCGGTGCAGGCCCAAGTACCGCGACATGCGGTAGGCAGCGATTTCAGCGCGAAAATTCGCGACGCTGTTCGACTGCTGCGGCTTGAAGAGCCCGCGCCCGCCGTCCGCGAACCACACGCGAAACGAGAGCGTGCTGCCTCCGGTGTTGCGCTGCATGCGCGTGACTTCTCCGTCGCACAAGCGACGCAAGATCACCCGCTCGTCGACGCCCAGAAACGAGGTCGCGCCGGTGGCTCCCGCGACCGCGGCGGGCTCTGCGCCTGGCGCTCCTGCCTCGGTCACTGCGCCTGCGTCGTCGCTCGCCGCGCCGGGCGAAGGGGCGCTCGCGTCTTCGGCCACAGCGGCGGTCGCCGCGTCGATCGCCGCGTGGATCACCGAGCTCGGCTGCGTCGGTCGCGCGGCTTCTCCGTCGCTCGTGGAAGCGACGGGCCGCGGCGGAGCGTTCTGCGGACGATCGGGGCCGCGCGAGCACGCGGCGACGAGCGCTGTCGCGGCCAGAGCCGCGATCGCAGAGGAGAAAAATGCCCTTGGTTGACGGTCCAGACTCACTGTGGCAGTTCGACGCAGCCTCTGTTTTCGTCAGCGCCGCGCCGCCTCTCGCGCACACACAGCACGAAGCGCCGCGACCCCGCAACTCTGCCGCTGAAATGACTTTCACGCCCGCGCTCGTCTACGGTCCCGGGCGGTCCTCTACGATTGCCATGACGCGCCCCTCCCACCGCACGCATCGCCCCGCGTCTCGCGCTTCGAGCGCGCTGCGCCTTCTGTCCACGCTCTTCGTCGCGCTCGCGCTCTTTGCGTTTGCGCGCGGCGCCGAGGCGCTCGACATCTGGACGCAGCCCAACCCAGGCATCCGCCACTTGCATCGAACGACGCCCGCGCCGGCGGAGTTTCACGCGCTCGTGGTGGACCTCAACGTCCCGGGCGTCGCCATTCGCTGCACGCCCCTGCGCGAGCGCTGGAAGGCGACGAGCACCTACGCGCGCGGAGCGAACCTCGCCGCCGCGATCAACGGCGGTTTCTGGGGCGGATTGCAGGGCGCGCAGGGCCTCGCCGCGGGCGCTGGACAAGTGTGGTCGAGCGACGATGCGGACTTCGGCTTCTTCGCGTACACGCGCGACGGCAACGCGATGGTCTCGCGGCCGAGCGACGTGGTCGAAGCCGTTCGTCGCGGGATCACCGATGGTGTCTCGGGGCGACCGCTCATCGTCGATCGCGCGCGCATCTCTGACGAGCTGCACCAGTTCGAGAACCGCAACACGCGCGAGCCGCGCACGGCTGTGGGCGTGAGCGAAGACGGCAAGAAGGTCATCCTCGTCACCGTCGACGGCCGTCGCGCCACGAGCCACGGCGGAACGCTCTACGAAATGGCCGAGCTGCTCATCGAGCTCGGCGCGTATCGCGGGCTCAACTTGGACGGCGGCGGATCGACGACGATGTTCGTCGCGAGCGAAGGCGGCGTCGTCAATCGCCCCTCGCGCGGCTGGGAGCGCGAGGTGGTCAATCACATCGGCGTGGTCGCTCCCGCGCCGGGCGCCACACCTGCGGCCACCACCGCGGGCGACGCGGGAGGCAGCAGCGATGGCGCTGTCGCCGCTGGGCCCGTGCGCGAAGTGCGCGAGACGCCGCGCGCCGTCGTCGAAGCGGCGATGCGCAATCGATCCACGGCGACCGACGTCGAAGCGGGCGAGGGGACGGGCATCCGTGGCTGGATCCGCGCGCGCGCAGGCAACGCGCTCATGATCGACCGACTGGGGCTCGGTCAGTATCGCGAAATCGTCGTTCCGATCTTCTACTTGTTGGTGCTCGCGGTGATCGGCGGCGTGTCGTGGTTCGTCGTGAAGCGCGTGCGCGCGAAGAAGAAGAGCGCCAGCGCAGCCGCGAGCTGAACACGGAGGCGAGGGGGTCAGCGTCGCGCGGGAGGCAGCTCGATCCCGTCCGCGCGCATGCGCGCTTCGTCCGCGGGGCCCGAGACTGTCCCATTGGGGTGCGAGAACCAGGCGGTGCGCTCGTCGCCCGCGAGCCGCTCGCGCACCTTGAGCACGGTGAACATCCCGCCCATGTCCACGTAGCCAAAGGGCCCCGGCCCTCCGCGCATCGGCAAGCTGTTCTCGGGCATCGGCATCGGCATCTCGCCCATCCCTCCCATGCCCGTCGTCCCCATCGTCATGTAGTCGGGGATCACGCGAGACATGCGTCGATCGAGCCTGCGCGTGTTCGCTCCCACCGTGGGCGGCGCGTTGTGCCCCATCTGCATCATCACGTGATGGGTCATGTGGCAGTGCATCGCCCAGTCGCCGGGCTCTTCGGGGACGAACTCGATCACCTTCGCGCTGCCCGTTTGAACGAGGACCGTCGTCGCAGGGTGCTGCGCGTGCTCGGGGATGTAGCCGCCGTCCGTCGCGGTGATCTTGAAATTGAGCCCGTGGAGATGGATGGGGTGATGGTCCATCGGACTGAGATTTCCCAGGCGAATGCGCACTCGCTCGCCGCGCTGACACACGATCGGCTCCGTCGCCGGAAAGCTCTTGCTGTTGAACGTCAGCACGTTGAAGTCGGCCATCGCGTTGGGGTTGGGCCTGCGCGCGCCCGCGTCGATCTTCCACTCGTGCGTCATCAACACGTAGTCGCGATCCACGCGCGGCCCGCGCGGACGACGCGGATGAACGATGAACATCCCGTGCATTCCCAGCGCGATCTGCGTCATCTCGTCGTAGTGCGGGTGGTACATATACGTCCCCGGGTAGCGCAGGACGAACTCGTACATGAACGTCTCGCCCGGTTGGATCGCGCGCTGCGTGAGCCCCGCGACCCCGTCCATTCCGCACGGAAGGATGAGCCCGTGCCAGTGCACCGTCGTCGGCTCGGGAAGCCGATTGGTGACGTAGATGCGCAGTCGATCGCCCTCGATCGCCTCGATCGTCGGCCCCGGCGTTCGTCCGTTGTAGCCCCACACGCGCGCGCGCAGCCCCGGGGCAAACTCGTGGTCGATCTCTTCGGCGATCAAGTGACCGACCTTCACGCCATCTACGATTCGCCAGGGCAACGCCGCGCCGTTGAGCGTGTGCACCCGCGGCTGCCCCGGGGTGATCTCGCTCGGCCTCGCGATCACGCTCGCGTCGTCCGCAGGCGCTCCTGCGTCCGATGCGTTGCCCTCGCGGCTCTGCGCCGAGCCCTTCGACGCCTTCACGAGCGCCGCCATCCCTGTGGCGATCGCGCCCATGGACACAAACGAACGACGATCCATTTCAGTGTCCTCCGTGCGGTGCGCTCGCCGCGCTGTTGAGCGGCTCGCTCATCGAGTCTCCGCGCTCTGCGCCCGCGTCGGGGGCGTGCCCCGCGAGCATCGCGTCGAGCGCGGCCTTCGCAATCCAAAACTCCCTCGCCGTGTCCACCGCGCGCAGCTGCGCCTCGAGCTCGTCGCGCCTCGCTTGCAACAGCGCGAACACCCCCACTTGCATCGCGTTGTACTGGAGCATCCATTGCTCCATCACGCGACGACGCGCGGGCACGATCACCGTCGCGTACTGCCGCGCACGAAGATGCGCGCTGAGCGCTCGATTGCGCGCCGAACGCGCGTGAGAGCGAAGGTCGATCGCGGCGCCGATGTATCGCTCCATCGCCGCGTCGAAGGCGCTCTCTCTCGAGAGCAAGTCGCCTTGCCGTCGATCGAAGACCGGGAGCCTCACGCTCGCTCCGCCGCCGACCTCCCAGAACTGGCCGTCCTGCTCGACGTGAACGTCGACGGACACGTCGGGGATGAGCCCTTCAGCCCGAGTGAGCCCCGTTCGTCGCGCGAGCGCTTCGAGTTGGCTGCGCTGCGACTGCAGCGAAAGCGAGGCGGTGACCGCGCTGCGCTCGAGGTCGGGCGCGACCTCGAAGCGCTCGGGCACCGGCGCGAGCGGCTCGCGCAACGTCCACTGCGTCTCTTCTCCGTGCAGGCCGAGCAGCCGTTGCAACGCCTCGCGGCGCTCGAGCACGTCGAGCTCGATCTGCGCGACGGTGACGCGGGCGCTCTCGTAGGCGGCCTCGTGCGTGGCCTGGTCGAGGGCGAGGGTGTTTCCGCTCTCGGTCAGCGCGCGCGCGGCGTCGCGGCCCGCGGCGAACGTGTCGAGCGCGCGGGTGGCGAGCGCGAGCCTCGACTGCGCGGCCTGCAGCGAGAGGACCGCGGATCGAACGCGAAATCCCAGCTCGATCACGGACGTCGCCGCTCGGTGTCGGGCCGCTTCGAGCTCGGCTTGCGCGACGCCTGCCCGCGCAGGCGCGAGCAACGAGTGTGTCACGTCCCACTCGAGCGAGAGGTCGAGCTGCACGGGCTGCACGGGGTCGTCAGGGTGACGGATGTCGAAGCTCACCGACGGGTTTGCGACGAGCCCCGCCTGCACGAGTCGCCCGCGGTAGACGCCGAGCTCCCGCAGCGTCGCGCGCAGCGAGCGGTTGTTGGCGATCGCGACGCGAACGGCGTCTTCGGCGGTCATCGGCGCGCTGAGCGTCCTGCGCACGCGCTCGCGGGTCTCGTCGTCTTGCACCGGGCCGCTCGTCGCTTCATCGAGCCTCGGGGCGAGCTGCGCGCGCGTGCGTCGTTGCACGCGATCGAGGTCGTCGCGGATCGAGAACGGGGTGCACGCGCTCGACGCGCTGAGTGCGAGCGCGATCAACACGCGAGCGATGGAGCGCTCAGTGCGCATGGTGGTGCCCTCCGTGCGCCTCGTGGGGCGCGTCGCTCTGCGGTGTCGATGGCTGCGCGGACCAGCTCGCGCCCGGCTCGCTCGGCAGCGGAAACACCGCTGCGTCGCGGTCTTCGAGCCCGCTCCACAGCGCGGAGGGCGACGGCTCGTCGGGCAGCGGTGGCTCTTCGGTGAGCGCGACCGCGGGCGCGGCGAGCGGCGCGGCGGGGGCTTCGAGCGAGAGCGGAGAGTGGCGTGGGACGTTGTCGGACACCGCGCGCGTCGCGCACGAGGCGAGCAGCGCGACGCCGAGGCAGAGTGCGTATCGCATGGAGATTCAGCGGTAATCGAAGGGACCGAGGCCGCGCGCCGAAGGGGCGCGCGATCCGAGCGCTGTCCATAGCCTGCTCGGGCCGATGCGTGACCGCGCGCCGTGATTACACGCCGAGCTCGTAGTCGATCTCGTAGTGGTGCTTCTTGTCGACGATGCGGATGTCCATCGATCCCGAGATCGTCGCGAGCCCGCCGGTGCCCGAGTCGGGGACGATTCGCACGGTCAGCGCGCGCTCGCCGCGGTTCATCAGGCCGACGTGCAACAAGGCGAACGAGCCTTCGCGCCCGTCGATCGTGCAGCGGATGCGCTCGATCGCGACGTAGCCTGCCGAGAGCTCGACGGGGGTTCGCGCGGCGAGCATGTGGACGGTGCTCGTGCCGACGATGGTTCCGCTGAAGGTCTTCTCGAGCGTGGCCTTCGAGAGCGCGACGCCGTCGACCATGTCGAACGGAGGCTCTCCCTTCATGCTGACCTCGAACGTCCCTTGTCCTCGCATGACGATCTCTTTACACCGCATCCGAGAACATCGGACCCCCGCCGACGAGCCACGCCGCGCCAGTGGTTCGGGGACGCGGCGGTACCGCACTGCGGGGCCGCGGAGATCGCCGTGAATCATGGTCGGTCACGTTTCGTCTGAGCCCTGCTAGAGCTCGATCGCCTATGACCTCATCGAAGTGGTTTTTTGCGCTGGTTTCTGCGCTCGTGTGCCTCGCTCCGGCGACGGTGTTCGCTCAACGCTCGGACGCGGGAAGCGCAGTTTCGGACGCCGCTGCCCCATCGAGCTCGACCGTCCGCGAGGTCGAGATCGTCGTGGACAACGGCTACACGCCGTCGGTGATCGACGCGGTCGAGGGCGAGCGACTGCGGCTGCGCTTCGTGCGTCGCGACTACTCTCCGTGCTCGCGCGAAGTGGTGTTTCCCTCGATCAACGTGCGGCGAATGCTTCCGACGAACCAACCCGTGGTGATCGAGCTCGGGCCGCTCGCGGTCGGAGAGGTTCCGTTTCAGTGCTGGATGAACATGCTGCGCGGCCGCGTTGTGGTGCGCGCTCGCCCCAGCGCAGCCCCCGCGGTCGACGCCGGAGCGGCTGCGCCCGTGACGAGGCCCGCGCCGCGCACCGCTCGTCCCTCGCGGCGCGGCCGCTGAACTCGCTCGATCCCTCTCAGGGCATGACCGAGTCGACGAAGGTGAACCGATCGCGCTCGATGCGTAGCAGTTGAACCGGGCGCGTGAGCACTCGACGCGCGTCGACCGTGAGCTGTCCCGTCGCTCCGTCGTCGAACTGCGACCCCGCCATCGCGTCGCGCAGCGGCCGTGACTCGAGCGACGGAACGCGCGTCGCCACCGACAACACCCACCGCGCCGCGTCGAATCCCAGCGCGGCGAACGTCCCTGGCTCCGCGCGAAATCGCTCGCGAAACACCTGCACGAACGCCTCTGTCGCCGGCCGCGGCGCCGTCGGCGCGAACGCGTCGCTCACGATCGCTCCCGTCACCGCTTCGGCGCCCACCGCGAACACGCTCTCGCTGCGCCACCCGTCGGTGGCCATGATCTGCCCCGTCACGCGCGCGTTGCGAAGCGCGAGCGCGACGCGCGCTCCGTCCGCCGCCTGCGTCGGGATGAACACGACCTCGGGGTTCGCGCCGCGCACCTGGTTGGCGAGCGCCACGACGTCCACGTCGACGTCGGAGAACGTCTCGCGCAAGAGCACTTCGCCTCCGTTGCGGCGCATCGCCTCGGCGAACGCGTCGGCGATCTGCAGCTGCAACAGCGAGTTGCGGCGATAGAGCACCACCACGCGGCGCTTCTGCAGCGTCACGCGCGCGTACTTCGCGAGCGCGAGCGCGTGCTCCATGTCCGTCGGCGCGATGCGAAACGCGAAGTCGTTGGCGCGCGAGACGTCGCGCCCGCTCGATCCCACGGCGACGAACGGGACGCTCTTCTCTGCAGCGGCGTTCGCTCCGCGCTCGCACGCTTGCGAGCCGAGCTCACCGAGGACCACGACCGCGTCTTCTCTCTCGCAGAGCTGGCGGGTCATCGCGCTCGCTTGTTCGTCGCGGCTCTGGTCGTCGCGGATCGCGAGGCGCACGCGCCGGCCGTGCAGTCCTCCGCGCGCGTTGGTGCGCTCGATCGCGAGCTCGATGCCGCGCACGAGGTCGATTCCCCACGGAGCGCGCGCCCCGGTCTGCGCCGCGAGCACGCCGAACGTGACCGTGTTTCGCCCGCGCCCCGAGCACGCGTGCGCGAGCGCGATCGAGCTCATGGCGAGCGCTTCGCGCCGTGAAAGTCCTCTGTGACCGATCACCGCGCGCACCGTACGGAACCACCCGCCCCCCTCGCAAGTGCCCCCGTGCCCGTCCCCGGCGGCGCGCGCCTGCGTGGGTCCTCTTCGCGCAAATGGGGCGTTGTTTTGACCGCGCGACCGGGCGTGTGCTCTCACTGTGCTCGCAGACGCGCTGGGCGCGGTTGGGTACATGAGATCGCTCTCGTTGATCGCGCTCGCGCTCCACGTGCTGGGCGTCTCTCTCTGGCTCGGCGGCGCGCTGTCTTTGACCCGCGTCGCCGCTGCGGCCGATGAGCAGCGCGATCCTCAGGCGCGCGCCGCGCTCGTCGCGTTGAGCAAGAAGCTTCTGCGCGCGGTGTGCGTCCCTTGGATGACCGCGGCGATGGCGGGCGCCGTGGCGCTGCTCGTGCTCGGCCCAGCTCGGCACGTGCGCGCGCTGGTCGAGACGAGAGCGTTTTGGCTCGAGCTCGTCGCGGGCCTCTCGCTCTACGCGATGCATCGCGCGCTCGAGCGCCGGGTGTCTCGCGTGGCGAAGCAGCGGTTGCCCGCGGCCCGCGCAGCGGCTGATCGGGACGCGCCCGAGGACGATCGTGACGGCGATTCGCCTTCGAAAAACCAGGACGAACCGCCGTACGTCCCCACGCACACCGCGCCGCTGCGCCGCGTGCAGCGCGTGATGCTCTTGCTCACGGTGATCGCGGTGGTCGCTGCGCTCTCTCGCAGATAGCGCCTGCTCGAACGCCGGCCTCCCGCGACGTCACGAGCGATCCAGACGGCATCGATCCGCGGCGCGGCTGTGATCGGCGGACCAGAGGTGTCGCGCGCTCAGCACACGACGCCGCGGCCGGGCGCGGCGACGTCTTCGAGCAGGTCTGTGATGGACGGGACGCGCTTGAGCAGGTCGCGCACTTTCTCGCGAGAAATCCTGGCGACGAGCAGCGTGCGCGCGGCGCGTGCGCTCACGCCGCTCGGGGTCGAGGTGAGCGCGCTGCCTGCGCCGACGATCTCTCCGACGCGAGCGCGGACGGCGCGGGTGACGCCGAGCTCTCCGCCGAAGCACTCGGCTTCTCCCGCGGCGATCAAGAACATCGCCGGCGCGGGCTCTCCTTCGACGAGCAGCTCTGCGCCTTCTTCGAGCTCGACGAAGTCGCAAGCCTTCATGATCTCGCGGCGCGCCTCGTCGCTGAGCCGACGCAGCGAGGTCGAGATGTGCGGGAGCGACTCGCTCATTCGATCGCGGATCGACTCGATCAAGCTCTCTCGAAACGCAGGAAAATCCCTGGCCATTGCGCGCAACACCGAGGGAGCAACGCCGACGAGCTCCATCGGTTCGCGCGCGACGACCGTGGCCGTCCTCGGTCCGCCGTAGAGCGCCGCGACCTCGCCGACGACGTCCCCCGCGGTGATGACGGCGATGGGCGAGGCGCGGCCCGCGACGCCGACCCACGCGCTGCCCGAGAGCACGACGAACAAGGGGCCTTCGGGGGCGCCGGACTCGCACACGTGCTCGTCTGCTGCGCGGGACTCGGTGATCAACTGTCGCGAGAGCTGTCGAAGCTGATCCGCGGGCAGCTCGCTGAACATCGGGAGCGCCGAGAGCCTGGCGGCGATCGACTCGCTCTCTGCCGCGCGCTGCGGAAGAAACGAGAGCGGACGCTTGGTGACCGGCGCAGGCGTCGATGCGTCGGTCGAGTCGAGGTTCGCGACGGCTTCATCGAGCAGCGAGGCGATCGGCGACGCGATGGCGGGCAGCGAGATGACCGAAGTGTCGTCGCCTTGCGGCGCGGGGGGCGCTGCGGGATCGACGGGCTTTGCTGGGGGCGGGATCTCTGCGGCGCGAGCGGCGGGAGAGACGGGCGCGGCGTACGCCGACGGGCGCAGCGACGGTTGCGGGCTGGGGACCGCGGTCGACGGCTTGCGATCCGCCGGTCCTGGAACGCGCGATTGCGGCGACGGGACGACGGGCTTGTGCGCTTGCGCTCCGAGCACTGGCGTCGCCACGGGGTGCGCTGTCGCGGGTGCGATGCTCGCGGGCTTGGGGATCGTGGTGGAGTGCAGAGCTCCTGGCTTGGGCGCAGGCGCTGTGGACTTCTGCGACGCTGGCGCCGGGCCAGGAACGGGCGCCCGCGGCGGCGCGACGCTCTTCACCGCGGTCGCGGCTCCGGTCGTCGGCGCCGCGGGTGCCTTCGGTGCGTTGGGGGCGTTGGGGCCTGCGAACAAGCGCGCCGCCGCGCTGCCCGGCGCGGGCGCGGGCGGCTGGTGCTTCGGCGGTTCGGGAGGCTTCGCAGCGGTCGCTGGCGCGGGCGCGACCGAACTCGCGATGAGCGCGGGGGGCGCGGTCGCCTTCGGAGCGCTCGAGGCCGCCGCGCTGCCCGTCGGAAACACGCTCGCTGTGGCTTTGCGCGGCTCTCGTTCGGACGCGGGACGCACCGCGGACTCGAGCGCGACGAGCTCTGCTGCGAGCTTGGCGATCTCGATGGCGCGCTCGTCCTCGCCGGCCTCCATCAAGTGATTGGCGGCGCGGCGGTACCAGCTTGCGGCGTCTGCGAGGTCTCCGCGCGCGCGGAGCGTCTCAGCAGTGGCGATCTCCCACGCTGCTTGACCAGCGGGATCGTCGTCGTCGAAGTCCGGTGGTGGAATCGTTCGCGAGTCGGCCATCGCAGCGTGTCTGCGATGGTACTGCACTATTGCGACGATTCCGAAGCGCTTTCACTGAAGCGCCGCAGGGAGATTCACCGGGTTCTTGAAGAAGATCGGGTTTCCGAGGTGCGGGTACGCCTTCACCGTCTCGTCGTGCGTGAAGATCATCGTGCCGAAGTGCGCGACCAGGCGCAGAAGCCACGAGAGCAGCGAGACGAGGCCGCCGAGCGCGCCGATCTCGAGCACGCCGACGAACAGCCACCAGAGCACGTTGAGCAGGATGACCGCGGCGATGTAGCCGACGAAGATCGCGATCGCGAGCTTCTTTCGGTCCTTGTCCTTCAGCAGCAACAGCCCGAGCCCCGGGAAGAGCCACGAGACCACGGCCGCGGGAAACCACGGGTTGGTCGGCGCCGGACCCGCGGCGGCCGCAGCGCCTGCGGTCGCGAGCTGTCCTGCGGCCTGCCCGAACGCGGCGCCCGCTTGCTGTCCCCACGCGCCCTGCGGCTGCTGCGGAGCGGCCTGCGGCTGCCCGTAGCCCGGCTGCTGCGGAGCTCCGAACCCAGGCTGCTGGGGAGCGGCTTGCGGTGCGCCCCACGCTGCCTGTTGCGGCTGTTGCGGCTGCTGGGGCTGCTGCGGAGCGCCCCACCCGCCCTGCTGCGGAGCGGCCGGTTGCTGGGGCTGTCCCCAAGCGCCGCCCTGCTGGGGCTGCTGGGGCTGCTGCGGCTGTTGCGGTTGCCCCCAACCACCTTGCTGCTGCGGCTGCTGCGGAGCGCCGGGCTGCGGAGCGCCCCACGGCCCGCCGGCTCCCGGGGGATTTCCACCGGGATTCCATCCGCCTTGACCGCCGCCACCACCAGGATCGAAACCCATGACCGATTACCTCGCGTTTCTGAAGCGCGCGCTGAGGGAGACGACGTGTAGAGCGTCTCCGTCATCGCGCGCGGTGTTAACTGCGAGCAACCTAACACGCGTTCTTCGAAGCTCGCACGTTTCGCGCGAGCGCAAAGGAGCGCAGCCCTGGCGAATGATCAGCGCGTTCGCAGTGCGCTTACATAACGGCGCCACGCGTCCGGGTCTTCGAGCAGCGCGCCGAGCTCGTCGATCGCCGCGCGCACTGCGGAGAAATCCGTGCTCGGGTGCCTCGCGCGCAGCCCTTCGATCTCTCGCGCTCGCGCGTTGAACGCGTCCGTCGCCGAAGCTCGGCTCGTCCACTCGCTCACGCCCAAGAGCGCAAACCAGTCGCGCGCGTTCGCCGCTTCGACGATGGCTCGCACTCGCACTCGCTCGTCGGCGATCGCGGGCTCGGGCTCGGTGAGCGCGTTGGCGGGGCCATCCACCCGCAAGAATCCCAGCCACGCGAGCGCGAGCACCGAGGGAAACACCGCGAGCGAAAACGCGCTCTTCACCGCGCTCGCCCGCGCTCCGCCGCGCATCATCTCGAGCGCTTCACGCTCGGATGGGAGCACCGCGAGGGACTTCGGCAGGATCACCTCCGCGCGCAGCGCGATGGAGGCTTCGTCGCCGCCGAGCGCGTCGTACGCGTCTTCGGGCTCGATCCTCGCGCGCGCCGCGAGCAGCAACAGCGCGTCGAGCGCCCTCGGCGCCAGGGGGATCTCCGTCGCGGCTTCGAGCGGATGCATCTCCCACGACAGATCGGGCAGCGCGAGCAGGTCGAAGACGAGCTCTCTCGCGGCGTTGGCGAGCGCGAGGGCGAGCGCGTCCGCCGGCAAATATCCTCGCGCCGCGAGCGGCGCCGCGGCGCGGATGCCGCCCTCGAGCGGGAGCATCGCGAACCGCGCGGCCTCGCGCGGGATCGCTCCCAATCGCGCGAGCAGCGGCCCCACTTCGTCTCCGGCGCGACGGGACGAGATCGCGAGCAGATGTCCCGCCGTCAGCGAGAGCGAGAACTCTCCCTCGTGCGGTGATCGCACGATGAGCAGCCCTGTCGCGCGCACGCGCGCCGCGGCGCCGAGCAGCGCTCCTGCGCCGAAGCGCCCGAGCGTCCCGGTGAGCCGAGCGTCGCCGCCGATGGCGAGCGGCGTGATCGACGGGGTCGCGGAGCTGCGCGCGCTCTGCGGATTGATCGCGGGCATCGAGCGCGACGCGCGGCGCGTGGGCTGCGCGGCGCTCCACCCGGCGGGCGTGGTCTGCGTGGCGACCGGCAGCGCGTCTTCGCCGAGCACTTCGGGCGGCGCTTCGAGGGGCTCGAGCAGCTCGGACGGGACGAGCTCGTCCACCGCGTCGTCGTCGAGGGCCGGAAGAAGCAGCTCTCCATCCCCGCCCACTCGCTGCACGGCCGCGCGGAGCACTTCGGACAACCCCGGTGAGAGCGCGGGGGGCGCGTTGGTGATCGGCCGCTGCTCGTTGCTCGGCGGAGCGAGCGACGGAGGCAGCGGAGGCTCGCTGTGCAAAGGCGCCGCGCGCAGCGCGGACGAGGGGGGCGGCGAGGAGGGGATGCGAATCGCCGTCGACTCGCGAAGCTCGGGCTCGGGCAGGACCGAGGGCCTCGGGTGCGAGTCCGACGAGGACGGAAGCTCGACGAGCGAGCGCAGTCGATCGGCGAGGTCGCCCGCGTCGATGGGGCGCGGAAAGAACGAGTCACCGCCCGCTTCGACGGCGTCGAGCCCCGTGCGCAACGACGCGCCGGGGACACCCACGAGCACGATGGGCAGCGTCGAGACCACCGAATCGCTGCGGCGAATGCGCGCGACGGCCGAGAGCGTGCCGGGCAGGTCGGCGTCCACGAGGATCACTTCGGCGCCGCGCGACGAGGCCACGGAGGACAGGTCGCTCGCCGTCGCGCGGCTCACGATGAAGCCGTCGAACGAGAGCGCTGCGAGGATCACCGCGTCCTCTTCGGACACGCATGCGCACAGGCGAATGCTGCGGTCGTTGGGCGGTCGGGAGAATCGCTCGGCTGCGCGCCGCGTCGTCGTCTCTTCTCCCATTCGCTCCCTCGTCTCGACCTTCCCGAAGACCTTCGACCGAACTTTGCCGCACCCCGCGGCAGAATGAAAGCCCGCTCCTCGGGTTACGGGCCTGTCCTGCCTTTGGCCTTCATCCCGCCACGCAGCGCCACGGCGCTCGGCAAATCATGGCAGACCCTGAGCTACCATCGTCCGCCATGAAGCCAGTCGCGCGCCCACGAGTGATCATCCGCCACTGCGACCAGTACGACGCCGAGCGCATCCGCCGCATCGTCCGCGAGGGCATGGAGACCCTCGGCCTCGAGCCCTCCGGTCGAACGTTGGTCAAGCCGAACCTCGTCGCTGCAGGGGAGTATTTTCCGCACGCGCACACGAGGCCCGAGTTCGCCGAGGGCGTCCTTCGCGCGATCAAAGACCGGGACAAAGGCAAGATGACCGAGCTCGCCGTCGGTGAGCGCTGCGGCATCACCATCCCCACGCGCATGGTGTTTCGCGAGTCGGGCTTCGACGCGATGCTCGAGCGCGTCGCCGACGTCAAGCGCTACCTCTTCGAAGAAGAGCAGCAGGTCGAGATCAAGTACACGCACGCTTCACGGCTGCGCGACTACGTCTTCACACCGGAGCCCGTCGCCAACGCCGACTTCTTCGTGAACATGCCCAAGTTCAAGGCCCACCCTTGGACCACCGTCACGTTCGGCTGCAAAAACTACATCGGAATTCAGGACGACCGTCACCGCTTGATCGACCACGACCATCGCCTCGACGAGAAGATCCGCGACCTGCAGTACATCATTCAGCCGCAGTTTCTCGTGATCGACGCGATCACCGCGGGCGAGGGCCGCATGCTCACGCCCAAGCCGTTTCAGATGAACCTGGTGATCATGGGCGACAACCAGCTCGCCTTCGACGCCGTGTGCTGCGCGATCATCGGCGTGGATCCCAAGGACGTTCCGCACCTGAGATTGGCGCACGAAGAGGGCTTCGGCCCCATCGACCTCAGCGAGATCACCGTCCTCGGAGACGTCTCGCTCGAGGACGCCCAGAAGCGCGCCAAGGGCTTCGAAGTGGGCTTGATCCGCGTCGAGAAGTACTTCGAGGGCAGCCACATCACCGCGTACGCAGGGCCTCCGCCGGAGCACGAGCACACGGATTATTGCTGGGGCGGCTGCCCCGGAGCGATCGAAGAAGCGATCGAGATCCTCCGCCAGTTCGACGCCACCACCGACACGAAGCTGCCTCGAACGCACGTCGTGTTCGGCGCGTACAGCGGCCCGATCGACGCCAAGCCCGGCGAGAAGGTCTTCTTCATCGGCGACTGCGCGCAGTGGAAGGGCGAGCTCGGCGGGTCGTTTGTGTCCGTCGAATCGCTGTACAAACCGCGAGAGACCAAGGATCCGCACCACGCCAAGCACGATGACGTCTACGCGAAGATGGTGAAGGTCTACCGCCGCTTGCATCGAGAGAAGGACGCGACCCACATCCGCCTCGAGGGCTGCCCCGTCTCGGTCGCCGAGCAGGTCCTCGCGCTCGCGGCGCACGGCGGACTGAAGAACCCCATCCTCGATCCCAAGCAAGCGCTCTCGTTCAATCGCGGGTACATCTCGTGGCGCGCCGTCGAGGCCTTTCAGCGAATCGTCGCTGAAAAGCCCTACCAACGCGCGGGCGTCTGCCACCGTGGACACGCCGCGCCCGAGCTCGACCACGCCCCCGTCGTTCGCGCGGGCGGCGAGCACGATGCACACGGCGCGAACGGCGCACACAAAACCGCGAAATAGTCAGGAATACACCAGTGAGAGTGGACATCACCACCCAGTCCGGAGCGGGGCGAAAGGTGCGCCCCTCGGAGCTCCGCACCGCTGCAGAGCGCATGCTGCGCGCGCTCGCGCTGCCCAAGGCAGAGCTCTCGATCTTGCTCTGCACGGACCCAGAAATTCACGAGCTGAACCGGGATTATCGGCACAAGGACAAACCCACCGATGTGCTCGCGTTCGCCTTGCGCGAAGGTGAGGCCGGACACCTCGCGGGTGATCATCTCGGCGACGTGGTGATCTCGGTCGACACCGCGGCGAGGCAGGCGAAGGAGCGGAAGCACCCGCTAAAAACCGAAGCAATCACGCTACTTGCGCACGGGTTGCTGCACCTTCTCGGTTGGGATCACAACACCGATGAAGAAGAGCTGCGGATGAACGCAGAGACTGCGCGGCTTGTTTTGTGCGCCCAGCGTGGCGACAGAAAACGTCCATCGAAGGGGCGCGCAGCCTGATTTTTTACGGGGGAAACGCGTTTGCTCTCTTGCGCGAGCAAAAAGACGCTGATACCAACCGTGTCCAGCGAGTGTGGGATTGATAGGCAATTCCCCGCTCAGAACACTCCGCCGCGATCGAGCGGAGCACAAAAAGGAGACCAGGGATGGCTGCTAAGCGACTGACGAAGGCCCAGCTTTTTGCGGAGCTTGCCGAAGCGACCGAGCTTCCGAAGAAGAAGGTTGCTGAGGTTTTCGACGCTCTGTCGGAAGTGATCAAGAAGCAGCTCACCGGCCGTGGACCGGGCGAGTTCGTTCTTCCGGGCCTTCTCAAGGTTCGCGTCGTCAAGCGCCCCGCCACCAAGGAGCGCGAAGGCATCAACCCCCAGACCCGCGAGAAGATCACCATTCCGGCGAAGCCCGCGTCCAAGCGCGTGCGCGCCACGGCCCTCAAGGGCCTCAAGGAAATGGTGCTCTGATCCTCTCGGATCTGTTCACCTGACAACGCGATCGACCAACGTCATCGCGCTGCACATCGAAGCCCCGAGTCGCCTGAGTGCGCTCGGGGCTTTGTTGTATCGTCTCGGCTCGTGAACGCCCGCGCTCGAAAGCTCCCGCGGCTGTGCGCCCTGTGCACCGCCCTCGCGCTCGTCTCTGTCCTCGCCGCGCCCGACGTCGAAGCGCAGCGACGAAGGCGCCGCACCAACACGCGACGCAACACGGCTCCGACCGAAGAGCCCGCGAACAACAGCGGCAACGAGAGCGGCAACAACCCGTCGACCGAGGCGTCGTCCTCGAGCGCTGCGACCGCTGCGACGGCTGCGACCGACCCGAGCACGTCCGCGAGCGCCGAGCCCAGCGCGCCGCCCGCAGAAGCGCCTCCTCCGCCTCCGCCAGGGCCCTCTCCCGCGGCGATCGACGCCTCGCTCGGCGCGCGCTGGTACGGGCGCTTCTTCGCGTACAACCAGGACGTCTTCGGCGAGCTTCGCAACTACGACCTGGCCGCGGCGCCCGCGTTGTCCGCGACGGTCGAGTGGTATCCAGGCGCTCATTTCTCGCGCGGCCCGGCCTCGTGGTTCGGCGTGATCGCGCAGGGCGCGTACGTGCTCGGGGTGTCCTCGCGCGACTCGCGCGACACGGTCTACGGGACCACGGCGTTTTGGTTCGACGTGGGTTTGCGCGTGCGAATCCCGCTCGGCCTGCACGACCTCGGGCTGCACGCCACCTACGGGCAGCAGCACTTCACCATCGCGAGCAACGGCGGAGGGGCGCCGAGCGCGAACGATCCCGGCGTTCCGGGGGTGCAGTACCAGAGCGTGAGGGTGGGGGCGTCGGTGCGCATCGGCGCGAGCGAACGCGTGGGGATCTTGCTGGGCGCCTCGGGCCTTCCGCTGATCAGCGCAGGAGACATCGCGCAGAACTACTTCGTGCGCGCGACGGCCGCGGGCGTCGAGGCTCAGCTCGGCCTCGCGATCGGCTTGATCAGCGGCCTCGAGCTCAGGGTTTTGGCCGACGCGCGTCGGTACTTCTACGCGATGAACCCGCGCGTTGGCGACGCCTGGGTCGCCGGCGGAGCGCTCGATCACCACGTCACAGCCGGCGCTGCGATCGCGTTTCGTCGCTGAAATGAAAGCCCGCTTGATTACGTGTTCAGCTTGGACTTGAGCGTCGCGTAGCCGCGCTCGGCGTCCGGTCCGAACGCGCTCGGCAGCGACTCTGCGGCCCAGCCCTTCTCGAGCACGCGACCGAAGGGGTCCTTCGCGCCGCCCCAACCGGCGCGCTGCTCGAGCACCTCGTCGAAGCCCGCGTCTTCGAGCATCGCGCTGGCGCGCTGGCTTCGCACGCCGGACTGGCACCCCACCACGAAGCGCGTCTCGAGGGGAAAATTCGCGGTCACCACCGCGAGAAACCGCTCGTTGAGCACCATCCCTCCGCGCCCCGCCACGGCGATCGGGACGTTGAACGACCCCGCCGGCCGCCCCCCTTCGAACTCGCCCTCCGTTCGCACGTCCAGGTACACGTAGCCCTCGGCGACGATCTTCTCGTTGGCCTCGCGCGCGCTGATTCTCTTCACGGTCATCGCGCGTGGTTCGATACCGCCTCGCGCGCTCGGTGTCGCGTCCGTACGTGATTTTCGAGCGGAGCGTGCGCGCGGTTGACCGCGTCGATCCTGCGACACACAGCGAGGTCCCTCATGGCCGACGACCTGCTCTCGTTCAAAGACGCTCCCCCGTGGCTGCGCGATCGCGTGCTCTGGCTCTCGCGCTCGGGCTCGCACGCGTACGGGACCTCCACGCCCACGAGCGACCTCGACCTGCGCGGGATCTGCTCGGCCCCCAAGCGTCACGTCCTCGGGTTTGCGCAGGGCTTCGAGCAGTTTCAGTGCGACGAGCCCGACGTCCTCGTCCTCGAGCTGCGGCGCTTCTTCTCGCTCGCCGCCGACGCGCAAGCGTGGGTGATCGAGATGCTCTTCGTCGAGGGCGAAGACGTGCTGCACCGCAGCCCCATCGCCGAGCGCATCATCGAGAATCGCCAGAAATTTCTCTCGCGAAAGCTCAGGCACACGTTCTCGGGCTACGCGATGGCGCAGATGAAGCGGCTGCGCGCGCACCGCAGGTACATCATCGACCCGCCCCCCGTGGGGCACGAAGATCGCCCGGGCTACGAGCAGTGGGCGAAGAAGCGAAGCCCCAAGCGCGCCGCGCTCGAAGACAAGTTCGGCTACGACACGAAGTTCGGGATGCACGTCGTGCGGCTCCTGCGCATGGCCAAAGAAGCGCTCGAAGACGGAAGGGTCATCGTGCGCCGGCCCGACGCCGAAGAGCTGCGCGCGATCCGCGACGGCGCGTGGACGTTCGACGAGCTCGAGCGCTTCGCGCAGGACAGCGATCGCGCGCTCGACGCGATCGAAGCTCGCTCTCCCTTGCCCAAGTCCCCCGACCGTGAGGCGCTCGACGAGCTGTGTTGCGCGCTCGTCGAAGAGACGATTCGCTAGAGAAAATACAGGATATTCTCTTTGATCACGGCGCCGCTGGCGCGGCGGTGCTCTGCGCGGCGTTCGAGCGCGCGGCCAGCACCATGCGCACCACGCCGGGCCCGAACTGGTAGAGCAGCGCGGCGATCACCACCGCGGCGATGGCGGCCTTGTGCTTGCCCTGCAGGCCCTCTTCTTCGACCTCGTCGAGGCCTTCGTTCTTGCGGCGCTCCATGAGTTCGGCGACCGAGTCGAGCATCTCGGTGCTGCTGCCCTTGGGGCGCGAGGGCTTGCGGGTGAAGAGCGGTCCGAGGTGCTTTCCGAGCAGGATGCGCTCGTTGAGGGCCCAGCCCTGTCCCTCGAGGACGATCGCGATGTCGCGCTTGCGCAGCTTGAGCCACGCGAAGACCGCGCTCGGAATCGAGACCACCGCCACGAGCCCGAGCATCGCGCCCACGAGCTGCATCGGGTTCATCGAGCTGAGCGCAGTGAAGAGCGAAGTGAACGCGCCCACGATCATGCCGACGCCGACGCCGAGGGCGGCGACCGTTCCCGCGAGGGCGCCTGGGCTCTGCGGGGCGTTGGCTGCGGGCGTCGCGGGCGCTCCGGGCGTCGCAGGCGTTCCGGGGCGGTTGGGCTGCGTCGCGGCGGCGGCAGCGGCGGTGGCTCCCGCGTTGGCGCCCGAGGTCGCCGCGCTGTGCGTGCTCGCGTAGGTCGACTCGAGCTGCTTCTCGAGGGCCTTGTCTCCCTCCGACGTGAAGCCTTCGATCTTGCTCGAAACGAAGCGGCCGATCTTCTGGTACGGCATCACCATCGCTTCCCACAGCGAGACGGGCTGACGGATCACCTGAACGACGGTGGCGTCGAACTCGTTGTTCTCGTGGTCGCGAAAGACGCCGCGCTTTCCGACTTCGATGCCTTCGGACGTCCCTGCGGTGACGGGGATCGCGACCTCGTACGGGTCCTTGCCCGCCTTGGACGCGTCGACCTTCACGTACATCGTGAACATCGTGCCCTTCTCGCTGAGCGCCGCGTGCACGCCGCGATCGGGGACGAGCGCGCTGAAGGTGAACAGCCGCCCCGAGAGCACGAGCGAGCCACGCTCGAAGAGCGCGGCGCGCGTCGGGTCGTACAGGTCCGGCATCGCGATGAAGTTGTTCGCAAACGCCATGAGCCAGCGCTGAAAGAGCACGAGCTTCTCGAGGTCGGCGACGGCGTCGAGCATCGGCTTGCGCTCGGTGTCCTTTGCGCACTCGGCTTCGATCGCAGAGAGCTCGTCGTCTTTGATCAGGTCGAGCTCGGCGCCGAGCGCGATGGCCTTGTCCGCGGCCGCGGCGTCCTTCCACGCGTTGATCGCGTCGGCCTTGGCGACGAGCTCGCGCCACTGGCCTTCGCTCATCGCGGGGCCCGCAGAAAACACAGGCTCGAACGCGTCCTTGCGCAGCGTCTCGAGGGCCTCGAAGTCCTTTCCGCGAAACAGCTTGGACCAGGTGAGGTTGCCCTCGGCCGAGGGCGGCGCGATGGGCGTGGCCGAGAGCGCGGCGAGCAGCTTCTCGGCGCTTCCGGCGACGCCGTCGAGCGCGGGCTTGAGCGATCCCGCGGCGTCCGCCTGCGCGGCGACGAGGCGGCACTGCAAGAAGTACTCGTCGACGCGGGCTTTGACGGCGGCGACGGCGGCCGCGCGCGGCTCGGAGGCGTCGGCCCAAACGTAGGCGTCTTTCTTCTTGGCGAGGTGCGCTTTGGCTGCGGTGCGAGCCTCGCGAAAGTGCGCCACCATCGCGGCGGACACGCCGGGCTTGTCCGCGGCGTTCTTCGCTTCGGCCGAGAGGGTCATGATGGCCTTGGCGACGGTGCTCAGGCGCTCGGAGAACTTCTCGGGCGCGATGATCCCGTCGCCGTTGAAGTGCGACGCGCGCAGCGCCGCGGTGCTCTCGCGCAGCTGCGCGAGCGAGAGGGTGCTGTCCCCGCCCTTTCCGAGCGCTTCGAGCACGAGGTTGGCGGCCTGCTCGAGCACCGTGGCGTCCTTGGCGAGCCGCGAGAGGACGAGCGTGTCGCTGCGCTCTTCGACGCCCTTGCGATCCTTGAGCATCTTGGCTGTCCAGCGGATCGCCTCGCAGAGCTCTTCGGTGCGGACGCGTCCGTTGTGATCGTTGTCGAGCAGCTCCAAGAACTTCTTGTCGCAGTTGAACGCGGCGACAGGCGCGGCGGTCGCCACCCACTGCGTCTTGGGGATCTCGATCGCCGAGAGCAGCTCGTCGAACGATTCGATTTGTAGCTGCAGCGATCCTGCGAACTTCTTGAACACCAGCTTCGCCATCGTGAATCCCTCTCGTGCGTGCGAGTCCGTCTCTTGAAAAGCCGCGCAATTCAGCAGAGGGCACGTACGCTCGTCAAGGGGCGCGCGCGATCAATTGGGCCCCGCGCGAAGAGAATCGCGTACACTCGCGCGCTGATTCGCGATGGAGCTGAAGGTTCCGTTGATTGTGTGTGCGAGGGGGGCGCGGCTGTTCGAGGCCTTCGTGCCGCGCGTGCCCGAGAGCACGAGGGTGGGGCCGAGCTTGAGCGAGCTGCGCGACGAAGTGGCGCTCGCGGTGATGGAGCACTGCGCGAGCGCCGAGCCGGTGGCGTCGATCGCCGAGCTCTCGCTCGCTCCGCACCACCGTCTGCGCTCGGTCGAGATCGACACGGTGGCCTTCGACGAGCGCGCGCGAAAGCGCCTCACGCTGAGCGGAACGATCCCTGTCCTCCTCGAGCAGTGGCCGGGCGAGCCCTTCGTCCTGGTGACCCCGACGCGCTGTCCCGCGGCGCGCTTCGCGCTCGCGAACGCGGACGAGCTGCGCGAGGCGCTCGGGCGCCGGCTGGGGGCGTACTGCGTCGAGCACGGGCTCGACTCGCTCTCGACCATGAGCAGCGCGCACAAAGAGCGCGTCGAGCTCTTGGAGGTCGACGTCGATCCTCCCTCGTTGCTCGCTCCGTCGGCGCGCGCGCAGCGCCGAGCGGCCGCTGCGTCGCGCGGCGATCCCGAAGAAGAGCGCCGTCGCGCGAGGCTCTCGGCCACGACGCTGCGCTCGGTCGCGTCGAACTGGTCTCACGCCGCGGCGGACGGGCTGCTCGAGCCTGCGTTTGGTCGCAGCGCCGTCGTTCAATCGCTGCTCGAATCGCTGGACAGCGCTGGGGCTTCATCGCTCGTCCTCGTCGGCGCGACCGGCGTCGGAAAGACCGCCATCGTCCGCGAGTTCGTCCGAGCCTTGCGCGCGCGATGCGAGTCGCAGGGGCGTCGCCGGGACGTGTGGCGCGTGGACGCCAATCGATTCATCGCGGGCATGAGCGTGGTCGGGCAATGGGAGGCGAGGGCCCGCGCGCTCGTGCGAGAGCTTCGGGCGACCGGCGACGTGTTGTACGTCGACGACCTCGCGGGGCTCGCGCACGCGGGGCGCACGAGCAAGGGCAACTCGAACCTCGCGCAGTTTCTCGCAGAGCCGCTGGGCCGCGGCGAGTTCTCGGTGTTGGCTGAGTGCTCGCCGGAGGCGCTCGAGCGGCTGCGCGAAGAAGAGCCTGCGTTTGCGCGGCTGTTTCGCGTGGTGCGCATCGACGCGATGAGCGAGCGAGAGAGCGTTCCGGTGGTGCTGGCGGCGGCGCGGGCGTTCGACGCGCACGAGGCGGACGAGGGGGCGAGCGAGGGCGCGCCGCGCGCGAGGACGTTGGGCCCTGACGCGCTCGAGGCGGTTCTTTCTGCGGCCAAACGATACTTCGCGCACGAGGCTCTGCCCGGCGCCGCCGTGCGCTTGCTGCACGCTGTGTTCGACGACGACGCCGTGCTTCGCAACGAGAGCGCCGAGCGCATCACCGCGAGAGAGGTGCTCGAAGTGGTCGGCCGTCGCACGGGGCTGCCGCCCTTTGTGCTCGGGCTCGAGGCGCCCAGAGAGAGGGCCCGCGTGCTGCGCGAGCTCGGCGCGATGGTGGCGGCGCAGCCCGAGGCGATCGACGCCGCGACGGACGCGGTGCTCGCCGTGCAAGCGGGGCTCGGCGATCCCGACAAGCCCGTCGCGACGTTTCTCTTCGTCGGCCCGACGGGCGTCGGAAAGACCGAGACGGCCAAGGCCCTCGCTGCGTATCTGTACGGCTCTTCGCAGCGATTGCTGCGCTTCGACATGAGCGAGTTTCAAACGCGCTCGAGCGTCGCGCGCCTGGTGGGCGATGCGTGGAGCCCGGACGGTGAGCTGACGAGCGCCCTGCGCACGCAGCCCTTTCGAGTGGTGCTCTTCGACGAGGTCGAGAAGGCGCACCCCGCTGTGTTCGACGCGCTCTTGCGCATGCTGGGCGAAGGTCGCGTGTGCGACGCCGCGGGGCGGCCGAGCGACGCGCGCGCGTGCGTAATCGTGATGACCTCGAACCTCGGCGTGCGCGAGGCGAGCGCGCGCGCGGGCTTTTTGCGCAACGATCCGGACGAGGCGCGGCGGCACTACGTTCGGACGGCGGAGCTGTTCTTTCGGCCCGAGTTCTTCAATCGCATCGACCGCGTGGTGGCGTTTCGCTCGCTCGATCAGCGAGCGCTGCGCGTGATCGTGCGCAACGCCCTGGGCGAGCTGCTCTCTCGTCGGGGCGTGCGTCGCGGAAACGTCCTGGTCGACGTCGAGCCTCCGCTGCTCGACCTGCTCGTCGAGCAGGCGTTCGACCCGCGGTACGGCGCGCGGCCGCTGCGAAGGGCGCTCGAGCGACGGCTGGCGGTTCCGCTGGCGTATCACCTCGTGAAGAGGCGGGGCGAAGACGTCGCGTTGATTCACGCGCTCGAGCGCGGCGGGGACATGGCGCTCGCGGTGCGGCTGTTGCGCGAGCCACCGAAGATCGAGGTCGAAGACACGTCGCAGTGGGACGAGCGCGCGTTGCGCGGGGCGTTCGAGGCGCTCAAGGGCTCGCTCGACGAGCTGATGGACTCTGCGTGGGTGGTCGAGCTCGAGGCGCGGCGCGCGCGCGGGCTCGAGGTGTTCGGCCGCACGGGGACGGCGCCGGCCTCCGCGCGCAGCGCGATCGAGCTGCTCGATCAGCTCGAGGCGCTCAACGCCGAGGTGAACGAGCTCGACACCGAAGAGCTCGCCTCGACGCACTTCGAAGAGGAAGAGATCCCTGGCGAGGACTCGCGCCGCCGCGGCTACAACAACCCTCGCTCGTCGCGGTACGCGCAGAGCACGTTCGTCGAAGTGCAGATTCACCAGAGCGAACGCGCGCTGCTCGAGCGCGCGCGGCCTCGGGTCGCGGCGCTGCTCGACGAGCTCTCGATGCTCTCGCTGCTCGTGCGCGCGGCGGCGGACAAGGGTGATGAGCGCGCGACGCTCTTTCTCGAGCCGGTGCTGCCGAGCAGCGATCGCGGCGACGAGTGGGCCTCGCTCGTGCACGCGATCCCGACGTTCGGGGCGCTCACGACGCTCTGGCGCGCGGACGACGCTGGGGAGTTTCGCGCGACGGGCGCTGTGGGCGACGCGCGCGCGTGGAAGAGCGGTCGGGCGCACGCGATCTCCTTCGAGGGCCCTGCGCTCGAGGCGATGCTGCGACCCTACGCGGGCTACGCGCTGGTCACGGTGAGCGAACAGAACGGATCGTCTCCGTCGACGGAGTCCGTGCAGCTCGTTCGGCTCTCGTTGGTGAGCGAGCCGATGCCCGAGGCGGCGCGGACGCACCGATTGCGCACGCGATCCGAGCGAGACGCGCTGCGCGCGCGGCCCGAGTCCGCGAGCGAAGGGGAGCCTGCGCGGATCGTGTTGCGCGCGACGGGCGAGCGATTGGTGCACGTGGCGACGGGCTTGTCCGCCGAGGCGCGGGAGGCCGTGGTGGCGGCGTGCGCAAGAGCTGCGAGTGCGTAGCGCGCGAAGCAGTCAGCGCGGCGGCGTGCAGTGCGGGTGTGGCACTGGACTGGGCGACGCAGCGCGGTAGTGTCCGCGGCGAAACCGATGCTGCGATACAAGGCCGACCGACGAACGCTCGCGTTTGTAGCGACGTACTACGCGCTGGTGATCTTTCAGTGGTTCTTCGGACCGAAGGAGCTCGTCTTCGCGGTTCCGCTGGTGCTGCTGACGATGGCGCTGAGCTGGATCTGCGCGGTGATCACGCACAACACGATTCACGCACCTATTTTCAAGAGCCGCCCGCTCAACAAGGCGTTTCAGGTGGCGTTGACCTGCGCGTACGGCTTTCCGGTGAGCGAGTACGTGCCGGGGCACAACCTCAGCCATCACAAGTTCACGCAGGGCCCGAAGGACGTGATGCGCACGACGAAGGTCGACACGGGGTGGAACCTTCTGAATTTCATCCTGTTCGTCCCCCGCGTGGCCTTCGACGTGACCTCGGGAAACATGCGCTTCGTCAAGACCATGAAGCGCACGCACCCCAAGTGGTACCAGCAGTTCGTGATGGAGACCGTCATTTGCTGGGGCGAAAAGCTGGTGCTCTTCGCGATCGACTGGCGCAAGACGCTCGTCTACATCGTGCTTCCGCACTTGTTCGCGGTGTGGGGGATCACCGCGGTGAACTACCTGCAGCACGACGGCTGTGACATCACGCATCCGGCGAACCACTCGCGCAACTTCGTGGGCGAGGTGTTCAACTGGTTTACGTTCAACAACGGGTTTCACGGGATGCACCACGAGCAGCCGGGGCTGCACTGGTCGCTGCTGCGCGAGAAGCACTACGAGAAGCTGCACCCGATCATCGACCCGCGCCTCGAGCAGAAGTCGCTGCTCGTGTACCTGTTCACGGCGTTTGTTCTTCCGGGCAAGCGTCGGACGTTCGACGGAAAGCCGGTCGTGCTCGAGCCCGTCGAGGACGCGGACTGGGTTCCGCAGAAGGGCGAAGAGCAAGAGATGGGCGCCGAGGGGCTGACGACCGTCTCTTGAGCGACAGACCGAGCGGCGGGGGATGCGCTCGATCTGCGGTCATTGCCTGACGCAGGGGGCTCGACGAGGGGGATGACAACGGCGCGCGATTGCGTGTACACCACAGGCCTCTCGGTCGAGCTCCGAGAGTGTTCACAGCGTCACTCAGCCTTCGTGCCTCGAGCACACGCCTGACGTCGCGTCGGGCGGGACTGCATAGTGTGACGTTCCGCGCAGGGTAGCCTGTTCTTGGCTGGCTTCGCTAGGCCTCGCCCTAGTCGAACTACTTCGCGGAGCGTCGCTCTCTGGACCGAGCGAGAAGTAGTTCGACTAGGGCGAGGCCTAGCGGCCAGCCTGTGAGGCTACCGATGCCCCAAGTGAGATTGGTGGGTCGGCGTTGTGAAGACTCTCGAAGCTCGATCGAGCGATTCGATTCTGAGCACACACAATCAACGGTCGAAGAGGTGAGCCACGGTTCGAGCGCTCTCGCTGAGCGCTGATCGTCGAGTCGAGAGAGAGCACGTTTCGTCGCAGCCTTCGTGCCTCGAGCACATGTCCGACGTCGCGTCGGGCAGGCCGGAAACGCAGTCATTCACCGCAGGGTAGCCTGTTCTTGGCTGGCTTCGCCCGAGGGTGATCAAGACGGGCGTGACCGCTGAATCAACTGCGCCGGACCGCAGGTGGTCACGCCCGTCTTGATCACCCTCGGGCGGCCAGCCTGTGAGGCTACCGATGCCCCAGGTGAGACTGGTGCGCGCGACGTGCTTTCTCTCGACTCGATGAGCGTGGCGAACGGAAGAGACTTCGAGCGATGAGCGCTCGAGAGGGAGTTGGTTCGTCACCGAGAGAGCCCGTGTTGGTCAGCCTTCGTGCCTCGAGCACATGTCCGACGTCGCGTCGGGCAGGCTTTTCAACGTCACATCCGCCGCAGGGTAGCCTGTTCTTGGCTGGCTTCTGGGCAGAGGGAGCGCTCGCGCATAGCTCGCTGAGCGATTCCCGCTGTTCCGGGAGTGAGCTATGCGCGAGCGCTCCCTCTGCCCAGGCCAGCCTGTGAGGCTACCGATGCCCCAGGTGAGACTGGTGGCCAGCACGGGCGCTCTCGAAGACGAATCGACTCTCGCGACTCCATCTCAACGAAGAGGCAGCACGGCGCGTTGAAATCGCGCACAACGATTCAAGAAGAGAGCGTTCGAGCAGAGACAGCCTTCGTGCCTCGAGCACACGCCTGACGTCGCGTCGGGCGGGACTGCATCGCGTGACGTTCTGCGCAGGGTAGCCTGTTCTTGGCTGGCTTCGGCCACCCGGTGCGGGTGGCCGGCCAGCCTGTGAGGCTACCGATGCCCCAGGTGAGACAGGTGTCCGAGCTCGAACTCTCTCTTCTTGAATCGATGCGCTGAGCGTCGCGCCCTCAGCGTGACGATCGCTCTGCGCGATACGCCGAGGGCGCCACGCCGGTGTGCTTTCGAAAGAACCGCGAGAACGCGGCGAGCGAGTCGAAGCCCACGCGATCCGCCACGGCTTCGATCGTGAGCTCGCGATCCTCGAGCAGCGCTCGCGCGCGCTCGATGCGCACGAGGGCCTGCTGCTCGGTGAGCGAGGTTCCGTGCGCTTGCAGGCGGTGTTGCAGCGTTCGCGTCGAGAGCTCGCAGGCCGCGGCTATGTCCTCGGCGCTCCATCGACGCTCCAGGCCCTCGCGCAGCGCCGCGCGCAGCTGATCGAGAAAGGTCCGCTGGCTCTTCTTGCGATGGTGCTCTTGCTCGAGTCGCTCGTGCAGCAGCTTGCGCACCACGGGGTGCGCGCCGGCGAGCTTCTCGTCGACGAAGGCCGTCGGCAGCTCGGCGTACCAGCGCGATTGATGAAAGCGCGTCGCGACGCCGAGGCGCACGACGGTCGAAGCGCATCGCTCGTGCGTCGGCGGAGCGCAGGCAAAACCCAGGGTCAACGACGATCGCGCCGCGGGGATTCGCTCGACCAAGATCGCGGTCATCACCGACAGAGAGAGCTGGGTCTCGATCGTGTCACCCAGCGGATCGCCGGTCTGGTGCGCGTAGTGAAGGCGCGTGCTCGCCCCGTTGGACTCGACGCTCAGCTGCGCCGTCGGCTCCCAGAGCGTGAGGTGGGCGCGGGCGATCTCGAACATCTCGCGCAGGCTGTGCGCGTGCACGAGCGCGGCGGCGAACATGCCTTGCTGTTCGACGGCGATGTGGCCCGCGAGGTCGAAGCCGAGGCACGGGTCGTCGAGCAGCTTCGATGCGGCGGTCGTGACGGCGACGCGCGCGGACCAGGGAGGGCGCAGCTCTCCGCGACGGTGCGCGGCGCTCAGGCCAGCGTCTTCGAAGAGCTTCGCCGCGGGGACACCGCGACGCAGCAGCTCGTTGAACAGCCAGCGCCCCGAGTCGTCGTGGATCTCGTCGCTCACTCGAAGGGCAACGATGACACGGCGCGGGGGAGGTTGTAGCGGCCAGCCGGGGTGTGCGTTGCGCCTTCACAACGTCGTGCGACTGTGGTGCACTCGCGGGGCTCGAAGGGTTCGTCGCTCTTCGAGAGGGATCGCACCATCAGCCTTTGTGCCTCGAGCACACGCCTGACGTCGCGTCGGGCGGGACTGCATAGCGTGACGTTCTGCGCAGGGTAGCCTGTTCTTGGCTGGCTTCGGGCGCTCGGGCCCAATTGCCTGCACTTCGCGGAACGTCGCTCTCTGTACCGAGCGAGAAGTGCAGGCAATTGGGCCCGAGCGCCCGGCCAGCCTGTGAGGCTACCGATGCCCCAAGTGAGATTGGTGATCGGAGCGGTCCCCCTCGAAGAGCGACGAGCTCCAGCGAAACTCAGCCACTCGACGCGCGCGTCGAAAACACGCACAAGGATTCAAGAAGAGAGCGTTCGAATCAGAGACAGCCTTCGTGCCTCGAGCACATGGACGTCGTCGCGACGTCCAGGTTCTCTATGTGCGACGTTCATCGCAGGGTAGCCTGTTCTTGGCTGGCTTCGCCCGATGGTGATCGCCGACGTCGAGACCTCTGAGCAACCGACGCTGGACCGTCGATGGTCTCGACGTCGGCGATCACCATCGGGCGGCCAGCCTGTGAGGCTACCGATGCCCCAAGTGAGACTGGTGTCCTCGGTTCGAACGCTCTCTTCTTGAATTCAGGTGCGCGAATCAAGCCGCGCCGAGCTGCAGCCACCCAGCGCGGATCGCGACGAGCGAGAGCGTGGCGATGGCGGCCCACAAGAGCGCTCCGAGCGCGATGGGCTTCGCGCCCACCGTGCGCAGCGCCTCGCGCGAGACGCCGGCGCCGATGAGAAACAGCGTGAGCACGAGGACCTGACGGCTCGCCGCCGCGACCCATTGCCCCGCCGGGCGCAGCGCAGGAACCCACGTCACCACCGCGGCCATCGCGATGAAGCCCGCGATGAACCACGGCCGTTTGGGTGCGGCAGAAGAGCCCTCGTCGCTCGGCCACACGCGCGACAGGACCAGGGTCATCGGGATGATCCAAAGGGCCCGCGCGAGCTTGACGGTCGTCGCGATCGAGAGCGCTTCGGGGCCGAACTGCAGCGACGCTCCGACGACCGAGCTGGTGTCGTGGATGGCGAGCGCGCTCCACAGGCCGAACGCGCGCGGGTCGAGAGAGAGCCAGTGCCCCACCGCGGGAAACACGACGAGCGCGAGCGCGTTGAGCAGAAAGACCACCGCGAGCGCGACCGACGTCTGTTGCGGCTTGGCTCCGATCGCGGGAGCGACCGCGGCGATCGCGCTTCCGCCGCAGATGGCGGTGCCGGCGGTGACCAAGAGCGAGGTCGTTCGTTCGGTGCGAAGCAGTCTCGAGAAGAGCGCGCCCATCGCGAACACAGCGGCGAGCGTGAGCGCGGTCTGCACGAAGCCCGACGCGCCGACGCGCAGGACGCGCTCGAGGTTCATCGCGGCGCCCAGGCCGACGACGCTCGCTTGCAGCAGCGCGGTCTGCGCGACCTTGAGCTTGGACGTGAACGGCGTGCCCCAGAGCAACGCGAACGCGACGCCCGCGACGAGCGCGACCGGGGCCTTCACCCAGGGCGTGAGTGAGGCCAGCGCCAACGCGATGAACGCGACGTTGCGGAGCATGTCGTCACTGCTTGGAGCCATGCGCGAGGGGGAGAGGGTTCGCTCGCGCGTGCGAAGGAGCGCGCTACACTCTCGTGCTGCGATGACGTCGAGCCGAGAGACGAACAAGGGGACGCAGGGGCCGTTTCGTGCGGACGGGCTCGAGCCGGGCGGGTACTACGAGATTTCTCGCGGGCATCCTGTGCAGCTTTCTCCCGCAGGGACGCGGCACGGAAACGCGAATGTGACCGGCGCGCTTCCGCTGGCGACCGATCCGATGGTGGTCGAGCTCGGCGTGGACGTCGGGCACAAGCTCGCAGAGGACACGGTGCGGGCGCCGGACGTGAGCGTCGGGGGAGTTCCGGCGGACAAGGGCGGATGGGCGAAGGGCGCTCCGCCGCTGGCCGTCGAATATGCAGACGAAGGGACGAAAGAAGCAGACCTTCAGACGAAGATCGAAGAGTACTTCGGCGCGGGGGCGAAGTTGGTGTGGGTCGTTCGTCTCGTCGGACCGCGGCGCGTCGAAGTGTACTCGTCCCCCGACGCGATGAGCGTGCACACCGGGGATGACCTGCTCGAAGCGCCAGGAATTCTGCAGGAGAAAATGCCTGCTGCGGCTCTCTGGGATCGTCGCGTCGCGCTCGACGTCTCGATGCGCAACCTCTTGATTCGCGCTGGCTACAAGACCATCGACGAGGTGCGCGCAGAAGGGCGTGAAGAAGGGCGCGAAGAAGGGCGCGAAGAAGGGCGCGAAGACGGTCAATCGGTCGTGCTCGCGGCGCAGTTCGAAGCGAAGCTCGGGCGAGCGCTCACGGACCAAGAGCGCGGGGCGCTCAGGGCGCAGCTTCGTGCGGGGCAGGTCGGCGCGCTCGCGGCGGTCGCGCTCGGCGACGCTTCGGAGATCGAGCGACGGCTTCGTGCTTGAAGCGCGGCGGGCGTCCGCGCGGTAGCGTAGCGCGCGTGACACGAATCATCCTCGCATCGACCTCGCGCTATCGGCGCGAGCTCGTCGGAAGGCTGCAGCTCGAGATCGAGAGCATGGCGTCGGACTACGACGAAGACGCGGAGAAAGTCGCGCTCGGCGCGGTCGATCCCATCACGCTCGTGCGCCACCTGGCGCTCGGCAAGGCGCGCTCGCTCGGCGCTTCGGTGGGCGACGCGGTGGTGATCGGCTCGGACCAGACCGTCGAAATCGACGGAGAATCCCTGGGAAAACCGCACACCCCCGAGCGCGCCGTCGCGCAGCTCGAGCGCCTCGCCGGGCGCAAGCACCGGATTCACACGGCGGTGGCGGTCTATCAGCACTCGAGCGGGCGCGCTGAAGAGTGGCTGGACACCCACGAGCTGACGCTTCGGCCGCTGTCCAAGCGCGAGATCGAAGAGTACGTCCGAAGGGACAGCCCGCTCGACTGCGCGGGCTCGTACAAGATCGAGGGCGTGGGGATCGCCCTCTTCGAGTCGATCGTCGGCGTGGACTTTACTGGGGTGATCGGGCTTCCGCTGATGGGTACGGTGAGCTTGCTCGAGCGCTTCGGCGTCTCGGTGTTCGGCCGTCGTCGCTGATCGCGCGCTTGCTAGCGGGGGAGGGGCCGGTGTTGAATCCGCGCACCCATGCGACTGAGCCGACGCAACATCATCGAAGCCATGGCCCTCGCCCCCCTCGCGGGCGCGGCCAACGCGTGCAAGAAGAAGAACAACGGGATCGTGATCGGCGCCTACCTGTCGATGACCGGTGGCGAGGCCGAGTTCGGAATCTCCACGCGAAACGGCGTTCAGATCGCCATCGACGAGATCAACGCCGCGGGAGGCTTGCTCGGTCAACAGCTCAGGCTCGTGGTCGAGGACGATCGCGGAGACAGCACCGAGGCCGCGAGCGCCGTGACGCGCTTGATCGATCGCGAGGGAGCCTCGGTGATCATCGGCGAGGTGGCCAGCTCGCTCTCGCTCTCGGGCGGGCGCGTGGCGCAGCGAAGGCGCGTCCCGATGGTGTCTCCGTCGAGCACCAACGAGGACGTGACGCGCGTGGGCGATTACATCTTTCGCGTGTGTTTCATCGACCCGTTTCAGGGCGCGGTGATGGCGCGCTTCGCGAGGGAGCTGCAGTCCGGCGGCGCGCCGATCCAGAAGGTCGCGATCTTTCGTGACGAAGCGAGCGCGTACTCGACGGGCTTGGCCCGGTCGTTTCGCGAGACGTTCACGCGGCTCGGGGGAGAGATCGTCGACGAGCAGAGCTATCGCAAGGGCGACACGCACTTCTCTGCGCAGCTCTCGGGGATGATCGCGAAGGGGCCGCAGGCGATGTTCGTTCCGGGGTACTACACGGAGGTCGCGCTGATCGCGCGCGAGGCTCGCTCGGCGGGCTTCACCGGGCCGATGCTCGGCGGCGACGGATGGGACGCGCCGGCGCTCTTTCGCAACGACGACGACAAGCTCGTCGGCAGCTATTTCAGCGAGGGATTCGCTCCTGATCACCCGACCACCGCCGTCGGAACGCGCTTCGTCTCCGCGTACTCGAACAAGTATCACTCGGACGCCAACGGCCTCGCCGCGCTCGGCTACGACGCGATGATCGTGTCCGCCGACGCCATTCGCCGCGCCAACTCGAAAGAGGGCCCCGCGATCCGCGCCGCGCTCGCCGCCACGCGCAACGTCGAAGGCGCGACGGGCCGCATCTCGATCGACGCTGAGCGCAACGCCGTGAAGGGCGCGGTCATCCTCGAAGTCCGAGAGAACGCCTTTCGCTTCCACCGCGCGATCGAGGCTCAGTGAGCGCGTCGCCCGCATCGTCGGCGAGCAGCGCGTCGGCGCGTCCGGTCCCGCTGTCCAAGCGGCTGGCTCCGGCGCTCGTGCTCGCCGCTGCCGTGTGGCCAGTATTCAAGATCCTGCGCGGCGCCGCGGAGTCTCCCGCGCGGTTTCTCTCGCAAATGGTCGAGGGAATCTCGCTGGGCGGCGTCTACGCGCTCATCGCCCTCGGCTACACGATGGTCTACGGCGTGCTCGGCTTGATCAACTTCGCGCACAGCGACGTGTTCATGCTCGGCGCGTTCGCGGGGATCTTCGGCGCGCTGCTCTTCGGCCCGCAGCCGCAGGGCATCCTGCCGTTTCTGGGCTCGTTGATGATGGCGATGTTCGCGTGCGCCGCGCTCGGCGTGACGATCGAGCGGCTCGCGTATCGCCCCGTGCGCAACGCGCCCAAGCTCACGCCGCTCGTGACGGCCATCGGCGTCTCGATCCTGTTGCAGAACCTCGCGGTGCTGAAGTTCGGCTCGACGCCCCGCGCGTTTCCGTCGCTGATTTCGTCGCGCGCGCTGCACATCGGGCCGATCACGACCAACGTCGTCAAGCTCATCGACCTCGGCGCTGCGATCGTGTTGATGGTGCTCCTCACGCTGCTCGTGCAACGAACGCGCGTAGGCAAGGCGATGCGCGCGATCAGCACGAACCTCGACGCCGCGCGTTTGATGGGCGTCGCCACGGATCGCGTGATCGCGATGACCTTCGGCCTCGGCTCGATGCTCGCGGCCGCGGGCGGAATCCTCTTCGCCCTCGATCAGCCCCGCGTCGAGCCCTTGATGGGCGTGCAGCCGGGGCTCAAGGCCTTCGTCGCCGCGGTCCTCGGCGGGATCGGAAACATCCCCGGCGCCATGATCGGCGGCCTCGTGATCGGCCTGGTCGAGCAGCTCTCGGCCGCGTACGTCTCGAGCTCGTTTGCGCCTGCCATCGTGTTCTCGATCTTGGTGGCGGTGCTCTTGCTGCGTCCGCAGGGGCTGATGGGCCGCGTGGCCAAAGAGAAGGTGTGATCGTTGCGCGCGCGTGCGTTGGTCGCGCGAGTCGCTCTGATCGCGCTCTGTTCGAGCGCGTGCGGCGGTCGCGGGTGCGGGGTCAAGCAACAGTCGTCTGGCGGCGCTTCGAGCGATCGCGACGAGCCGCGGCTCTCACCGCAGGCGCTCGCGCGGTGCCGGTCCGAAGTGCGCGCGGGGACGGTCGCGATCGTTGCGGGCGGCGGTGCGTTCGAGTCGTTGCACGCGACGTGCGCGGGTGACGAGCTGAGCGCGTGGGTGGTGCGAGGGCACACGCTCTCGCGCACGCAACGATCGCTGCGTGAGGGCAGCAGCTGGGCTCCGGCGGCGGTCGTGGCGCAGGGCGTCGAGGGCCTCTCGGTGCTCGCGAGCGACGTGGGGCCGATCGCGTGGCGCGCTCCGACGGCGGCGATCGAGGGGCTCGACAGCGAAGAGTGGTGGACGGCGCACCGAGCGAACGCGAGCGCGCCGTGGATCAAGGCGAGCGTGGGGTTCTCTCGCGCGCTGCAGAGCCGCGGGATCATCGCGGCGATCGAGCGCGAGGGGGACGGGCGCGTCGCGGTGTTGGCGAGCGTCGCGGGCGAAGACGACGCCGAGCCGAGGGTGGTGCGCGCGGTCATCGGCGAGCGCGCGAGCGCCGACGCAGGAAATACAAGCACACAGAATCAACCGGTGCCCGCGCGCCTCGCGGACGGAGACCTCCGCGCCTTCGCGCAGCGCGCGAGGATCGCGCTGGTCGAGCGCGTGGACGGCCAGGGCTCGACGGCGGTCACGCGGCTCGAGGCGTACGCGATCGAGGGCGGGGCGCTGCGTTCGCGAGGCACGCACACGATTTCAAGCGCGACCGTGATCGTGACGGCGCAAGGGGCGGGGACCGAGGCCGAGGCGGGCTTCGCGATCGCGTCGTTCACCCGCGCGCGGCCGGGCAGCGCGGGCTGCCTCGCGGTGGGCGAGGGGCTGTGCGTGACGCCGGGGCCGCTGCTGTTTGCGCGGGTTTCTTCGAGCGGAATGCGGGTCACCGAGGTCGCGCGCGAGGGCCTCGCGGACTCGATCGCGATCGAGCCCGACGGGCGGGGCTACGTGCTGTTGTACGTCGGCGTCGAGCGCGGGCAGCCCGTGCAGCGAGCGGCGCGCGTGGGGCTCGACGGGAGCGTGCGCGAGTCCTTTGCGCTGCGGGCGCGCGGGCTTCCGCCGATCGATCGCCCTGTGATCGTCGCGTGCGCGAGCGAGCAGTGGCTCGTGGGCGAGGCGCTCGTGGGAGAGCCCGACGAAGACGCGGGCGCGCAAGAGAGCGGCGTGATCGCGGTTCCGCTCGAGTGCGTGCGCGAGTGAGCGATCAGCGCGCTACCACTGCGGGCCGATCACGCCGATGTCGACCCAGATCGCGGGGGTGACCAGCGCGCGTCCCTCGTCGTGCGCGTCCGCTGCGGACAGCGGCGAGAATCCGATGAAGCTCGGCGGGCGCGAGGGGCCCCACCACGAGCCGTTGGCGTAGTTGGCGAAGTCCGCGGTGTTGAGCATCACCGCGGCGCCCACGTACGCGCGCAGCAAGACGATCGGTCGCAAGCGGATCTCGACGCCGAGCGCAGGGGTGAGCCAGTGCGAGTTGGCCGCGGCGCTGAGCCCGAGGATCGAGCGCCAGCTGCCGGGCGTGAAGTTGGTCGAGTACGTGAGCGACGCGATGGGCGCGACGCGGCCCCAACGCGTGGGGCGAACGATGGCGCCGAGCTCGATCGAGGGGCCGAAATTCAGGCCGATTCCCGCGCCGAGCCGGGCGCTGAGCGCGCGGATGGGGGCGGCTTCGACGAAGGCGCCGAGCACACCCGAGGGGCCGCCGATGCCTGCGTTGGCGCCAAACACGAGGCCCGGAGCGAAGGCCCTCTCTTGCCGCGCGGGCGTGTCGGGCTCTTCGTTCGGCAGCACGGGCTGCGGCGCGACCGTCGAAGTCGACCGTTGCGGCTGCTCGTTGTCCGAGACCGAGCGCGCGCGTGGGGGGAGCTCGTGCACGATGATCACGAGCTCGCCGGGGTGCGCGCTCGTGTCATCGGCGGGCGGCGCGGGCGCGGTCTCGCCGGCGGAGCCTTCGGGCGAGATGTGAATTTCGTCTGTGTTTTGCTGGGCGAAAGCGACGCTCGCGCTCGCGCTCACGAGCGCTGCGACCGCGCTCGCTCGCAGCCGCAGCCCGAACCGATCCGTACGACGAAGCATGGAAGGCAGCGCGAAGTGTAGCGCATGTGGGCTGCGGACAATCTTCGACTCGGAGCTCCTGCTGTTCGAATGCTCAGTTCGCGGTAGATTCGGTGTTGATCCATGAGGTCCCGCGCCGCGCTCGCGTTTGTCTCGCTCGTCATGGCGACCACCGTCGCGTGCGAAGAAATCCTCGCTGAAGTGACGGCGCCGCCCGAAGAAGAGCGCGCCGCGCGTCGACCGCGCAGCCGTTCGCGCACGCGCAACCGCGCGCAGTCGCCGCAGCCGCAGGTGCCGTATCAACAGCAGCCGCAGTTTCAGCAGACGCCGGGGATCACCGTTCCGCAGTCGATGGGGGCGATCGCCAATCGGCTGCGCGTGACCTTCGTGGACGTGGGGCAAGGCGACGCGGCGCTGCTCGAGACGGCCGACGGGCACAGCGCGTTGATCGACGCGGGGCCGCCCGAGGGCGACGAGCACTTGCGCGCGGTGCTCGCGCAGAAGGGCATTCGCTCGCTCGACTGGATGCTGCTCACGCACCCGCACCTCGATCACATCGGCGGCGCGCGCAACGTGCTCGGCGCGGTGCGCGTTCAACGCGTGATCGACCCGGCGTATCCGCATCCGATCGCGACGTACGATCGCTTGCTCGCGGCGATTCAGCAGCAGGCGATCCCGTTTATGCAGGCTCGGCAGGGGCAGACGCTCGCGCTCGGCTCGAGCGTGAGCGTCGAGGTGTTGCAGCCGAGGATTCCGTTCATCGAGCGATCGCGCAGCGAGGCCAACGCGAACTCGATCGTGACGAGGGTGACCGCGGGCGCGGTGCGCGTGTTGTTCACGGGCGACGCCGAGACCGAGACCGAAGAGCGATTGCTCGCAGAGAACCGCGCGCAGCTGAGCGCGGACATCTTGAAGGTCGCCCATCACGGCTCGCGCTACGCGAGCACGCAGCCGTTTTTGAGCGCGGTCTCGCCACGCGTCGCCGTGATCTCTTGCGGAACGGGCAACGACTACGGTCACCCTCACGCCGAGACGCTCGGCGCGCTCGCGCGCAACAACGTGCAGGTGTATCGCACGGACCTCAACGGCGACGTCGAGATGAGCACCGACGGAGCGCGCTATCAATTTCGCACGACGATGTGGCGCACGAGCGCCGCGCCGCGCTGAGCGCGCTGGTTCAGCGGTCGTTCAGCGGTCGTTCTTCTTGCGGCGCGCGACGCGGGCGATCGCGGCGGACACCAACGCGAATCCAGCGAGCCCCATCGAGCCCGGCGCCGCGGGAACCGCCGTGCAACGAATGGGCGCCACCGTCGGTCGCGCGGGGCTCGGGTTGGCGCAGGGCGGAGGCTCGGGGGGCGCGTTGCGAATGACTCCGTACTGGTACGTGCGGTCGCGGGTCGAAGGGACCGCGGTCGGCCCGAGCTGCAGGTCGCGATCGAGCAGGACCGCGCTGAGCTCGGCGCGCATGCGCGTGAGGGTGATGTCGCCGTTGGCCAGGCCCGAGAGGGCCACTTGCATGTCCGTCGCGGGGTCGGGCTCGACGCAGCTCATCCCGCCCGAAGAGCCGGCGTCTTCTGCGCCCGCGTCGCTGCCGCCCGTGGCGGGAGGACACACGGGGCCGCTGCCCTGGATCGCGAAGCGCGCGTTCATCGCGAGGTTCTGCAAGAAGCCCGAGTTTTGCGGCATGGCGGACTCGGTGATCCAGCCGCGGCCCGCGGTGCGGGTGAAGATCGCGCGCTCGGCGGCGCGAAAGTCGTCGGCGGGGACTTGGACGGGGTTCGCGTTCCAATCCCAGGTGAGGTCGTTGTTGCTGACTTCGCCGTTGGGATAGTTGGTCGCTTCGAAGCGCGAGTTGCCGAGGACGAGCAGCGTGAGGCCGACTTTGTCAGCGATTCCTGCGGCCACCATGCGCAGCGGCAGCGTCGGCGCGTACCCCGGAACGGTCACTCTCACCGGAGACATTCGGTTCAACGTCGCGCCCGGTCGGAGCTTCAGCGCCACGAAATCCGAGCGCATTCCCACGTAGTAATCGATCACCGGGTCGAGCGCCGCGGGCACCGAGAACCCGCTCTCGCGAAGCCAGTTGCGGATCGCCATCGCGTCGGTCCCGCCCACGACCGCGATCGCGTACGGCCCCACGACTTCTTCGCGGTGCACCGTCACTCCTCCGCCCGACGCCGCGGCGTCCGCTGCGCGCGGCGCGGCGTTGTCCGTCTCGGCGAACGCTCCGCCGCAGTACCGATAGGGCCGCTGCGGCGCGTACAGCGTCGGGACCGAGATGTTGTCGAGCACCTGCATGAAGCGGTTGTCCGCGAGCTTGATCTCGACGTTGGGCCCGTTTCGGACTGGAAGAATCCAGGAGAAATCCGACGGCTGCCCCGAATAGCTGAACTGGTCCCACAGCGTCGTCTGCGTCGACGAGACCGAGAGCACCATGCGGTGATCGGTCACGGTTTGAACCGCTCCCGGAGGAGCGAAGCAGCCGCCGCACGCCTCTGCGCTCGACGGAGCGAGCGAGAAACTCGCCGCGGCGAGACCACAGGACAGGACCAACCCCGAAAGCCAACCACGCTGGACAGATCGCATGCAGTACCTCGGGCGCGATCTTCGCAAACATCGGGCCAGCGAAATCCCCGGATTTCAACGGTACGATCGCGCCAGAGTGAGCCAACCGAAGGCCCGATCGCGGGCGAGCGTGCGGGTCACTCGTCTTGAAAGCAGCGAAAGTCGTCGTAGCAACGGGCGTCGGGGCCCGCTCTGCGAACGAGGGCCGGCGTGCCCTGGGCGCGCGGTCGGCGGCTGCGCGCGCGGGCGTTGCGCGCGCTCGTGCGCGGGGCGCTCGCGACGGTGCTCGGGCCGATGGGCAGGTCGTTGGCGTCGGGGTCGATGGTCACCGGGAGGGGCGGGAGGGGGCGTTCGACCGCGGGATTTCCGCGGGCGATCGCGACGAGCTCTTCGAGCAGGTGGATCGCTTCGTCCACGACGACCGAGCGCGCCGCGCGGCCGCCGTACGCGATGTTGGTCTCGGCGATGGCGATGGCGACCTCGGAGGGGTCCCTCGTTCGCGCGGCTTCGGCCGCGGCGACCACGGCGCGATCCGCGGCAAACTCGCGGTCTTCTTCGCTCGGCGTGGTGGGCGAGATGGACGCGCCGAGGCGCTGGAGCCGTCGCGCGAAGGTCGCCGCCGTGGCCGTCGCGACTTCTTCGCGTCGACGGAGGATGCGCACGACCGTCGCGTTGCGCGCGACCGCGTCGGCGTCGCTCGTCGTGCGAAGCTGCGCCGCGCGGCGCAGGGCGATCGCCTCGTTGCGTCGAGACAGCACCGCGAGCGCCATCGGAGCGAACCGTCGCAGCGCTCGGTCTGCGAGAAACAACTGCAGCGTGGCGGTCTCGGCCCCGCTCGTTCGCGTGGCGTCGACGGCGCTCAATCGACGGCGCTCGGTCTCGTCGAGCCAGTGCCAGAGCGCGCCGCGCAGGGCGGCGATCGTCGAGTGAACGGACTGCGCTTCGCGCGGGGCTCCGTCGGCGCTGCCGTTCAAGTGCTGCGTGTCATCGAGGTCGTTGAGGGGCGTGGTGCCCTGGCCCGAGCCGCGCTCGCTGGGGCCGCTCAGGCCGAAGGCGGGCGTGCGAAACGCTTCACCCACGCGGTCGATCGCGGTCTGGGCCCGCGCGGAGCCGGCCGCGAGCAGCGTCGAGGCGGCGAGCACGAGCGAGAGCGAGCGCAGCGATCGGTGCATCGAAGGGCATCGTAGCTTGGGGGCGCGAAAAGTTCCGCGCGTCGGTCAATTTGACCGGGCCGGTGTTGCCCTGGGTTTTGGCTCACAGCGTGACGAGAAACGCTTCGAGCGCTTCGACGTCGGGGAGCGAGAGCTGGCCGATGTTTCCCATGCGCGCGGTGGCGTCGGTGAGCAGCTGGCGCAGGGTCTGATAGCGCCCGTCGTGAAAGAACGGCCCCGTCGCGCGCACGAAGCGCAGCGAGGGCGTGTCGAACAGCCGCTCGCGCTCGTCGCTGCCCAGGCCGCCGAGCTCGTGCGACTGTCCGTCGGTGAAATTGCGGGCGGGATCGTGGCAGCTCGCGCAGTTTCCGTTGGTCATGAAGACCTCGCGTCCGCGGGCGACGAGCTCGTCGGACGGAGGCGCCACCGGCGGCTCTGCGCGCGGCGCGTCGATCCCGCGCTGAACGTACGCGGCGATGGCGTCGACGTCGGCGATGGGCATCCCGGTTCCTCCGAGGCGGGTGACGGTCTGCGCGACGTTGCCTTCGATCGTGCGATGCGAGCCGGTCCAGTTGAACGGAGCGACCAGCCGCGCCGCGAGCGTGGGCGTCTGCCTCGGGCCGTTGGCGAGAAACCACACGAGCCCGTCGTCGCGACCGTCGGGGTGACATCCGCCGCACGAAAGACCGCCCGACGTGAGCGCGGGGTTGTTCGCCGTATAGAACAGTCGACGGCCTCGCGCGACGTCTTGCGGCAAGCGCTCGCCGCCGATCGAGACTCGGTTGCGCTGCGCGTCCTTGCGCACTTCGATCGCGTGCTCGAACTGGCTGTACACAATCGTGACGCCGTCGCTGGTCGTGACCAAGCCCGAGGGCTGCGGCAGCGTCTCGTCGTGCTGCGCGGTCACGACGCTCGGGTTGACGAAGCCGATGGTCTGCGGGCGAGAGCGCCGTACGTCGCGCGCGATGAGGTCGCTCGTGACCTCGCTCGCGTGGGTGCTGACGGGGCTTGCTGCGGGCGAAGCGAGGGTGATCGAGGCGAGCTCGGAGGTGCCTGTCGAAGCGACGATGAGCGCGCCAGTGCGCGGGTCGAAGGTCGCGGCCATCGGGATGCGCACGGCGTGCTGCGAGGCGAAGGCCGAGATCGACTCGCGCGATCCGCGGCGAAAGTTGCGGACGCCGTTGGGCATCTCGAAGCGCTTCCACTGCAGGGTGTTCGGGTCGAACACGCCGAGCGCGAAGGTGACCTTCTCGTTCTGTCGCTGCTCGCTCACCGATCCGCCGCCGTACCGATCGACGCGCGCGATCGCCGGCAGCTCTCGTCCCGTTCGATTGACCATGAACGGAACGACGATCTCGTCGCTCTCGACCATGGCCGCCAGGCTCCACGCCTGCGACGGTACGGGCCGCACCTGCGCGGTGCTCACGGCGATCGGCGGACTCGAAAACGTGTGCCGAAAATCACCGCGCCCCGGCGAGCCGACGATGTCTCTCAGCCCTGTTGTTTGTGCGGCGAGCATCCTCGAGTGCCCGCTCTCTTCGGCGGACAGCGCTCCGCCGACTCGCTGGGTCTCGACGGGCACGGGGGCGTCGGCGACCTCGAGCGCGCGAGGGCGATCGTCGGAGACGTCGAGGACCGAGAGGGGCTTTCCTGCGAGGTGCGAGAGGACGGCGCGCGATCCGCTGCGGTTGAAGGCGACGGCGCGGGGCTCGCGCGCGGTGTCGGCGACCCACCGGGTTCGGAGCGTCTGCGTGTCGATCGCGGTGAGCTTGGCGCTCGCGCCCGAGGTGACGAGCAGCGTGCGTCCGTCGCTCGAGAGGGCCATCGCGTAGGGGTCTTGCGCGACCTGCGTGGTGCAGAGCTTTCGGCCGGTGCGACCGTCGTACACGCTGACCGTGGCGCTTCTTCGCTCGGTGACGAACGCGCGTCCGTCGGCGGAGACGAGGACGTGCGCGGGGCCTTCGCCGGTCGTGATGCGCGAGAGGATCGTGGCTTGCGCGCCGTCGAGCGCGAGCATGGTGACGGTGTCGTTGTCGCTGTCGGCGACGGCGATCGTGCGCTGATCGGTCGAGAGGTGCACCGAGCCGCTCTGCCGCGGGGTCGAGCTCGCGACCAGCGGGCGGTCGGGCAAGAGGCAGTTTTGCGCAGCGGGGACGGGCTGAGTTGATTGTGTGTGCGTGGGCAGCGTCCGAGGCAGCGCGCGCTGCGCGGCGGTGGGGGCGCGCTCGGGGGGCGGGGCGTCGCGGGTGGCGGCGACTCCGACAGAGAGCCCGGCGACGGTGGCGACGACGGTACCGATGGCGAACGAGCGGCGCTGCGAGAGGTCCATGCTCTCACCCAGTGACGACGAGGGGCGCGATTGTGACCGCGCGCCGCGCGATCACGGAACCGCGGGAAATCTCTGCGTGATCTCTTGTCCGCTCTGCACGCGGACGATCACCGTGCGCGTGACGGCGCCGGGCCCGGTGTGCACTCGGATCACGTGGCGTCCCGGCGCGAGGGGCAGCCGTCGCACGGGAAGGACGCCGAGCAGGGTGCTGCCTTCCGAGACGTCTCCGCCCGATTGTCCGCCGACGATCGTGAGAAAGCCTGCGTTGCGAGGGACGTTGCGCGCGGGGGAGGTGACCGGCGGAAGCAGCCGCGCGACGCCCGCGTCGACGCGGGTGGGCTGCGCGAGCACGAGCGCGACCGAGGCGTCGGTGCTGGCGCCGGCCTCTGTTTCGAAGAGCGGGATCACCCGCGGATCGACGCGCGCGATCGGCGTGGCGGCGGGCATGGTCCAGACCCAGTACCCTGCGCCGCCGAGCATCCCTGCGACGAGCAGGGCGGTGAAGATCCACCCGAGGACGTTGAGCGCGCGCGAGGGCTCTCTCTTCGCGGTGCGACCGAGGCGCGGGGCTGCGACCTCGGCGCGGATGGTCTCGGCGCCCGGGGCGTGCGTGGTCTCGTCGTCGGGGATCGCGCCGAAGGCGTCCTGCGAGCGCGCGCGGATCTGCATCTCTCGCGCTTGCATGCGGTCGCCGAAGTACTCGTGCATGACGGCGCGCACCTCGTCGACGCCGGCGGTCTCGCTGGCGTTGGCGAGGTACTGCTCGATGGCGCGGGCGAATTCAGCGGCGGTTTGAAAGCGCTGCTCGCGGTCGCGGGCGAGCGCCTTCATCACGATGGCCTCGAGCTCGCGCGGGTAGTGCGCGTTGTACACGCGCGGGCCGGGGATGGCTTCGCGCAGGATGGCGTCTTCGATGGCCTCGTCCGAGTCGCGGCGAAAGAGCCGTTGTCCGACGGTGGTCTCCCAGAGCACGACGCCGAGCGACCAGAGGTCCGAGCGGCGGTCGACGGGCTCGAGCTTCATTTGCTCGGGGGACATGTACGGCTTTTTTCCCGCGAGAAAGCCGGCGCGATCTTGTCCTTCGCCGACGTACGCGACGCCGAAGTCCACGACCTTCGCGATGCCGTCGTACAGGACGAAGATGTTCTGCGGAGAGATGTCTCGGTGCACGACGTTGGCGGGCGATCCGTCGTCGAGCTTGAGCTCGTGCGCCGCGTGCAGGCCGCGCGCGGCGTCGGCGATGATCTTCGCCGCGACGGGGATCGGGACGCCGTGGCCCATGCTCGCGCGCTTGCTGAGCGTGCTCAGCGACTCGCCCGCGAGGTACTCCATCGCGAGGTAGTAGGTCCCCTTCTCTTCACCGAAATCGAAGACGGTGCAGACGTTGGGGTGATCGATCTTCGCGGTGAGCCTCGCCTCGGCGAGAAACATCTTCACGAAGTTGCGGTCGTTGGCGAGGCGCTCGTCGATGGTCTTGAGCGCGACCCATTTGCGAAAGCCCGCGTGGGTCTCGAGCTGCGCGAGGTAGACGGCGCCCATTCCGCCTTGCGCGACTTTGAAGCGCACGACGTAGCGGCCGAGGCGCCAGTCTTCGGGAAGCAGATCGGGAGGCAATGTCGCTCGCCGATGGGGCGTGAGCGACCCTGTCATGACGTTCGCCTCGTGGACACTTCGCGCGCGAGGGTAGCAGCTTTCTCTCTCAAGCCTGCGCTCTCGCGGGCTCGCCCTTCTTCGGCGATCCCACCAACGCGTAGTCGTTCTTGAACCGCTCGAGGATCTCGCCGTTCTCGTCGAGCGCCCACTTGGGGGCGTGCTTGCGCGGGATGCGCAGCGGCTCGTTTTCGGGGAGCTTGTCGAGCGTCCCGGCGACGATGTCCCAGAGCGGGCTCGTCACGCCGTGGTTGAGCTTGGGTGTTTTGTGGTGGTGGTAGAGGTGATGGCGACGCAGCCATCGACCGTAGCGACCTTTGCCTTCGTGCGTGTGAATCCTGCGGTGAATCACCTCGTAGCCCGCGTACGTGAGCCCGAGTCCCAGCGCGAACGACCACGCTCTGCGCGGCCCGAGGATGAAGCTCGTGGCGGCGCCTGCCACGGCGATGACCGTCGCCGAGGCGAGCAATTTGTGGGACGTCGGAGCGAAGTACAGCGGGTCCGCGTGGTGCCCGAGGTGCTCGTCGTTGAACGCCGCGGCGATCCCGCTCGGCGTGAGCTGCGCGAGCAGGCCCTTGGGGCGCGTGCGCTTGGGGCCGTGGCCGATGAAGCGGTGGATGCAGTATTCAGCGGCGCTCCACGCGAGGGCGCCGGCGGCGAAGGAGGGCAGGGAGATCATCGCGAGGTTCCTTTGTCAGCGTCGGTTGCGGTGAGCTTGTCGAGCGCGCGGCTGGCGCGTCGGATGGCTGCGTCGGAGGCGCCCATCCCTCGCAAGAGGGTGATGGTGGCTTGCTCAGCGACGGCGAGGGGCGTCGGGGATTCGGGCGCGACGCGACGGAGCTTGGCGAGCTGCGTGAGCCCGTGCAGCGTCGCCCACAGCGTGGCGGTGCGCGCGAGGTGCATTCCGGGCTCGATCGCGCGGACGTTCTCCGCGTCGGCGAAGAGCGCGGAGGCGTCGCCGATGAAGCCCGCGACGATGGGGATCGCGGCGATGGCCGAGGCGTCGTCGACGAGCGGCCGCGCGTCGGCGAGCATGAGCGACATCAAGCGAAAGGCATCGGGCTGCGTCTCGGGCAGCGTCACGTAGAAGCGCGCGGTCGCGAGGATCTTGGCGAGCGCGCGAGTGTCGTCGGACATGCGCTTGCTGCGCTCTTCCCAGCGCGATAGCTCGGCGCGAAACCGCTCGTGCACGATGGTGATCGCGCGGCGGTGCAGCGCGGCGAGCAGGGCGTCTTTCGAGGAAAAATACCGGTAGATCGCGGTGGTCACGAGCCCGAGCTCCTTCGCGACGCGCGCGAGCGTCAGCGCCTCGAGCCCCTCGCGTCCGATCAGGACCATCGCGGCGTCGACGATCGCCTCGGCCTTCACGTCCCTTTGTCGCGCGTGCGGGATGAATTCGTGAACCACGTTCACAAGAGTGAACGACGTTCACACTCAGCGCAAGGGGAGGGCCTACGATTTCGGTGGCCGACCGTCGGGCGTTGGGCGAACGCTGCGGGTCATGGACGAGCTGTTTGGACGAAAGTGGGTGTTGATCACCGGAGCGAGCTCGGGTTTTGGCGTGGATTTCGCCAGGCAACTCGCGGCGCGGGGCGCGAACCTGATCCTGACGGCGCGCAGCGAAGCGAAGCTGCGCAGCCTCGGCGAAGAGCTCTCGAGCCGGCACGGGATCGAGCATCGAGTGGTGACGCAGGACCTGTCGGCGCCGGGCGGAGCGCTGGCGTTGGGCGACGCGGTGTTGGGGCTCGGGCTCGAGGTCGAGCACGTGATCAACAACGCGGGCTTCGGGCTGGGCGGCGCGTTTTGGGACTCACCGGCAGAGCGCTCCGCGGAGATGGTGCGGGTGAACTGCGAGGCGGTGACGGCGCTGACGGGCAAGCTGTTGCCGCCGATGATCGCCCGCAATCGAGGCGGGTTTTTGCAGGTCGCGAGCGTGGCGGGCTTTCAGCCTACGCCGTTTCTCTCGGTGTACGGGGCGACCAAGGCGTTTGTCGTGAGCTTCACGTCGGGGCTCGCGGAGGAGCTTCGTGATCGAGACGTGCGGATGTGCGCGTTGTGTCCGGGCCCTGTGCAGACGGGCTTTCAAGCGGCGGCGGGCGTCGAGATCGCGGCGGCGCAGCGGGCCTCGGTGCTCACGAGCGAAGACACGGTGCGAAGGGGGCTCGTGGCGTACGAGAAGCGCACGGTGATTTATGTTCCGGGCGTGGTGAACAAGCTCGGGGGCGTGGTCTCGAAGCTGTTGCCGCGGGCGGTGGTGGCGCACGCCGCCGCGGGGATCATGAAGGACCGCGGTCGCGGGTGAAGGCGGCGCGTGAGCGAAGCACTGTGCGCGGCGCTGAGCGGGTCGACGGAGCGCGCAGCCGCGCAGCGAGCGAGCGAGCGAGCGAGCGAGACGACGGAGCCCCCACCTGCGCTGCCGCGCAGCGAGCGATTCGACGGAGCCCCCACCCGCGCTGCCGCGCAGCGAGCGAAGCGACGGAGCCCCCACCCGCGCTGCCGCGCGCCCCGCCCCCGCATAGCGAGGGCGGCGGCTCTGCATTGGGAAAACAGCGGTAGAATTGGTTGAGTTGGCGGCGCGGAGACCTTGCTCTGCAAGGTCTCTTCGGTACGCGAAGATGCTCGCGACACAACACGACGCAACGCGAACGCTCGGAGCAAACCGTGCTCGGCGGAGCCGCTTCGCTCCGTGAGTGGTCGCGATCGACTCGATCGAAGCCCTTGCAGAGCAAGGGCACCCCGCGATCAACGAACGCAATTCCATCGCTGTTTTCCCAATGCAGAGCCGCCGCCCTCGCTATGCGGGGGCGGGGCGCGCGGCAGCGCGGGTGGGGGCTCCGTCGCTTCGCTCGCTGCGCGGCAGCGCGGGTGGGGGCTCCGTCGCTTCGCTCGCTGCCCGGTGCCCGCTGATCGCGATCGCTCACCAGCGCGGAATGAGCTGCCCGTTCGGGCCGCGATCCACTTGTCGCGGGCGGCGCACCCACTCGACGCGCCACATGCTTCCGCAGTCCGCGGGGACCTCGTCGCCGTGCTGCACGAAGCGCTGATAACGGTGGATCGACGGGCACGTGACGGTCAGGCCGTTCACTGGGTCGTAGCAGCACCGCGCGAGGTCGGGCAGCGGGCTCGGGTCGCGCGTGAGCGTCCTGAAGTCCGGCGAGATGCGCGCGTGCGCAGGGTCTGGCTTCATGAATTCACGCACACGAAAATCCGGCGCGTCTCGCAGCCGGCTCGCGACGTTGCCGTGCTGGCGCTCGCTCGGAGGGACGTCGCTCGACTCGCTCTCGACGCAGAGAAACGCCCAGCTCCCCGCGTAGTGGCCGTACGCTTGCCACGCGATCGAGGCGCGTCCTCCGGCGGGGTGATGATCGATGCGCTCGACCGACTCGAACCCGTCGAGCCTCACCGGAACGACGCTCACGTTCGGGCTGCGATCCACCGGGCAGTGCGAGGTCCCGATGTGGACGTCTTCGCCTCCGCGGCGCTCGTAGATCTCGATCGAGGGCCGCGCCATCGGGAGCGGCCACGGTCCGAGCGCAGCCCACGCCGGGGGCTGCTCGGGGCCGGCGCTTCCGCGGTCGAACGTGATCGCGACGCGCTGCGTGTTGGGCCGGCTGCAGATCACGCTCGGCTGATTGACCCGTAGCTCGACGCGCGTGGCGTCGACGGTGAACGCCCTCAGCGAGCTGTGCGTCGCGCGGATTGCGTGGACCGTGTCGCTCGTGCTCGGACAGCGCGCGTGCAGCGCGGGCCCGTCGGCGATCTGCAGCTCGAACTCGCGCATCGCGCTCAAGCCGAAGCCCGTGAGCGCGAGCGTCCGCTGCGCGGGCTGCGCGGTCCAGCGCGCTTCGAGTCGACCGAGCGTGCGTCGCGCCCCTGCGAACGAGAGCCCGTGCCACGAGAGCGCGCGCATCCCGTGCGGACCCACGTCGTCGGCGTTGATCTGCGCGCCCGAGCTGCGCATGTGCAGCCGCCATTCGCCCCGCACGTTGGGGGCGCTCAGCTGCATCGGGACGGTCCCCTCGGCGCGCTCGGGCCGCACGCAACACACCTCGCCCTCGCTCGTCGCGCCGTCGCAGAGGTCCCCCTCGCGGATCGAAATGTGCGGCAAAATGCTGCGTGAAATGCTCGATCCGCCCCGCGGGACGATCCGGTAGCCGGTCCAGAGCCTCGCGCTGAGCGGCTTCGAGAGCTGAGGGCGCAGGCACGCGCGCTCTTCGCGATCGGTGATCAAGTCGAACTGTTGCGCGATCGCGGGGCGCTGCGCGGCGGGCTCGAACGGGAGCCAGCGAGAGACGCCGGAGGCGACGCGCGTTCCGTTGGCGAGCGTGATGTCGGCGCCGTGCTGGTTGTCGACGGCGACGCTGCTCACGGTCGATGCTGCGACGATCAGCGAGGTGGCGATGGCCATCGCGCGCACGGACTTGAACTGTGATCGACCCCGCGTTTTGGCGCGCGCGGCCATCGCCATCGGCGCGCACGCCACGAGCACCGTGAGCGCGTCGAGCGCGAGTCGCCCCTTGCTCGCTTGCGACGGGCCCGAGAGCACGTCGATCACCAAGAGCGACGTGGCCGCGATGGGCGCGGCCGCCGCGGCGAAGCTCATCACAAACGCCTGCTCGGGCTCGATTGTGAGCGTGGCAACCTTGCGCCAGTCGAGCGACTGCTCGGCGCCCGTGCGTCCGTGGCTCACGCGCGCGGTGCCCGCCTCGATCACGAGCTCGACCGCGGCGAGCGCGTCGCCGAGGAAGCTCGCCGGGACCTTCAGCGTGATGAACGCGCTCTCGCCCACGCGCCGCGCGACGCCGACCTGAACGTCGCCGATGAGCGCGCGCACCGCGTCTTCTTCGGTGATCCCGTGCACTTCGCAGACGAGCTCGTCGCGTTCGCCGAGGGAGAGCGAGGCGTGCGCTCCGAAGGATCCGCCTACCTTCGTTGTGCTCATCGTCGCGATGGCCTCCAACTGACGAATGCTCTCACAGCTCGCCAGGCGGCGCTGCGGCGAAAATCACGGCCCCGACGCTGCGGCCGACAGGACGTAGGCGCCGACGATCTGGTTGTTGCCCTCGCGCGCGCACACGAAGTGCGTCCCTGCAGAGAGCGAGCGCGCCCAAGGATAGAGCGCGCCGTCGATGCGCGGGCAGCCCTGGGGGCCGGCGTCCGCGTCGCTTCCGAGCCACTGGCCCGTCGGTGAGTAGAGCTCGAGCACGAGGTTGTTCGTGCACTGGCCGTTGGGGTTGACCGCGTGCGCGTACACGGCTCCGCCGCTGGCGACGTCGATGGCGAAGCAGTCCACGTCGAAGCGGCCGAGCTGCGCGCGGGTGAACACGGTCGCGCTCGCCGCGCCCATCGCGGTGAGGGTGTCGTTGGGCTCGCGCTCCATCGCGGGCGCCGCGCACGTCCCGGCGTCGAGAGAGCGCGCGAAGCACGCGGTCGACGCCGCGCATCGCTGCGTGTTGTATCGCGGGTCGCAGCTCTCGCCGGCGGCGCGAGACGCGACGCAGCGATTGCCGAGGTCGGTCGCACAAGTGAGTCCTGCATCACAGAGGGGAGCGGCGGATCGACAACCGGCTCCCGCCGTTGTTCCGTTGGCGACGCAGATCGGCGCGCCGCTGACTGGGATGCACGAAGCGCCGGCCTCGCACGCGTCCGTGCGGCGATCGGGGTCGCACGCGCCGCCGGTCGCGACGACTGAGAGGCATCGCCCCGAGACCGTGCTCGTGCGCCCTACGCAGCGACGGCCGCCGGTGCAGCCTCCGTCGTTCTGGCATTCTGTCCCTGTTTCTCCAGGCAAACGACAGACGGCCTCGAACGGTCGCGACGGCTCGTCCGCCACGCACGGCCACTCGAACGAGCACGCGCCTTGGTCGTCGCAGCGCGCTCCGCTCGAGGTTCCGACGGTGCGGCACGCGCGCTCGCCGCTCGTCGCGAGGATGCAGAACAGCCCCGGATCGCACTCGCTGTTGCCCGCGCGACACGCCGAACCGTGCGCGCTTCCGTCGGCGAGACACCGCCCGTTGCCCGCGTTGGCGAAGTCCGCCACGCACGAGAACCCCGCCTCGCACGCGTCGGTGAGCAGGTTGCACGCCGCGCCGCGCAGCGCAGGTCGCTTGCAGAGCCCCCGCGCGCACACGAGCCCCGCGTCGCATTGGTTGTTGCCCGCTTCGCTCGCGGCGCACGCGGCGTTGAGCGTCCCGTTGTTGGCGCACGCTCCTCGGCGCTGTCCGCGAAGGGGAGCGACGCACGAGAGGTTGGCCCCGCAGCGATTGGCGCTCTCGCCCGGCTCGCACGCGGCGCCGGCGGTGGTGCTCGTGCCGAAGCACGTGAATCGAAGCGTGTTGCACTGCAGCGGCGCTTCGCACTCGCCGCCGTCGTCGCACTGCGCGCCAGGACGGCTCCCGTCGCGCACGCAGCTGCCGACGCCATTGTCATCGGCCACGCAGTGCGCGCCGCTCACGCACGCGTCGGACCGCCCGCTCGTGTCGCAGCGCTCGCCCGCCTCCCTCGACGGAACCTCCAGCACCGAGAGCTCGAACGCCCCTGTTTCTCCCTGCGGATTGGGCGGCTGCCCCGCGCCGTCCGCCGGGTAGAAGCCGCCCACCGAGATGATCACCTCGGTCCCCGCGCGCAGTCCGCCCGTGGTCGCTTGCGAGAGCGTCACGTGGGGATTTCTCGGCGCGAACGGGTCGTCGTCGTTGCACGCGAGCACCGTCGCCGAGCGGCTGCACGGGCTCGTTGAGATGAAGATCGTCGAGTCGAAGCCCGAGTCGCTGCCGGGGTTGTTGGTGCTCACGCGCAGCGCGGCGTTGCCCCGCAGTCGATAGCGAAAGAGCCTCTGTTTCACCACGCGAAACTCGCATCGTCCGCTGTTCGGCTGCAGCGCGGCGGCGAGCCCCTCGGGCGCGTCCGAGTTGTCTCCCGAGTACGTCACGCCCACCATCGCCGCGTCCGCTGGCGGCGCGCTCGACAGGTCGATCACCGAGTCGCACGCGGGGTGCGGAGCGATCGCGTCGGTCGGCGCTGCGTCCATCGCCGCGTCGGCGCTCGCGTCCATCGAAGCGTCGGGCGTCGCGCCGTCGAGGGGCGCGTGCGGGATCTCGCAGTGACAGAGCGCTCCGAGCGAGAGCGCCATCGCCGCTCGCAGTGCCGTGCGCGCGCTCATGCCTTGGACCCCGCGCGGGCGGCGATCTCTTCGGCCACCGTCCCGAGGTCGTCGATCGCCGTCGCCTTGTCTCCCTTGATGTACGCGCGCAGCCCGTTGGCCGCGGTGAGCGCGAGGGAGATGTTGATCCCGCGCTCGGCGAGGACGGCGCCGACGTCGTTGCGCTTGAGCAGCTCGTCCAGGTCGTCGAGCACGTCGTCCAGCTCTTTGAGCGCGCGGTTCGCTTCGTCGTTGATCACAGTGGCGGGGGTTTTACTCCAGAAGCAGCCCTTCGAGCGCGGCGTTGACCCGCTCGGGCGACGCTCTTCCGTCGGTCGCCTTCATCACCAGCCCCACGAAGAAGCCCATGAGCCCCTTTTTTCCTGCGCGATACGCGGCCGCTTGCTTGGGGTTCTGCTCGACCGCCTCGCGGCACGCGCGCTCGATCCGTTCACCGTCGTCGAGCACCGAGAGCCCGTGCGCGTCCATCACCTCGCGCGCTGTCCGTCGCTCGTCGATCATGCGGCGATAGACCTCCTTGGCGAGCTTGAGGTTGAGCGCTCCTCGGTCCATCAGCGCGATCAGCTCGGCCACGTTCGACTCGCTCGTCGCGAAGCTCGCGCCGAGCCCGTCGTAGCGCACCTCGCGCTTGACCTCGTTGACGACGAAATTCGCGACGCGCCGCGGATCTCCGCCCACACCATCAACAACCCGCTCGAAATACTGGGCCAGCGCGGGGTGCTCGCACAGCGTCGCCGCGTCGTTGGGCGCGATCCCCAGCGACCGGACGTATCGCTCGCGCTTGGCCGCCGGCAGCTCGACGAGGGCGCTTCGCGCTCGCTCGATCAACGCGCGCGAGAGCCGAAGCGGCGGCAGGTCCGGCTCGTCGAAGTAGCGATAGTCGTCGCTCTCTCCCTTCGCGCGCAGCTCGATCGTGTCGTCGAGCTCGGCGTTGTACTGCTTGGTGCACGGGCGGATCGCCTCGCCGCGAGAGAGCGCCGCGATTTGCTTGCGCGCCTCGAGGTCGATCGCCTTCATCACGAAGCGAAACGAGTTGATGTTCTTCAGCTCGCAGCGCACCCCGAGCTCGCTCGATCCGCGAGGACGAACGCTGACGTTGGCGTCGCAGCGAAACGAGCCGTCCTCGAGGTTGCCGTCGTTGATCCCGAGGTACACGAGCGTCGCGCGCAGCTGTCGCAGGTACTCCGCGGCTTCTTCGCCCGAGCGCAGGTCGGGCTCGCTGACGATCTCGATCAACGCGAGGCCCGCGCGGTTGTAGTCGATCAGCGAGAGCGGCGCGCCCGAGGCTGCGCGGAGGCGGGAGTGCTGGTTCTTTCCGGCGTCTTCTTCGAGGTGGATGCGGCGGATGCGGATCGTGCGACCGTGGACCACGAGCTGGCCGTGGAGGCAGATCGGCGCGTCGAACTGCGTGATCTGGTAGCCCTTCGGCAGGTCCGGGTAGAAATAGTGTTTGCGAGCGAATCGGCTGCTCATTTGCAGCTCGCACTCGAGCGCGAGCCCCGCGCGCACCGCCATCGCGACGGCCTCTTCGTTGACCACCGGAAGCGCCCCCGGAAGCCCCAAGCACACCGGGCACGTGCGCGTGTTGGGCGCGTCGCTCGCGGTCGAGCAGCGGCAGAACATCTTGCTCTGCGTGAGCAGCTGCGCGTGCACCTCGACGCCGACGACGGTCTCGTACTCGCTCGCGATGGACTGGGGGTGCGTCTCGTTCACGGAGGGGGCTGCTCGTTGGGGTTGAGCTTCGCGAAGTTGACGTGATCGCGCCACGCTCCGTCGATGAAGAGGTAGTTGCGCGCGAGCCCTTCTCGCTCGAAGCGCAGGCGCTCGAGCAGGGCGATGCTGCGGCGGTTCTCGGGGCGCACGTTGGCCTGCACGCGGTGAAGCATGCAGCGCTCGCTGAAGACCTCGTCGAGCGCGGCGTCGAGGGCCTCGCGCATGATCCCTTGCCCTTCGTGCGCGCGATCCACGCTGTATCCGAGCATCGCGCTCTGAAAGGGGCCTCGCGCGACCTGCGAGAAGTTGCACTGGCCGATGATCCTTCGCTCGTGCTCGCGCAGGACGATCCAGTAGCGAAAACCCGCGCCGAGTCGAAAGTCTGCGATCGACTGCTCGACGCGCCGCGCCTGCCCGACGAGCGAGAGAAAGTCCTGCGGAATCGGCGGATCCCAGGGCGCGAAGTGCGCGCGGTTGCGCTGAAAGTAATCGAGCGTCTCGAAGGCCGTCACGTGTGCCGAGGCGACCAGGCGCAGCCGTGGCGTCTCGATCGTGTCGCGGGGGATCATCGCTGCGGGCGCGATTGCAGCGCCGCGGGCGAGCGATGACAAGAGCGAAGCCGCCCCGAGCTGCGCGCCGGGGCTACTGGCCGCGGCCGGGGTAGGGGCGCGCCTGCTTGATGTAGAGCCGGGGCGTCCCTCCGGTGCCGTCGTCGTCGAACTTGAACTCGACGTCCATCGCGTACCAGCCGGTGTTTCCCGAGGCGGGACCGTAGGCGGGAGAGAAGCGCGTGTGGATCGCCGAGAGGGCTGCGCCGAGCTCGCGGATCTGCGCTGCGGTGAGGACGGTCTGTCCCGAGGGGATCAAGCTCGAGTGAGCGATGTACGTGATCGGCTGTCCCGGCTGCGTGAAGTAGTAGAGAAACTGATCGCTGCTCACGCCCGGAGGGGGCGCGACGACCTCGACGTCGCCGCCGAACTGCACGTTCACGTAGAAGGCCGGGTCGAGCCCAGAGGCGTCGAAGATGTTCGACGTGACCGCGACGCCGTTCGCTTCTTCGTTCGGAAAGTTCGTGTGAACGAGCAGCGCCATGCCGACCGATCGATGATCGACGCCGTAGTAGCTGCGCTCTTCGAAGGTGCGGTAGGTCCACGCGCTCGCGTAGGTGCGCTTGATCGCGTAGAGCAGGTTGTTCCAATCCTGCGGGTTGCCCGTGTGCGAGTCGTAGCAGCCCGCGCAGGGGAAGCCGTCGAGGTCCTCGCTGTTGGTGCTGGTGCGAAAGCGAATCGCCGTCGCGCCGGGGTGATCCGCGGCGAGCTTGGCGCGCAAGAGGCTCTGAAAGTTCGCGTCGACGGTACCGTTGATGATCACGTTTTGCAGCTCGTTGAGCCGCGCGTGGCGCACCGTCGCGTTGGTTCGAAACGACTCGTCCGCCTGCAGCGCGGCGATGCGATCATAGATCCCGTTCTGCTGCATAAACTGGTCGTAGAAGAACACCGGAACGCAGAACGCCGGCTTGATCGACACCCCGTCGGTGCGCGTGAGGATCGAGTAGTGCGCGCACTTTCCTCCGAACGCTCGCACGGCCTCGCGGATGTTGCCTCGAAGCGTCTGCGTTCCTGTGGGCTCGGGCGTGACCTCGGCGATCGGCGTGAGCGCGGTCGCTCCGAGGTTGAGCGCAGGCAGTGTGACGGCCGTCGGTCTGTGCTCGGTCCACCACGCCTCGGCCTCGGCCGTGGTCGCCTCGCGCACCGACCACTGCAGGGCGCCGACGGTGAGCTCGACGAGCTTTCCTTCGAGCGCTCGGAGCCTCGTGTTCGACATCGCCCCGCGCAGGCCCATGTTCGGCGTGTGGCGGTTTTGCGAGAGCACGTTCACGTGCGAGAGCGGCGTCTGAAACGTCTGCGTCACCAGCGCGCGCACGACCGAAATGTCATTGGGCGCTTCGTCGAGCACCACGATGTCTTCGTACGAGACCTCGGTGGTGGCGAGCGAGGCGGCCGTCATGAACCGCAGCCGGCCGATGGTGCTGCCCAAGGTGAGCGGCTGATAGTCCGTCTGCGAGTAGATGTCGTCCGTCGTCGAGACGCAGATCGGCGACTGCAGCGCGTTGGCCTCGGTGGTGACCGCGTCGGACGTGGGGTGAAACGTGAGCGTCGGGCCGAAGTACGCGTGTGACCTCACCGCGTTGAACAGCGTGGTCATGTTGCTCGCGGACATCGTGTCGTACGGCGCGAGCTCGAGCGTCCAGACGTCGGGCTGCTCGTAGTGCGTCACCGCGCCGAGCAAGAACCGTCGATTCGGCGAGAAGTACTCGGTCTGGTTGAACTCAGAGAGCGAGGGGACGACGGGCATCCCGTTGCCCGAGAGGTGCGACGACGCGAAGCGGTAGTGAATTTGAAAACGTGTGCTGTTCTGAAAGTACAGCGTCGAGCTCGTGGTGTCGTAGATGACCTTGACCGAGCGCGCTCCGGGCAGCGTCGCGTCGAGCGGCGTCGAGGCCATCGCTTCGAAGTCGGCCTTGCACTCGACCTCGCTCAGCGAGTCCGGCGCGTTGGCGCTGTCCGTGATGGTGCACGCGCGCTCGGTGATGGCGACGCGAGGGCAGGGGACGTGCGTCACGCCGGGGCCGCAGCCCGCGGCGATCACCGAGAGCGCCGCAGAGAACATCGATGATCGAAGAGAGCGCGCGTCCATGGGTCACGGCTCCATCGCGAAGCAGTAGAAGCCGCCGTATCCGCCGCCCGATCCCACGGTGGGGTTCGATGGAATGGGCGGTCCCATCTCGATCAAGCTCACGCCCGCGCGGCAGCCCGCTTCGTCGAGGGCGCTCATCCAGTGCGCGCCCGAGCCGCCGCCGGGGCCGCCGGGGCCGCCGCGAGGCCACGAGTGACCGACGCGGGGGCGACCTTCGGCGGCGGTGTTTCCGACGGCGCTCGTCCAATCGAGGCACGTCGCGGTCGTGCTGTAGAGCTGGCCCTGCGTGTTCGACCCCGTGAGCATGTCGTGGTTGTCGACCTGGCCCATCCCGACGTCGGGCGCGTGGTTGGGCACCCCATCCTCGTTGGGAAAGTCATTGATGATGGCCGGGTCCGCGTTGATGGGCCGCGTGTTGATGAGCTCCATGCGGTTGTTGGCGAGGAGCCGTCCGAGGCGGTCGTACCAAGGGCCGTTTCCGATGCGGTCGATCGCGTGCACGACGTTGCCCGCGCCGTCGTTGGTCGCGCTGAGAAACGCGTGCCACACCTTGCGACCCGAGCCCGGCATCGAGCGCTCTGCGATCGCCGTGCAGATCTTGTCCGCGCCGCGCAGGCCCGCGTTGGGGCCGCTCTCGCCGAAGCGAAGATCGCCGCCGAATCCGTTGGCGCTGCCCGAGAGCGCCTGCAGCGCGCTCAGGCTCGTGACGAAGAAGCTGAACCGGGGCAGCCCTCCGTCGCTCGTGCTCGTCCCGCCGTCCGTGCTGCCCGAGTCTGCGCGGGCCGCTCCGTCGCCTTCGACGCTCGCGTCCGGCTGCGACGAGGCGTCGGGCTGGGGCGTGCTCGCGTCGCCAGAGGCCGCGTCGCCTGCGTCGTCGCTCGGCTGCACGCCGCTTCCGCACGCGCTGAGGGCGAGCGAGAGGCAGAGGGACCAACGAATCAATGGGGGGGCGTAGCGCATGGTGCGAACCTCTTTCGTTGACGGAAGCGAAGCGGTCAGTGGCGTGGCCACGAATTCAAGAGCGCCCCCCGGCGCGCGGCTCAGCCGCACGTGAGATCCTCGCGGCACGTTCCCATTCCCATGCAGTCTGCGTTGTCGGTGCACGAGCGAACGCCGGGGATGGTCACGTATTGCTCGACGTCCGAGAGGATCGAGAAGTTGATCTGCGCGCCTGCGACGGTGGTGCTCGTCGTCCGCTCGCGGGTCACGACGATGCTCGGAAACCCAGCGACGCCCAGGCTGACCAGCGCCGTCACGAGCGGCGCGGCGATCTCGAGCGATCCGTCGTCGTCGGTGTCGCAGGTGATCTGCCCGCGCGTCCCGCCGTGGTGCGAGATGTCGAGCTTGACCTTGATGCGCAGCGCTGCGGACGGGGACATCGGCGCGGTCCACGTGAGGTTGACCGCGCTGTTGGCCGCGACGGTCAGGTTGGTGCTCGTCACCGTCAGCGGCGCGATCCCCATGTTGCTCGCGGTGAACGCGGGCACCGAGCCCTCGCCCGCCGCTTGAAGCGTCAGCGTCGCGCCCTCAGCGAACGCGGGATACGTGAGCATCGTGCCCGCGGGGAGCTGGTAGTTGTTGGCGACGTTGGTGAGCGAGACGGGGCTCGATCCCGCGCTCATCGAGAGGCCCGAGAGCGTCACCGCTCCGGCGCTGAGACCGTTGGGATAGCGCTGACACGTGTTCGTGCTGACGCACGCGGCGCTCGATCCGCACGAGGGCGCGCAAGACGGGACGCTCGGCAAAAGGAGCTTGCAGTCTCCGCTCTGCATGGACTGCGTCCACTGCACGGTCGAGGGCGTGGGCGCGTCCTGCACCCTTCCGAGCACCGCGGTGCTGCCGGGCGCGGTCATCGAGGGCTGCGTGAGCTGCACTTTGAACGTGGCGATCACCGTGGCGGACGACGACGCTCCGTCGCTGCCCGAGGCGTCCGTCGCGCTGTCCGCGGGAGCGGCGTCGCTGTTGTGCGAGACGGGGCCGCACGCGAGCAGCGTCGCGATCGAGAGCGAGGCGAGAAGCGCGCGAGAGAGCAGGGTCATGACTCCTCCGAGGGGCGAAAGGTGACGACGAGCTCGACGCTGTCGTGCATGAGGTCGACGCTCTGAACGAACACTCGCTGGCAGCGAACGCCGAGGCGATGCGAGAGGTCTTCGATGAGCTCGCTCTTGCGACGGGCGTCGAGCAGCTCGAGTCGGTCGTAGCGAACCGTGACGCTGTCCTCGCGTCGACGGCTGCCGCCGAACTCGAACCACGCGATCGCGGCGAGCACGGCGACGTCGATGATTGCGACGCGCGAGAGGGCTTCGGCGTTCGAGGCGACGCCGTTCAAAATCGCGACGCCGATCGAGACGAACAGGTACGTCAAGTCGCGGATGCGCATCGCTTCGGTGCGGTAGCGCATGATCCCGAACACCGCGAAGAGCCCGAGCGAGAGCCCCATCTCGACGCGCACGCCCGAGAGCGCCGCGGCGACGGCGAAGGTGACGAGGTTGAGCAGCCAGTACGTGAAGGCGTAGTCGCGCCGCGGGTAGCGTCGAAGGTAGATGCCCGAGACGATCAGCGTCATGCACAGGACGTTGAGCGAGAGGCGAGGCAGGATCGCGGCGAGCGACCCCGTGATGAGAGCGGTGATGTCGGTCACGAGCGAACCTCCTCGTCGGTGTGAGCGTCTTGCGCGGCGCGCGCGGGCGGCGCGGTTCGCGGCCATTTCGAGAGCAGCGCGGCGCCGCCGAACGGCGACTGCTCGATGGTGAGCTCGCCGCCGTGCCGCTCGACGATGCGGCGCACGATCGCGAGCCCGAGGCCTGCGCCGCCGCCCGAGCGCGTCCTGCTCGCCTCGAGGCGAACGAAGGGCTGCAGGACGCGCTCGCGAGCCTCTTCGGGGATGCCTCTGCCGTCGTCGTTGACGGCGATCACGACCAGGTCGCCTTCGACGCGGGCGGTGACCTCGACCTTGCTGCGCGTGTAGCGCAGCCCGTTGCGCACGAGGTTCGAGATGGCGCGAGCGAAGTGTCGGCGGTTGGCCTCGAGCTCGATCCCGTCGTCGATGCGAACGATCGTCTCGATCTCTCGCTTGCTCGCGAGGCGCTCTTCGTCGACGAGCGCGCGCACGACCTTGCCGACGGGGATGGTCTCGGTGTCGAGCCTCGCGGCGTCGGCCTCGACGTAGTGAACGAGCTCGGACGAGAGCGAGTCGAGCTCGGTCACCTCGCGCTCGAGCTCGCGCACGCGCCGGGCGCGCTCTTCGGGGGTCTCGGCGCGCTCGAGAAGGGCGAGGATGAAGCGGACGCGGCTGAGCGGCGTTCCGAGCTCGTGAGAGACCGCTTGGAGAAGCTCTGCGCGCTCGGCGAACATGCGATCGAGCCGCGCCGCGCTGCGGTCGAGCGCCGCGCTGATCGCGCCGAGCGCGCCGCCCTCGGAGGGCAGTGATGTACGCGAGAAATCACCGTTGGCGAGCCGATCGATCCCGTCTTCGATCGCCTTGAGCCGCCGCGCGAAGGGCACCGCGACGAGCACGCTGGTGAGCGCGGAGGCCGAGACGAGAAAGAGCACGAAATCGATCACCGGGCTCCGTCGACCGCCGGGGGGCGCGAACGGAGGACGGTCGGGGCGCGGGGGCGGGCCGACCTTCAACACCCAGCTCGAATCCAAGCGAAACACGAGCCACGGCTCGCCCGCTCCGCGCGCCTCGAGCCAGTGTTCGAGCGCGCGGCTGCGCCGCGGGTGCGCGACCGGATCGGCCTGGACGCGGACGAGCTGCATCTCTTGCCCGAGCTCCGAGCGCAGCTCCGTGAGCCTTCGCTCTCGCTCGGCCTCGGGCTGATCCGCGATCGTCCTGGCGATGTAGCGCAGCGCTGGTTGCGGTCCGCGCAGCCGCACTCGTTCGGCGCGCTCTTGCGTCGTGCGCACCAGGGCGATCATCAGCGCGCCGCACACGAGCATCGCGAGCGAGACCGTGAGCGCGACGCGGCGGAGCAGCGCGAACATCGCTCAGCGCCCCAAGAGATAGCCGACCGAGCGAACGCTCTTGATCGTCGCCGGGTCGAACCCGTGCGACGCGAGCTTCTTGCGCAGCCGAGAGAGGTGGATGTCGACGCCGCGATCGAGGCCGTCGTACGTGCTGCCGAGCGCCTCGGTGTACAGCTCGTCCCGCGAGACCACGGTCCCTGCGCGCACGGCGAGCGCCCACAAGAGCGCGAACTCCGTCGAGGTCAGCTCGACGGGCGCGCCGTTCACTTTGACCGTGCGCGAGGGCTGATCGAGCCAGAGGTTGGCGACGACGACGGGCGGAGTCGATCCTGCGACAGACTCTGCGGGAGGCATCGCGCGGCGCAGCACCGAGCGCACGCGCGCGAGCAAGATCCTCGGGTCGATGGGCTTGGTCACGAAGTCGTCGGCCCCGAGCTCGAGCCCGTCGAGCTCGTCGCCCTCGGCCTTGCTCGCGGTCATGATGAGCACGCCGCCGCGAAAAAACGGGCGCACCTGGCGAAGCACGTCGAGCCCTCGCAAGCCCGGCAGCATCAGGTCCAGGATCATGATCTGCGGCGGCTCTGCGCGAAGGCGCTCGATCGCGCTGAGGCCGTCCTCGACGACGCTCACCGCGTATCCGTGCGCGCCCAAGAATTCGCAGAGCAGCGCGCCCAGGCGAACGTCGTCTTCGACGAGGAGAATCGTTCCGCTCATCGCAGCGAACCTCCGTTGCTGCTGTCGTTGTCCCCGCCCGCGTCGCGCGGGCTCGCGTCCGCGCCGCGCTCTTCATTGTGTGCGCCGCCGCTGTGTCCTCCGCGGCGATTGCGGCGCTCGTCGCGCTCTCGTCGGCGTCGTGCGCGCTCTTCGGGAGTGCGCGTCGCGCGGGCGCGATCCCAGTGCCACGTCACCGTGGCCATCACCATGTGATACGACTGGCCGTAGCCGAGGATCGGCATCTGGTAGCGGTAGCCGAAGGCGATGTCGACCGGCTTCACTCTGCCTGTGATTTCGGCTTCGAAGCGAAACGTATCCGCGCCGATCACGTACGGCATCATGAGCGTGAAGAGCTCGCCGCTCACCGAGAGAAACACCGGCTTGGGCAGGTGATAGCGGAGCATCAACCGGTTGCGCAGCGTCGAGTCGAAGGTCATGACGCGCTGGCTCGGACGCCAACGGTTGCGCCAGCGGAGACGGTAGGAGAAGCGCAGCCCGTTCCATCGAAGGGCGAGGCCGGCGTCGGTCGCGATGCGGTGCGAGCTCCAGATCGCGCGGTGGTACTGCTCGACGCCGAAGCGATAGTTCGCCGCGAACGAGAGCCAGCGAAACACGTCGTACTGCGCGCCGACGTACACCTGCTCGCGCCCCGTCTCTTCGATGCGCGCGCCGTACACCCAGCGATCGCCCACCTCGAGCGTGAACCGCGGGACGAGCTCGAGCTCTGCGTTGAACCTCGGCGCGACCCGAATCTGCGCAGACGAGACAGCGCTCGCCGCGGTGATCGAGAGCGCGCTCATCATCGAGAGGACACAGCGTCGATTCATCGCAGACCTCGGTCGACCAACGTGACCAACGGACGGAGTGAGGTCGTTCGCTCGTCGCTCAGCGACGCGACGGCGACCGAGTATTTCGAGAAGCTCCTTTGCTTCGCGTGCGCCGCGCGCAGCGCGAGCAAGAGGGGGCTCTGCGCGCCGCGCCCTGTGTCCTTCACCTCGACGACCACGAAGCGCACCGGCCGACGACGCGCTCGGTGCTCGAGCTCGAGCTCGAAGTCGAGCGTCGCGCGCTCGATCGACCGCGTCCCGACCAACATCAACCGCGAGAACCGCGTGCGCGCTTGCGGCGCGAGCGCGACGTCGAGCTTGATCGGCGCGACCGCTCCTGCGACGAGCGCTTGCTCGGCCTCGGTCAGCGTCATCTCGTTGCTCTCTCGCTGCCAGCGGTGCTTGACCGTGTCGCCCTTCACGGTCTTCTGCTTCACCTCGAGCATCGAGAAGCCGCGGTCGATGTAGTGCCGGATGCGGACCTTCACGCGCGGCCGACGACGACGACGATGGTCGTGATAGAAGCGCAAGTCCGGCGTGTCGAAGTACACCGTGTCGTACTGGGCGAAGCGCGCCTCGCCCGCGAGCACGACGTGGTAGTCGTGCGCGACCAGCTCCAAGAGCGGCCCCGCGGCGTCCGTCGGCAGCAAGAATTTTCGGTCGAACCGCCGCTGCAACGAGGCTCGGTTGAGCTCGTCCGCGCTCGCGGGCGTCATCCGTGAGGCCGCGTCGATGAGCCTCGGGGCGAGCGCATCTCCCGCGAAATGCGCGAACGAAGGGGCTACTTCCAAGCGCGGAGCAGCACTCATGGGCAGAGCCTCCGGGGCGAAGGGGCGATCGAGGGAGAGCGTTGTCACCAGTACGACACTCGTTGGTGCGCAGGCTGTGACCTTCCTTCGCTACCGCGCCGGGCAAAGCTGTTGCGAATTGTTGCCCGCCGCGCTCAGCATCGAAACACTTCTCGGTGACCGCGTCGCACCCCTCGCTCTCGATCCTTTTCAGGGCTGACAACAATGTCGTGGCCCTCTACGAGCAGCGCGTGGTGCTCTTCGCGCGCAGCGGCCCGCTCACCGAAAATGCCTTGCGCGCTGCGGCGGACACCGCTCTTTTGCTCTCGGCCGTGGCGCGCGACGACGAGCGCTACGGGTTCATCGGAGTGGTCCCCGCCGAGGCTGGGGTGAGCAACCCCGCCCTGTTCGACGTGCAGCTCTCGCTCTTTCGCTCGGTCGGCGCCGTGCCGCACGTGTACGCGGCGCTCTGCGTCCTCGGAGACAGCGCGCTCGAAGGTCCGATGGCCCAGGTCGCCCGCTCGCTCAGCGAGCTTCTTCCCAACTCGCAGCTCTTCGCAGACACCGCTTCGGCCAGCCGCTGGATCGGTGAAAAGCTCTCGCTCGACCCGCGCTCGATCCAGCGCGCCGTGCTCGAGCTCGTGTTCGCTGCGTAGGACATTCTCTGTCCGCACGAGAGAGCCCGCCCGTCGTGGGAGCGTGCTACACGAAGCGGGTGACGGTCTCGACCATCCTCGGCGACGGCGGCGCGCTCGCCAAGACTTTGCGCGGATACGAATCGCGACCAGAGCAGCTCGCGATGGCAGTGGCCGTCGAGCGCGCCCTCGCCAATAGTTCAGTTCTCCTCGTCGAAGCCGGAACGGGGACGGGCAAATCTCTCGCGTACCTCGTCCCTGCGGCCAAGTCCGGCCTTCGCGTGGTCGTCTCGACGGCGACCAAGGCCCTCGGCGAGCAGATCGTGCAGCGCGACCTGCCCACGCTCGCGAAGATGGGCCTGCGCCCGTCGGTCGCGCTCGTCAAAGGCCTCTCGAACTACGTCTGCCTTCGTCGCTTGGACGAGCATCGCCGCGCCATTGTCTCGGGCGCCGCGCGGCCCGATCCGCACATGGACGCGGTCGTTCGCTGGGTCGAAGACACGACGTCCGGCGATCGCTCGGACCTCGAATGGGTCCCCGATGACGCTCCCATCTGGCGCGAGGTCACCGCGTCGTCCGACACGCGCATCGGCGCGAAGTGTCGCTTCTACGAGCACTGCTTCGTCACGCGCATGCGACGCCGCGCGGACGCCGCGCAGATCATCGTCACCAATCACCACTTGTTTTGCGCGGACCTCGCGCTGCGCAGCAGCAACTTCGGCGCGCAGGTGTTGCCCGACTACGACGCGGTGATCTTCGACGAAGCGCACGCGCTCGAAGAGGTGGCGACCGAGTTCTTCGGCGTTCGCATCACGCGCGCTCGCGCCGAGACGCTCGTGCGAGACGCCAGCCGCGCCTTCGAGGCCGCCGGCTTCTTCGTCGACCCGACGCGACAGCACGCGATCGGAAGGATCCTCGCGGACATCCTCTCGGCCAACCTCGAGCTCTTCACGCTCTTGCCGCGCTCGGGCGGGCGCGCGACGGGCTTCAGCGCGACGGACACCTTCGAGCGAACGCTCTCGAACGTGGGCCGCGTCCTGCTCGACGGCGCTGCGATCGAAGGGCCCTTCGGCGACGCTGCGCGCGCGCTCTCGTCGGCGCTCGCGAGGCTCTCGGAGTCGCTGCGGGACTTCGTCGGCGGCGGCGACGCGCTCTTGTCCGTCGCGCGACGAACGCAGGCCCTGCGCGACGCGCTGGTGATGGTCCTCGACGCCGCCAACCCCGCGCAGGTCGTGTACGGCGAGCCCGACGCGCGCGGCGGCGGCGCGATCGGAGTCAGCCCCATCGAAGTGGGTCCCCTGTTGCGCGAGAGGCTCTGGGCGCGCCGATGCGGCGTGGTGCTCACCAGCGCGACGCTCTGCTCGAAGACGCCGCCCGTGAGCGCGGCTTCGAGCGCGACGCCAGCGCCAACTCCGGTCGAGACCAAGGGAACCGAAGGGTTCGCCTTTGTTCGCATGCGCTTGGGCGTGCCCAAAGAAGCGGTCGAGCTCGCGCTGCCGAGCCCCTTCGACTACGGAGCGCAGAGCGCGCTGTACGTCCCGCGAAAGTTTCCCGAGCCGAGAGACGAGGACTACTTCGACGCGGCGACGCGAGAGATCGTGAAGCTCGTCAACATCACGCGCGGCGGAGCGTTCGTGCTCTGCACGAGTCACCGACAGATGAAGGCCTTCGCGGGCGAGCTTCGTCGCAAGTGGAAGTACCCGTCGTTTGTGCAAGGCGAAGCCCCCAAGCAAGCGCTGCTCTCGCGCTTTCGCGCGGCGGGCGACGGAGTGCTCTTCGCGACCTCGAGCTTCTGGGAGGGCGTCGACGTCCCGGGGCGCGCGCTGCGGCTGGTGGTGATCGACAAGCTGCCCTTCGAAGCGCCGACGGACCCGGTCGTCGCCGCGCGCATCGCGCGCTTGAAAGAGCGCGGCGGAGAGCCGTTCGTGAGCTTCCAGGTTCCCGTGGCGACGCTGGCGCTCAAACAAGGGTTCGGCCGCTTGATTCGCACGCGATCGGACGCGGGCATCGTCGCGATCTTGGACAAGCGACTGCTCACCAAGGGCTACGGTCGCACGATGCTCGAGGCGCTTCCGCCCGCGTCGCGCTGCAACTCGATCGAAGAGCTGCAGGCGTTTTGGGAGAGCGTCGACAAGGGCTGATCAGTTGCGGGCGGGGACGCGAGCCGTTCCGTCGGTCGCCGTCGCGATGAACGTGAGCACCTGCGCGCGCAGCGCAGCGTCTCTGAAGAGCACGAAGTGCCCGTCGTACGCGCCCATCGGATCGCTCTCGAGCAGAAGCGCCGTGGTCGATCCCGAGCCCGTATCCACGTTGTTCATCGCGGGCAGCGTCACGCCCATGCCCGCGGGCCACTGGTTCATCCCGCCGGGGATCGGAGCGGCTGCGGGCAGCCCGATCGCCGTCGCGAGCGCTTGCATCGTCGCGGGCGTCGAGTACGTGTCGCCCAAGCCGTAGGTCATCACGAGCGGCCTGAGCGCGACGCCCATCGCGCGATCCGCGAGCAATCGCGAGCCGAAGTTCACCGCGTCCGATCGCTCGATAAACGCTTGAAAGAGCTGCATCGCCGGGTGATCCGCGCCGCCGGGCTCTCCGAGCAACACGGGGACGAGCCCCGCGATGTTCACCGGCTGCGTCTTGGTGATGAGCGAGAAGCGCAGGTCTCCTCCCGCGCCCGAGAGCACGCGCGCCGCGAAATCTCCGTCGTACGCCGCGGCCGCAGCGCCCACGGTCGAGCCCTGCGAGTGCCCGAGAAACACCAGCTTCGCCGCGTCGAAGCGCAGCTCGCTGCCGCCCATCGGCGTGATCGATCCGCCTCGCAACGCGCGGGCGATCGCGAGCACGTCCGCGCCGCCTTGCAGCACGTTGTCTCGCGCTGCTTCGGGGTTGGCGAAGTTGAAGAAGAGCACGTTGGGCGAGTCGGTCACGCCCATCCCGCGCCGCGCGCCGTGCATCACGCCCTCGTACGAGACGATCGCGAAGCGCGCGTTCGATCCTCCCGCGACGGGAAAATCACTGAGCGTCTCGGCGAGGCCCTCGGTGATTCCGCTGCGGAAGTGTCCGCCCGTTCCGTGGCCGTAGAGCACGGTGGGCCAGCCTCCCGCGGGCATCGTCGCGTTGCGCGGGATCGCGACGCTCACGCACACGCGCTCGGTGCCTTGCACCATCGCCGTGCCCATCGCGTCGTAGGCGATCGCGCCCTCGCCGGGGTTGCGGTAGGGCCGCGTGCCCTGCTGCAAGATCGGCACGTCGATGGTGCCCTGGTACTCGTCGAACGCAGGGTTCGCTGGGCCGATGCAGCCGCGAACGTGATCGCTTCCAGTGAGGCCGTCGTCGCACGGCGAGCGCACTCCTTCGGCGCAGCGAACGAAGTCTCGCGCGACGGGCATGGGCGCGGCGCGCACGGCGCGAGCGACGCCCTCGAACTGCGCGCGGGGATCTTGCACGGTGAACACCGCGGCGTTGAGGATCGTGCTCGGGTCGATCATCTGCGCGGTGAGGTACTGACGCAGCGGTTGATACGCGGCGTGCGCGCGCGCGAGCCGCGCGTCCGCGGGCACGGCGCTGTTGATCACCGCGTCGAAGTCGCTGTCGCGCGAGAAGGGCATGCCCCCTGCGGTGCGGATCGCCGTGGTGAGCACGACGGCGATCGTGTGCCCCGGCGCGAACGGAACGCCGGCCGACGTCGTCACCCCCAACCAGTTCGCGCAGATGTATCGGCCCTGGTTTCCATCGAACCGATACGTTTGAAAGCCGATCGGCTGCGAGGTCGTCAGGTCGATCAGGCGAATGCTCGTTCCGAGCTGCAGCGTGGCGAAGTCGGGCTGCGACGAGAAGCGAAAGTACACCCACTGGTTGTTGCCGAAGCCGTTCAAGCTGCTCTCCGCCGCGCGCGCGTAGCGATCGACGAGGTCGAAGCCGAGCAGCGCCGTCCCGGGCGTGGGAAACCCTCGCAGGTTCAACCTCCCGCTCATCGGGTCGCGGCGAACATTGTTGGGAAACGGCAGGCGAAAGAAGTCACTGCGCGGCGATCCGTCGTCGTTGGGCACTTCGAAGTACGCCTTGTTCACGCCCGCCATGTCCGCGCCGCACGTGACCGCGCGAGGCGCGCGCGACATGTTCACCGTCGCGGCGCGCGCGCACTTGTTCGTGCTCGGGTCGCAGAGCAATCCCGCGAGGCAGTCGAGCGTGTCCGTGCACGCGCCGTTCACGTCGCGCGGCCCCGAAGCGCTCGCCCCTCCGTCCATCGTCGCGACGCCGCCTCCGTCGTCGCTCACCGTCCCTCCGTCCGCGAGCGTGATCGGCCCCGCGCCGCGCGGAACGCGGCAGCTCCCGATCACCTGCCCCGCCTCGCGGATGCACACCGCGCCGCGCACGCAGTCCGCGGTGCTCGAGCACAGCGCCCCAGGCAGCCCGCTCCCCGCGGTCGCGCACTTGTTGTCCTCTGCGCAGTACAGCCCGCCCATACAATCAATGGTGACCGAGCACGGCTGTCCGAGCGTCGCGCTTCCGGGTGACTCGCAGCGCCCGGTAGAGTTGCAACGCAACCCCACGCGACACTCGCTCGGTCCGTTGCACGGCTCGCCCACGCCTCGCATCGGGTTCGGCGGAGGCTGCGAGCTGAAGAGCTCGCACGCAGAAACCAACATCACCAGCGAGGACAAACCGAAGAATCGAAGCGGCGCGCTGCTCATACGCTCATTGTCCGCCTGCTTTACACCGCTGTGCAACACAGGGCCGAAGCCCACCGACCGCATCCATGGCCATCGCAAACCTGCTCTCGCTGCTCGAAGACATCACCACCATGCTCGACCAGGTCGCCGCGGCGACGAAGGTCGCTGCGAAGAAGACCGCCGGTGTGGTCGCCGACGACATGGCGCTCAACGCGCAGCAGGTCGTGGGCGTGCCCGCGTCCCGCGAGCTCTCTGTCGTGTGGGCGGTCGCCAAGGGCTCGCTGCTCAACAAGGTGCTGATCACGCCGACGCTGCTCGCGATCTCGGCGCTCGCGCCGAAGACGGTCCCGTGGCTCTTGCTGATCGGCGGGGCGTTCTTGTGCTTCGAGGGCTTCGAGAAGGTCGTTCACAAGCTGTTGCACAGCAAAGAAGAGGACGAGGCGCGCAAGCGAGAGCACCTCGCGAAGGTCGCGGACGAGCGCCGTCCGCTGGCCGACTCCGAGGGCGAGAAGGTGAAGGGCGCCGTTCGTACGGACTTCATTTTGTCCGCAGAAATCGCGGTGATCGCGCTGGGGGCCGTCGCCGCGTCGCCGCTCTCGATCCGCGTCGCGACGCTCGTGGTCGTGGGGCTCGCGATGACCGTGGGGGTCTACGGCCTGGTCGCGTTCATCGTGCGCTTCGACGACATGGGCGTGTGGCTGGTGCAGCGAGAGGGCGCGACCCTGAGCGCGCGCAGCTCGCGCGTCGCGGGCTCGATGATCCTGCGCTCGGCGCCGTGGATCATGCGAGCGCTCTCGTTTCTGGGGACGACGGCGATGTTTCTCGTGGGCGGGAGCATCGTCTCGCACAACGTCGCGCCCGTGCATCACGGCGCCGAACGCGCGGCGCGAGCGCTCGCGTTTCTCGGGACGACCACGGCGTCGACGGTGATGGACTTGCTCGTGGGGATCCTCACGGGCCTCGTGTGCGTGGTGATCGTGACCGTCGCGTCGAAGCTCCGCTCGCTCTGGCGCGGGCAGCGCTGAGCGGGCAGCGCGCTCGTGTCGCGGCGCTACACGAGCAGCTCGTTGATCACCGCGCTCGACTCGCCCTCGGCGACGCCGTAGCTCGCGGCGGGGTGCCCGAACGCGCGCAAGAGCGTGATGAGCGCGCGCGAGGCGTTCTCTCGAGCGCCGGATCGCCAGTGAATTCCCCCGCGAAGTCGCCCGCCGGCGCGGCCCGCGAGCAGGATCGGAAACTCGTCGTTGGTGTGCGAGTACCCCTCGGACAGCTCGGTCGTGCAGAGGATCGCGCTGTTGTGCAGGACGTTGTTCGCTCCGTCCGGCGTGTCCCTGAGCTTCGCGAGAAAGTACGCGAGCTGCTGCATCGTGAAGGTCGTCGCTGCGTGCACCATCGGCTGCTGCGTCGCCGGGTCTGCGCTCGCGCGCTCGTCGTGGCAGGTCTGGTGCATTCCGCTGCGAAAACCCGGGACCATCCAGAACACCGTCCCCGCGCCGCACGTCGAGAACTGCACCGAGAACACCCGCGTGAGGTCGCACGCGAGCGCGAGCGCGAGGATCTCGCTGACGACTCGGTTCTTCTGCTCGATCTGCTCTTGGCCCATCAGGTCCGGGTAGCCGTCGAGCGGGCGCATCGGCGCCGCGCACGCCGCAGACGTCGTGCCCAAGCGCAGCTCGATCGCGCGGACGCTCTCGAAGTGCTGGTCGAGCCGCATGCGATCCGCCGCAGAGACGCTGGGCTGAAGCGCGCGAATCTCGCTCTGCACCGCGGACAAGACGCTCTGCCTCGCCACCGCCGCTTGCGGCGCAGAGGTCATCCCGAACAGCCGCGTGTACAGCGTGAGCGGGTTGTACTCGCTCTGGTTCGGGTTGTTCGGTCCGTTGTGCGAGAGGTGCTGAAACGTCGTGCCTTCGTCGGTCCCGTGAAAGCGGCACACGCCCGCTTCGATCGAGCGAAACGCGGTGCGCGTGCTCTCGTTGCCCATCACGAAGTCCGCGACGTACTGGTCGATCGACTGCCGCGCGAAGGTCGTCACGATGGTGTCGCGCGTCGTCCCGAGCTGCTGATAGCGCGCGCCGGTCATGATCCCGGTCATCCCCGAGTGGTGCGGGTGCGTCGCCGTCTTGATCTCGAGCCCGGTGATCGGGTCGAACCAGTCGCGCAGGCCCGCGTCGATCAACGGCTGCAGCTCTGCGCGCGGCGTCCATCCCGCGCCCACTCCGTCCGGAGTCCAATGGGCGCGACGCACTCCGTTGCCCCAGAACCACACGCCGAAGCGCTTGGGCAACGGTCGTCCCTGCGCGAGCGCCTCGCCGTGGCTGTCGAGCATGCACTCGAGCAGCGGAAGAGCGACGGAGACAGCGCTCGCTCCGAAGAGCCCCTTGAGCAGCGTGCGGCGGTCGAGCCTGAAGCGCTTCATGCTGGTCATCCTCCGTTCGACGCGAAGCGAAATCCGTCGCTCGTCGCCAGCGATTCGAGCAACACGCTGAACTGATAGCCGCGCGAAGAGAACGCCTGCTCGACGTCGCGGATCACCACGTCTTCGCCCGGTCCTTCGACGTGCCCCGTGGCGTAGCGATACACGTTGCGCACGAGGCAGCCCGGCAGCAGCGGGTGATTGCGCACCGCGCTCGCGAGCTCGCGCGCCGTGCGAAAGGTCGCTCCGTCGAGCGCGCCCTCGGCGTTGACCGGGAGCATGTTGTCCGTCGTGCGATAGGCGCCGATCGCGTCGAAGTGCTCGAGCCCGAAGCCGATGGGGTCGGTGACTTGATGGCAGCCCGCGCAGCTCGGGTTGTTCAAGTGCAGCTCTTCGAGCCGCTGTCGAAACGTCTGCGGTCGCCCCGATCCCAGCGGGATGTCCGTCGTCACCCCTGGCGGCGGCGGCGGAACCACGCGGCACAAGAGATACTGCTGGATGAACTTCCCACGGTGGGTCGGCGAGGTCGTGATCGGGTGCGCGTTGTTCGCGAGAAACGCGGCGGTCGTGAGCAGCCCCGCTCGCGGCGCGTTCGCCGGCCACTCGTAGCGCCGAAAGCTCTCGTCGAACGTCCCGGGCACGCCGTAGAGCCGCGCGAGATTCTGGTCGAGGAAGGTCGCCCGCGTCGTGAACAAATCCCTGAGATCTGCCTCAGAGAACGCGACCTCGCCCACGATCTTCTCGAACTCCGTGATCATCGACTGCACGAGCGCGGGCGACCACGTCGGGTACAGCGCTCGGTCTCGCGTCTGCGGCGCGATCCGATCGAGCTTGAAGTACTCGCTGAAAAATCCGGTGAGCGCTTGCCTCGCCCGCGGCGCAGCGAAGAGCCGCCGGGCTTGGGTGCGAACCCCCTCGACGGTGTCGAGCTCGCCGCGCTCGGCGCTGTCGAGCAGGGCGTCGTCGGGCGTGCTGCTCCAGTAGAGAAACGACAGCCTCGCGGCCATCTCGTAGCTCGTGTATCGGCGGCGCGTCGGCTGCGCGGGCACCGGCTCTCCGCGCTCGACGCGAAAGAGAAAGTGCGGCGCTTGCAGCATTCCTGCGACGACGTACTCGAGCCCCTTGTTGACGTCGCGATACGCGTTGGACGCGGCGCGCGACACGGTCACCCAGCGCTCGAGCTCTGCGCTCGTGAGCGGACGTCGCCACGCCTTGCGGCCGAAGCGCGCGATGAACCCGCGCGCGCACCCGTCATCGGCCGCGGCGGGCGCGCACCCGACGAGCGCCATGCGCCGCGCGGGGTCGCCGAACACCTGCGCGGCCACGGCGTACGACGCCGATTCGAACTGCTCTGCCGCGCGCGGGCTCACCGTGATCGACGCCGCGCCCACCGTCGCGAAGCCGTAGAGCTGCGTGTCGAGCTCGAGGTCCGTCGGGACGTTGACCGCCCCGAGCAGGTCGCGCACGGAGTTGCCGTACTGCGCCCGCGTCAAGCGATGCATCGTCGCGGCGACCGGAGCGAACGGCGGCAGAGAAACCGCGGCGTCCGCGCCCCCGCCGTCTCTGCGCGAAGGCGTGATCCCGTCGCCCGGCCGCGCGCTGATGCGCCCTTCGCACGCGGCGAGCGTGAGCCCGAGGGCGATCGTGAGCGTCCTGTGAGTCAGCGTTCGGTTCATGCTCGGCTCCGGCACACAAATTCAAATGCTACGACGATCGAGCGCGATCGCTCAAATGCGGACGCACACGAAGATGCACGTGAGGCCCGAGCGACACAGCGGCGTCGAGCCGCTCGGAGCGCAGCAAATCTGCCCTTCGCCTCCGCAGTCGCTGGTGATTCCGCGGGTGCAGGTCGGGGGCATGGTGGAGTTGGAGCAGGTGTTTCCCGCGCCGCGGCAGTCGCCAGAGCAGCACGGTTGTCCGTAGTCTCCGCACGCGCGGCACATCCCCATGAAGCACGTCTGATGCGTGCCGCACGTCCCTTCGGAGCCCACCATCGGGCAGCAACGCTGGCCGACGTCTCCGCAGGGCCCGACGCCCGTGTCGACAGGGACGCCTGTGTCGACAGGGACGCCCGTGTCCACGGGCACTCCGGTGTCGATCACGACGCCCGTATCGATCACGACGCCCGTATCGATCGCGACCCCGGTGTCTTCGACGGCGGCCGCGTCGTCGCTGGGCTCGGCGTCGGCGACGAGCGCGCGATCCATCGCAGAGACCGCGCCGTCCTCTGCGCGTCCGCGCGCGTGCGGAAGCGCGCACCCGACGGCGAGCGCGACGAACAAGAGCAACGGCGCAAAGCGAAGGCGAGCCATGACGAGTGCGAGCGAAAGAGTATCGCAGTTGGGCGAGGGGCGTGTCGCCGCTCCTCGCGCGCGCGCAGCTCTGTCACAATGCGTGCGGTGCGAATCATCGCCGTCGGTTGCGTTCTTTTCGCTTCGAGCGGCTGCGCCGTGGGCGCGGCGCTGCTCGAGCCCGACGCCTCGCGGCGCGACGCGAGCGCGATGCTCGACGATCGTCCGCCCTTGGTGGGCCCGTGCGCCGAGAGCGACACCGATCGCGACGGCGTCGGGACGCACGCCTCGTGCGCGCAGCGAGACTGCGATGATCGCAACCCTGCGATTTTTCCGGGCGCGGCAGAGGCGTGCAATCGACTCGACGACGACTGCGACGGGATGATCGACGAAGAGCTCGGCGAGGGCTCGTGCGGCGTCGGCGCGTGTCGTCGCTCGCAGCCCTACTGCGTCGATGGCGCGCTCGCCGCGTGCTCGCCGGGCGCTCCGTCGATGGAGCTCTGCAACGGCATCGACGACGACTGCGATGGAATGACGGACGAAGACGTCACCGGCGCCTCCTGCGGCATCGGCGCTTGTCGACGCACGGCGAGCTGCACCGCGGGGATGCTCGGCGCGTGCACTGCTGGCGCTCCGTCGATCGAGAGCTGCAATCGCATCGACGACGACTGCGACGGCGAGACCGACGAGGGCTTTCGCGTCTCGGTCGTCGGCTCGACGTACACCGCGCTCGCGGGACAGCACGACGGATGCACGCAGGCCACGCGCATCGGCGGCGCGTGCAACGCCGCGATCCACCGGCTCTGCGCGGCGCGCGGCTGCAGCACCACGGGCTTCGGACCCCTCGAAAACTCGGGCGACACCGCGGTGGTCGCCTGCGTCTCGAGCGACGCTGTGCGCTCGGTCCCGTACGCCACGCTCACCCTGAGCCACCCGGGCTGCAGCGCGTCGAGCGAGCGCATCGGGCCGCAGTGCAACGCGGCGATCCATCGATACTGCGCGTCGATGGGCTTCGTCTCGGGCTTCGGGCCCCTCGAGCAGAGCGCGGACGCGGCCACCATCGCGTGCGTGCGCGCTCCGTCGGCGGAGGTCGTGAGCACGACGTACACCGCGCTCTCGGCGCAGCACGGCGGGTGCACGCAAAGCTCGCGCATCGGCAGCGACTGCAACGCGGCGATCCATCGACTGTGCGCCAGCCGCGGGGCGAGCACGGGCTACGGGCCCGTCGAAAACAGCGGCGACGGCGCGACGATCGTGTGCGTTCGCCCGTGATCGTCGCTCGGTGATGGGCCTCAACGAAAGCTCCACACCGCCCGCCTAGAGTCATCGTCGAGGTGCTCGCATGCTCTCGCGTTTGTCTCCGTCGATCCCGTTTTACGTCGCGGCGCTGATCGTCTTCGTCGTGATCGCGCTGCGGTACGTCGTCTTCGCAGGAAGCGCGTTCTTGCTCTTTCACCGCAGCGAGCGGTGGGCTAACGACCCGCGCCGGCTCGCGCGTCCGGCGGACAAAAAGCAGGTGAAACGCGAGCTTCTGGCCTCGCTCTCGACGGTGGCGGTCTTCACTGGGCTAGGCCTGGTGATCGCCGCCGCGCGCCGCGCCGGCCTGACGCCAGTCGCCTCCGAGTGGCTTCGATCGCACCCGGCGCTGTGGTTCGTGGGCTCGCTCTCGCTGATGCTCTTCGTGCACGACCTGTACTTCTATTGGGCGCACCGGCTGATGCACACGAAGTGGCTGTACGAGCGCGTCCACCTCGTGCACCACAAATCAAACAACCCCTCTCCGCTCAGCGCGTTTGCCTTTCATCCGAGCGAGGCGGTGCTCGAGGCGCTGCCCATCTTCGTCGTGCTGTTGACGGTGCCCGTCACGCCGTGGGCGATCTTCGTGTTTCAAATGCTCTCGCTGGCGATCAACGTGTACGGCCACCTTGGCGTCGAGCTCACGCCGCGCTGGTGGCTCGATCGCTGGACCGGAAAGCTCTTCAACACCACGACGCATCACCACCTGCACCACCGGTCGAACAAGTACAATTTCGGCCTGTACCTCAACGTGTGGGATCGATTGTTTGGCACCAACCACCCCGAGTACGCCGCGAAGTTTCGCGCTGTCACCGAGCGCGACGCGCTGCCCGAGCGCGGGGCGCTCACGGTGAGCCACGAGACGGGGCCCTCGGACGACGGAGCGACCGCCGCATGAACACGCAGAGCGCAGCCGCCGCGAGCGCGGCGCAGAGGATCCTCGTCGTCGAGGACGACGCGCCCATCGCGGCGATGCTCGTTCGCGGCTTGAAAACCGCGGGGTTCGACGTCGAGCTCTCGGTCCGCGGAGACCTCGCGCAAGAGCTTCCGCTCAAGCAACGCTTCGACCTCATCGTCCTCGATTGGAACCTCCCCGGCGCCTCGGGCGACGCCCTGCTCGCCCACTGGAAGCACCGGATCGCCGCGCCCGTGATCGTGTTGACCGCGCGCGTGACGCTCGAAGACCGCCTGCGCGCGTTCGACCTCGGCGCGGCGGACTACGTGTCCAAGCCCTTTTTTCTCGAAGAGCTCGTCGCGCGCATCCACGCGAGGCTCGGCCGACGCGCGGACGGAGCGGAGGCGCGCAAGCTCTCGTTCGCCAACGTCGTGGTGGACTGCGACGCGCGAAAGGCGCTGGTGGACGGCGCGGACGCGCACCTGACGCAGCACGAGCTCAACGTGCTCACGGTGCTGGTCGAGCGGCCCGATCGCGCGCTGACCCGCGCGCAGCTCGCGCAAGCGGCGCTCACCGACGGCGACGTGGACGAGCGCACGGTCGACAGTCACCTCGCGCGGCTGCGAAAGAAGCTCGGCGCCCAAGCGGCGCGTCACCTGCAAACGGTCTGGGGAATCGGCTATCGATTCGCGAGCGCCCCGTGAGGATCCGCGCGCTTCAAACCCTGCGACGACGGGTCGCCTTCGCGACCGCGGCGCTCGTCTTGCTCGTCGGGCTCGCGTTGATCATGACCTCGCTCTACTCCGTGGCGCGGCTGCGCGCGACGCGCGTGAGCGACTTCGTTCGGCTGCTCGCGAGGGACCCCAACGCCTTCGCGTGCGCTCGCGATCCCAGGAGCTTCGGCATGGTGATGTCCGACGGCTCGAGCGTGTACGCGTACGATCGACGCACGGGCGTGAGCGCCAACCCGAGCTCTCCGCCCATCGATGAGGCGCTCTTGCGCGACATCCAACGGGGCGAGCAGGTCTCGATTCGATCCAACGTGCTCGTCGGACGCGGGACGATCGTGATCGCCGTCGATCAACCCGCGCCGTGCGACACGTTTCAGCTGCACTGGCGGGCGACGAGCGAGCTGCGCCTGCGCACGACGCTGAGCTTCGCGGTGATCCTCGCGCTGGGCATCGCCGCATCGGTCGCGGGCGGAGCGCTCTGGGTCGTCCGTCCGCTGCTCAAGCGTCTCTCGCACGCCTCGTCGCTGGCCTCGCGCGTGGGGCGGGCGGACGCGGTGATGGACAGCGCTCCCACGGGGTCTCGCGCGGTGGTGCAGGACGAGCTCACCGAGGTCGAGACGGCGCTGCGCGAGGCGCACGCGAGGATCCTCGATGATCGCGCGCAGATCGAGAGCAAGAACCGCGCGCTCGCCGAGCACCTCGCGGACGTCGCGCACGATTTGAAGACGCCGCTCTCGTCGCTGCAATTGCAGCTCGAAGCGCTCACCGCCGTCGCGAGCGACGACAGCGAGCTCGCTCAGACCGCCGCGCGCGCGCTGGCGGACGTGGTGTACCTCGACAGCCTCGTGGCCAACCTGCGCGTGGCCTCCGAGCTCGAAGAGCAAGAGCGAGGCGTGGTCTCGAGCGAGCTCGGATCGCTGCTCGAGCGCTGCATCTCTCGCGTCACTCCGCTGGCGCGACGAAAGAGCATCGAGCTCGCGTGCGCGCGGCCCGACGAGCCCGTCCCGGTGATGGCGGACGTCCTGCACATCGAGCGCGCGCTGATGAACCTCCTTCAAAACGCGGTCGCGCACCACGACGCGCCCGAGGGGCAGGGGCACGTGGCCGCGGTTCTGTCCGTGCAAAACGACCGCTGGGAGCTGCGGATCATCGACGATGGACCGGGCGTTCCGCCGGCGGCGCTGCCGACGATCGCCGAGCGCAAGAAGAAGAGCCGCAGCGGCGACGGCGAGGGCTTGGGGCTCGCCATCGTGGCCGCGGTGTGCGCGCGCGAAGGGATCGATCTGCGCTGGGAGCGCAATCCGCCCCGCGGCCTGTGCGTCGCGCTCTCGGGGCCGGTTTCACGGGGTTTACAAACGCCCGCGAACGAGTAGTAGACCGGCGCTATGGCCTCGCCCTCCGCGCCGCTCGACCCCACGTCTGCGCCGATGCAAAACGCTGCGATCGACGCAGCCGCTCGCGCTGGATCGTCCTCTGCGAAGGCGATCGCGCGATGGCTCTTTGTGTGCGCGCTCTTCGTCGCGGCGATGGTCGCGGTCGGAGGCTACACGCGCCTCTCGCACGCGGGGCTCTCGATCACCGAGTGGAAGCCGGTGACCGGCGCCCTGCCGCCGCTCTCGCACGAGGCGTGGCTCGGCGAGTACGCGAAGTACCGCAATTCGCCAGAGTTTCGGCTGCTGCACCACTGGATGTCCCTCGAGGACTTCAAGGGGATCTACTGGATCGAGTGGACCCATCGGCTGCTCGGGCGCGTCACGGGCCTGGTGGTTCTGCTCCCGCTGTTGTTCTTCGTGAAGAGGCGAGCCCTCACGGGCAGGCGCCTCGGCGCGGTGCTGGGCGTGTTTGCGCTAGGCGGATTGCAGGGATTTCTCGGGTGGTTCATGGTCGCCTCGGGCCTCGTCCGCGACCCCAACGTGAGTCACTTCAGGCTCACGGCGCACTTGCTCATGGCGCTGTTGATCTTCGTCGCGCTGATCGTGCTCGGCCTGCGGATTAGTGACGAAGCGAGCGACGTGCCTGCGCGCGACGCGCTCCCGCGGGTGAGGACGATGGCGTTTGTCTCGCTCGCGAGCGCGTTCGTCACGATCACGTGGGGAGGGCTCGTCGCCGGGCTGAAGGCCGGCTTGGTGTGCGACACGTTTCCGCTCATGCACGGCAGCGTGGTCCCGAGCGGAATGTTCACGCTCACCCCCGCGATCGCCAACCTCTTCAACCACGGGCTCGCCGTGCAGTTCGTGCATCGAACGCTCGCGTACACCACGGCCTCGATCGTGATCGCGACCGCCGTCGTCACGCTGCGCACCCCCTCGGTGACCGCCCCTGTGAAGCGCGCGGCGTGGATGCTCGTCGCCGCGGTCGCGCTGCAGATCACGCTCGGCGCGCTGACGGTGCTCACGCACGTGCACAAGCACACCGCGCTCACGCACCAGTGCAACGCGCTGTTCATCATCGTCAGCGCGCTCGTCCTCGCGCACCGCGCGAAGGCGCACCCGCGCGTTTTGTAGAGTGAGGGGACGGTGTTCAAAAGTTCATTTGTTGGGCTCAATGGACGCCGACGAGCGCAAACGAGCGCCATCGAGCGCAAACGAGCCCCATCGAGCGCCATTGAGCGCCATCGAGCGCCCAACAAATGAACTTTTGAACACCGTCCCCTAGGGCCTGTCCCTATATTCGTCCGCGTGGCATGAGAGCTCCGTGACCAACGCGATCCTCTCGGGCCTCAGCGCCCTGGTTCGCCTCGAGCTCGATGACACGCAGTGGGCGAAGATCGCCGCGTTCTTGGCCGCCGAGCGAGGCCCGGGGCGACCGCCTTTCAATGATCGTCGCTTCGTCGAGGCGGTGCTGTGGTGGCGTCGGACAGGGGTGCCCTGGCGCGATCTACCCGCGGCATTCGGGCCCTGGAAGAGCGTGTTCAACCGCTTCAACAACTGGTCTCACCAGGGCAAGTGGCAGCGCCTCTTCGAGGCGTTGCAGACGGATCGCGACGACGAGTGGCACAGCCTCGACAGCACCATCAACCGCGCGCATCAGCACGCGGCGGGCGCAAAAGGGGGGCCCCCGCCCATGCGATCGGGCGCTCGCGCGGCGGGCCTTCGACCAAGGTCCACCTCGTCGTCGACGCGCTCGGGCTTCCGCTCGTCTTCGCCCTCTCGGAAGGGCAAGCGTCGGACGTGAAGCAAGCGCCGGGACTGGCGCACGCGGCGCACTCCCGCGAGTTGTTGGCCGACAAGGCGTACGATTCGGACGCATTTCGTCAGGCGCTCGACGCGCAGCACTGCCGCGCCGTCATCCCCTCGAACGCGAGCCGAGCCCAGATGATCCCGCATGATCGCGAGCGCTACAAAGCGCGCGTCGAGATCGAGTGCACCTTCAACCGTCTCAAGCAGGCACGGCGCTTCGCGACGCGATACGAGAAGACGCTGCGCAACTACGCCTCGGTCGTCGCCCTTGGCTGCGCCTTGCTCTGGCTACGGATATAGGGACAGGCCCTAGCTCTACAAAACGCGCTACCCCGGCGCACCTCCTGTGACGACGCGCTTGCCTGCGCGAGTCCACCCGGCGATGCCCGCCGGCAACACAGAGACCCGAGTCCATCCGAGCGCGACAGCCTGCCGCGCGGCCGTATGGCACGCGTGTCACCGCTCGTTGTAGCAGTAGAACACCAGGGGCGTTGAGCGATCTTGCGGCAGCATTTCTGCGGTGATCGTGTCGTGCCCGACGTGGCGCGCGCCCGGGATGTGCCCCTCTTCGTACCGAGGTCGACCGTTGGCGTCGAAGATCGCGACGCTCTGGTGTCCATCGATCATCGCGGACAGCGCGTCGACGGTCATCTCGGCGAGGGCTTGCTCCGAGGCGCTCGTGCTCGTCGGCGGTGCGTGGCCTTCGCTTCGCTTGCACGCGGCGGACAACGCCGAGACGAGCGCGAAGGCGTAGATCGAACGTGAGGTCTTCATCGAATTGAAATGCGCTCCCTTCGAGAGAGTGTGCGGAGCGACGAGTGTACCGTTGTTGCGGCGCGCAAGACGCTCGGCTACGGACAGCTTCGATGCACGAGCTCGATCGTGATCGCGTATTGCGGCCGAGGCGCGCGCGGATCGCCGAGGCCATCGCGGCGGTGGACGGGGCGCGCAGCGGCGAAGAGGCCTGGGAGCGCGTCGAGGCGCGCGGGCTCATCCCGTCGGGGACCGTGGGAGAGCGAGGCCGCGCGTTTGGCGGCTGGATGATCAGCTACGACGCAAAGCGCACGTGGAGCGCGGTCGACAGGCAGCCCTCGGGCAACGTCTTCGCGCAGCGCCTCGCGAGCAACGAGCCCTCGCCGCCCACCGCTGGGCTCGCGTGCGCGCTCGGCAGCGATTGGCCTGGAGTGCTCGAGGCCGAGGCGATCGCGCGCGAGGTGTTTCATCGACTGCGGCCGTGGATGCCGGCGGCGGGAGAGGTTCCTGCGGTGCAATGGCGTCTGGGCGTCGGGAGCAACGGTCGATCGGACATCGAGCGACACTGCGGAGAGCTGTGGTTCGCTCGGGCGCGGCTCATCGCGTACAGCGGGCGCGAGGTCGAAGAGGCCGGAGAAATCCGCGCGCAATTGACGGCGCGCCCCGCGACCGCCGTCGGAGAAGTGTGCGCGCTCGAGGACGCGTACCTCGCGAGCTTGTGGAGAGAGCTCGCCGCGGATCTGCTGCGACTGCGACGCGATCGCGATCGAGCGCGCGCGACGCAGGGGCTCGCCGTGCTCGGCGAAGGCGCGCCCGTGGACGGAGAAGAATACCCGTGGGCGCTCTCTCGGATGCAGGTCGCGCGCTTCGTGGTGAATCGCTACTGGCAGCGTTTTGGTCGCGCAGGAGGGCCGTCGTTCTTGACCGCGCCCAACTTCTTCGACTCGCTCGTCGCCCTGTGGAACACCGGGTACGCCCCCGCGCTCTTCACGGTCAACGCCATCGTCCTGGAGGCTCCGCCGATCGTCCCGTAGTCGATCACGGCCCTCGCGGTCTCGGATGTTGGCAGCGCCACCGTCCGTCGCGCTCGCAGCGCGCGACGAGCGTCTCGGTCGAGAAGACGATCGCAGGCGTCGCTCCAGGCTCGAATTGCGCCCAGAGAAACTCCAGCGGACCGAGCGACGGGCGCGGCGCTCTCGGGATCGGGTCGAGCAGTCGCGATCGGCTCGCGCGCCCGCCGTGCGAGCGACGGACCGTTCCGTTCGGCTCGACTTGGATCGTCGCGCCCGAGCCGTCCTCGATGAAGCTCACGCGCCCGACGAGCATCTCGCGCGGCGCAGAGACGCGCTCGAAGCTGCGCTCGTCGACGCGAATCACCGCGCGCTCGGCCCAACACGCTTCGATCGGGAGCCCGTGCGGCGCCTCGTCGGACACGCACGCGATCGTGCTCTGCGCGGTCGAGACGCCCCACGCGCGCGACCATCCCGGCAGTCGATAGCGCACCACGGACTGAACGTCGCGATGCGCTTCGAGCCACGCTTCGACCGTGTGAATCGCGATCGCTTCTTCGATCGCGTGCTCGGTCGCGACGCGACGCCTCCACGGGAGCTGCAGAAACGTCGGCCGCGTGGCCCACACGCGCACGGGGATCGCGAGCCCCGATGCGTCGTCGCGCAACACAACGTCGCACGCGTGAAGACCGCGCTCCCAGGGCACCTCGCGCGGCGCGCTCGTTCGCTCCACGCTCACCGATCGCTCGGTGCTTCGCGAGGCCTCGCTCACCCACACTCGCAGCGAGCGGTCGAAGGACTGGGCGACCAGGTCGATGACGGCCACGCTCGGCGCGGACGCGTCGCTCGCTCGTGCGACGACGAGAGCAGCGTCCTGCGCAGGGCTCGGCGTGGGTCGAAGGGAGGGCGACGAAGCGCCCATCGGTCCGACGCAAGACGCGGCGGCGAGCGCCGTCAACGAGAGGATCGTGCGTGCCATGGAAGCGTCAACGCTGCGCCAATTCACCGCTATTCGCGTGCACGACGCCGCGTGAGAGTCGAGTGAGAGAGACGTGAGCCCGACCTCGGATTCGCGCGCTGTGTCAGTGACCCGCGTGTCGCGGGTGAGAGCAAATCCTCCCTCTCGCGCAGTGATTGCGCCGTCACGTACCCTTTGTAGCTCGGAGGTTCGCTCATGCGACGCTCGATGAAACCCGCGACGGTGATCAGCGCGATGGCGCTCGCGCTCGCCGCGCTCGGAGGCGCTGACAACGCGCACGCGCAACGGACGCTCGACGAGTATCGGTTCTTTCGCGCGCTCACGATCGACTTGATCGGGCGCGTCCCGACGAGGGGAGAGATCGCCGCGTTCGAGCGGCCGGCGTTCAACGTCGAGCAGTGGATCGACGAGCAGCTCGCGACGCCCGAGGCCGCAGAGCGCGTGCGTCGGATCTACATGGATCGACTGCGCCTCGAGCTCAACAGCACGGTTCCCATCCGTCCTCGCGGAACGATCCTTCGCCGCATCCCCGTCCGCCGCGCCAACGGCACCAACGTGTGGGTGTACTTTCGCTCGGGCCAGCGCCGCGCCAACGTCGATATCGACGGGACGATGTGCTTCACGCCCGACGAGCTCGGCGTGCAGTACCCCGTGAACGGCGAGCCCGTCGCGTCGAGCACCTGCAACACGCCTCGGCCCATCACCGACGCGCTGCTCAACGCGCGCACCGTGGTGGTCAAGCCGTGGTGGCTCTATCGCGACTACCGTTCGGCCAACCCCACGCAGCGCTACGACGCAGCGGCGTGGGCCTCGATCGCGCCGGGCTACGACCCCACCAACGGGATGCTCGTCGACGAGGCAGGCATGCCCGTGACCGAGATCCGGGTGTGTCGCGAAGAGGCGCAGACCGCGGCGCAGGGCGCTCCGTTCGTGCGCACGACCGCGATCCCCGCGCCGCTCACCGGGTGCTCGCGGAGGCTCACGGGGGTGCCCAACACCAACGCCGACGCGATGGCGCTCGCGGGACAAATGCTCTCGTGCGACACGCAGACGGGCTTCAACCTCTCGACCGAGTGCGGCTGCGGACCGGGGCTCGAGCGATGTCTTCCGGGCGCCGCGACGAACAACCTCACCGCGGGAGCGCTCGTCGACAGCGCGACGCGCGCGCCGATCGGCATCGAGAACGCCTTTGAAAACAGGGGCGTCAATCCATCGGACTGGATGCTGCTCTGGTTCTCGCAGGAGGCCTCGCACTTCATCGACGCGGTGTTTCAAGCGGACCGCGACGTGCGCGACCTGGTGCGCGCGCGGGACACGTACATCAACGGGCCGCTCGCGACGTTCTACCGCAGCGAACAAGGGCAGAACTGCTGCACGACGAACCACCTGAAGTTCAGCTACGCGAACCCGACGCAGCTCTTCAGCCCGAGCAACGTCCCGCCGACGCTTCTGCCGCACGACGTCGAGCGCTGGGCGAGGGTGACCGACCGCGGGCCGCTCGCGTCGGGCTTGCTCACGATGCCGATCTTTCTCACAAAGTACGGAACTCGCAGGGCGCGCGCGCACGTCTTGTATCAGGCGTTTATGTGCAAGGAGTTCGTCGCTCCCAACGTCGCGCTCATGCCGTCGACCGAGCCCGACCTCACGCGCCGCACCGGGTGCTCGGGCTGTCACGCGACGCTCGAGCCGATGTCCGCGTTCTTCACGCGCGTGGCCGAGAGCGACTGGACATATCTTCCTGCCGCGCAGTTTCCGCTCGAAGCCGCGCGGTGCCGCACCGCTACGCCGCTCGACGCGATGCCCTCGGGCTGCGCGCCCTTCTACGACCCCGCGTTTACCAACGGGACGCGCTCGTGGATGCGCGGGATCTACAACCTCACCGCAGCGCAGGCCAACGCCGAGGCTGGCCCTCGCGGAATGGGCGACTACATCGCCGCGCGCCCCGAGTTTGCGCCGTGCTTCGTCGAGACCGTCGCCGAGTCGTTTCTCGGTCGCGAGCTCAACGAAGAGGACGCCGCGCTTCGAACGCAGCTGCAGACGGCGCTCACGAGCGCGACCTTCAAGCCGCGCGCGATGATCCGCCGGCTCTTGCTCTCGGACGCGTATCGAAGGGCCAACAACCTCTCGTCCACCGCGTGGCGCGAAGGAGCGATGCCATGAATATCCGCCCACGAAATCATCGTCGGTCGAGCGCGCCGCTCTCACTCTTCGCGGCGATCTCTCTCTCGATGGCCGCGTGTCACGAGAGCCCGCGCGCGGACGACGGCGGAGCGCGAGACGGCGCAGCGTCGGTGGACGTTCCCGAGCCGCAGGCGCCGGACGCCAACGTCGCGACGCCCGTCGAGTCGATGCCCGGACACGGCAACCTCGCGCAGGACACCACGCCCAAGCGCGGGCCGCGGATGATGCCGGTCGAGACGTACATCCGAAGCTACATGCAGCTGTTCGGCGGGCTCGCGCCGCTCGCGATTCAGACGCAGATCCGCTCGCGCGACACGGGCCTGTTCGACACATGGAACGACTACCTCGCCTCCATGGGCTTGCCCGATCACCGCGTGGACATCGCGCGCGTAAACCAGACGAGCGCGATCATGCTCGCGACGCTCGAGCGCACGGGCATCGCGCTGTGCGACCTGGCCGTGGCGCGCGAGCTAGACGCGATGACGCCTCCGCCCGTGGCCAATCGCACGGTGTTCGCCTTCGATCTGCCGGCGGGCGCGCTCGATCGCGCTTCGTTCGCGACGCGCTTCGACGTGCTGCACCGCACGTTTCTCGGATACCCCTCGGCGCTCGCGCCGGACAACCGAGAGCAGCGCTTCTTCGATCTCTACACGCGCACGGTCAATCGCTACACCGCCGCGATGGGCGCTCCGAGCACGCTGTTTCGCGTGAAGAGCAACACCGGCTGGGCCGCGGTCTGCTACGCGCTCGTCCGTCACCCCGAGTTTCAACTGTATTGATCGCTCTGCGTGCGGCGAAGGAGTGACTGTGATGAAGCCTACGGACAAGCAACGCAGGACGTTTCTCAAGGTGCTCGGCGCTGGCGCGGCGGCGGCCGCGACGAGCCCGATGTTCGAAGCGCTCGCGCAGATGATGCCGGGCGCACCATCGACGGAGTTCTTCATTTTCATCCACGCGCAGGGAGGCTGGGACATCACGGTCTCGCTCGACCCGCGCAACGTGAAGCAAGACATCGTGATGCCTGCTTCGACGGACAGCATCGATCCGTCGGGGCTCTTGCATTGGACGGACGCTCCTGTGCGCGACGGGCTGACCAGCTTCGTCCCATATCGACCGGCGGGGTCGAACATCACCTTTGGTCCCGCGATCGGCTTGATGGGAGACAACCGTCGCTTCGAGCGCATGTGCGTGATCAACGGGATCGCGATGAACACCGTCTCGCATCCGGACGGAACGGCGTTCTCTTCCACCGGCCGTCACCTCGCGGGAGGCCGTCCCGCGGCGCCGTCGATCGACACGATGCTCGCGAGCGAGCTCGGGACGAACAAGCTCTTCCCGAGCTTGTCCATTCGTTTTCCTAGCTATTTTACCGGTCCAAACCTCGATCCTCGCGCCCTTCCGCTCCGCGTCGACGCGATCGGAACGGTCTCTCGATCCCTCGCCCGCTCCGACCGCTCGATCGACAAAGAGACGCGCACCGCGGTCAATCAACTGCTCACGCAAGAGACCCACGACATCGCAGGGCGCTCGTACTTTCCGCAGGTGTATCAGGGCATCGAGCAGCAGCTCGCCTCGCTCGAGCGCATCCACGGCGACGCGCGGCTCACGAGCTTGTTCTCGACGACGGCGCTTCGGATGAACCCCGCGTACGAGAACCTCTTCGTCCCCAAGATGCCCGGGACCAACACGCCCATCCCGAGCCCGTGGCAGTTCGAAGGGACGACGATCTACAACGCCGCGTTCGCGGTCGAAGCGTTCAAGCTCGACCTCGCGCGGTGCGTGAGCTTCTCGACCACGAGCTTCGACACGCACTTCGCCAACTACGAAGACCACCCGCAGCACCAGCAAGAGCTCTTCAACATGCTCGCCATGTTGATCGACGCGCTCTCCGCCGCGGATCACCCCACGGTGGCTGGGCACAAGCTCATCGACCACACGCACATCATGGTGTTCAGCGAGTTTTGCCGGACCCCACAAATCAACGTGGCCGGCGGACGCGACCACTACCCCAACAACAGCGCGCTGATCATCTCGCCCAAATTCCGCGGAAACACCGTCTTTGGATCGAGCGACCCGGGGCAGCTCTTGTCCAACGCGCGGCGGTTCGTCGACGGAATGCGAGCGATTACGCCGGCGGACGTGCTCGCGACCTTCCTCGACGCGTTCATGATCGACCCGCGTCGGTTCATGCGCGACGGCGCGGTGATGATGGAGGTTCGTCGGTGAGCGCTTCGCTTCGATGGGCGTGCGTCGCGCTCGCATCAGCCGCCGCGTGCGGTCCGATGGAGCCCGTCGCGGACGGATCGGGGATGGACGCGTCGGGCGCAGACGTCGTTTCTCTTGGAGATTCAGCGACGGATCGCGTCGCTCCGAACGCAGACGCACAGGCGCCGATCCCGACCGTGGCCGACCCGCTCTTTCTTCGCGTGGTCAACTACAACCCGATGATGGTCCCGCTCGGCAACGTGAGCGCAGTCGCTGAGAACGGGACCGCGACGGCGTTCTTCGGCTCGCTCGGGATGAAGCTCGTGACGGCGGGCGCGCTGACCGCGAGCACGTCCGAGGTGACGATGTGGCGGCACGCGGCGACCATTCCCGCTGGGATTGGAACGGGCAACTGGATTGTCGCGGCCGACGGGATGGGTCGCGTGCACAGGATTCGCCCGGACAACGCGCTCGAGCTCGTGAGCGATCGCTATGGGTTGAGCGGGCAATCTGTGCAGTGGATCGCGCACGGCGGGATGAGCTTCGTGGGCTTCGCGACGCAGACCGGCCTCGCGATCGCGAACGGGATGACCGTGGCGCAGTTCATGGAGGGGCCGTTCGTGAGCTTCGCGGCGGGCGGCGGTCGCTTCGCTGGCGCGGGGATGGACCGAGTCAAAGCGCTCGACGCGATGACGGGGACGCTGCGCGCGTACAACATTCCTGGCGCGAGCTCGGTGGCGATCGACGCGAGCGGAAAGCTCGTGGTGGCCGCGGGCGAGTACCTGTGGACCGAGAACGCGGATCGCACGCTGTCCGCGGTGTTTCGCGCCCGCGCGCCGCTTCGTTCGCTCACGCGATCGGGCTCGCGCGTGTGGTTCGTCGTCGGGACCGAGCTCGGGACGCTCTCGATGGGTCGCGTCTCGATCAGCACGAACGCGATGCTCCCGGCCAACGCGACGCTCACCGCCGGGACGATGGACGAAGTGTGGGTGCTCTCGGCGGGCGCTCCCAAGCGCTACGGCGTCGACACCGGAATGCAGACGCCCGAGGCGATCTGGCGCGCCACGATGCAGCCCATCTACGCGGTCTCGTGCGCGCGCTGCCACGGGCCCGGGCTGACGTCGCCCAACCTCTCGACCTTCGCGGGGTGGGACGCCAACCGCGCCGCGATCGACACGCGCGTGGTGCAGCAAATGGGCTCGCCGATGCCGCCGGACAACTCGATCGACGCGGCCCAGCGCATGGCCATCGGCGCGTGGGTCATGATGCGCTGAGCACAGGCGGGGAGTGCGTTTTGTAGGGATAGGGGACGGTGTTCAAAAGTTCATTTGTTGCGCTCGCACCGGCGCGTTCAGCGCGGTTTCGATGCTGTTGGCTGCAACAAATGAACTTTTGAACACCGTCCCCTATCCCTACAAAGCCCGCTATCCGTTGGCCATGCGCGCGAGCACGAAGCGATCGAGCGCCTCGCCTTCGACCGCGCGATCCCACGGGCCCACCCACTCGAGCTCGGTGTTCACGTCCCACGCCGCTGGCTCGGGAATCACCGTGTACAGCCGCACTCCGCCCGTCTCGTCCTCGCGCTCGCTCGCCGCGCGCACGCGCACCCGCGCCACGCCCGCGCCCGCTTCGAACTCGTGCACGCCGCGCTCGACGAGCAGCGCCGCTGCGATCGGCCCGCGCACGGTCAGCCTCCCCGCGCTCTCGACGAAGACCTCGGCGCCGTGCGACTCGCACCACAACGCGTAGCGCTCGATGAGCCACCGCGCGCGCGATCCCGCGCCGGCGTCCACCGGCTCGATCACCAACGTCACCGAGGAGACTCCCAGGCGATTCGCCCTTCGCTCGACCTCGGCAGACACGTCTTCGGCGCTCATCGCGGACACCTCGGGCGTGCTCGTGGGCGCGACCGCCACGCCGTTGGCTCGCACGACGAGCTCGACCTCGGGCGGCGAGGACGGCCCGCGCGCCGCGAGCACCCTCGCGATCGGACCGATCACCCACTGCTCGATCGCGCGCTTGAGAGGACGAGCTCCGTAGCGCGGGTCGAAGCCCAGTCGGGCGAGGGCGCTCACCACGGCGTCGTCGTAGCGGACCTTCACGCGACGGCGGTGCAGCCCCTCGCGCGAGAGCGCGGCGTCGAGCGTGCGTCGCGTGATCGTCAGCACCGTCTCGTCCGAGAGCGCCGCGAACGGAACGACGTGATCGATCCGGTTGAGCAGCTCGGGTCGAAAGAACTGCGCCGCCGCCGAGACGTAGTGCGCAGACAAGTCCGCGCGCGCGCCCGCAGAAAAACCAAGGGATCGACTCGCTGTGTCCGCGCCGAGGTTCGACGTCAGCACCACCACCGTGTTGCGAAACGAGACCGTGCGACCCGAGCTGTCCGTCAGCCGTCCCTCGCCGAGGATCTGCAAGAGAAGGTCGTGCACGCCCGTGTCTGCCTTCTCGATCTCGTCGAGCAAGACCACGCCAAAGGGCTGCTCGCGCACCCTGCGCGTGAGCGATCCCTGTGCTCCTGCCGCGTCGCTGATGAGCCGCTGCGCGCTGGCGGGCGCGGCGTACTCGCTCATGTCGAAGCGCGCGACGCGCTGCTCGTCGCCGAAGAGATAGTGGGCGAGAGAGAGGGCGCTCTCGGTCTTTCCGACGCCCGTGGGGCCGAGAAAGAGAAATGAGCCGAGGGGCCTCGCTGGGTCGCTCATCCCCGTTTTGAGCGTCACGACCAGGTCGCGCAACAACGCGAGCGCGCTCTCTTGTCCGACGACCCTCGCGCGCAGCCGCGAGAGCACCTCGTCGGGATCGAGCCGCACCGCTGGGTCGACGAGCGCGCGCGGATAGCCCGTTCGCTCGCAAAACGCCCGCGTGACGTCCTCGCCGCTCAGCGCTCGCGGAGCTGCTCCGTCGCTCTGCGCTCCGCTCGCCGCGCTCACCGTGGCGCGCAGCAGCGAGACGCTCGCGCCGGGCAGCGCCGTTCCGTCGCCGAAGCGCTCGCACAGGTCCTCGGCGCGCACGAGCGCGTCGTCCGAGAAGCGCACGCGCTTTCCGCGGGCCGTTCGCGCGGCCACCGACTCGAGCGCGCTTCGCGCCGCGCGCCCCTCGAGCGCAGCAACCGCGATCGCGCGCAACGCCCGCACAAACGCTGGGTGCGATCGCTCTGCGCGCGCCAGCTCTTCGCTCGTCGCCTCGCACAACACCACGAGCTCTCCGGCCTCGATCGAAGGCAACAGATACGCGGGGATGTCCATCGATCGATCGCCCTGCGCGCTCGCGAGCAGCTCGCTCATGTCCTCGATGTGCAGCACCGCGCGCCGCGATCGAAGCGCGTCGAGCATCCTCTGCACGCGCGCTTGCCACTCGCCGAGATAGCGCATCCCCGCCACGAGCCGCGCGCCCGCCGTCGCCCACAGCTCGAGCCCGCGCAGCGCGCTGCCCTCCGGCGCCTCGACGATCCGGTGCGCGAGTTCGTGGACGATGGCGGTCTTCCCGACGCCGCTCGCGCCCACGAGCACCACGCTCGCTCGACGACGGCCCGCGAGCACGTTGGTGAGCGCGTGAAGCAGGTCGTCCCGCGCGAACGCCCGGTCCAAGCTGGACGCGCGCGCCTCGGCGCACACATCGCGGCACGCTTCGATGGGCGACGAGCGCCCGCTCGCGCGAGCGCTGGTGCCCTCGTCTTGATCCTGCTCGGGATAGTTCGGGCGATACGAGACCGTCAGCGACTCGACCGTCTCTTCTCCGTCGTACGCGATCGCGACGAGCTTGCTCGCGTCGGCCATGAACAGCCGCTGCCGCGCGAGCTCTTCGACGAACGCATCCACGTCGGCCTCACTTGAAAGTGTGTGCCGAACACCCAGCCGCGGGACGCGCAGCACGACGGACCCTGGCGCGGCGTCCTCTTCGGGCGGCGCGTGCAGCACCGCCGTGAGCTTCACGGGGACCGGCAGCAGTCGCTCGCCTTGCACCGCGCGCAGCGTCACCTCGACGCGACGAATGCGCACCTCGCGCAGCGGCGCAACCATCCGATCAAACTCCGGGTCCCGCGAGAGCAGCCGCGAGAGCACGCGCCCGAGGTCCGCGCGCGCTTCGTCCACGTCCTCGGCGAACGCCGCGAGCTCGGCGCGGCCGATGAGCTCGACGTGATAGCCCTGGCCCGCGCACCTGCGCACAAAGACGTGAAAGCGCCGCTCCATGACCCGCGTGGACGCTGAGCCTCGCTCATCTGCGATCGCACGCGCAACCACCGTCGACGCGCTACCCTTCGAGCGACCGTGCACACGATGCAGGCCGTCATCGAAGAGACGCGCGTGACGCTCACCGTCGCGCCGCTCTGGCTCGTGTACGCGCTCGCCGCGCTCTGCGCGCTGGGGGCGGTGATTTCGCTGCGAAAGGCTCAGCCCGTCGCGATCGCGATCGTCGTTCCCATCGCCCTGGTCGTCGCGGCCGCTGTCTTCAGTCACACGTTCGGCTGGCTGAACCTGCTGATGACGCCCAACGGTCGCGCGTTTGCGTGGAGCTTTCGCCCGGTGTTTCTCGCGGTCGCCGCGCTCTCGACGGGCTCGAGCCTCGCGCTGGTCTGCTCGATCGGCGCGCTGCTCGCGGCGCTTCGACGCAGCGAGCTGTCCTCGCGCATCCCCGCGGCGCTCGCGCTGATCGTGGCCTCGACGTGCGCGGTGTTCGCCGTATGGATGGTGCGCGTGATCGGCGCTCCGAACGGGGTCGTCCCGCGGCTCGGCGTCGAGGGGGTGACCCGCGGTCAGCGAGCGATTTCTCACGTGGTGCGCGTTCGTTTCGAGTGGCCTGCGACGCGCAACTGGCTCTTCACGACCGCGCCCCGCGCGATGACCGAGCAGGAGATCGCGACGATGCACGCGCGCTGCGACGAGTGTTCTCGCACGGTGACAACGGACGCGACGGGGCCGGTGCAACTCTCGTTTCGCGCGTCGCTGCGGGGGTACACGCTCGAGCGCACGGTTTCGTTCGTCGTCGAGGACGACCGCGGTGACCCGCGCTTGCCGTTGCAAGTGGGGGCGCGGTGGACCTTTCGCGATCGGCTCGACCGCACCACGCGCGCGGGGGGCTGGGCCGTGGCGATGGCCGATGGGCTGCGTTCGCTCACGCCGCGCGACGTCGTGCATCGACGGCTCGGTGACCAGCGCGCAGAGCTGCGGGTCGAGCGGTCGTTCGTCGCGGACGGCGTGCGATTGTGGAGCCTCGTGTTCGAGCGCGGCGCGCGACGCAGCACGGTGACGGTGTTCACGATGGACGGGCAGACGTGGGTCACGCGCGACCTCGAGCACCCCCGCGCCGCGCGCGAGCCGTGGTTTCGAGAGAGCCCCACGGGGATGCGCGCGTTCGCGGGGCTGGTGCCGTGCGTGTCGGCGTTCGTTCCGTTCTCGATGTGCGGAGACGGAACGAGCCCGCGCGTCCCCGCGGGCCCCGCGTGGGGCGCGATCGGCGATCAGTCCGGGATGGGGCTCTTCGTCGCGGCGATCACGGTGGGAGCGGTCGTTCCGGGGGCGGGGTCGAGCACGTCGTGGTGCCTCGACGCGTTCACCGAAGGAAGCGGCGAGCGCGCTTCCGTCAGCGCCGTCCCAGCGCGCGCGACCGAGGGTGACCCTCGCGAAGCCGAGTCGCTCGCCCTGTGCGCAGCGCCCGCGTTCGAGCGCGAGCGACCCGCGAGCGTGCCTCCCCCAACGCGCGCCGTTCGCGCGCGGAACACTCGCGCAAGGAGCGAGCGTCCCGTGAGCGATCACGGGATCGTCAACCCGTTTTAGTCGCGCGGGACAGAAGCGCGCTCTCGGTTCGCAGGCCCCACCCGCGCTGCCAGTTCGCAGCCCCCACCCGCGCTTCCGCGCGCCCCGCCCCCGCAGAGCGAGGGCGGCGGCTCTGCATTGCGAAAACAGCGGCAGAATCGAGTTCGTTGATCGCATGGAGACCTTGCGCTGCAAGGTCTCTTCGGTGCGTGATGTTGCTCGAAACACAACACCGCGCGACCGACCCGACGCTACGTGAGCGCTCGGGGCAAACCGTGCTCGGCGGAGCCGCTTCGCTCAATGAGTGGTGGCGATCGCGTCCATCGAAGCCCTTGCAGAGCAAGGGTTCCCAGCGATCAACGAACTCGATTCTGCCGCTGTTTTCGCAATGCAGAGCCGCCGCCCTCGCTCTGCGGGGGCGGGGCGCGCGGCAGCGCGGGTGGGGGCCTGCGAACCGCGCGCGCGCCAGCGCGGGTGGGGGCTCCGTTGCCTCGCGCGCTCCCCCCGCGGCTCGATTCACCTCACGCTTGTGCGCGCTTGGTGCTCGTCGTGAGCGCGGCGTCCGTGCCGAGCTCGCCCTTCTCACCGGGGCGCTTGATGCCCTTCTTGAGCAGCGTCTCGGCGACGATCTTCGCGTACACCTCGGGGTGCTCGTCGAGGAAGCTGCGCGCTCCGTCGCGGCCCTGACCCAAGCGCTCGCCCTTGTAGCTGAACCACGAGCCCGACTTCTCGACGCAGCCCGCCTCGACGGCGATGTCGAGAACGTCGCTCGACTTGGAAATTCCCTGTCCGTACAGGATGTCGAACTCGACCTCGGTGAAGGGCGGCGCGAGCTTGTTCTTCACGATCTTCACGCGCGTGCGGTTGCCGAGGATCTTCTCGCCGTCCTTGATCTGTCCCGTGCGACGGATGTCCATGCGCATCGAGGCGTAGAACTTCAGGGCGTTGCCGCCCGTCGTCGTCTCGGGGTTTCCGTACATCACGCCGATCTTCATGCGGATCTGGTTGATGAAGATCATCATCGTGTTGGACTTGTGGACCGCCGCGGCGAGCTTGCGCAACGCCTGGCTCATCAAGCGCGCGTGCAAGCCCGGCAGCTGATCGCCCATCTCTCCCTCGATCTCGGCCTTCGGAACGAGCGCCGCCACCGAGTCGATCACCACCAGATCCACCGCCCCCGAGCGCGTCAGGTGCTCGGCGATCTCGAGCGCCTGCTCGCCGTTGTCCGGCTGCGAGACCAAGAGCTCTTCCATGTTCACGCCGAGCTTCTTCGCGTACGCCGTGTCGAGCGCGTGCTCTGCGTCGATAAACGCCGCCACGCCGCCGAGCTTCTGCACCTCGGCGATCGCGTGCAGCGTGAGCGTGGTCTTGCCCGAAGACTCCGGGCCGTAGATCTCGACGATGCGGCCGCGAGGATAGCCGCCGATGCCCGTCGCGATGTCGAGCGAGAGCGAGCCCGTCGGGATCACTCCGATCTCGGGCTTGGTGACCTTGTCTCCTTCGAGGCGCATGACCGCGCCCTTGCCGAACTGCTTCTCGATCTCACCCAGTGCAGCCTTGAGCGCCTTGGACTTGTTCTCGTCGAGCATCGTGAACTCCTCTGTCGTCGTCTGTCGGTTCGACCGTTGGCGTCACGGCGGCTCCTCTGCGTCCGCGTCGTGACCTCGTGTCGCACCGAGAGATGCCGCTGATCGAGCGAGCGCGCCAGAGGGCTACATGCGCCGTTCTGTGATCGGTCAACTCTGCGAAGTGCTGTAAAATCACTGGTAGAGTCTGTGTGACAGAAAAAGTCACGCATGTTTTCGCTGCGCGCGGCTCGGAGCCAGTGGACAGACAATGTCACGGTTGCGCAGAAGTTGTCCCTCTTCGATCGGCGCTGATAACGGGGAATCACTCATGGGACTCGTGCGGATCATCCGTGCGGCCCGACGCTTCGCGCGGGTCGCGCTCGCCCCTGCCTGCGCGCTTGCGCTCGCGTCGCTCTCAGCGCGCGGGGCGTTCGGCCCCCCGACGCGAGGCGCGCTCGTCGTGCTCGCGCTCGCCCTCTTCGTCGCGGTCACTCGCGCGTTTCGACGGCACCGCGCGCGGCGCGATGATCGCTCGATCGCTCCGCTCGACGGCGGGACCGCGATGATCCTCGTGGCCCTCGCCTACGTCGCCCTCGGCGTCACCGGAGGCTGGGCGCGCTCGCCGCTCTCTGCGTTGCCCGCGGTCGCGCTCGCCGTCGCAGGCGCGCTCACCGCGCCGGGCTCCGCGGTGATCGCCACGCTCTTCGCCTTCGGCGCCGAGACGATGAACTTTCTTCGCGACGCCTCGATCACGCCCTCGCAGCTCGCGCTGCGCGTGTCCGTGCTCGCGCTCGCCGCCGTCGCGCACAACGCCATCACCCGCTTCGAAGTGGCCCGCGTTCGCCGCGCCGCAGAGAAGGCGCTCGAAGCCGAGCGCGAGCGGCAAAAAGAAGCGGCCAAGTCGTTTCGGCTCGTTCAAGCGCCGTCCCATCAGCCCCACGCCCCGTCGGAAGAAGGCCGCCGCGTGCGCTCGGGGCTCGAAGAGATCCGCGAGTCCACCGCGGGCCTGCTCGAGCTCGCGCGGCGCACGCTCGACCTGCACACCTGCGCGATCTATTGGCTCGACGCGAAGGGCTCGACGCTGCGCCTGGTCGAAGCGGTCACCGACGCCGCGGAGATCTTCAGCAAAGAGCCCATCGCCGTGGGCGCTGGCGCGGTCGGCGGCGTCGCCGCGATGACCCGACCGGTGGTGCTCTCGAAGCTGCGCCCCGAGTACGGCGGGCTCACGTACTACCGCGGAGCGCACGAGGCCAAGGCGTTCGCCGGAGTTCCGATCCGCGATGACCAGGGCTCTGAAGAGCTGCGCGGCGTGGTCGTCGCAGACCGCGCCGACGATCGCCCCTTCGAAGAGCACGAGCAGCACGCGCTCGAAGCGCTCGCGCAGCAAGCGCTGCGGCTCGTGCGCACCGAGCGACTGTTCGCCGCGATGGAGAAGAGCAAGGACGAGCTCGCCAAGATGCACCGAGCGTCGCGCGCGATCGGCGACGCGCTCACCGAGGATCAAGTGCTCGAAGCCGTCGCCGAGAGCGCCAGGGCCTTCGTCGAGCACGACCTCTGCGTCATCGCGACCTACGACGAGCCTGCGAAATCGCACCGCGTTCGCTTCGCTGACGGCGCTGGCGCCGAGGCCCTCGCAGGAAAGTCCTTCTCGCACAACAAGGGCATCGCCTCGGCCGTCGTCGACTCCAAGCACCCCGCGCCGTACCGCGGTCACTACGACCCCAAGACGCAGGTGCTCTTCACCCGCGAGCAGCCGCTCGAAGGGATGGAGTCCGCGCTCTGTCTCCCCCTCGTCGTCCGCGATCACGCGATCGGGACGCTCACGCTCGCCGCCCATCGGCGAGGAGCGTTTCCCGACGCCACGCGACAGCTGCTCTCGCTGTTGGCCGGCAACGCAGCGGTCGCGCTCTCGAACGCAGCCGCCGTGAAGCAGCTTGAATTGATGGCCACCACCGACCCGATGACCGGGCTGCTCAACAAGCGCTCGCTCGAAGCCGAGTTCGAGCGCCGCATCAAGAGCGCCGCTCGCTTCGGAAAAAAGCTGGCCGTCCTCGTCACCGACATCGACAAGTTCAAGAGCGTCAACGACACCTACGGCCACTCGATCGGCGACGTCGTCATCAAGGGCCTCGGCACCGTCCTCTCTCGCTGCAAGCGCGACACCGACGCCGTCGCGCGCTTCGGCGGCGAAGAGTTCGTCATCGTCTGCGAAGAGACCGACACCGAGGGCGCCTTCGCGCTCGCCGAGCGCATCCGCACCGAGCTCGAAAAGACCGTGTTCGCCACGGAGATGGGGCCCCTCAAGGTCACCTGCTCCCTCGGCGTCGCAGAGTTTCCGAAGGACGGCGGGACGCGCGAAGACCTCTTTCACCGCGCAGACGAGGCGCTCTATGACGCAAAGCGCGGCGGCCGAAACCGCACGTGCATCGCGGGTGGGCGACGCTCGACGATCTCGACGCCCCCCGCTGAGCCCGCGGCGCCGAAGAAGCAGCAAGCCCAAGCGACGCGCTCGTCGCCGGTCACCGCGCAGCCCGCTCGCACCGCGCCCCGCAGCGACAAAGCGCGCAGAATCGCCGGCTGATCCGCGAGAACCGCCGCGCATAAACAATTCTCTATCCACCGCCATCGCCGCCTGCGCTGTACTCGTCGGTGATGGCATGGTCCTCGTCGACGCGCGCTCGATCGCGCCTCGGGTTCGCTTCCAGCGCGCTGGCCGCGCTCCTCTGCTCGAACGTCGCTCGCGCGCAGACCGACAGCGAGGTCGCCGCGCGCAGGCAGCTCATCGAAGACGCGCGCCGCGCCTCAGCGTCCGGCGATCACCCGCGCGCCGTAGACCTCGCGACCCGGGCCTCGCGCTTGCGAATGACGCCCTCGCTGCGCGCGTTTCTCGCGGCTGAGCAGCTCGCCGCGGGGCAGGTCGTGCGCGCGATCAGCAACGCCGAGCAGTGCGCCAACGAGCTGCGCCGAGACAGCACCGTCAACGACCGCGCTCGGCTCCTCGAGGACTGCCAGCGCATCGTGCAAGAGGGCAGCGGGCGCGTCGGACGCGTGAGCATCGAAGGCGTGAGCGAGTCGCTCCCGGGCCTCGTCGTGCGCGTGCAGGGCGAGCCGCTCAACGCCGCGCTCATCGGCGTCGCCACCGTCGTCGATCCCGGGACCGTCGTGGTCGAAGTCTCGGCCACGGGCTACCGCCCGCAGCGACAAGAAGCGCGCGTCGAGCCCCGTCAGACCGTGGTCGTTCGCTTCACGCTCGAGCGCGAGCAGAGCACCGCCAACACAACGAACACCACGAACACAACGAACACCACAAACACCACGAACACCACGAACACCACGAACACAACGAACGACGCGAATCGCGACCAGAGCAACAACTCGAACGAGAACGTCGTGCGCAACGACCCGCCGAGAGAGACGCCTCGCGAGCGGCCGTCGCTCGTAGGTCCGATCGCCGTGACCGCGGTGGGCGGCGCGGCTCTCGTGACGGGCGCGATCTTCTTCGGTCTGCAAGCGATGGCCTACGGTGACTGCCGCGTCGAGAACAATGAAAACGTGTGCGTCGGGCGAACCACCGTCGAGCAAGCGATGCCCGCGGTGACCTTCAACCGCGCGGCGATCGCCACGACCATCGTGGGCGCCGCGGCGCTGGCCGGTGGCGTGACGTGGCTCGTGATCGCGTCGCGCTCCGGTCGAGAGGCGCCTCGCGCTGTTGTTGCTCCCACTGCTGATGCGACGAGCGTCGGGCTCGTCGTGCGAGGTGCCCTGTGATGAACCGTCATTCAGCGATGATCGCGCTCGTGGCCCTGTCCGCTGGAGCGTGCTTGCCCGAGCGATTTCGTTCGGCCTCCGACGCGGCGGACGACGGAGCGTCACGAGACGACGGCGCGGCGATGCCCGACCGCTCGACGCCCGAAGCGTCCGCGGACGTCGCTCCGATCGACGACGTCGTCTCGATGGACTCGATCGAAGACTCGATGAGCTCGCTGCCCGACGCGAGGCCCGACGCGCTTGCAGACGCGCTCGCGGACGCGACGATCGAGGCCGGGGCGGATGCGGTCGCCGACGCTCGACCGGACGCCGCTGTGTGCGCCCCGAGCTGCTCGGCGAACAGCGCCTGCGTCGCGGGCGCGTGCGTCGCGCGGAGCTGCCTCGGCGTCCGCGAGACGCGGATGGCCGCAGGGATGGGCCTCACCGACGGCGACTACACGATCGATCCCGATGGTGTCGGCGCAGAGGCTCCGTTCACCGTGTACTGCGCGGACCTCGCGACGGTGACTCCGCGCGAGTATCTCCCGGTCGAACCGCTGCAGAACCTCCTGCGAACGCTCGACTCGAACACGCAGCCTCCGACGTCGAGCAACGACTGCGGCGTGTGGGAGACGCGTTGGTCGAAGGTGCGCTTGCTCATCGACACGACCGGAGCGAGCCCGAAGTACGCCATTGATTCGTCGGACTTTCGCTTCACGAGCGAGATCGTGGACCCGCGCTGTACCTCGGGGCGGCTCTACACGGTCACGCGAACGATGATGACGAACAACCCGTATCACCGGATCTACGGCGTCTCGCACGCGTGCGAGTACCGCTCGCTCAACCAGTTCTTTCGCTCGAGCTTGCGCAACACGGGCTTTCGCTTTCCGTCCGATCGCGTCAGTCGCTACAAGATCGAGAACTACAGCTCGGGGCAGGCCAACACGTTCGCGCGCTGGGAAGGCGCGTACGGGTACGTCGTCTCGGTGGACGCGCAGTGCGGCTCGATCGTTCCGGTCGAGTGGGACCGCGGAGCGCCCGACGAACCCGCGGCCGACCCCGATGGAACTCCGCCCACCGCGCAGTCGCTGACGTGGCGCATCCCAATCGTGCGCGCGGCGACGCCGAGCTCGGACCCTGCGCCTGGCGCCTCGTGTGCCAACCCGATCGTGACCGCGCCGATCGGCTCGGACCTCCGTCGCTCGGGGCTCTTTCAGTCGCTCTTCTCTGCGCTGCCCGGGATGGCGCCCACCGGCGCGAGCTGCCAGTCCGCGGCGATGCCCGCGGAGGCCGTGTGGCTGAGCGTCGAGGTTCCTGCGATGTCGCAGCGTCGGCTCGTCGCCGAGGCGAGCAACGTCGATCCCGCGATCTTGCGCGTGGTCAACGCGTGCGGCGGCGACTGCTCGCAAGTGAGCGCGCCCTCGACCGTGCCCAACGCTGGAACGTCGTTCGTCATCCTCGACAACAGCACGAACCCCGCGCCGCGAACCTTCTACGTCGCGGCGAGCGCTCGTAGCCCAGCCTCGATGCTCGGAACGGGCTTCATGAACTTCGTCGTGCAGCGCGTGGACGTCCCCGCGTGCAACCCCGTCGTGCCCGGAAGTCCCGGAGGCCTGGCGATTCCCTCGCTCAACGGAACGACGGTCAACGGCCGCAGGCTCACGCTCGACTGGAGCCTCGGCACGTGCGCGACCGGCGCGTACGCCGAAGTGTGCGCGGACTCGACGTGCTCCGTGAGCTTCTGCTCGAACGGCGGTCGCGCGGTCCCGTGCAGCTATCACATGCCGGCGATGAGCCCGCGCTTCGACATCAACTTCCGCACGAGCGGCACGTACTACGTTCGCTTGCGGTCGCTGCGCTTCTGGATTCCTGGCGCGGCCGGCGAGCCGGTGTACGGCTCGGAGGTGCTCACGCCCACGACGACGATGCCGCAGATGGTCGTGATTCCGTGAGCAAAAACAGGGCTAAAACTGGATCGTGCGCGCTTCGCGATCCCAGCCCTTGAGCGACTGTCTCGGTCGATAGAACTCTCGCCACAAGCGCAGATAGCCTTCGAGCAGCTCGTCGGGGCTCATGTGCTTGGGCTGAAAGACAACGTTGGCGTCGTTGTACTTCGACCAGTCCCTCGTGAGGATGCGCCCCTCGGCCACGAGTCGCTTCCACACGGGCGTTCCCGGGTACGGGGTCATGATCGCGAACTCAGCTTTGCGCAGTCCGGTCGCGTCGGCGAACTCGAGCATGCGATCGACGGTGCCGAGGTCATCGTCGTCGTTGCCGAGCAGAAACGAAGTGTACGGCTCGATTCCGACGTCGAAGCACTTCTTGATGGCGTCGACGCCGCGCTTGTACGCCTTGGGATTTTGCCCGGTAAACGCGTTCATCGTGACGGGGTCGAAGCCGCCCACGAGGTAGAACATCGCGATGCCCGCTCGTCGCATGCGCTCGAACACGCTCGCGGGCGTCGCGAGGATCATCGGCATGCTGATCCCGATGTAGCTCACGCGCGCGGCGCCGATGGTCTCTGCGATGCGGTCGGTGAGGTCGCCGAACCGTCGCTGCGTCCCGCCGAAGACGAAGAAGCTCGTGTCTTCCGTGAACGACGCGAGCTTGTTGTGCTTGGCGAGCTGCTCGAGCTGCCCGATCACGTGATCGTGAGGATATTCTCTGAGCTTCGGGCCCATGCTCGTCGGCAGCACGCACGCGTTGCAGCTCAGCGGACAGCCGCGGGACACCTGCACGGGGTAGTCGTCCGGGCAGTACCGAGGGCCTTCGCGCTCGATGTAGAGGTCCACGCGCGGCAGCGGGAGCGTCGCGAGGTCGACGGGCTCGCGCTCGCGGTAGACCGGCTGGAGCTCGCCGCGCTCGAAGTCGCGCAAGAGGCCCGGCCACACGCCTTCTCCCTCGCCGATGATCACCGCGTCGACGTGCGCGCGAAGCTCGTCGGGCATCATCGTGGGGAAGATTCCGCCTGCGACGACGGTCTTTCCGCGCGCTCGAAACGCGTCGGCGAGCTCGATCCCGCGCCTGGCGGCGGCGGTGAAGAACGAGAGCGCGATCACGTCCACGTCGTCGCAGTCGTCCAGGCCCACGTCCTCGACGCGGTCGTCGCGAAACTCGATCGCCCAGTGGCTCGGCGTCACCGCGGCGATGCACGCGATCCCCAGCGACGGCGGTCCAAAATACTCGTTGCACGGAACGTGTTCGAGCAGCTCCGGATGCGCCTCCGCGTGACGCTGAAACCGCGGATACACGAAGCGAACCTTCTTCATTGCCACTGCCTCTGCCCCTCGTTGTGCTCGTCCATCACCGCGAGCAGCGCCCGCGCCATCGCCTCTTCTTCGTCCGCTCGATCGACGGACGCGAGCGCCGCGCGACCGCTGCGCACGCAGTGCCCGACCGCCTCGCACGCGAGCGCGCTCGACAGCGCTCCCCCGTCCGAGAGCGCCTCTTCGACCGCCGCGACCGCCGCTGCGTGGGCGATCGCCCCGCGCGCGACCCGCTGCAACACGAGCTGGTGCGAGACGACCCGAACCCCGTGCGCCTTTCGCATGCGCGCGATCGTGGCGTCGAGCTCGGCGCCGAATCGCTCGCACTCGACCGCCGCGGACAACAGCGAGACGTCTGAAGAATTTCTCGCGTTTTGAATACTGGGGCGGTGGTGTCCCGACAGCGTCGCGAGCCCCGCGCGCACGAGCAGGACGTCGTTGGCGCCCTCGAAGATCCGCGTGATCCGACAGTCGCGAAGCAGCCGCGCGACGCCCACGGGCTCGATGAACCCGAGCGCGCCGTGCAGCTGCACCGCGGTGTCGCACAGGTCGAACGCCCCTTCGCTGCAGAACACCTTCGCGTGCATCGACTCGACCTCGATGGGCGCTCCGCGGTCTTCGCGCGCGCCGACCGTGCGCACGAGCGCGCGCATCGCGAAGAGCGTCGCCGCCATCCTCGCGAGGTGCGCCTGCGTCGCGCCGAAGCTCGCGATGGGCCTTCCGAACTGCGTGCGCGCGCGGGCGAACTCGATCGTCGCGTCGAGCGCAGCTTGCCCGGTCCCGACGCAGCCCGAGGCCATCACCGTGCGTCCCCACGCGAGCGCGCGGTGCGCTTCGTTCATCCCGCGGCCGCCGGGCCCGAGGACGCGCTCTCGCTCGACGCGCGCGTGGTCGAACTGAACGCCCACCGTGGATGATCCGCGGATCCCGAGCTTGTGCTCTTCGACGCCGACGATCACGCCCGGTGACGATCGATCGACGCACACGAGCGAGTGAGCCTTGGCGCCGCCGAGCTCGGGCGTGCGCGCGAGCACTGTAAATACTCCGGCGAAACCGCCGTTGGTCACGTAGCTCTTGTCTCCGTCGACGAGCATCGAGTCTCCGTCGCGACGGGCGACACACTGCACGTTCATCAAGTCCGACCCCGCGCGAGGCTCGGTCGCAGCGAACGCGCCGATGCACTCTCCGCTCGCCATCGCGGGCAGCAGCTTGGCCTTGAGCGCGTCGCTCGCGAACTCGATGATCGCGCGCGTCCCGAGGCCCGAGTGCAGCCCCACCATGATCGCCACGCTGCGGTCGTGCCGCGCGAGCTCTTCGATCACCGCGCACACCGAGCGCATCCCGAGCTCGGCCCCGCCGAACGCGCTGGGAATCGCCATGCCGAACAGCCCGAGCTTCGCCGCCGACTCGATCACCGACGGCGGGATGCGCGAGTCGCGGTCGATGCCCGCCGAGTCGACCTCGCGCGCCGCGAAGCGACGCACCTGCGCGACGAGCTCGCCCGTGATCGCGCGCTCTTCTTCGGGCCAGTCGAGCACCGTTGAGGCCCGCTCAGTGCGCGTGGACACGGCCGCTCGCCTGTCGATCGAGCCTCGTCGCGACGAACGCGCACGCATCGTCCACCGTGTCGATCCCCGCGGCGTCTTCGGGCTCGAGGTCCAGCTTGAACTCGGTGCTGATCGAAGAGAGCAGCTCCATGCTCGCGAGAGAGTCCATTCCGAGGTCTTCGCGCAGCCGCTCTTTGCCGCGCAGGCTCGCCGTCGGAAGCTCGAGGATCTCGGCGATGAGCGCGCGCGTGCGCTCGCGAGGGTCGGTCGTGTGGGTCGTCATCGGGAGGCGCCTTCTCGTTGAAGTGAGTCTGGTTGATTGGTGGGGATTGTTTTCAAGTAGCCGCAGCGCGAGTACCAGCGGTGCGCGCGGTCGAGCGCCGCTTCGAGCGGGCCGAACGTCATCCCGAGCTCGCGAACGGCGCGCGCGTCGTCGACGGGCTGCCCGAGCGTGACGAGGTCGACGAGCTCTCGGGCGAAGGCGACGCGCTTGTTGTTCGCAGCGGCGACGCGCTCTTCTTCGTCCGCGCGCGCGCGGGCCTGCTCGGCGGTCAGCTCGATCGCGCCCGAGCTCCCGCCGTAGCGCTCGGCGATCATGGCGAGCAGCGAGCGCATTCGAACGTCGTGCCCGCCCAAGCAGTACCGCGCGCCGCGGGGCGCGCTCAGCGCGCGCACGTGGGCGAGGGCGACGTCGCGGACGTCGACGAGGTTCACCGTTCCGTCGACCCACCAGGGAAGGGCGCTCGACGCGACCGCGAGGAGAATCCCGCCCGTTCCAGCGCGGGCGTCGTACTCGCCCACGCAGCCGCCGGGCATCAGCGTGACCGCGTCGAGCCCGCGCTCGATCGACGCTTCGAGCGCGCGCTCCATCGACCACTTCACCGCGCGGTACACCGAGTCGGTCGGCGCTCGCGCTTCGCGATCGTCTTCGTTCGCAGCGCGCCCCTTCACGCGCGCCAGCGATCCGACGCTCGAAGTGTACACGAGCTTCTTCACGCCGACGTCCATCGCCGCCTCGCACACCGCGCGCACTTGCGAGACGCCCTGCTCGATCGCGCTCTCTCGGTCGAGCGAATATCGCGGGTAGTATCCCGCCGCGTAGAACACCGCGTCGCAGCCATCCATCGCCTCGCGCATCGCGCGCGGCTCTTCGATGGACGCGGGGACGAACTCGACCGTGCGTCGCGCGAGCAGGATCGTCGGCGACCGCTTGCGCCGCGCCGCTCTCACGTCGATGCCCTCTGCGATGAGCGCGTCGACGAGGTTGACGCCGATGAAGCCCGTCGCGCCGATGACGAGCGCCTTCATGACTCGGACGCTCCTCGCTCGGCGAGGCGTTGTGCGCAGGCGTGGCGCTGGATCTTTCCGCTCGTGGTTCGGGGGATCGACCCGGCGGACCAGCAGCGGACGTCGTCCGCTTTCACGCCCAGCGCCGAGAGCACTTCGCCGCGGACTTCTCGGGCGATTCGCGCGCGCTCGCCGTCGTCGCGCTCGGTCGTCTCGATGACGATCACGAGGTCGTCCGTCCCCGTCTCGACGTTGCTCCTCGCAAACGCAGCGACGCTTCCGGGACGAACGCCCGTCACGTCCGAAGCCACCCGCTCGACGTCGTACGGGTGAATGTTGCGCCCTCCCTTGATGATCACGTCGCGCGCGCGTCCCACGATGTAGAGCGCCCCCGCGTCGATGACGCCGAGGTCTCCCGTGTCGAGCCACTCGCCGTCGAGCGCTCGCTCCGTCGCGCGTTCGTTGCGAAAATAGCCCTTCATCAGCGACGGGCTCGCCACGCGTACGCGCCCGATGTGTCCTTCGCGCAGGGTGCGACCGCGCTCGTCGGCGATCGCGATGCGCGTCGCCGCGACGGGACCTCCGCACGAGACCGCCTCGCGATCGTCGAAGCGCCGCACCGAAGGAGCCTCGTGCACCGCGCTGAACGCCGTGGCGAGCGTGTTCTCTGCGAGCCCGTACACGGGCGTCATCGCGCGCGGCGTCCAGCGGTGCTGCGCGAAGCGCTCGTCGAAGCGTCGCAGGGTCGTGGGCAACACGGGCTCTGCTCCGTTGAGCGCGCAGCGCAGCGAGGACAGGTCGAGCCCCTCTCGGTCCGCTGCCTTCTGGACGCACAGCTCGTAGGCAAAATTGGGCGCGGCCGAGAGCGTCGCGCGCTTGTCCGTGAGCAGTTCGAGCCAGCGCGCGGGGCGCATGACGAACGCCTCGGGAGGCAGGACGTGCAGCGCGTACGGATGACACAGCGAGGTCAGCAGCGCGCCGATGAGCCCCATGTCGTGAAACAGCGGGAGCCAGCTCACGCCCACGTCTCGCTCGCTCAACGAGAGCGCGTGCGCGATCGCGAAGGCGTTGCTCACGAGCGCGCGGTGCGTGAGCTCGACGCCCTTGGGGCGACCTGTCGTCCCCGAGGTGTACTGGAGCATCGCGGTGCGCTGACCGTCGATCGAGGTCGCGCCGCGAGCGTGAATCGCGCTGGAAATATCCAGGTCGATCGCGGTGATGCTCGTCGTGAGCGCCGCGCGCAGCCGCGCGTCCGAGGCGACCGCGTCGAGCATGCGACGGTCGCTCGCGATGCACGTCGCGCCGCAGTCCTCCACGATCGACGCGAGGTTGCGCACGTACCGCTCGGCCGAGCCGAACGTCATCGGCCCCGCGAGCGGAACGGCGATCGCCCCCGCCAACATCACGCCCAGCAGCGCTCCGACGAAGTCGGGCCCCGTCGGCAACAACACAATGACGCGATCTCCAGGCCGCACCCCGCGCTGTCGCACGAGCGCGCTCCAACGCCACGCGAGCTCGAGCACCGCTCGGTGGGTCATCGCGCCCGCCCCTCGGACACCGTGAAACTCGAGGACGCCTGCCGAACCTTCAGCAGACTCCTCCAGCGCCGCCAACACCGAATCGTGTCTTGGCCTGCATTCGATCGGGCTCGTGATCAGCGCCCGCTTCTCGGTGTCCTTCGCCGCCGCCATGAAGATCGCTGAAAGGACGTTGCCTCGACGGCGCTCGAGGCGACTTGACCCTCATCAAGTGCCGACCTTCCTCGCGCGGGTACTTCTCGGGGCGTGATGCGTATCTCTGCGTCGTTGTGGCTCGCCTTCGCTTCGCTGAGCGCGTGCGCTCCTCGCGACGCTCCTCGTGACGCTGCCGAGGATCAGCGCGCGGACAACGTCGCGATCGACGTCGGTTCAGAGGTCTCCGTCGACGCTTCGATCGCCGTGATCGACGCGAGCTCACCGAGCGACGTGGTCGCCGACGCTTCTGACGCCGCCAGCGACGCCGTCGAAGCAGGGCGCGATCGATCCAGGGACATCACGCTTCGATGGCTCGCCGCGGCGTCACACCCCGATCGACTCGTCGAAGCGCGGCTCATCGACGATCGTGACACCCCGCTCGCGCTCGTCGTGTTGCGAGGGTTTTCTGCGACCGAGTCTCTGCCGCTGCGATCGGTGCTGCCGTCCGGGCCCGCGCGGTTCGATTGGTTCGTCGATCGAAGCGGCGACGGTCTCTACCAGCCTCCGCCGACGGACGACTCGTCGCGCACCGCGGTCCCCGTGGCGATCGGTCCGGTTGTCGTCGAGCTGCGCGAGTCGAGCCCCTCTGTGGACATCTCGCGCGCCGCGCCTTCGAGCCGGACGTTGTTCGGGCGTTTCACGGAGTTCGAGCCGCACCCCGGAGTGTTCTTTCAGCTCGAAATCGAGCCCGAGGGAAGAGACGAGACCGTCGCCCTGTTTCGAGTTCGCGCGCTCCCCGCGGTGGGGCATTTCGACTTCGCGTTGCGCGGCGTCCTCGTCGCAGGACAGCGCTACACCGCGCGCTGGTTCATCGACCTCAACGACAACGAAGTGTACGACCCGCGCGGAGACCACGGCGGCTCTCTCTCGTTCGCCGTCGCCGACGCAGACCTCACGCTCGTGCACGAGCACCACGCCAACCGCGCGTGGGTCGAGTAGCGAGCGCCCGACTCCCGCGACGCGATGGTTCACGCGGGAGACATCGACGCGCGCCGCGCGAGTTGTTCGAGGCAGCGATCTACCGCTCGAAACACGCGCGTCCCGGCGTCGCGCGCACCGGAGCACGAGCCCCCAACGCAGCCTGCCCCGACGCGTTGTCGCCCCAACAGTGCAGCGCGCCTGCGCGAGTCAGCGCGCACGTGTGGCCTTGTCCCGTGACGACGTCGCTCATCGCGCCCGCTTCAGAGAGCGCTCTGGTGGGCGCCGTGACCGCTCCGCCCACGCCCAGGCCGAGCTGCGCGAGCGCGCTGTTTCCCCAGCAAAAGAGCTCGTCGTCGACGGTGATCGCGCAGGTGTGCTCGAAGCCGCCGCTCACCATGCGCCAGTTCGTGCGCGACCCCACGCGCGTCGGCGTCCTCGCGTTGCTCGTGTCCCCTGTGCCGAGCTGCCCGGAGTCGTTGAGCCCCCAGCAGTACAGGGCGCCCTCGACCGTGATCGCGCAGGTGTGAAGCGGCCCCATCCGCACTTGCGCCCAGCGCTGAGCGCTCGCGATTTGCACGGGCGAACGCTGGTCGACCGTGTCGCCGTTGCCGATCTGCCCGTCGCTGTTGTCGCCCCAACACCACAGGCTGTCTCCCTCGCGGAGCGCGCAGTTGAAGCGCGCCTTCGCCGCGAGCGAGCGCCACCCGAGCGCGTCACCCACGCGCTGCGGCGTCGTGCGGTCGCCGCTCACCGCGCCGAGCCCGAGCTGTCCCGCTGGGTTCGATCCCCAGCAGTACAGCGCTCCGCCCTGGCGAATTCCACACGAATGCAGTCCCCCGCAGGTCACCTCCACCCAATCGCTCTCGCTCCCTACGCGCTGCGCGACGGTTTGATCCCTCGTGTCCCCGGTCCCGAGCTGCCCGTGCACGTTGACGCCCCAGCACCAGAGCGTCCCGTCCTCGCGAATTCCGCACGAGTGCCGCGATCCGCCTGCCACCACACGCCATCGCGCGCCCATCGCCGCCGGCACCGCGGCGAACCTCGCTCGGTCCGCGTTGTCTCCGAGCCCGAGCTGCCCGCTCCCGTTCGCTCCGACGCTCCACAGCGTCCGGTCCTCTGCGATCGCGAGCGCGTGATTCCATCCGGTACCGATCGCGCTCACTTGATTGTTGGCGCATGAAATCATCGCGTCCGTTGCGCCCTCGTCCGTGCCTCGATCGTTCGTCACGTCGTCGATCGCGACCGCGTCCACGCTCGAGTCACTCGCTTCGACAACGTCGAGCGCCGAGTCCGCTGCGCGCTCGTCGCTCGCGTCTCCGCCGTCCTGCGGCGGAGGAGGGCTCGTGCAGCTCGCGATCGCCGCGATCGCCAACAGCCACCGGCGTTTCATGAGGGCCTCCTTCGCCGCGCAGTGATCACTGCGATCGCCGCCGCTGCACACAAGAGCACGACCGTCCGACTCGATTCGTTCGACCGCGCTCCCACGACGCGGCAGCCGCACGCGGGGCGCTGCACCGCGGGTTCGCTCCCCACGGAGGCCTCGCGCGCTGCGTCCATCGCTGGCACCGACGAGTCCCGCTCTTCGAGGCGCGCGTCGAACGCGACGTCCTCCGTCGCGGCGTCGGTGGCGTCGAGCTCGATGACGTCCGCGCCTGCGTCCTCGATGGGGCGAATCGCAGAGATGTCGTACGTCTCGTTCCACCACGAGCACGTGCGAGGCTGGCAGCCGCCGAGCGCGATCACTTGCTGCGTGGGCTCGTGGATGATCGTGCGATGAAACGCGCGGATCGTGAGCGCGCTCTCGATCGGGTCGAACCTCGTCGCGCCGCGATCGAGCACTTCGTTGCTCAAATCACAGCCCGTTCGCGATTGGCATCCCTGCGAGACCATCACCGTCCCGTTCGGCAGTCGAACCGCTTCTGCGCCCACGCGCCGCGCGCTCATCGTCGGCCCAGCGCTCCAGCGCGCGAGCGTCACGTCGAGCACCTCGGTGTCATCGAGGATCGTCGCGCACGCCTGCTCCGAACATCCGCCGCCGACGATCACCCTTCCGTCGTCGAGCAGCGCGCTCCAATGGCCCGCTCTCGCGCGGCTCATCGGCGCAACCGTCGTCCACCGCTCGGTCCTCGGGTCGAACACCTCCGCGCTCGTGTGCACGCCGCTGCACACGATGTTCGTGCACCCACCGACGACGAGCACGCGCCCGTCTCGAAGCGTCGTCACCGTGCTTCGCCCGCGCGCGACGCCGAGCGATCCCGTCGCGCGAATCGCCATCGTCCCGGGATCGAACAGCTCACTGCGCGTCGTGCATCCCGCGCTCGAGCACCCTCCTGCGAGCAGCACGCGCCCGTCGCGAAGAAGCACCGCGCCGATGCCCGCGCGCGCTTCGGACAGCGGATCGAGCGCGCGAAACGCTCCGCCCGAGTAGAGCTGCACGTTGTTCGTCGTCGTGCCGCACGTGGACTCGGTGCAGCCTCCGGCGACGAGCACGGACCCGTCTCTCAAGCTCACGGATCCGTGAAAAAACCGCGCGACCGGATCGTCCCCCGCGCGCGACCACGTTCGCGGCCCTGTGTCCAAGGTCTCTGCGCTGTTGACCAGCGTTCTGCACGCGGGAATCGTGAGATCGCCGCTGCACACCGACGCCGAGCACCCGCCTGTCACCAGCACGCGCCCGTCGGGCAGCACGTGCGCTCCGTTGTAGAAGCGCCCGAACGCCATGTCCGCGGTCGGCCTCCAATCGGGGTCGACCAGCACCGGAAAGCTCGCTCCGCGAAGGTCGATCTGCACGATCAGCGTGAGCCCATCGACGCGGATTTCTCCGTCGAAACGCCGGCCGGTCGCGTCGATCGCCGTCGGTCGATTCGCGCGAAGCCTCGCCGCCCCTCGCGCGTCCATCGCCTCGATCGCGCCTGCCGTCTGTCGCAGTCGAGCGAGCTGCGCGCCGAGCTCGACGCGATAGCGCCACGTCGTCGGCGCCTGCGAATTGCGAAGCAACAGGTACTCGTCGATGTGCGTGGGCGTGGACTTGTAGAGCACGTCGGTGGCGAGCCATCCGTCGCGATACACGACGAGCCCGTCTTCGATCACCGCTCGCGCGCGCTGCGCGTTGATGGGCGAGACGCGCAGCTCGTAGCCGGGCTGCCCGACGATCGAGACGCGCATCGCGTCTGTGAATTGCGCGGCGAATCGCGCGATCACCGAGTAGCCCGCGTTGTCGCTTCGTCGCACGCGCGGGTGCGTGAGCGAGTCGTACTGCGGCGTGAGTCCCCCCAGTTCGTCTACGGTGAACCGCGCGTCTGCGACGAGCCTGAACCACCCCTGCGTCTGGGAGAACCTCGCGCGCGCGAGGTCCGTCACGCGTTCGATCGGCGGAGGATCGACGCTGGTTTGCTGCGCGTGCGCGACGCTGCTCGTCGCGATCACCGTCGCGATCGCGAGTGAGGGCATGAACTTCTGCATGGCCGACGAGCGTGTGCGGTTCGGGCGCGCTCGGAGTTGACGGCGGTCAAGTCATCACCGTGCGACCGCGCGCCACACTCGCTGTCGTGGAGAGCGGAGCAAACGAAGTGGGAGCGCTGGCTCGGCTCGGAGTCGACATCGGATCGACGACGGTGAAGCTCGCGCTGTTCGTCGGAACCCAGCGACCGACACTCCAGACCGCACGGCACTACGGCGAGGCTCACCAGACGCTCGCCCGCATGTGCGAAGGCCTGCTCCCGCGCTCGTTTCTCACGGGCGTCACGGGCTCGGGCGCCGTCGCGCTCGCCGAGTGGAACGCCACGGTCCGCACGCACGAAGTCACCGCGCTCATCCGCGCCGCGCGCGCCTCGCACCCGTCCGCGCGCACGTTGATCGACCTCGGCGGGCAAGACGCGAAGGTCGTCTCGTTCGACGCGGCCGGCCGACCGACGGTCGCGATGAACGACCGCTGCGCCGCTGGCACTGGCGTCACGCTCGACCGTTGCTTCGCGCGCCTCGCCATGAGCGACGACGACGTGCGCTCGCTCGTGTACGAGCCCGAGTCTGTGCTGCCCGTCTCCGCGCGGTGCGGCGTCTTCGCAGAGACCGACATCGTCAACCTCGCGCGTCGCGGCGTCCCTCGATCGGTGATCGCGAACAGCCTCCTCGACGCGATCGTGCGCAGCAACCTCGAGACGCTGTGCAAAGGCGTCGCTCCAGCGTCGCCGGTGCTGCTCCTCGGCGGTCCCAACGTGCACGTGCCCGCGCTCGTCGAGGCCTGGCGCGCGCGGCTCGAAGTGCTCTGGCGGCAGCAGTCGATCGAGCCTGGCCGAGTGATCGTTCCCGACGACGCCCTGTTCTTCTCGGCGATCGGCGCGGCGATGGCCTCCGCAAACAACCCGCACAGCGTCGCTTCGCAGCGCGCGTTCTTTCTTCGCGTGCTCAACGCGCCACGGTTGGTTGCCGATCACGTCAGGCTCGACGTCCCGCTCGATCGATCGTCGCTCGAGCACGCGCAGCGCGCCGGGTTGCCGACGAGCGACAGGCGCGGGGCTGCGATGTACGTCGGGATCGACGCAGGATCCACAATCACCAAAGCGGTCGTCATCGATGACTCGCTCGAGGTGCTCGCGACCTTTCGACGCGAGAGCCGGTCGCCCGACGAAGACGCGCGCGCGCTGCTCTCGATCGTCGCAGACACGCAGCGTGAGCGCTCGCTGAAGCTCGCGGCGATCACGGCTACGGGCTACGGAGCGCAGTGGATCGCCCCCCTCGTCGGCGCGCGAGAGTGCATCGTCGAGACTGTCGCGCACGCGATCTCCGCGCGAGCGGTCGCTCCCAATGCCCGCCTCGTGTGCGACGTCGGAGGGCAAGACATCAAGGTCCTCTCCCTCGATCCGCGCGGCGAAGTGCAGCGCTTCGAGCTCTCGTCGCGCTGCATCGCAGGCGTCGGAATGGCCCTCGAATCCACGGCCCGCGAGCTCGGCGTCGCGCGCGATCGCTACGCCGTCGAGGCGTTCGCCGCGAATCGAGCAGCGCTCTTCGACGACGCGTGCACGGTGTTTCTCGACTCGAGCCGCGTCTCGTTGCAGCGCGAAGGCTTCGCCGCGAGAGAGATCCTCGCGGGGCTCGCGCGCGCTGTCGGCCGCGTCGTCGTTCGGCCTCTGGTCGAGCGATCGATCGAGGTCGCGCCGGACACGACGGTCCTTCTGCAAGGCGGCGTTCAGCACAACGAGGCCGCGCTCTGCGCGCAGATCGACGCGCTTCGCTCGCTCTTGCGCGCGCCCACGCTCGTGGTTCACCCGATGCCAGAGTTCGCCGGAGCCCTCGGCGCCGCGCTCCACGCTCGCGCGATCTCTCGCACGAGCGAGAGCCGCGTCGCGCTGCCAGTGACCTCGTCGATCCACGTCGACGAGCCAGGCCGCTGCGAGCTCTGCGAAAACCACTGCCCTCGCGCGATCCTCGAAGTCCGCACGGACGACGGCGTCGAGACCCGCTTGCTCGGCGGATCGTGCGACGCCGGAACCTTCGCTGACCCCCGCGCCGGCGCTCGCGCTCGCAAGCGCATCGACACGCAGGTGCCCGACCTCCTCGCGTTCGAAGCGCGCGCGTTGTTTCGCGTCGATCCCGAGGTCTCTGTCGTCTCGACGCAGCGTCGGCGCGTTCGCGTCGGCATCCCTCGCGCGCTCTCGATGTACCGCGCGGCGCCGTTGCTTCGAGCGTATCTCCAGGCGCTCGGCATCGCGCCGCGCGACGTCGTCTTCTCTCCGACGACCGAGCAGGTCCTGCGCGCGCCGCTCGGGCCGAGGGCGGCGAGCGATCCGTGCTTCCCTGCGAAAATACTGGTGGATCACGCTCGCTCGCTCCTCGATTCATCGGCGGTCGACCTCTTGTTCGTCCCGCGCATCACGCACGCGCAGAGCACCGTTCGACACTCGCGCGAGTGCGCGTCGTGCCCCGTCGTCGCGTCGGCCCCGGCGCTCGTGCGCGCCGCGCTCGGCTCGGAGATCACCGATCGTCGAGTGCGCCTGCTCGACTGCGAGCTCTGCTTGTCCGACCGCGAGCGGCTGCGCGCCCAGCTCAACGAGGCGTTCGGCTCGGTGCTCGGCGTCACTCGCGGCGAGAGCGACGTCGCGTTCGATCAGGCGATCGCCGCGCAGAATCGCTTCGACGCCGAGCTTCGATCCCGCGCGCTCGCCCTGCTCGACGAAGCTACGCGAGGCCGCGGCGTCGTTCTCGTCGTGGCGCGCCCGTACCACGTCGACCCTTCGCTCTCGCACCACGTGGGAGCCGAGCTGCAGGCGCTCGGATATCCCTCGCTCTCCATCCGCGCGCTGCCGCGCGATCGCGCGTTTCTCGCGCCGTTGTTTCGCTCGGACGAAGACCCGTTCGACCTGAGCGAAGCCGCGCCCGATTGCGACAACTCCGGGGCGGCCGAGCGAATCTGGGCCGCTCGCGTCGCGGCCCGCTTTCGCAAGATCGGCGTGGTCGACCTCTCGTCGTTCAAGTGCGCGCAAGACCCTCCCACGTACGCGCTCGTGGCCGACCAACTCGAGCGCGCCAACGTCCCGTACTGCGCCCTGCGTGACCTCGACGAGACGCGCCCCCGCGCATCGCTTCGCATCGCGCTGCTCACGCTCTCGCACGCGATGTCCGCGCGAGGACTCGTGCCATGGACGTGATCGTCGGGTTCGGCCCCATGCACGATGTGCTCATCGCCGCTGCGCTGCGCGGGTGCGGCGCCCGCGCGTGCGCGTGTGGTCCGCTCGACCGACCGGCGTTCGAGCTCGGGCGATCGCTGCTCGCGAAGGGCTTCGCGCACTCGAGCTGCTTTCTCGTCGGAGCGATGGCGCGCTTCGCCAACGCTCACCGCGACGAACCCCTGCGCTTCGTCACGCCCGGCGATCGCTGCGGCTTGAGCGCATCGCAGATCGAACGCGCCCTCGAACACAGCGGCGCCTCGGCGTGCTCGGTCCTCGCGCTCGTGCCCGAGCAGCTCGACGCGACGCTCTTCGAGCAGCTGCATACGAGCTGGGAGCGCGCGTGCGTTCCGCTCATCGACGCGGTGGCCGCTGCGGACGTGTTGCTCACCGTCGCCGCGCGCGTTCGCAGCTCGGGACGCGACCGACGCACCACGGACGCTCGCGTCGCCTCAGCGCTCGACGCCGTCGAACGCGCGCTCGAACAATCGCGTCCCGCCGCATCGGCGCTCGTGCAAAAGCGCACTTCCCTCAAGCCGCGACGCGCGGCAACCGGTCCTCGCGCGCGCGTTCGCGTGACAGGCGAGCTGCTCCCGTCGATGTACGACCAGGACGTCGGCGCCGGCCTCGTGCGCTGGATGGAGGCTCGCGGAGTCCGCGTCGACACTCCTCTGTTGAGCGAGTGGATCTTGTACGCCGCGTTTCGCGCTTCGCTACGCGGGGACCTCTTTCACGCGCTGCGCACGTCGCTGCTGCGCTCGCTCGCTCGCAACGCTGACGCGCTCGCGACTGCGCACGTCGCGCTCGTCGACCCGACCGAGTGGCTCGCCGAAGCCGAGCAGTGGATGCCCGTCTCGCTCTGCTCGGGCTCGGGCTTCATCGAGATCGCCACGTACCTCGCGGTCGACCGCGATCACCGCGCGGACATCGTCCTGTCGCTCAAGCCCTGGTCCTCGATCACGTCGAGCGCCGTGTCCGACGCGGTCCTTCGAACCATCGCGCGCGATCGACGCACGACGTTCGTCGCGCTCGAGCTCAACGGCGACCAGACGACGCAGCTCGAGAGCCGCGTCGAGCTCGCTGTGGACACCTCGCTTCTCACTCCAAGGAGCGCCCGATGAAACACAAACTGCTCCCCGTCACGGTCGTCGCGGTCCTCGCGATCGCCCCCCTATTTGCCCGGCGATTCGCGGCTCGACCCGCCACGGTCACCATCGCCGTGAGCGCCTTGCGCATCAGTCAACCGCTCTTCGTAGCCATCGATCAGGGCCTGTTCGAGCGACACGGAGTGCGCGCGCAGGTCGTCCCGTACAACACCGCGCAGCCGATGCTCGACGACGTCGCGCTCGGTCGCGTGGACGTGGGCGGGTTCGTCGCGTGGCCCATCGTGCTCAACGCCTCGACGCGGTCGGCGAGGCCGCTTCGAGTGGCGACGACGATGGTCGAAGACGCGTCGCACCGGGTCTCGTACGTGCTCGCGAGGCGAGGGGAGGGGCTGCGATTTCCACAGGATTTGCCGGGAAAGCGCGTCGGAATCCTCCCAACCATCGCCTACCGACGCTGGCTCGTCGCCATCGCGCGCGCGGCGTCGATCGACCCCGCGAGCTTCACGATCGTCAACGTCGAGCCGTCGATGCAAGCCACGATGCTCGCGGGGCGGTCGATCGATCTGCTCTTCACCAACGACCCGATGGCGACCGCGATGCTGCAGCGCTCGATCGCCGAGGTCGTCGACGACGGCCCTCCCTGCGCGCGGCGGCTCTCGCCCTCGTTCTCGTTCGGAACGGTCGCGCTCTCACCCTCGTTCGTCGAGCGTTCTCCCGCGCTCGCGCGTGGTGTTGTCGCCGCGCTCGACGAGGCGATCTCGATCACCCACCGCGAGCCGCGCACTGCCCAGCGGGCGATGCTCCCGTTTCTGCGCGAGGTCGATAGACCCTTCGTCGCGCACTACCCCGCGGGCTCGTGGCAGGACTCGTCGCGCACCGCCGGCGCGCTCGCCGCAGAGATCGACGCCGAGCGTCGCATGCAAATCCTCGAGCGAACGCCCAACGTCCTCGCGTTCGAGGCGCAGCCATGAGCGCGGTGCTCGAGCTTCGATCGCTCGTCGCCCGCGCGACGCACGCCCCGCTCGACCTCGCGCTCGCCCGCGCCGAACGAGCCGCGCTCGTCGCGCCCAACGCCACAGGAAAGTCCTCCATCCTCCGCTGCATCGTCGGTTCTCTCTCTCCCGTCGCGGGCTCTCTCTCGGTCCGCGGTCGCGTCGGCTACGCCCCGCAGTCGTACTCGGCCAGCCTCTTCTCGTGGCTCACCGCGCGACAAAACATCGAGCTCGCCGCGCGCAACCTCCCGCGCCTCGCCGCGCACGACGCGATCGACCGCGCGCTCTTCGTCGCGCAACTGCACCGCTCGCGGCTCGACTCGCTGCCCGATCACCTCTCGGGCGGCCAGCGACAGCTCGTCTCGCTCGCCCGGTCGATCGCGTTCGATCCTGAAATTCTCCTGCTCGATGAGCCCTTCTCCGCGCTCGACGACGGCGCTCGACGCGCGGTGATCTCGCGGCTCGACGCTCTCTTGCTCGATCGCGCGTGCTCGCTCGTGCTCGTGAGCCACCTCGACGCGGACTCGATCGCGCTCGGCGCCCGGCGCGTCGCGCTCTCTCCGTCCTCTGAGCGCGCCGCATGACCCCGGCGCGCGCGACGCTCGCCGCCAGCGCGGTCGCCGCCTTCGCGATGACCCTGCTCGCGCGCACTCCGTGGGGCCAATCGCACGCGATCGCGAGCCCCGACGCCGTCGTCTCGACCCTCGCTCACGACCTCGCCCGCGCTTCGCTCTCGCTCGACCTTGGCTCGACCGCCGCGCGCGCGCTCGTCGCCACCGTCCTCTCGCTCGCGATCGGTGCGCTCGTCGGGCTCGCCTTCGGGCCGCCCCGTTCTCCGCTGCGTTCGCTCGGCCCCGCGCTGCACTTCGCGCGGTCGATTCCGCCTGCGCTCGTCTACCCGCTGCTCTTGCTCGCGCTGGGACACAACGAGCGCTCGCGCGTCGCCGCTGCTGCGCTGGGCTCGTTCGCGCTCGTCGCGCTTCCCGTCGCGAGCTCGATCGAGCGCATCGACCCCGAGCGTCTCGCCATCGCGCGCCTCGCGCGGCTCAGCTTCGCGCAGCGCGCGTTCGAACTCTATCTGCCCGAGGCGCTGCCCGCGTTGCTCACCGCCGCGCGCCTCGCGTTCTCGCAGTGCCTCGTCGTCGCGGTCGTCACCGAGATGCTCGCCGCTCCGCAGCGCGGGCTCGGCGTCGTCGCGATCAGCGCCCTGCAAGAGTACCGCGCAGACCGATTGTGGCTCGTCATCGCGCTCGCAGGAGCGCTCAACGCCCTGTTCAGCGCGCTCGTCTCTGCGCTCGAACGAGGCTCGTTCGTCCGCGCCGCCTCGCGACGCAATCTCTCGTCGGAGTGACCACCCATGAAATCAAGCTACACGGTGATTTGCACGCTCGTCGCGCTCTCGACGCCGATCGAGGCCCTCGCGCAATCGCCCGCCCAGCAGCGCGCGAGCTACGCCGCTCCGTGGACGATGCGCCCCGCCATCGCGCCCACGCTCGTGCGCGTCGAGAGCTCGATCGCCGCTCGTCGCGACGGCGTCGCCGCAGCCACCATCGCGACCGGCGGCTACGCGATCATCCCCACGCGGCTCGGAATCTACGCTCGCCTCGCGGTCACGCACTCGATCTTGCGCACGGGCGACGCGCGCACCGACTCGATCCCGACCGGGGCCTTCGCCAACCCCGTGCTCTTCGCGCTCTACACGCCCGAGGTCGCGCGAGGGGTGCGCGTCGGCGCCTCCGCGATGGTCGCGCTTCCCCTGGGAAACGGCTCGGGAAACACTCCTTCGCCCCTCTCTGCCTCGTCGCTCTCCGCGGCCATCGCGACGCGCAGCTCGATGGACGGAGCCCTCTTCGCCACCAACTATTTCGCCGGCGCGCTCGGCGCGAGCGTCGCGCTCGTTCGCGCGGGCTGGACCCTGCAGCTCGAGACCACGCTCATCGCCTTCGCGCGAGCGCGCGGAGAGCTCGCGCGATCCGCCGCTGACCCCGCGCGATTGTCGCTCACCGCCGCCGCGAGCGTCGGATACCTGGTGCACCCCGCGCTCTCGCTCTCGTTCGAGACGCACTACCAACGATGGCTCTACGCGCCCGCGCTCATGGGCGTGCCCAACGCGTTCGCTGACCAGCTCTCGTTCGAGCTCGGCGCGCGCGCGAACGTCCCGCTCTCGCGCACGGTGATCTTTCGCCCAGGGTTCGCCTTCGGCCTCGGCGTCGACGGCGCGATGGGCGCCAGCGAATCACGCGTGTTTCACGTGGATCTTCCGCTCTTCTTCTGACCGCGCCTCGCGCGTTGGGCCTTCTTCTCTCGGTCTTGCGCTTGCTCGAGCAGCGAGAGAAACAGCTGCGCCCCGCGCCCGAGCGGCGCGTCCCTTCTCCACACGAGCTCTGGCGCGAGCGCGTGACGATCGCCGCCCTCGAAGCCCACCTCCCGAAGCACTCCGTCGGCAATCGAGCGCTGCGCGAGGTGCGAAGGAAGCCAGCCAAAACCCACGCCGCTGCGCAGCGCCACGCGCTTGCAATAGAAGTCCGAGACCTCCAGAACCTGCGGACTCCCGATGCTCAACCGCCGCAGCTTGTTCGGCGTCCCGTCGCCCGAGTCCGCGACGCTCACCTCCACGAAGTCCGAGAGCGACTTGCGATCGAGCGGTTTCTTTCGCGTGTGCAAAGGGTGCGCTCGATGCGCGACGAGCACCATCTCGACCGAAGGGAGCTTCTTCGCGACGAACCTGGCGTCCGGCGCATAGTCGAGCGCGAGCATCAGGTCCGCGCGCTCGTCTTCGAAGCGCTTCGAAACGCCCGAGAGGTACTCGACCAGCACGCGCACTTGCGTCGCCACGCCTCTGCGCGAAAACGTCCTGAGCGCTCGCATCACCGGCGGCATCGGAAGCACTCCGTCGAGCACGACCGTGAGCGTCGGCTCCCATTCGTCCGCGAGCTGCTGCCCCAGTCGCGCGACGTCTCTCGCGCGCGCGAGCACATCCCGGGCTCCGTCGAGCACGCGCAGCCCCGCCAGCGTGAGCTTCACGCTGCGCCCTTCTTTCGCGAACAGCTCGACGCCGAGCGCCTCTTCGAGCGAGCGCACTCCGTAGCTCACCGCAGAGGTGACTCGGTGCAACTCTTTCGCGGCGCCTGCAAACGTTCCGCAGCGCGCGACCGCGTCGAGGACGAGCAATTGATCGAGCGTGAATCGTGGGTCCATCGCCGCGTGAAGCGTACTCTCCGCGTCGACTCACGCGCTTCGGACCGAACAACTTTTTTGAACGATCCGTTCGAATCATTGCGTTGGAGTCAAAAGATACAAAGATCTAATAATCTCTCTGCGGAGAGCTCTCTCGAAGAGGCGATCGATGGCTACTCGTGAACGTTCGTGGGCCGAGCCCTACAAGATCAAGATGGTCGAGCCGCTGCGCATGACCACGCGCGAAGAGCGCGAGCGCGCGCTGGTGGACGCTGGCTTCAACACGTTTCTGCTGCGCTCGCAGGACGTGTACATCGACCTGCTCACCGACAGCGGAACGTCGGCGATGTCCGACCGCCAGTGGGCCGGCATGATGCTCGGCGACGAGGCCTACGCGGGCAGCGCCAACTTCTATCACCTCGAGTCCGCCGTGCAGGCTGTGTACGGCTACCGCTACGTCGTCCCCACGCACCAGGGCCGCGGCGCAGAGAACATCCTCTCGAAGTGCATGATCCAGCCGGGCGACTACGTCCCGGGCAACATGTACTTCACCACGACGCGCGCGCACCAAGAGCTCGCGGGCGCGACCTTCGTCGACATCATCATCGACGAGGCGCACGACCCCGCGAGCGAGCACCCGTTCAAGGGCGACGTCGACCTCGCCAAGCTCGACGCGCTCGTTGAAAAAGTGGGCCCGAAGCGCATCCCGTACGTCTCTGTCGCCGCGACGGTCAACATGGCGGGCGGGCAGCCCATCTCCATGCGCAGCATGCGCGAGCTCGCCTCGTACTGCCGCGCCAAGGGCATCAAGGTCATCCTGGATGCGACGCGCGCCATCGAGAACGCGTGGTTCATCAAGCAGCGCGAAGAGGGCTACGCCAACAAGTCCATCGCAGAGATCCTCAAGGAGACCTGCTCGCATACCGACGGCTGCACGATGAGCGGAAAGAAAGACCTGCTCGTCAACATCGGCGGCTTCCTCGCGCTCAACGACAAGCACACCTACGAGAAGGCCTCGAACCTGGTGGTTCTGTACGAAGGCCTGCACACGTACGGCGGCCTCGCCGGGCGCGACATGGAGGCGATGGCCATCGGCATCTACGAGGCCATCCAAGAGGACCACATCCGCGCTCGCATCGGGCAAGTTGAATATGTGGGCGAGCGCCTCGCGCGCGAGAACATCCCCATCGTCAAGCCGATCGGCGGACACGCGGTGTTTCTCGACGCGAAGGCGTTTCTGCCGCACGTGCAGCAAGAAGAGTTTCCCGCGCAGGCGCTCGCCGCTGAGCTCTACCTCGACTCGGGCATCCGCTCGATGGAGCGCGGGATCGTCTCGGCAGGCCGCGACAAGGCCACCGGCGAGCATCACAAGCCAAAGCTCGAGCTCGTGCGCCTCACGTTTCCTCGTCGCGTGTACACGCAGGCGCACTGCGACGTCGTCGTCGAGTCGGTCGCCGAGGTCTACGCGAACCGCGATCGCGTGCGTGGCTTGAAGATGGTCTACGAGCCCGAATATCTCCGGTTCTTTCAAGCTCGATTCGAGCCACTACGGTAGCGCCATGGCCCCTTCTCGTTCGCGTCGCCCGCTCGAAGTCGTCCGTCCGAAAGGGGCCACCCTCGATGGCTCTTCTGCCTGCCCCATCGGCCGCGCCGCTGGCTGTGGCGACGGCGGTCGCTGCCCCATGACACCGCGCGCCTTCAGCGCAGGGACAACCCTCTACGTCGAAGGCACCCGCGCCGAGCGCCTCTGGTACTTGCTCGACGGAACTGTGGGTCTCCTCCGCGACGTCGGCGATCGTCGCGGCGCCGGCGTTCCGTGGACCACTCGCCGCGGCGGGTCGATCATCGGCAACGAAGCGCTCGTGCAAGGCGAGTACGCAGACACCGCGATCGCGCTCACCGACGTCACCATCTGCGGAAGCGAGAGCAACTGCTTCGAGAAGTGGATGCGCGCGGGCAACGGCGACGCCGCGCACGCGATCTTGCAGCTCGTGATTCGCGCTCACTGCGAAGCGGGCCCGCGCCCATCGACCTCCGAGGGAAGCGCCGCGTGCCGCGTCGCGCGTTGGCTCGCCGATGAATCCCGCGGCGGCGTCGCTCCGCCGATCCCGCGCGCCGTCGTCGCTGGCTTGCTCGGAATGCTCCCCGAGACCTTCTCCCGCGCCCTCTCGACGCTCTCGTCGCGCGGCGCGATCGAAGTCGACCGCAAACAGATCCGCGTGATCGACGCCAACGTGCTCCTCGCCGAAGCGGGCGAGTAGCGCGCGGAGGGGCAAACGAGCGCCAGCGTACGAGCGCACGAAGCTCGCGCGATGGCGAATGACGCTCGCGCGATGTTCTGCACTGCACTCGTCGCGAGTCTTCGAGCGACGCCTCGGGGTGGCACTTGTTGCCACCCAACCTGCGCATCGAACTGGCGCATCGAACTGGCGCATCGAACTCGCGCATCGAACTGGCGCATCGAACTCGCGCATCGATCTGGCGCATCGAACTCGCGCATCGATCTCGCGCATCGAGCCCGCGCATCGAGCCCGTGGCTCAGCCCCCTCGCTCTCTCGCTACGCGTCCGGCGGCAGCCCGCACTCCATCTCGCCGTTGTCCTCGCTCGGCATCATCGGCAGCGCCCGCTTTCGCGGGTCCGCCATCGCCGGATCGAGCGTCGCCATCGTCGCGAGCCAACGCTCGCTCAAGTCCACCGCGTCGACGAACCACGGATCGCCGCTGTGCTCTCGCACGCGCGCGCAGAACGTCGCCGTCCACTTCGCCACGTGGTCGCGCATGAACTTCGCCCTCGCGTCCTCGCACACGCTCGCGGACTCACCGTCCCCTTCGTGCCGCGCAAACGCCTCGCGAAACGCCATCCACCCCACGAACCCGCACTCGTTCGCGAAGTGGTCGAACCCCAGCCCCTCGAACGTCGCGTCCTCGTACTTGAACGCCAGATAAAACCCAGCCACGTCCGCGATGAGCGGCCCTTTGCCTCCGAGCGGGTTCACTTCGTAGTCCGACTCGCTGTCGCGAACGCAGCCCGTCGGCCCGAGCGCGCAGTGGTATCGCACCGAGTGATCGCCGTCGATTTCGTCGGTGAGCGACGCCAATCGCCCGCCAAATTCCTCGTCGAACGCGCGAATGTCCCCCGCGAGCGAGCGCAGCTCCGTCGTCGTCGCCTCGCTCGGCGGCGTGAACAAGAGCGAGATCGCCCTCGTCTTCGCCGCGCTTCGAAGCAGCTCTGCTGTTGTGTCCATGACTGCAGTCCTCCTCGTCACTCGATCACGAACTTCGTCCACAGCTCCGCGCGCATCTTGCGACCGCCCGCGTTCTTCGCGCCGCCCTCCCACACTGCGAACGCGATCTTGCTCTCGCGTCCCGCTCTCGCCGCGGTGCCCAACATCGCGATGGGCGCTGCCAGCACTACGCGCCACTTGCCGTCCGCGTACTCGCCGCGTCCGTCCGCTTGTGGCTCTTCGACCGCCGTGAGCGAGCCGAACATCTCGGCCTCGCCCAAGAACACCGGCGCGTCCGTCGTCCCGTGAAAGTTCGGGTTGTGCACGTTGCGCGCGGGCGCATAGAGCTGCTCCATCCGCTCGCGATGCCCTTCGCTCACGGCCTCCATCGGGTAGTCCGTCGGAGGCTTGTTCGGGTGCAGCGCAGAGAGCATGTTCGCCGTCTGCCAGGCTGCTTTCCAATAGAGAATTCGCACCGGAGAACCAGGCTGCCCCATCATCGGCGACGGCTCCGTCCCGGGGTCTCTCGGCACCTGCACCGCGCACGCATCGCTGAACCGCGATGGACCGAACAGCTCGTCCTTCGACGCGTCCCTCCACTCCATGCGAAACGCCACCCACGTCCCGTCGTTGAGCGCGCGCACCTTCACGCGCGGGACGCTCACCTCGCGAAGCATGGGCGTCGCCACGTTTTGTGGCGCCAACGCCGTGTCGAACTCGGTCGTGGTGTCCCACAGCTCCGAGCCCGGGAGCTTCTTCGGAAGCGCCCCTGTGATCTTCTTCGCGCGAACGTGATCGCTCTCGACCACGGACGCCTTTCGCGTGCACGCCACCGCGGTGCTCGCCGTCAAAAACGCGAGCGCAAAGCGGCGCGTGAGCGGACTCTCTTTCTCTTCCATGACTGCGGCTCCGTTCGCTCAGGTCGAGTTCTGCCGACGAATTTGATAGAGCCGATCCGTCTGCGGACGAATGATCAGCGGCTCCTTCGAAGGGACGCGGACGATCTCGTGCCCGCCTTCGTCGAAGGCGATCGCGACGTCGTTCTGAACGCTGAACTTCGAGATGATCTTGTCCGTCGACCCGAACAGCGCGAACAGACCTCGCAGCACTGGGTCCTCCTTCGCGTTGCGATACTGCGCGACCGCGTGCGGCGCGTTCGGTCCGAACATTTGCACGAGAAACGCATCAGGAACGTGCACCGGCGGCACGTAGTACATGTTCGGCTCGAGCCCGAGCTGCGGCATGTACGGCAGCGCCATCTTGCGCACGTGAACGAGGTAATCGACCGGGTTGTCCTCGCGCACTTCGTTCGGCGCGCTGATCCATCCCTGCAAGCGCACCTTTCCGATGCACGCCGCGAAGCACTGCGAAACCTCGCCTTGCTCCATCTTCGGATAGCACCCGACGCACTTCTCTGAAGTGCCCGTGCACGGGTTGAAATACACCTTCTTGTACGGACAACCCTTCACGCACTCTTGGTATCCGCGGCACCGACTCTGATCGATCAGCACCACGCCGTCCTCGGGCCGCTTGTAGATCGAGCCGCGAGGGCAGCTCGCCAGACACGCCGGATACGTGCAGTGATTGCACGTGCGCATCAGGTAGAACATCCAGTGCTCCTGCGGAATCCCGTAGGCCGCACCCTTCTCGATGAACCCGCTGATCTCGTCCTCGCCGAGGTTCGGATACGCGTAGTCCTCTTCTTCGGGACGCCACCCGAGCACGCGCTCTCCTTCGGGAGCCGCTTCGAACAGCGTCCGCCCGCGATACTGCTCTCCCTCCCAGCTCTGATCGCCGAGAAGATTCAGAACGTTCACGTCGTAGCCCGTCGGATAGAAGCCTCGCGGCTTGGACTCGACGTTGTTCCAGAACATGTACTCCTGCCCGCGTCCGCTCGTCCAAGTGGACTTGCACGCGATCGAGCACGTCTGGCACGCGATGCACTTGTTGATGTCGAACAGCCCTGCGAACTGCTTTCGTGGACGAGCCCCTTCGTAGGGATAGTCCATCTCGCGTCCGAGCTGCCAATTGAAGACTCGTGCCATGGCTGATTACCTCCTCGTCACCGTGATGAGGGCGCCTCGGAGATAGCGCCGATAATTGGGGCTCTCTTGCGTGCTGCGCAGCCCGAGCTCGAGCGGTCGCCACTGCGCGTGGCCGTCTGTTCCGCCTGGCTCTGCCTTCGTGATCTTCACGAACGCCTCGCGCGGTGCGCCCGTCGGGCAGTGCGAGTCCGCGAGAAATCCCTTGCCCATCGAGTGACCGAACATGTTCTTTCGAACGAGCGAGTCGGTCATCAGCGTGGGCTTGAGCCACCCGCGCGTCGCGCTCTGGTGACTGCCCGAGCGAAACATCGCTTGATATTGTGTGCGTGGATTGCGCGCGAGCCCGTCCGCCCGCGTCTCGTGCCCTTGCACCGAGCCCGGCGACGCGCCGTACATATGAAAGAACATCCGTGTGACCCCGCGCGGCGTGCCCGGATAAAACCGAACGCGCGCCATGAGCCGCGCGACCTTGTACGCCTCGCGGTTCTGCTGCCACCCGTGAAACGGCCTGTCCTCTGGGTCCGCGTCGATCCACACGTAGTCGCCATCGGTCACGCGCAGCTCGCGCGCGTCCGCGGGGTTGATGTCGATGTAGCCCTCGGTCACCCACGGCATGCGCTTGTCGTGGCGGTAGATGTCTCCGAACGGGCCGAACCACACGGCGATCGTGTCGAGGTCGATCGGCGTCGTGTGCACGCCGTGCCGGTACTTCGGCGTGTGAAAGATGAAGCGATAGTTCGGGTCGTGCTCCTTCAGCGGGTGCTGCGTCGCTGAGAGCTCGGGCCAGCTCTTCATCACGTTGCGCGCCTGCCGCGCCTCGCTCGAGACATCATCGACGCGCGCGCCGAACGCCGCCGGCCCCTCTGGGCGAATCGCCGGGTGCGGCGCCGCCAAGATCACGTTCGGCTCGTAGAAGGTCGAGTCGATCGGCTCGCGGTGAACGACCAGGTTTTCTCCAGCCGAAATGAACTCGGGCTCGTGTCGATAAAACTCGAGCCGCCCCGTCTTCGTCCAAAATGGCGTCGACTCGTTGATCTGCTCCCACCCGCCGATGCGCGGCGAGGTGCGCGTCAGCATGATCGAGGGAATGCCGTCGTTCGCCTTCGCGATCAGCTCGTCGACCTGATAGCCCTTCGTGTTCGTCGAGTGGTCGATGATCCGCTGCAGGTAGACCTTCGTGTTGTTCTCGTGCGTGAAGTGGTAGATCTCCGCGAACTTTGGCTCTTGAACGAGCTCGCCGAGCTTCTTGGTGACCAACGCTGCGACCTCGATGTCTCCCTTCGACTCGTGCACGCGCCGCATCTGCGTCGGCGGAAACATGTGCAGAAACGGGTTCGTGCACGACGCCGTCATGTCCGGATGCTTCAGCTCCGCCCATGAATCAATGGCGAAGACCACGTCCGCGTACTCGCACGACGTGGACCACCACCACTCGTTGACGCAGATCATCTCCATCTTGGGCAAGACGTTGTTGATCACGTTGTAGTGCCACTTCACGTTGCCTAGGATCGAGTTGGCGTTGGCGAACCACAGCGTCTTGGTCGGCGTCGGCATGTGCGTTCGCCCCGTCAAATTGCGGTTGCCGTAGCGAAGCGGCGTGTCGCCGTGGTTGTAGTAGTGCGCGCTCTCTTGCACCCAGTACTGCTTCACCGTCGCTGGCAGCGCCGGGTCCTTCTGGATGTTGAACGGGTCTTCGTTGATGTACTGCGGGATCCCGTCGAACAGCGCGATGCGGTAGTTGCCCGCGTACGAGCCGACGTTTCCGCCGGGCTTTCCGATGTTCGCGGTGAGCGCTGCCAGGTAGAACACCGCGCGGTCCTTCAGGTCGTTGTTGAAGAACTGGTTGGGGCCCATCCCCAGCGCGAAGAGCGTCTCGCCCTTGTGCTGCGCGATCTCTCGCGCGAGCGCGATCACCGCGTCCTTCGGCGCCCAGGTGATCTGCTCGGTCATCTCCGGCGTGAAGTTGTCCTCGAGGTACTTCTTCATCAGGTCGAAGCCGGGCCGAGCCTTGATCGTCGTCCCGTTCGCGAGGCGCACGTCGAACTCGCCTTCGAGCGCGGGGTTCACCGCCGCCGCGTCGAACTTGGTCCCGAGTTGATCGCGATTGACCGCAGCAGGACCGCGGCGCGATTGACTCCACACGACGAAGTCTCCCCACTCGTCGCGCAGCGCCTGCGGGATGTACTGCCCTGTCTGCTGCGTCGGCGGCGGCGCGGTCTGCCCCGCAGCCATCACCGTCGTCCCGTTGCGCAACGGCGCGTTCTGATAATTGGGGAAGACGTCGGACGCCTTCAACAACTGCAGGTTGTCCATGCGCACGAGCATCGGAAGGTCCGTAAATCGCTTCACGAACTGCTCGTCGTACAGCCGCTCGTGCACGATCACCTGCGAGAGCCCCAGCGCGAGCGCCGGAGTCACTCCCGGTCGCACCACGATCGCGGTGTCCGCTTTGCTGCACGTCGCGCTGTACTCGCACGCGATCACAACGACCTTCGTGCCCTTCACGCGCGCCTCGGTCAGCCAGTGGCTGTCGGGCATCTTCGTGGTGATCCAGTTCATCCCCCAGACGATCACCATCTTCGCGTTCTCGACGCCGTACAGGTCCCACTCGATCGTCTGGTTGCCCGTGACCATCGTGTGGCCCGGCGGCAAATCCGTGTGCCACGAGTAGTTGTCCCAGCCGCGTCCGCCCAACGCTTGATCGGGCCCCACGCCGCGCACCTTCGCGTCGAGCAGCGCCATCGAGTTGGCGATTCGGTACTGGCCGAGCACGCGAGTGACGCCGAGCAGCGGCATTCCTCCGCGGAATTTCAGCACCTGCGTGCCCGCCCCGCGCATCGCGGTGATCGTGTCCGGGTCGTACCCCTGCTGCGTGAGCTTCTGAGCGCCCGCCGGGCCGCTGTACGTCTCGGCGACGTTCTTCAGCGTCTTGGCCACGATCTCGCTGGCCTGCTCCCACGTCACGCGCTCGTACGGATCGTGCCCGCGCCGCAGAAACTCCGGCGCGACCTTGCCGTCGGCGCCCCGCGGAAACCCCTGCTCGACCCACCGCTTGAACCCCGCGCGCACCATCGGATAGCGCACGCGTCGATCGCCATAGAACCTCCGCGAGAGCGCGATCCCCTTGTTGCAGCAGCGCGGGTCCCAACGGTGCGACGCCTTGTTGCCGTAGAGGTCCTGCGCCTCGCCGTAGCGATACGTCGGCATGATTCGCACGACGACGCCGTTCTTCACGAGCGCCTTGAGGTGACAGTTGTGCGTGTCGTTGGGCGCGCAGGTGAAGACGAAGCTGCTGTCGTTTTGATACAGCTCTCGATACGCGCGCTCCCAGTCGCGCTTGGGGTAGAGCCGCAGCGGGTTCTCGATACGATCGATCGCCCACGCGGTGCGCGCGGTGGTGATCAGTGAAGCCACTCCGGCGGCCGAGGCGAGCTTGAAGAAGCTCCTTCGGTCCATGCCATCGCCATTGCTCATCTTGGTGCTCCTCTCGGGGCGAACGACTCCGCGCAGAGCGATGGGCAGTGAGGTCTTCGTCGCCCTCGACGCGGTGCCCCGAGTGGGCCACGCAGCGCGAGAGCACGACTTGATCGTCGTCAACTGGCACCGCGCTTACGAGCGAGACAACGGAGCCGCTACCGGCGCTGCCGAGTGAGTGACGGTCCGCCGAAGCGAGCGAGGCAACGAGCCCCCACCCGCGCTGCCGCGCGCCCGGTTCGCCGGCCCCCACCCGCGCTGCCGCGCGCCCCGCGTAGCGAGGGAACGGAGCCCCCACCCGCGCTGCCGCGCGCCCCGCCCCCGCGGAGCGAGGGCGGCGGCTCTGCATTGGGAAAACAGCGACGGAATGGATTTCGTTGATCGCTGGGAACCCTTGCTCTGCAAGGGCTTCGATGGACGCGATTGCGACCACTCACGGAGCGAAGCGGCTCCGCCGAGCACGGTTTGCTCTGAGCATTCGCGTTGCGTCGCGCGGTGTTGGGTTGCGAGCAACTTCGAGCGTTCGCGTCGTGTCGTGCGGTGTTCTGTGGAGAGCAACTCCGCGGACCGAAGAGACCTTGCAGCGCAAGGTCTCCATGCGATCAACGCAATCCATTCTGTCGCTGTTTTCCCAATGCAGAGCCGCCGCCCTCGCTCTGCGGGGGCGGGGCGCGCGGCAGCGCGGGTGGGGGCTCCGTTCCCTCGCTACGCGGGTGGGGGCTCGTCGCCTCGCTCGGCCGCGCGCGTGCGGCCGTTGGCTCGCTCACGCCGTCGGCGGCTTCACTCCGAAGCGCGGCGCGAGCACATGGTTCTCCAAGTGCACGTGCTGGAAGATGTCCGACTCCATCGCGGCCAGCTCTTTGAACAACGTGCGGTAGCTGTTGCACGCCCAGTCGGGCAGCGTGAACTCATCGGTCGCCGCGCGAATCCGCTCGAGCAGCGAGGCCACGGTGAGGTGCTCGTCCATCATCGCCGTGAGCAGCTTCGTGCTCTGCTCATTCGCGGTTCCTCGCGCCATCAGCGCAGGAAACACCGCTTGCTCTTCTTCATCGAGGTGCGCGAGCAGCGCCTTCGAGATCTCGCTCACGCACACGTCCAGCTCGCGCAGCTTCGGGTTGTGATCCCCGTGCACTCTCCCCACCTTCGCCGCGAGCGGAACGAGAAACGGCAACACCTTTCGCAAGTACTCGTGGTGCTTGCCCATGATCTTCGCGATGAGCGCCGGCGTGCTCATCGTCCGCGGGTCGCTCTCGGTCGCGGCCCCCGTGCGCTCTTGCATCGCGCGCTCGAGCTCGGTCGCGAGCACATCGACGTCGAGCTTCTTCTCCTTCGCAGCGTCTTCGATGGTCATCGCGCCGCGGCAGCAGAAATCAATGCGGTGCTTCTGAAACACCGCCGCGCACTCCGAGTGATCCAAGACGAGTGACGCGACAGACTGTTGGCGATCGAGCATGAGCGAGGTCTCCTTTGACCACCCACGCGACAGCACAATCCGAGCCGATCTCACTTGCTCAGTGAAAATACAGCCAATCGCAAGGGATCTATCGATCCTTTGATGCGACTCCCCCTCGCTGTCCCCCTGTTTCAGCGCGCGTGCTTTGCGCGCGTGCGCACAATACGCGCTCGCTCGTCACGCGATGTGACGGAGCTTCATCTGCACGTCGCTCGACCAGTGATTGGCAAACGCCTTCACGCAGGTCGAGAGGTAGCGCACGTAGTCGACGTAGACCTGATCGCCCCACTGCGAGCGGATCGTCCCCTCGTTGGCTTCGAGGCGGCGCAGCCACTCGGCCGTGGTGCGACCATAGTGCGTGCGGCGCGTGACGAGCTCTTCGACCTCCCAATAGGGATTCACTGCGGCGATGAGCTCTTCGAGCCGCGGGTTGAGCCCGCCCGGAAAGATAATGTCCGCCGTAAACGCCAGGTCCTGCAGGTCCTTGCGCGTGCGCGGAACGCGGTTGCGCAAGATCGCCTGAAACGCGAACACCCCGCCCGGCTTCACCCAGGTCGACAGCTTGCGGAAGTACTCGCGGTAGATGTCGATCGCCAGTCCCTGCCGCGACTGCGCGGGGCTCACCAGGTGATCGATCATCTCGATGGACTGCAACGCGTCGTACTTCGAGCCGTCTTCGAAGCGCGGCTCCCAGTCCTTGTAATCGATCATCCAGAACTTGGTGTTCGGGATCTTGCGCGCGAGGCACTCTTCGAACTGCGCGGTCGAGAGCGTGATGCCGTGCGCTTCTTTGATTCCGCGCTTGGCCACGTATTCGAGGTTGGCGCCCCAGCCGCAGCCGATGTCGAGAACGGTCTTGCTCGTGTCGAGCTCGGCCCAGTCGTAGAGCCAGCGAGCCTTGTTCTCTTGCGCCTTCTCGAGCGTGTCCGAGTCGCTCTCGTACACGGCGGACGTGTAGTGCATCCGCTCGTCGAGCCAGAGGCGAAAGAAATCGTTCGACAGGCTGTAACCGACATCCACTTCGGCTTTGGTGCTCGTCACGGCGATGTGCTCCTGAAAGTTCTTCTGCCCAGCACCGTCGCTCGCGCGCTCAGCGCGGGACGCTCTGGTGATGGTGCGCGGTGCTGTTACCCGACGAGCGTTTCGCCCGTCAATGCCGCGCCGCCCGTGCGATCGCGCGTTCGCAGGTGAGTCCCGCGCGACGCACCCATCTCGGGGTGTGCCCGCGCCGCACGCACCCGCGCTCGAATCGATGCGCGCGCGCCACACTCTCCGCTGTATTCGCCAGTCGATTCCCTGGAACAATCACTGCACACGCCCCATCGCCCATGACGCCCCTCCGCACCTCGCTCCTCTGCGCGCTCTCGCTCTCGCTCACCGCCAGCGTCGCCGCCGCGCAAGAACTCGTGCCCATGCAAGTGAGCCCCGCCTCGCAGCCGACGTTGGCACGTGGACGGCTGGTGCTCGACTCCGAAGGCGACGCCGCCGCGCTCGAAGTCTATGGCCCCGGGGGCTCGAACACCGCGCGCTGCACCACGCCGTGCACGCTCTCGATGCCCTACGGCGAGTACACCGTCGAGGCGCGCGACCCGGGCGCGTTGACCGCCGCTGTCCGCGTCACCGCTCCAGCGCAGCGCTACGTCTACCGTCGCGGAGGCGCGGGCGTCGGCTGGAAGGTCCTCACCGTGTGGGGCGCCATCAACGCCGGCAGCGGCCTGCTTCTCTTGGGCCTCGGCGCCATTGGCCTCGCCTCATCCAGCTCGCTCGACCGCACGTTCGGAACCGTGGGAATCGCCTTCGGCATCATCGGCCTCGCCTCCGGCGCGCTCATGTTGATCCCCGGCGCCATCGGCTGGGCTCGCGCGCCGGGCCCTTCTCTTCGCGAGCAAAACGAAGTCGCCTCCCTCCGAGCGCTGCACAGCCGTCGCTTCGCGCTGATGAACACTGGCGTGAGCAACCCGCTCGCGCTCGCTCCGTCCGCGCCGGCTTCGTCGCTCTCGTTGTCCTTTACGTTGCCGCTCTGAGCGCGGCCTCTGTGCGCACCCGCGCTACGCTCTTCGCGTGGCGCACCCTCGCTCGATCGCTGTCGCACTGGCGTGCATCACGCTCTCGCTGCGCAGCGCTGTCGCCACCGCACAGCCATCGCCGCCCTCGTCTTCGCACGTTGAAATCACCAGCGATACGCCTGCACGAATCGAGCTTCGCGCGTCCCCATCGACGCCCGCGCACGAGTGCTCGACGCCGTGTCACCTCGAGCTTTCGCCCAGCGTGTATTGGCTCGCTGCGCGTCCGCCGTTCACGCTTCGCGCGCAGATCGCGGCGACCGCTCCGCGCAATCGCCTGCTCCTTCACTTGCCTCACGCCGACCCCATTGGAATCGTGTTGACCGCCGCGGGCGCGACCGCCGTCGCTGCCGCTGCCAGCTTGATGCTCGCGTCACGCGCCATCGCGCCGTCGTACCCGTCGCTGCTGCTGCTCTACGCAGGCGTGTACGCGCTCGTCGCCAGCCCCGCGTTGCTGATCCCAGGTGTCCTGTTGCTGGCGCGCTCTCCGTCGCAGCCGTGGATCGAGCGCCTCGAGCCTCCACGGGATTCGCTCGCCAATCCGCTGATCGTCCGAGCGCTCTCCCCGTCGCTCTCGTTGTCCTTCGAGTTCTAATCTTCTCGAATACTGTCCCCAGTATTCAACGCTCAGAACGTACGCGACCAGCGGCTGCCCGGCACTCGATCGCCCGCCTCGTTGATGAACTCGACCTCGATCGTTCGCGTCATCGGGTTGGCGCGGATCACCGCGTAGTTGTGAATGTTGTTGAGCACCTTCACGGGCCACTGCGAGTCGTTGAGGGGAGGGTTTCCGTCGCGGTTCGAGCCCGAGGGACCGACGATCACCTCCCACACGTTGCTCCACGCGCCCGCTGCTTCGACCTTGCAGATCCCGCCGAAGTGAACATCGCCCGAGAGCCACAACACCCCTCGGATGTTGTTGTTCACGATGTGGTTCAAGATCTCTCGTCGCTGCGAGGGATAGCCGTTCCAGTTGTCCGAGTCCGCGCCAGCGCGATCGACGATGGGAACCGAGTTCAAGATAAACTTGAACACGCACGGAGAGCTCGCGAGCCCTGCTTTCAGCCAGTCCATTTGCGTGCGCGAGAGGTACGTCGTTCCCGTCGACGGCCTGCGCTCCGAGCGACAATCGAGCACGAAGATCTCCGCCGTTCGCCCCCAACGAAACGAGCGCCAGATGCGGTTGGGCGCCGCGCTGTTGCGCCTCGTCGCGCGGTGCTCGAAGAACGCTTGCCGCGCGTTGGCCAGGCGACTCGCGCTGAACGTCTCGGGGTTCCAGTTGTTGAGCACCTCGTGATCGTCCCACGTGAGGTACATCCCCGTGGACTTGTGCAGCGCGCGCATCCCTGGAGATTCCCAGTTCATTTGATACTTCGCGCGGTACTCGGCCAGCGTGACAGCGTTGTCCCCCGCGTCGGCGTAGATGTGATCGCCGAGGTGAATGAAGAAGTCCAAGTCCGTGCGCGACCCCGCGTGCGCGAGCACGGTGTGAGGCCTCGCGCTCGGGTGCGAGCACGACGTCCCCGCGAACACGATCGGCGCGAGCGTGTCCGGCGCAAACGCGGTCTGCACCGTCCCGATCGCGCTGCGCCCCGTGGGAGTGTTCGTCGGCCCCACGAGAAACGCGTACTTGTGCTGCTTGTTCGGCCGCAGTCCGTTGACCACCACGCGCACGAAGCCGCCCGCTCCGACGGTCACTGTTCCGTTGAAGCGCACAGCGACGATGCTCGAGCCGTTCATCTCCAACACGCGAAGCGACAGCGGCCCGGTCCCCTCGTACTTCGTCCAGAAAATGATCGACGTGTCCGTCGCGTCCCCCGCCATCACCGCGTACGGAAACACCCCCGCCCTCTCCGGAACCCCTCGAAAATCCGGGTTGAACGGGACTGTCCCCGCGTCCGTCCTCGCGTCTACCCTCGCGTCGCTCGCTGCATCTCTCGCCGCGTCCGCGCTCGCGTCCATCGCTGAACCGTCGTTCATCGAAGCGTCGACCGAGCCATCACCGACGGCGCCGTCATCGAGATCGAAACCGCCGTCGAGGTCGTCGGGATTCGCGTCGACCTCCATGTCCGCGTCGAAGTCGGCGTTCGCGTCGTCATCGACCACGGGCCCCTGTCCGCACGCAGAGGTGAGGGCGGTCGCCGCGGTCGCAGCTTTGATCAGAGCGCGTCGTGTGAGCTTCATCGAAGGGACGAAGGTACGACGAAAGCGCGACGAGAAAAGTGAGTTCTATCAGCGAAAATACAGGGTGAAGTGATGTGAGGATCTCCTCCCATGGGAGGACTCGCGCCCGCGTCCCGTCGCTCGTTCGTGAGTCGACCTCGACGCGACTCACGCTGCGATTGGCTTTGCGCGCGGTTGAATCCCACCATCGCGGGCGCGCGTCGCCCGAGGGCTGAGCGCGATCGGTTCCACGCCCGGGAGACAAGCCCCCGGGCTTTGCGCGACAAGGTCGCGGAGCGGCCAGGGCGTCCGCCCGGCCTTCGCGATGGGCGGTGATCCAACCCGATCGCAACGGCGCGAATCATCGCTGGTTGCAGAGTTCCGTCCCGTCGCACGAACACGTCTTGAACGCGAACATCGAGTCGGCCCGGCGGACGCCGCGGCCGTTCGCGACCTCGTCGCGCAAAGCCCGGGGGCTTGTCTCCCGGGCGTGGGTCTCTTCTCTGGGGATCAATGCGCGCCGCTCGGTACGGACTTCGGGTTGATCACGCGCGATCACTTCGAGGTAGGAGCGCAGATCACCGCGTGGATCGACGTCGACGGGGACGACGCGGCCCGGTGTCGTACGGCGACGGTTGCTGAGAGTCCGGCGACGAGGGTGCTCGATTCGTGTCAGCCAGAGCCCGGAGACCCGGTGGGAAAGACACCGTGGCCGCTCGTAGGGGCGCTCATCGTCCTGGAGATTCGCGATTCCAGCGGATCGTAGCGGAGCGGTGCTCCCGAAGCTCACTCGGTGAGCGTGGTGTCGCAAACGAAAGGCCGGTCGAATCCGCGCGACGCGAAGTACTGGTCGATCGCCGCGCAGCGAGCGCGCTCGACGCACACTCCCCACCGCTCTCTGTCGGGGATGTTGAGGTCGCCGCGCACAGGAAACAAACACGCTTCTCCCGTCGGGCACGGTTCGCGATCGGGCATCGCGCGGCACGGTCGACTCTGGCGAAACCCGTCCGTCGGCGGCACGCAAACGCCAGCAGGAACCTCATGCGACGCAAACGCGCACACCTGCCCGGCTCCGCATCGACATTCGGCGCTGCAGATTCCCAAGGTGCGGTCGCAATAGCCAACGGGAGTCGTCGGGCTGCGCTGCGCGAACGTGAAATCCGAGAAGCGACACCGGTCGATGACCTCGCCTGGCTCGAGCGTCGCGCTCGCGGCGAGGTCGAACAACGCGATGCAGTCCTCTGTCCGCACGCACGCTCCGCCGCCCAGCAGGGTGTCGGCCACAAGGGCAACGTAGAACGGTTCGTCGCACTCGATCGCTCCACGCTGCCCGGCGTACATGCCTCTGGGGTCTGGTGTGCGCACGCACGCTTGCGCGAGGATTCGCTGGCTTAGCATCGGAGTATCGCGCGACGCGGTTACCGCAATGCACGTCGAGCACGTGGGGTCTCCACAAGGATGACTGCGGTCGCAGCGAACGAGGGGCAAACATGCCGTCGCTGAATCCGCTGCAGCACCGTCGCGTGAGCTCGCGTCGAGACTGACCTGCGAATCGCTCGCAGACGCCGCGTCCGCGTCGCCTCCAGGGGTCACGGCGACTCCACAGCCAGCGAGCATGAGCAGGCCGAAGGTGAGAGCCAGCGATGCTTGCTGGACGCGATGCAACTGCGGGGATTGGCTCATCTGGGTGAAGGCAGTGGACGAGTGACGAACACCGCGCTCGACGCTGCGAGTGGCGCGGGTCGGGCCGACGATGACGAGCGATCCACGAGATCGGGCCGAGCGCAACTCTAGTGTGCTCGACCAACTGCCTTTGCAAATGTTCCGCTGAGGGCGACCGGTACACGTGACGATCCTCGAATTCGACGTACAATGGATGAAGCGACTTCGATGTCTATGCCTTCGGGGCTTGCTCCGTGTCGATGCTTGGTGTTCCGCATGAAACTCGGCGTCGCGGCCATTGTTGCGCAAGGGCTCTGTTCACCAGGCACAACGATTGTGCGGTCGAGCAGCTTTTTGCCGTTTGATTACCACATTCGAAAGGTCATCGAATCTGCACAAGAGCAGACTCCGTGTCGATACTCCTCCGGCGACGACATCGCGGTTGCGATCGGTCAGGACCCAATGTCCGCGGGATTGGGCATCGCTCCGCATCCAACATTGACGGGATTTGTGTTGGACCGAGGAGGGGTGATCCTTTCTCGTGCGGCCAGCCAACCAACTGCACGAACAGACGTCGACAACGCGCATCGCGGACATGGTCCGCGTATGATGTGCGCGCCTGTTGTGTCAGAAATCGCGAGGTCGAAGCGGCGAATCCTACGGCTCCATGCGCCCGCTCCCGATGGTATTCTCGCGCCAGAAGGGCAGTCGTTTGTTCGAGAGGTTACTCGTCTCCTCGAGCACCCCGACGCACTGCTCGACTACGGTGAGCCTGCCTCGGACCGAGCTCCGCCGCTGCTGACAATCGACACGCGACCGACCAGCGTGCCAGAGGCGATGCGAGGCGTTCGAGTCGAGCTCTTTTCGGGGTTCAGGGTGCGGTGCTCTGTCGGGCTAGGTCGCAACCGCTGGTGGGCGTCCTTGATTCCGCACCACACACTCGTTCGGCGCCTCGAATCTCTGCAGATCGACTCCTCACGCAAATGGTCTGATCTTCAAGCTTGCGTCTTGCTGCTTACTTGGACAGCAATCACAGTGCCAGAGTGTCGAGATGATCGCGGAGACATCGAAGCGGTCTGCTCCAATGCACTCGTCGCCCATGGCGAATTGCAACGTGACTGGAGGGGGATGCAGTAAACCAATACCGCGACGGTCGTCGTACCTTTCTCGGTCCGCGGTCTTGGTTTGGACGGGATTTCAACGGATTCACAAACCCTCATCCGCTCCGGCCATCTTCGATGCCCGTCGCGGGCGCGGGATAGATACTCGGTCGCCGCGCGTTTCCGTCCGCGACGAGTCGACGTCACTGTTGGAATCAATGTCCCGTGGGCCACGGCTCGGACCTCCTGCTCGGTCGCGAGGCGATGCCGCACCGGCAACGAGCGTCGAAGATGCTGGAGCCAGGGTGAGCGCACCTGAAGTGCTAGAAAGCTCGCGAGATCGCAACACGAGAGCGAGATGCGGAGGTTGGCTCCCCGCCCAACGCGATCACTCTCAGCCCCTCGCGCCCTACGCCTTCGCCGCGAGCGCTGCGACCACGCTCATGAACGCGAACCGTCTCTCCAGGCTTGCGAGCTCCGCGACGGGGATATTGATCGAGTGCGTGTTTCTGCCCCAGCGTTCGATTTGCTCCAACGACGTATCCAATAGCCGCTGAACCAGTTCGACTCCACGCGCTCGACGTTCTTCGCCCGTCCAAATCGCGACGTGGTGTCCCGTGGGACCGTCGTATGGAAGAAATCGAACCTGGATTTCGCCCGTCACGCTCAGCCACGCCTCCTTTGGCGCTGGCTGTCCCCATCGCGTTGCGTCTCCCTCCCACTCCTGTTCGATCTGCGCGCGAATCCAGCGAAGCGCCCGTTGCTCGTCAGGGGTGAAGAGCATGATGACGCTCTCGGGATCGAACGCTGAGGCCTCAGAGTGCGGCTTCGAAGAACGTGTGGCGAGTGCCTCGCGTGGTGCTCCATCATCGCGTCCCACATTGTCGAGCACCGTAAACAGCCCCGGCAGGAGCGCGCGAGGAAAGCTCAGCTGCGCCGCCGTCGCTGGCAGTCCCGTGCGTCCCTCTTTTGCGAATCCGCCTCCCCAGAGGCACGGAACATCCTGCTCTCGAATCACAGTCGCCTGATCGACGGCAGGCTGCGAGCGCAGCCATTCTGCGATCTGTTTGGCGATCTGGTTGTTTGGCGTGGCGTTGCTCGGATAGTTCTTGCGGACGTACAGAATGCACTCGTCGATGCCGAAAGCGATTCGATCTTCCATGGTGGTCTCCTGAATGGTCACGACGAACTCCACTCCGAGTGCAGCTTCGATCTGCCGGATGAGCTTTGTGCCGAGGTTGTAGTTCTCGTCTCGCTCAACGTTGAGAATGGTCTGGACGCTCACTCCGACGCGCTGGGCGAGGGTGGGCCTGCTCATGCCGAGTTGCGCGCGGCGCGCCTCGATGAGCCTTCCGAGTGGAGTCATGAGTGCTGAAACCTGCCGTTCCAGCGGACAGTAGCATGTTGTTTGGCTGTCTATCTGTCAATGGTAGATAGCGTGACGTTGATTTGCTGTCTGCCGATGGATGCTCTGCCGCGCTTTTGTCGAGGGCACCGCAACGCAGGGGGACTGCCCGTGTGCGAACTGCAGCCGTTCCGTGCGCCCACTGCGGTTCCCACGATCCCAAACCGCTCACCCGCCGAGCGACACCCAGCTCCCACGATCCCAAAACCGCTCGTTCACTCAGCCCGTCGGGCTCCCTCGAACCCTCAACCGCTCATTCGATGAGCGGTTCGGGCTCCCGAGTGCCCGAAATCGCTCTCTGCCCCGCACAAAATCGAACCCGCCCCCTTGCGCGTGCTCCGTCGCAGACACAGTCCCCCATCGTTGCAGCGCGGTGGGCGTTGCGACAGCTACCGGGGGAGAGCGAGTCGACACTGTCCGCTCCCCGCGGTGACCAACAAACGCAAAGGGGGAAGCGGAACATGAAGAAAGACAACGATCGCACGGCCAGCGTCGACCTCGAAGCCGTCTTTGAGCGCGTGCGAGCTGAGATCGAGGCTACGGACGTCGGCGTAGTGAGCGAGCTCAACTTCTCGGTGGACGTCGGCGCAGACGCCATCCTCGCGCGGTTTTCGCAGTTGAAGTCGTTTCGCAAGGACATCGTCGACGAGCTTCGTCGCTTCGATGTTCGCAATCTCGACGCGCTCGAAGACTACGCGCTCGCAGCGAAGTACCTCTACAACCTCGAGAGCGTGCAGGCGCCGAAAGAGCCTTCCGGTGAATCACCCGAGCTTGCAAAGGGCAGGGCGATTCGCGCGAAGCTCACGTCCGCGGTGCGAATGCTCGTCGAGTGGGGATCGCTCGATATCACTCAGCTCCGCGCGATCGAGCAGCTCCCTCACGGATATCGCGGGACGTCCAACGCGCTTCAACGACTGCTCGGATTGATCTCGAAGAACGAGGCGCTCTTCGAGAAAGAGGCTCCCTCGGCGCTCTCGCTCGTCGCCGAGGCGATGCCCCTCTCGGTCTCGCTCGGCGCAGCGGCGGGCGACGCTGGCGCCGTCGGCAACGAAGTCACCGATCTGCGGCAGAAGGCCACGAGGCTCATGCTCGACGCCTACAACGAAGTGCGCGCCGCGCTCGGATGGGTTCGTCGCAAGCAGAGGGATGTGGACCAGATCGCTCCGTCGATGGCGCACGTTCGAGTGAACTCAGCGAAGCGCAACGGCAACGACAACGACAACGACAACCCGCCAGTGAAACCCATCGAGCCTGCTGTGCCCGTGACGCCGCGCGCGCTCATGAGCGTGGACGCGGAGGTCGAGCCGCTGCCCGACAGCCCGTTCGAGCGCCGCAGTGCTGCGGACAAGCGCTGAGGACGGAGCCGCGATGAGCCGAACGCTGTACGTCGGAGGTCACGCTGAGCTCGATGGAAGCGCGCGGCGCGGACGACTGCGGTTTCCTATCGATCGGTTGTGTACGCACGGCGTCGTCGTGGGGATGACCGGCTCGGGCAAGACGGGCTTGCTGCTGGTGATGATCGAAGAGGCGGTGCGAAACGGCGTTCCGGTGGTGGTGTTGGACATCAAGGGCGACCTCGCGAACATCGCCCTCGGCTGCGATGGCCCCGAGTCCATCGCGGGATACCTCTCTGATCATCGACCCGCTGAGCGCGCGCGAGTCGCGAGCGAGCTCCACGAGCGACGCATGAGCGCGCTCGACGTGTGGGGCCTGTCATCGAGCGACGCGCTCTCGCTCGATCGATCGATGGCGCTGCGGTTGTTCACTCCTGGTTCGGACGCGGGCGAGTCGCTGCACTTGCTCTCTGCGCTCGAGTTGCCCAACGCGCGATGGAAGACTCATCCCATCGAAGCGCGAGAGTCTCTCGCCGCTGCGATCTCGATGGTGCTTCGAGTGCTCGACCGCGACGCTGACCCCGCGCGATCGAGGGAGCACGTGCTGTTGTCGGTCCTCGCCGAGCGGCACTTGCGAGAGGGCAGGGGAGCGCCGCTCGACGTGCTCATGGCCGACCTTCGCGAGCCGCCCATCGAGACCATCGGAGCGCTCGCGCTCGACGAGTTTGTCTCTCCAAACGAGAGAGCGACGCTGTCCGCTGCGCTCAACGCGCTCTTCGCGAGCCCGACGTTCGCCGCGTGGCGCACAGGAGCTCCGTTGGATGTCGGGCACTGGCTCGCGCAGCGCGACGATGGACGCACGCCAGTGGCGCTCGTGTCCGTCGCGCACTTGGACGAAGGCCCGCGGATGCACGTGCTCGCGATGGTGCTCGAAGAGGCTCTCTCGTGGACGCGCGCGCAGCCCGGAACCGAGCGACTGCGAGCCTTGGTGGTGGTGGACGAGGTGTTCGGGCTCGTTCCGCCGAGGCCCGCGGAGCCGCCGACGCGCAAGCCGATCGTCTCGCTGATGAAGCAAGGCCGCGCGTTTGGCGTGGGGCTCTTGCTCGCGACGCAGAACCCCATGGACCTCGACTATCGAACGCTCTCGAACGCTGGTCTCTGGGCGATCGGTCGACTGCAAACGGACGCCGATCGCGCGCGGGTGATCGAGGCGATGACTGGCGCGAAGCAGTCGCGCTCGCGACGACAAGCGAGCCCGCTCGGCGACACCGTGAAGGACTTACAATCGCGGTGGTTTCTCTGGCACGACGCGCGAGAGACAACGGGCCCAGCGCTCGCGCGGGTGAGGGACACGCTGAGCTGGCTACGCGGCCCGATGACGCCAGAGGATCTGCGAAGACGCGTCGAGCGCGCGGCGTCTCGCGAGTGAGGGGGCGCCTCATCGGCGTGAAGGGGGCAGGCTCATCCGCGTGAAGGAGTCCGCCTCATCCCCGGCCCTTCTCCAAGCCAGATGGCTTGGAGAAGGGGGCCGTTGCTGCGTTGGCGGCGCCGATCGGCACTCGGTGTTCTCGTCGCGAGCGAGTGAGCGAGGTGCGTTGCCCAACGCTGCACACGGTCTTCGGCAAGCTCGGTCGCACCGCTTGCAACATGCTCGATCGCGCTGTTCGGCGCCCGATACAGCTCCAAGCCCACCGCATGCGCAAGCGCGGTTGTCCCCGTGCATTCTCCCTCCGGGGAAATTGCCTTCCAATCGGCGCCGCCAACGCAGCAACGGCCCCCTTCTCCAAGCCATCTGGCTTGGAGAAGGGCCGGGGATGAGGCGGACCCGGTCCCGCCCATGAGGCGGACCCACCACGCGCGCGACGCCGACTCTATTTGCCGGACTTGTTGACTCTCTTCGCGTTTCGTTAGAAGAGCCGCGATCGACATCACTGTTTTGCCCCGAGGCTGAGCAGCGTGCGCCGCGATCGAGCGCGAAGGCAAAGCGCCTCCGCTCGAACAGCGCACGCTCTTGGCGTGAGCTCGCGGCGCACCTACGCACTCGAAAGTGAGCGCGTGCCGCGTCTGGGGTTGATCCCCGACGCGGGGTGCCTCGCGAGAACACACCGATCACAACGCTCCTCGCGCTGCGTGATCGCTCGGTGCTCCACTGCAACTCTGCCCTCGAACGCCCGCACTGCGATGGTCGCTCGCGCCCTCAAACGCTCATGGCTCTTCGCCGCGCTCACTCCGATCGCGGTCGCGGGTGTCGTGTATGCGACGGTGCAAGCTCGGCTCGCAGGCGACCGCGAACCGCTCTCGGAATACAGAATCCGCCTGGGTATGACCCCCGCGGATGTTCGCGCAACGTTTGCGGTGCCGACCGCAGAAGGTTCGCGCTGGAGAGTGGACTCGTCGGGAGAGACCGCGCTCGAATGGCGCGGTGGAAACCGCTCCTTTCGCTTCGAGTTCCACAACGCTCAGCTCATGGCCGTGCGGGCCGTTGTTGAATCGAGAGATCCCTCTACGCACGGCCGCGCACTTGAGGTATCAACCGCAGCCGTCCTCCGCCGAGTCGTGCGTGAGGATGGTCGCGTCGAGCTCACGCTCGTCGCACGAGATTGTCCATCACACGCAGAAGAAGCTCGGAGGCTGATGAGCAGCCGATGAGTCGACGCTGTACTCGCCGTGGCCGCGTCCGCGCGCGACGTGGTCAACGGGGATCACGCACCGCGCGACGCTCTTCGTGGGTCCGCAGCACGAACCAATCCCACCATGCAGATCTTCCCACGTTCACTCAATAAGCTCCCCGCGGTGGTGGCCGTGGGCGCAGCCCTTCTTGGAGGAGCCGTCGTTGGCGGCTTCTGGTACTACGGCACGCCGAAGCACCTCCAAGTTGGCTATGCGCCCCGGCAGCCGGTGCCCTACAGCCACCGGCTTCACGCCGGCATCATGGGGATGGACTGCAGGTACTGTCACGCCAACGTCGAACGCTCTGGGGAAGCGATGATTCCCCCGACGCAGACGTGCATGAACTGCCACTCGCTGGTGCGCACGGACAGCGCGCGACTGGCGCCGGTGCGGCAGAGCTGGCAGACGGGGCAGCCCATTCCCTGGGTCCGCATCCACCGCCTTCCGGACCACGCGTACTTCGATCACAGCGTGCACATCTCTGTGGGCGTCGGTTGTTCGACGTGCCACGGACGCGTGGATCAGATGGACGTCGTGCGCCAGGACCAGCCGCTCAGCATGAGCTGGTGCTTGGACTGCCACAGAAATCCCGGGCCGAACCTCCGCCCGCGCGACCAGATCACGAACATGGAGTGGCGTCCCGAACCCTCGCAGCAGGTCACTCCGCAGCGCCGGGTCGAGCCTCCTCAGAATTGTTCGGGGTGTCACCGATGAGCAAGCGACAGCCATACAACTTCGAGCCGACGGCCGACGCGCCCGACGCTCCTCGCTACTGGGCCAGCATCGAGGATCTCGAAGGCCAGCTCGCGAGCACGCCCGAGTACACCGAGCGCGTGCGCGAGCAGGTCGACAGCGAGTTCGGCGAAGGAGACTCGTTCGGTCCGACCGACGAGCACTCGCGCCGTAATTTCCTCGGCATCATGGGAGCCTCGATCGGCCTCGCGACTCTCTCGGGTTGCCGTCGCCCCGTCGAGCACATCCTGCCGTACGCCCGCCAGCCGAGCGCCGACGACGTCAACATCGGACGCGCGTCGCACTACAGCTCGGTGCTCGTCGAGCGCGGTGACGCCGTCGGGATCATCGTCGAGAGCCACACGGGACGACCCACGAAGATCGAGGGAAATCCCGAGCACGCAGGCTCGCTCGGCGGCGTCTCGCTCCGCGGTCAGGCCAGCGTCCTCGACCTGTACGATCCCGATCGCATGCGCTCGCCGATGGCGAAGGGCAGCGGTGGATCGAGCGCAGGTGCGCACGGTGAGCAGGGGGCACACGGCGCGCACGCTGCTTCGGCGGCACCGAGCGGCTGGGTCGCCAAGAGCTGGGAAGAGTTCGATCACGCGCTCGACGCGATGATCACTCCGCACCGCGCGGACGGCGGAATCGGCCTGCGCTTTCTCTGTGAACCTTCGATCTCGCCGTCGTTCATGCGGCTGCGCGCGAAGGTGAAAGAGAAGTTCCCGCGCGCGAAGTTCTACACGTTCGACGCGTGCTCGATCACGAGCATCCGCGAGGGAGCCAAGCTCGCCTTCGGACAGCCCGCGAACGTCGTGTACGCGCTCGACTCGGCGAAGGTCGTGCTCTCGGTCGACTCGGACTTCCTCGGAACCGAGCCGGGCATGGTTCGTCACGCCAAGGCGTGGGCCGCGCGTCGCAAGATGCAGAGCGCAGAGGACCGCGACATGTCGCGCCTCTACGTCGTCGAGCCCTCGATGACCGTCACCGGCGGAACCGCGGATCACCGCCTCCGTCTCCCCGCGCGCGACGCGCTCGCGTACCTGCAAGCGCTCGCCGGTCGCCTCGCTCGCGAGAGCGGCCTCGGCCTCGCGGCGAGCCTCGGCGGAGAAGCGCCTGCGGGCGTCCCGGCGCACTGGGTCGAAGCGGTCGCAGCGGACCTGCTCGGAGCGCGCGGTGAAAGCGCGATCCTCGTGGGCGCGCGCCAGCCTGCCGCGGTGCACGCCCTCGCGCACGCGATCAACTCGGCCCTCGGAAACATCGGCCACACGGTCAAGCTCTTCCCCGTCACCGACGCGGACGAAGGCGACACGATGGCCGACCTCGAGGCGCTCGCCAACGAAGCGGGCTCGGTCCAAACGCTGATCATCCTCGGCGGAAACCCGGTCTACAACGCGCCGGCCTCCCTCGGCCTCGCCGAGAAGATCCGCGGGATCAACAACACCCTGCACGCGACGATGTGGCACGACGAGACGTGCGCAGAGGTCAAGCTCTGCATGCCGCTCGCGCACTACCTCGAGACGTGGGGCGATCAGAAGGGCCTCGACGGCGCGGTCGCGATCCAGCAGCCGCTCATCGAGCCGCTCTTCGCCTCGCGCAGCGAGATCGAGCTGCTCGCGCAGATCCTCGACGAGGGACCGCGCTCGGGGCACGACATCGTCCGCGCCACGTTCATCGAGAACCACCCGTGGACGGTGAGCACCGAGACGAAGTGGCGTCGCGCGCTGACCAGCGGCGTCGTCGCTGACAGCGCTGCGCGTCCGCTCGAGGGCCTCACGCTTCGCTCGGCTGAGCTCGGCGCTGCGGTCACCGCGGCTCGCGGTCGCGCGGGCGCTGCGGTGTCCGCTTCGTCGATCGAAGTGCTCTTCACGTACGACGCGAAGATGCAGGACGGTCGCGGCGCGAACAACGCGTGGCTCGCGGAGCTCCCGGACCCGATCACGAAGATCACCTGGGACAACGCCGCGCTGATCTCTCCGAAGCTCGCGCGCGAGAAGAGCATCTCGAACGGCGACAAGGTCGAGGTCACCGTCGAAGGAAAGAAAGCGACGATCGTCGCGTGGGTCACGCCCGGACAGGCTGACTACGCCGTGACGTTGCCGCTCGGCTGGGGCCGCACCGCCGCAGGGCGCGTGGGCAACGGCAAGGGCTTCGACGTCAACCCCGCGCGCCAGCACACGGCGCCGTTCATCGCGACGGGCTCGATCGCGAAGGGCTCGGGCACCTACCCGATCTCGCAGACGCAAGAGCACCACCGCATGGTGGACCGTCCGTTGGCCGTCGAGACGACGCTCGCGAAGTACAAGGAGAACCCGCGCTTCCCCTCGATGCGCACTCCGACTCCGCGCACGTTGCCGCTGTGGCGCGAGGCCGAATACAACGGCTACAAGTGGGGTCTCGTTGTGGACCTCACCGCGTGCACGGGCTGCTCGGCGTGCATGGTGGCCTGCCAGGCTGAGAACAACATCCCCTGCGTCGGCAAGGAGCAGGTCAACCGCGGCCGTGAAATGTACTGGCTGCGCATGGACCGCTACTTCGTCAGCCCGAGGATCTCGCGCGACGGGTTCCCGTCGGACGAAGACGCGCAATTGCTCGAGTCCGAGCCCGCCATGGCAGTGATGCCGGTGGCGTGTCAGCAGTGCGAAGAAGCCCCCTGCGAGAACGTGTGCCCCGTCAACGCGACGACGCACAGCGCCGAGGGCTTGAACGATATGGCGTACAACCGCTGCATCGGGACGCGCTACTGCTCGAACAACTGCCCGTACAAGGTTCGTCGCTTCAACTACCTGAACTTCCACAACGACTCGGTCTATCAGCCGCTCGACGCGGACGTGCCCGAGACGGTGCGCATGCAGCACAACCCGAACGTGTCGGTGCGCTTCCGTGGAGTGATGGAGAAGTGCACGTACTGCGTGCAGCGCATCCAGACGGCGAAGATCATCGCGAAGAACGACTACCGAACGGTGCGCGACGGAGAGATCCAGACCGCGTGCCAGCAGACGTGCCCGACGGGCGCGATCGTGTTCGGTGATCTGAACGACCGCGAGAGCGCCGTTCGTCGCCTCGCGCAGACGGACCGCCGCTACCTGTTGTTGTCCGAGCTGGGAACGCAGCCGCGCACGACCTACCTGGCCAAGATTCGCAATCCCAATCCGGAGATGCACGGATGAGCTCGGTCAACCCGAACGCTCCCATCAAGGAGATCAACGAGGTTGCCCTCGCAGCGGAGAGCTACGACTTCCACGGGATTACCGAGGACGTCGCGAGGGTGACCGAAAACCCCGCCCCGCGTGGGTGGTGGGTGTTGTTTTTGACCGCGGTGAGCTTGCTCGGCGCGCTCGGACTCACGCTCGCGTACCTGTTCTGGAAGGGTATCGGCGCGTGGGGCAACAACCAGCCCATCTCGTGGGCGTGGGACATCACGAACTTCGTGTGGTGGGTCGGTATCGGTCACGCCGGTACGCTCATCTCCGCGGTGCTCTTCCTCTTCCGTCAGAAGTGGCGAACGAGCATCAACCGCGCGGCCGAAGCCATGACCATCTTCGCGGTGATTTGCGCGTTGATGTTCCCCGGCATCCACGTCGGTCGCGTCTGGCTGATGTACTACCCGTTCCCGTTGCCCAACTCGATGGGCATCTGGCCGAACTTCAAGAGCCCGCTGCTCTGGGACGTCTTCGCGGTCAGCACGTACTTCACGGTCTCGTTGCTGTTCTGGTTCGTGGGTCTCATCCCCGACCTCGCGACGCTGCGTGATCGCTCGAAGACGAAGCTCCGTCGCATGGCGTACGGCTTCTTCGCCCTCGGCTGGCGCGGATCGAACCGTCACTGGTCCAACTACGAACGCGCGTACATGATCCTGGCGGCCATCTCGACGCCGCTGGTGCTCTCGGTGCACTCGGTCGTTTCGTTCGACTTCGCGACGTCCGTGATCCCCGGCTGGCACACGACGATCTTCCCGCCGTACTTCGTCGCGGGCGCGATCTTCTCGGGCTTCGCGATGGTGCTCACGCTCATGCTCGTCGTGCGCGTTGTGTTCAAGCTGCACGGCTTGATCACGCTCAAGCACATCGAGCTGATGAACAAGATCATCCTCGCGACCGGCAGCATCGTTGGCTACGCGTACGCGATGGAGTTCTTCATCGCGTGGTACTCGGGCAACGACTACGAGCGCTACGTCTTCTTCGTCAGCCGAATGAAGGGCCCGTACGCCTGGGCGTACTGGTCGATGATCATCTGCAACGTGCTCTCGCCGCAGATCTTCTGGAACAAGAAGTTCCGCACGAGCGTGCCGGTCACCTTCGCCGTCTCGATCTTCGTGAACATCGGAATGTGGTTCGAGCGCTTCGTGATCATCGCGACCTCGCTCCACAGGGACTTCCTCCCGTCGTCGTGGGGTTACTTCCACCCGACCCCGATCGACGTGATGACCTACCTCGGCTCGTTCGGGTTGTTCTTCACGCTCTTCTTGCTCTTCATCCGCTGGCTGCCCGCGATCGCGATGGCCGAAGTGAAGGGCGTGCTGCTCAAGGCCGATCCGCACGCGGATCACTACGGCCACGACAGCCACGGCGATCACGATGATCACGACTCCCACGACAAGCCCGCCGACGGCGAGGCGACCGCGGAGGCCTGAGAGGAACCGTCATGGGCAGCCACGATCACGACAATGAGAACAAGGCCAGCGGCGAGAAGCGCCCTGTCCTCTTGCTCGCGGAGTTCGACACTCCCGGCAAGGTCATGCACGCCGCGGAGAAGGTCCGCGACGCGGGTTTCACGCGATGGGACGTCCACTCACCCTTTCCCGTGCACGGCATGGACAAGGCGATGGGCATGGGCGACTCGAAGCTCGGCTGGATCGTCGCCGTGATGGCGGCCACCGGCTTCGCGAGCGCCTTCGCGATGATGTACTACATGAACGTCGTCGACTATCCCTTGATCGTCGGCGGCAAGCCCCCGCTGGCGTTGCCGTCGATGGCGCCGGTGCTCTTCGAGCTCACCATTCTGTTCAGCGCGTTCGGCGCGGTGTTCGGAATGTTCGGGCTCAACAAGATCCCGCGTCACCACCACCCGGTGTTCTATTCGCAGCGATTCGAGCGCGCGTCGGACGACAAGTTCTTCGTGAGCATCGAGGTCGACGACCCCAAGTACGACGAGAAGAAGACGCGCGCTCTGATGGAAGAAGTGCACGCCACTCACGTCGAGGTGCTCGAGGAGGAGGTGGTCTGATGGCGACCAACCGAAATACCCTCGCGGCGTTGGTGCTTGCTGGTGCGGGCATGGCCGCTTGCCGTGGACAGGTCAGCGAGCAGTCGCCGATCTTGATCATCCGCGACATGCACGTGCAGCAGAAGTACCGCCCGCAGGACGTCAGCGCGTACTACCAGGACACGCGCAGCATGCGCCCGCTGCCTGCCAACACGGTCTCTCGTGAGCAGGGCGCGATCGACCCCGAGGTCGAGAGCGGACTGCAGGCGGGCACGCGCAACTACGTGGATCGCATTCCGCAGGCGGCGCTCGCGTCGATTCGTCACCGCACGAACGACGGGCGTTGGCTCGAAGGGATGGAGGGCGCCGTCGCGCGCGGACGCGAGCGCTACAACATCTACTGTGCGCCGTGCCACGGAAGCGTCGGCGACGGGCAGGGCATCATCTGGGCGCGCTCGAGGATCTCGGGCTACCAGTACCCGCAGCCCGCGTCGTTGCACGACGATCGCATCCGTCACTCTCCCGACGGACAGCTCTACGCCACCATTCGCAACGGCGTCCGGAACATGCCCGGCTACGCCTCGCAGATCCCCACTTCTGACCGCTGGGCGATCGTCGCGTACGTGCGCGCGCTCGAACTCAGCCAGGCCAACGCAGGAGCGAACCCGTGAGCGCCCATTCGCACTCGAGTGAAGGAAAGCTCGAGATCACCAACAACGGACCCTGGTCCAACGCGTGGAAGATCGCGGCCGGCGTTGGTGCGCTCGGGTTGCTCGGCGTCGGCGCGGGCTTCGCGTCGGATCCGAAGCGACTGGCTTTCTCGTACCTGTTCGCGTTCATGGCCGTGCTGGTCCTCGCGATCGGCACGCTCTTCTTCGTCGTGATTCAGCACATCTCGGCCGCTCACTGGAGCGTCGGCGTGCGTCGCACGGCGGAGTTCTTCATGGGTGGACTGCCCGCGCTCGCGGTGCTGTTTCTCCCGCTCTTCGCGCTGATGCAGTACTTCCCGCAGTGGGAGCACTTCGGTCACGCGACCGACCACGGCGCCGCGGCGCAGACCGCTGCGCACGGCGGCGGTCACGGACAAGCGCAGCAGGGCCACGGCGGTGAGCACGGCGGCGAGCACGGACAGCCCGCCGCTGGACACACCAGCAGCTACGAGCTCGAGACGCAGGGCATCCACCACGTCCACCACGAGACGCTCGAGAAGAAGAAGCTGTGGTTCGAGAAGCCCTTCTTCTTCATCCGTCAGGCGATCTACCTGCTCGCGTGGGTCCTGCTCTCGCGCCGGTTCTTCAAGCTCTCGACGGATCAGGACAAGTCGAAGGACAAGAAGACCACGGTCACCGCGGCGCGCTCTGCGCCCGCTTCGATCGCGATCATCGCGTTGACGCTGACCTTCGCGTCGTTCGACTGGCTGATGGCGCTCGAGCCCGCGTGGTACTCGACGATCTTCGGCGTGACGATCTTCGCTGGCGGAATCACCGCTGCGATGGCCGCGATGATCCTGACGCTGCAGGGCCTCAAGCGCGCTGGTTACATCGGTGACGACATCGTCAACGTGAACCACTTCCACGATATGGCGAAGCTGATGTTCGGCTTCAACTGCTTCTGGGCCTACGTGGTCTTCTCGCAGTTCTTCTTGATCTGGTACGCGAGCATCCCCGAAGAGACCGTCTTCTACCACGCTCGCTGGAACGAGAACCCCGCGTGGCAGCCCGTGAGCATGGGCCTGGCGATCTTCCACTTCGTCGTGCCGTTCATCATGCTCATGTCGCACAACGTGAAGCGTCGGATGGGCTGGCTCGCGCTCGGCGCAGGCCTGCTGCTCGTGATGCACGTGGTCGAGTACTTCTGGCTCGTGCTCCCGGCCTTCAAGGCTGGCGCGCACGGCGCGGCCGCGGCCGCTGGCGAGGGCGCGCACCACTCGCTGCCCGTGCACTGGATGGACTTCGCAGCGCTCCTCGGAGTGGGCGGTGTCTATCTCGCGATGGTGTTTCGCTTGATGACGCAGCACAAGCTCGTGCCGGTGTCCGATCCGCGGCTCGAGCGATCGAAGCTGCACTCGACGATGTGAGGAGTCCCTGGCGATGGCTTATGACAGAAACGAGCCGAAGACCACGCTGATCACGGGACTTTCCGTGTTCGTGGTCGTCCTGGTGGTGCTCGTCCGCTACGCGATCATGTCGTACTTCAACATCATGCACGACCAGGAAGAGCAGGTGAAAATCGCCACGCGCGGCATCTGGCAGCTCACGGAGATGCGCGCGAGCGCCGCGCAGCGTCTCTCGGGCGGCGCCATGCCGATCGATCAGGCGATGGCGGCTGTCTCGCAGGGGCAGCGCCCCGCCGCGGTCAGCCCGCGTCCTTCGACGGACACCGCGGCGATGACGGGTTGGATGCAGATGACCCGCGCGCTGCCGACGGAGATGCCGCAAAACGAGCCTCCTCCTCCGCCTCCGGTGGACCTGTCTGTTGACGGTGGCGCGGCGGGTGACGCTGCGGCTCCTGCGGCGGACGGCGCGGCTGTGGTCGCTCCGGCGAACCCCGCTGCGGTGGTCGCTCCGGCTGCGGCGCAGCCCGCGGCTCCTGCAGCGCAGCCTGCAGCTCCGGCAGCGCAGCCTGCGGCGCACGCCGCGGAAGCGCACCCGGCCGCGGCGCACTGATCGCAACGCACACGTTTTCAAGTCACTCACTCCGATGACGACCCCGAACCACCACACACGACTGCGAACGATGCTGGCGCTGGCCGGCTCGGTTGCGTTGAGCGCGAGCTCGGCGCACGCGCAGTACGGTCGTGGGGTGCAGGCGTCGGAGGGGGCGTCCGAGGCTCCACGCAACGTGCTTCCGCCGAACGCGTCGGAGATCTCTGTGGACGAGCACTTGAACGCGCAGCTGCCGCTCGACGTTCGTCTTCGCGACGAGAGCGGCCGTGAAGTGCGCTTGGGCGACTACTTCGACGGTCGTCGTCCGGTGCTGATCAACCTCGCGTACTATCGCTGCCCGATGCTCTGCAACCTCGTCTCCAACGCGGTCGTCAACGGCCTGCGCGGAGTCGTGTGGAACGCGGGGCAGCAATACGAAGTGCTCACCGTGAGCATCGACCCGCGCGAGCTTCCGCAGGACGCGGCGGCCCGCAGGGCGCGCGTGGCCGAGCAATACGGGCGCGCGACGGGAGCGAACGGCTGGCACTTCACCGTCGGCGACGAGGCACAAGTGCGGCGTCTCGCGACGGCGCTCGGCTTCGGCTACCGCTACGAGCCGCGGCAGAATCAGTACGCGCACCCCGCGGTGATCTTTCTGGCGACGCCTTCGGGCAAGGTCGCTCGGTACCTCTACGGGATCTCGTATCCCTCCAACGATCTGCGGCTGGGGTTGATCGAGGCGTCCGAAGGTCGCTCGATCAGCACGGTGGATCGCGTGTTGATGTTCTGCTTCCACTACGACCCGCAGGATCGTCGGTACGTGCTCGTCGCCAAGCAGGTGATGAAGCTCGGCGGCGGCGTGACGGTGTTCTTCCTCGGTGGAGGTTTGCTTTTGCTGTGGCTCAAAGAGCTGCGGCGCAGTCGAGAGAACGCAGCTTCGAACGACAACGAGCAGGGCGATGGTTCGAGCTCGACCAAGGGGCGGCAGAGCGCGGCTTGAACCGCGACTGACGCTCGACGCCCGGCACATCATTTCAAGATTCTAAGTTCTACAGTCCACGGCTTCGGACGAACGGCGACAAGACGATGGAGACGATGCAACTGCCCCCCCAGTGGTCAACCTTCGCTCGGCAGACCGACTGGGTGTTCTATTTCATCTATTGGCTGAGCGTGTTTCTCTTCGTCGCGATCATCGGGACGGCGCTGTACTTCGTGTGGAAGTACCAGCGAAAGCCCGGCGTGAAGGCGGAGCCGACGGGGCACGCGACGGTCCTCGAGATCACGTGGACGGTGTCGCCGCTCGCGTTGCTGGCGTTTCTGTTTCACGTGGGCTTCAAGGGCTACCTGGACATGACCGTGGCCCCCGCGGACGCCATGGAGATTCGCGTTCGCGCGAAGAAGTGGTCGTGGGACTTCGAGTACCCGAACGGCGGTCACTCGAACGCGCTGCACATCCCGGTCAACCGCCCGGTGCGCCTGACGCTCTCGTCCGAGGACGTGATTCACTCGCTGTACATCCCGGCGTTTCGCGTGAAGAAGGACGCGGTGCCTGGGTACTACACGACGATGTGGTTCGAGGCGACGCAGACGGGCGAGACCGATCTGTTCTGCGCTGAGTACTGCGGCGCTGCGACGGGGACGGTCGAGGTCAACCCGGGCGATCCCGAGGTCGGCCGCGAGGGCAACCGCCGTCACGTGGGGCACTTCAGCATGATGACGAAGGTCCACATCCACACGATGGCGGACTACAACACCTTCCTCGAGTCGATCCTGCGTCCGCCGGTGGATCCCGCGACGGGTCGCGAGGCGACGCCGGAGAAGTGGGGCGAGATGCTGTACCGCTCGCAGCAGTGCAACACCTGCCACTCGACGGACGGCTCGGCCATGACCGGCCCGAGCTGGCGCGGACTCTTCGGCCGTCAGCGCACGTTCTCTGACGGGACGAGCACGACCGCGGACGCCAACTACATCCGTCAGTCGATCCTGCAGCCGAACGCGAAGGTCGTGCAGGGCTTCAACGGCGTGATGCCTTCGTTCGCAGGGACGCTGCGAGACAATCAGGTCGACGCGATCATCGCGTACATTCGCACGCTCAACTGATGAGCGTTTGCCACTGAAATTTCTGTCCTTGATCGACGAGAAAGGGAACTGAAGCGATGGCGACCGAAGTCGCAGGAGCGCACGGGCACGATGAGCCCGATCACCTCGCGCCCTATTTGAGCCAAGAGGCCGGCCGCGGCGTGAAGGGCTGGCTGCTCACGCTCGATCACAAGCGGATCGGGTTGATGTACCTGGTGTCGACGATCCTGGCGTTCTTCATGGGCGGCGTGTTCGCGCTGCTCGTGCGCCTGGAGCTGTTCGCCCCGGGACGAACCATCATGAGCGCGGAGTACTACAACCGCGCGTTCACGCTGCACGGCGCGATCATGGTGTTTCTGTTCATCATCCCGAGCGTGCCCGGAGCGCTCGGCAACTTCGTCTTGCCGATCATGCTCGGCACGAAGGACGTCGCGTTTCCGAGGCTCAACCTCCTGAGCTTCTACGTGTATCTGTTCGGCGCGACCTTCGCGCTCTACAGCATCATCTCGGGCTCGGTCGACACGGGCTGGACCTTCTACACGCCGTACAGCACGACCTCGAACACGTCCGTCGTGTCGATGGTGCTCGGCGCGTTCATCCTCGGGTTCAGCTCGATCCTCACGGGCCTCAACTTCATCGTGACCGTGCACAAGCTCCGCGCGCCGGGGCTGCACTGGAAGCGCCTACCCTTGTTCATCTGGGGCATGTACGCGACGAGCATCATTCAGGTGCTCGCCACGCCGGTGCTCGCGATCACGCTGTTGCTCCTCGCGGCAGAGCGCACGTTCGGCCTGGGAATCTTCGATCCCGCGCTCGGCGGCGACCCGATTCTCTTCCAGCACTTCTTCTGGTTCTACTCGCACCCGGCGGTCTACATCATGATCGTCCCGGGCATGGCGGTGGCCTCGGAGCTGTTCGCGACGTTCACGCGCCGCGCGATCTTCGGCTACTTCGCGGTGGCCATGAGCTCGCTCGGACTCGCGCTCGTCGGCTTCCTCGTGTGGGGACACCACATGTACACGAGCGGCCAGAGCGAGTTCGCCACGACGCTGTTCGCGGCGCTCACGATGCTCGTCGCGATCCCCTCGGGCGTGAAGGTCTTCAACTGGACCGCCACGCTCTACAAGGGCTCGATCGCGCTGACGACGCCGATGCTGTACGCGCTCTCGTTCCTCGTGCTGTTCACGATCGGCGGTCTGACCGGTCTGTTCTGCGGAACGCTCGCGGTCGACATCCACCTTCACGACACGTACTTCATCGTCGCCCACTTCCACTACGTGATGATGGGCGGCACCGTGATGGCCTTCGTCGGCGGCATCCTCTACTGGTGGCCGAAGATGACGGGCAAGCTCTACGACGAGAAGCTCGCCAAGATCGGCTGGTTCTTCGTGTTCGTCGGGTTCAACACGACCTTCTTGATCCAGTTCGTCATGGGATCGAAGGGAATGCCCCGCCGCTACTACGACTACCTCCCGCGCTTCGAGATCTATCACAAGATCTCCACGGTGGGATCGTGGCTGCTCCTCGTGGGCTTCTTGATCACCGCGTGGGTGCTCATCAAGTCCATCCGCTCTGGTGAGAAGTCTCCGCCCAACCCGTGGGGCTCTGCTGGCTACGAGTGGCAGGGCACCGAGTCGCCGCCCGTCATGCAGAACTTCCGCGTGACGCCGACGATCACCCGCGGACCGTACGACTACCACCTCTGCTCGGACGAAGAGCTGTTCGACGGCTTCCCTGAGGAAGACAAGAAGTGAAAGACTGAGGATTTTGCCTAGCGAAATCCTCCCTCTCTACTGGACAGGACACAGAGCCAATGGCCAGCGCACACGCGGACAGCGAACACGACGAGCACGGGCACGGAGATCACCCGGCCTATCTCGCGCATCACTTCGACACCCCCGATCAGCAGTTCGACGCTGCGAAGCTCGGAATGTGGGTGTTCATCGTCACCGAGATCCTGATGTTCGGCGGGCTCTTCGTGGCCTACCTCATCTACAAGAGCCACGAGCCGTCGGTCTTCATCGAGGCGCACCAGCGTCTCGATTGGAAGCTCGGCAGCGTGAACACGATCGTTCTTCTCTTCAGCTCGCTCACCGCCGCGCTCGCGGTGCGCTCGAGCCAGCTCGGCAAGAAGAACGAGACCACGATGTGGCTCACGATCACGATCCTGTGCGCGTTCGCGTTTCTCGGGATCAAGTACGTCGAGTACTCGCACAAGTTTCACGACGGACTGCTCCCGGGCCGCTACTTCACGGCGCACTTGGCCGAGCACGCGCACCACGGAGCGGTGCTCCCGCAGCGCGCGAGCATGTTCTTCGCGCTCTACTTCATGATGACGGGCCTCCACGGTCTGCACGTCATCATCGGAATGTCGGCGCTCGCCTGGGTTCTTGTCCGCAATCAGCGCGGCGAGTTCTCGAGCGAGTACTTCACCCCCGTCGAGATCGGCGCGCTGTACTGGCACCTCGTCGACCTCGTCTGGATCTATCTCTTCCCCTTGGTCTACCTGGTGGGCTGAACGATGAGCGATCACGCGCACGCACACGACGACGGCAAGGTCCACGCGCACGTTTCGTCGTTTCTCTTTCTCTGCGCTGTCTTCTCAGCGCTCATCGTGTTGACGGTCATTACGGTGGCCGCCTCGCGCTTCGACTTCGGCTCGGCCAACACTGTGATCGCGGTGCTCATCGCGACGGTGAAGGCCACGCTCGTCGCGACGTTCTTCATGCACCTGAAGTACGACAAGGGATTTCACGCGCTGATCTTCGTGATGTCCTTCGTCTTCCTCGGCGTGATGCTCGGGCTCTCTTCGGAGGACATCGACACGCGCGGACAGGTGAGCCCCGACAGCACCGTTCGTATCCTCGAGCGTCGCGGTGAGCAGGCGCCGGGCGGATTCGTGCTCGACCCGCGCGGCGTCGAAGCGCGCTCGCACAACCCGGCCGGAGCGGCCGCGCACCACTGAGCGCCGTCGCGCGTCGGGGGACGCGCGTGACGCTGCGCTGATCGAAGAAGAGGGGGGCTGTTCGTCGCTGCAAACAGCGCTATCAACAGCGCCGTGAAGCAGGACGACGTCGCGCCGGACGCAGCGGATCCCTACGAGCGGCCCGGAGCCAGAGAGCTCGACCCGCCGTTGTCGCGAGGTAAGAAGATCGGTCTCGTCGTGCTCGGCGTGGTCTTTCTGCTCATCAACATCGACGGAATCGCCCGGCGTTTTCGGCGGCAGGTGCACTATCAAGTGCCGAGCGTCCCGCAGATCGCGTACCCGCAGTGCGGCGATACCGCGGTGGACACCGCGAGCTTGTGGCGCGGTGGCGAGCTGCTCGTCTCGACGATGAGCGAGGCTCTGCCGATGGCGGCCGATCGCGGGACATGGGAGCGCTTCGAGCTGCGCGCGCGCGGCTGTCATCGCGTGGTGACCGTGCACCGCGAAGGGCCGCAGAGCGTGCTCGACAGCGAAGTGGTGTTGGACGAATCGATGCGGCCGATTCGCGCGTGGAGGCGCATCGGTCGCCCGGGCCGTCGAGGGATTCAGTACGACACGCGCACGTACGAGTTTCGAACGCCGCTCGTGACGATCACGCGCGTCGAGGCGAACGGCAATCGCACGTACGAAGAGCTGCGGTCGAAGGAGAAGGCCACGGTGGTGATCGCTCCGGGGAGCGCGGCGATCACCACGTGGATTCAGAGCGTGCGGCTGCAAGAAGGGACGAGCGCCGAGGCGTGGGTGCTCGACCTGCGCGATCCGCTCGAGCGGGCGTGGCGCTCGACGCTGCGACGCGAGCGAGACATGGACGTCGAGGGGCTCGGTCGCGTGCGGGTGTACGCGCTCGATGAAGAGAGCTTCTTCACCGACGCGAACGACCGCGTCATGGGGACGCTCTCGGGGATGCGCGAGCTGCGGCGCGGCGCGGCGTTGCCCATGGAGGTCGACGGCCAGAGCGCGCCCGAGCCGTGGCGCACGGACGTGCGAAGCGCCGCAGATTCGACGCGGTGAACGACGATCGCGAGCGCGCGCTCACGTTCCGCCGGCGATGCTGGCGCCGAGGCGCTGCTCGTCGCTCGTGCCCTCGATGGTGCGGGACGGAGCGAGGTCGAAGGGCGAGGCGCCGAGCACCACGAACACTCGACCGCTGCGGGCGCGATCGGCTACGCGCGCGTTGGGATCTCCGATGAGCACGTCGTTGAAACCGTCTCCGTTGAGGTCTCCGACGAACGAGACGTGCGCGCCGATCGTCGAGCACTGATCGCGCCCGCCGCGAAAGGTCCACGAGGGGGCAGCGCTGACTCCCGCAGCAGAACCGCGGTGGATCGCGACGTAGCCCGAGCTGCAGAGCGCGCCTCCGTCGAGCGCTGCGCCGTCATCGAGCGATGCGTCGAGGCCAGCGTCGCTCGATGCGCGATCGTCGTAGACGCCGGGGGCTCCGACGAACAGCTCGTCGAAGCCGTCGTTGTCGAGGTCTCCGGCGCTCGCGATGCTCCAGCCGAAGCGCGACAAGATCGCGGGGCCGTCGAGCAATTGATTGGGGGTGAGCTGCGGCGCAGCGACGGAGTAGAAGAGCGCGACGCGACCGCGCGCGACGGGGCTCGATCCGGTGTCGAGCGGATCTCCGATGGCGAGGTCGGCGAGGCCGTCGCCGTTGAGGTCGCCGGTGCTCGCTGCGACGAGCGCGCTCGATGTGAACGGTGGGGCGAGGGCGGCGCTCATTTCGGGCGCGGTCCAGCCGAACGTTCCGTCGAGCCAGAGCGAGCGAGCCCCGTCGCGGCGCGTGGCGTTGGTGACGAGCGCGTCCATGAACTGATCGCCATCGGTGTCGCTGACCGCGGCGAGCGAGGCGACGGGGTCCGTCGTGCGCGGCGCAGGGATGGTCGCGATGCGGCCGAATCGCACGGTGCTCGAGTGACCGAAGAACACCATGATCTCTGCGTTCGAGACGACGGCGACGTCGCTGTATCCGTCGCGGTCGACGTCGCCGAGGCCTGCGACGAGCTTTCCGAATTGCTGGGCGTCGCGCGTGGGACTCAGCACGGAGACTCGCTCGGTGATGCCCGTCGCGTCGCCGTGGTAGATGAACGCGCCTCCGGTGGCTCCGGGCGAGTCACCGCCGAGGACTGCGCGCGACGCGCCGACGACGAGGTCGCTGAATCCGTCGCCGTCGACGTCTCCTGCGCTGGCGACGGAGCTCGCGAAGCCGTCGCCAAAGTGCGTTCGTGGGAGCGTTCGCTGCGGGCGATCGAAGAGCTCGGTGCGGCTTCCGAGGTAGACGCGGACCGATCCGCCCTCTTCCATGCGGCCGGGCGACGCGATGGCGACGTCAGCGAGTCCGTCGCCGTTGCAGTCGAAGACGCTGCCGATGATCCCGACGGGGTTGGTGTTCTCGGCTCCGACGAAGAACTCCCACGTTGCAGAGCGCATGGCTTCGAGGCCGCCGCGCAGGGCCGTCACGCGCCAGAAGTACACTCCGCGAGGCAATTCGCTGGGATTGGCGGTGGTGCTCGCGCTGTTGATCGCCTCGATCACCCGCGTGCAATCGCGGTCGGCGCACACTTCGACGCGCGCCGCGTCCGCGTCGGAGCCGAGCGTCCACTGCAAGCGAGGCCGGTGCGACGCGACGCGCGAGCCCGAGAGCGGGGCGATCAATCGCGTAGGCGACGGGAGCGGGAGCGGGACGCACGCGCCCGAGAAGTCGCATTGGTTTCCGTCGGCGCACGCTCCGCAGGGCTGGCCGCAGCGCGGGTCGGGGCCGCAGCGTCGCGCGCCGCACTCGGGGATGCATCGAGTGTCTGCGTCCGGTCGCGGCGCTGCGTCGGGGATCAGGTTCGTCGGTCGGCTGCAGCTGCTCGAGCTCGAGCAGCCTCCGCCGGCGCCACAGCCCCCACCGCAACCGCTCCCGATGCCGCCGCCGCAGCCGGAGGCCCCGCACAGCGAGCCGCCGCATGCGCTCGTGCACGCGCAGCTACAGGGCGAACACCATGACAGACAGCCGCTGAATCCCAAGGCGATCAGCCAAATGCCAAGGTTTGCCCACCGCACGCCCTTCCCCTTCATGCTGGTCCTCCCGCTTCGAATTGCTACAGTATTGGTTTAGAATTTCACGAATAGCAGAGGCGTCCAGCGCCGGCAACAGGGCCTCGCTTGAATTCATGGGTTGTTGTCGCGAGCGAGCGAAGGGCGCGAGAAGCTTCGAGCGATGATGCGTTTGGTGATCGTGCTGGGGGTGGCTACGGCGGTCTCGGCGTGCGCGAGCGGAGCGGGGCAGCGAGCGGGGACGGGCGGGGCGTCGGGCCCTGCGTCGGGCGGCAACTTGAATACGTGTGTCGGGACTGTGCAGGCGGCGGTCTCGGGCGCGCGGGCGGTGGACGACGGGGCGTTGCTCGCGCGAGCGGTCGCGCCAGCGGAGCAGGGAAAGCTCTGCGCGGCGCACGTCTTCGAGGCCACCGAGGCGCTCACGGTGTACAGGGTCTCGCAGGCCGACCGCGCCAATCGCGAGCCCGGGCGCTGGTGGACCTTTCGTCGACCGGAGGGGACGCGCGAGCGCTACCGCGCGGACTATGTGATCTGCGCGGAGTGGAGCGCGCTGGATACGTGGGCGCGCTGTCAGCTTCGCGTGGGGGCGCGCTTCGTGGTGGGGACGGGGCAGAGCGTTCGTTGTCAGGACGGATCGCTCATCGCGCAGTCCGCTGAAGAGCAGGTGTACATCGACAACGACGCGCGCGAGGGGCGCGTGCTCGTGGAGCATTGCGAGCCGCTCGGGGCGTGGCCTGCGGCGAGCGGAGCGCAATCGCAGAGCGCGCAGTGATCGCGCGGGTGCTGCGCGTTGACAGGGCGCGGGGCGGCGCGGTTTGAATGCGCGATGGCAACGAAGAGCAAGGTTCCGTTTGAGCTTCACGGCGGGGTGAAGCTCGCGGCGTCGATCGCGGTCGCGGATGGGACGCGAGCGACGCTCGGTCCCACGGGGGCGCTGGGGCTCGTGCAGCGCGCGGAGATGTTTGGCGGAGCGGCGTCGGTGCGTCTGTCACCGTCGGCGAACCCTGTGTGGGAGCGAGCAGCGCCCGAAAAGGGCTGGTGGGACTCGGTGTGTTGGTCGAGCGACGGCTCGCGATGGGCGGCGGGGTTCGAGCGATGGGAGGGCAACGAGCGGCGCGGCGGCGCGGTGGTCGGCGACGCTGCGAGCGGGCAAGTCGTGTGCGAGGTGGAGCTTCCGTCGGGCGCTCCGATCACGATCAATCGCCAGGGAAAGAGCGGGGCGCTCGTCGCGTTGTCGCCCGACGGCGAGACGCTCGCGTGGCGAGGGACGCGAGGAGAGCAGAAGCTCTTGACGCTGGTGGATGTGGCCTCGCGTCGAGTGAGCTCGACGCCGCTCGCGCAGGGCGAGCACGATTTGTTCGCGCACGCGTTTAGCGGCGACCGTTCGCTGTACACGCTCTCGTCGGAGATCGCCGAGCTCGGTGGGACCGCTCGATGGAGCGCCGACGGAACCTCGGTCGAGCGCCGGTGGGACTGGGCTGCGGGGTGCGCGGTGGTCGCTGCGGCGCGCGGCGTTTGGTCGCTCGGGATCAACGGCGTCGTGTGGCGCGTGGGCGTCGAGCAGAGCGCGGCGTTTGTCGCTGTGAAAGAGCGGCGATTGCAGCGGGCGAAGGCGCTGCGCGCGCGCGCGACGCACAAGTGGGACGTGGCGTATCTCGACACCGAGATCGCCCGCATCGAGCGCGACGAGCGGACGTTTTGCTGGGGGACGAACACGCCGCGCGCTCGTTGGGGCCGCGCTCCCGAGAGCGTCGAAGGCGCGCGTTGCTACGACACGGAGCTGCTCTGGGAGTGCGGCGCGGCGGCGGCGGTGGGCGACGACGCGATCGTGGTGAGCGACGGCGTATCGGTGCTCTTGCTGCGCGAACGCGAGGGGCTCTTGCAGAGCGAGGTCTTGATCGACGACACCGAGCGGTGCAGCCCGCGCGTGAGTCGCATCGTGGATGTGTCGGTCTCTGGCACGACGCTGGCGGTGCTGTGGAAGAAGAGCGCGAGCGCGAGCGTGCTGTCGCTGTTTGCGATGGAGGCAGCGCTGCGCTGAGCGCGCAGCAGACGCGTCGAGCTGTGTGAGCGAACGCGAACGCGCGCGCGGAGCGCTACCGCGCGGTGAGCTTGCTCGGGTCTTCGACGAGCGCGGGCGTGCAGCCCATCGGCGCGGTGACCGACGAGCAGCGCGAGGGGATGCCCATGGGGATCTCGACGAAGTACTCCGACCCAGTGATTCGCGCGGGAAAATCCGTGCTCACGATCTGTGCGCCCGAGGCGAGCGCCGCGGTGAGCTGCGCGCGGTCGTTGGTCATCGCGACGGTGGGGTTGGAGTCCGCGCGCGTTCGGACGATGTACCCCGCGCGAAGGGCGCTCGCGATCTCCGTGGCTTGCCCGATGGGATCGTTGAGGACCATCACCGCGGCGAACGGATCGCCCACGCGGCTGTCGACGAACATGAGTCGGTTGACGAGGTCGCGACCGCCGTTGGTGTAGACCGTTCGCGGAGCGGTGGTGTTGTCCAAGTAGAAGAGCACTCGGCCTCGGGTTTGCGCGAGCGTGGGCCAGCCGCGCGTGGTGACCGCTTCGCTGAGAGAGCTCGATGCGCCGCGGACTTCGTCGGGCGTGATGATCCACGAGCGGTCGAAGACGGTGAGGATCTCGCGCTCGATTTCGGCGAAGCCCGCGGCCGAGTAGTTTCCCTCCGAGCCCTTGGGCTCGATGTGGATGAAGAGCGGGTGATGACCGGGGTTTTGCTGGGAGAAATTGCGGATGTGCAGCAGGCACTCGGTGAACTGCCGGCACGTGGTTCGGTCGTCGACCGCGGCGACGTGAAAGACCTCGAAGCGATTGCAGCGAGCGTTGTAGTTGAGGTCGAGCTCGAGGCCGCGCACGCCGAGCATCGAGAGCTGCGTGGGGAGCGGGGCGTGCTCGTAGTTCCAGTCGGGCAGGTCGACGTTGCGAGGGCGGAGGTGGTAGCTGTTGTGCGTCGCCTTCGCTTGCAGGTGGTTCATGCGAAGCGACTCGTCCATCGCGTGCGCGGCGGCCGCGCTTCGAACGAAGGGCATGGGCGTCGGATCGACGGGGCACGTGTTTGCGTCGACCGCGCTCGCGTCGGGCGCGTCTGCGTCGCTCGCGAGTCCGCTGTCCTCGACGCTCGCTTCTGCGGCGGCGTCTGCGTCCGCCGGGCGGGGAGCAGGGCTACACGAGGCGCACGCGAAGACAGCGAAGACGGCGAGAGGGCGTCGCATGCGGACGAGCGTACATCGATCGGTTGTGGGTAAGATCAGCGCTATGAATCGCAACGCGAAGTTGGTCAGCGTTTTGCGCGCGGTGGCGTTGTTGGGAGGCGCGGCGCTCACGGCGTGCAATCGCGCTCCCGCGAGCTCGTCCGGCAACGGTGGCAACGGCAACAACGGCGGCAACGGGAGCAGCTCAGCGCAGGGGCTGTCGATCGCAGGGACCTCGTGCGGGACCACCGCGCCGAGCAACGGAACCTCGTGCGCGGGCCACCAGGTCGGTCACGAGTGCGAGTGGTACGGGACGATTCGCTGCACGTGCGTGGACGGACCGCAGGGGCCGCTGTGGAACCAGTGCATGGCGCGTGCGGTCCCTGGCCCGCTTCCACCACCGGAGTTGATGGCGTGATTTCAGCGGTGACTTGATTTGTGGTGCGGTCGCTTGCGGGGCGCGGCCGCGGCGCACACGAGCGCGACGAGCGCGAGCATCGAGCGCGGCGACGAAGGCGCGCGCGACGGAGCGCGACACGCGCAGCCGGCGGGCATGGGCGTGGTGTTGCCTCCGTCCGAGCTCGTCGCGTCCTGCGCGGGGAGCGAGCTGTCCGCGGACGGCGCGATCGTCCCCGAGTCTGTCGGCGTGACGGACGCGTCGGCGGGAGCTGTGCCGCCGTCCATGATCGGTGGCGCGGACATGGTGCCCTTGATGTCCGCGGCGAGGCGCCAGCCCGAGTTCGCTCCTTCGCCGGCGTACGCGCCGCGAAAGCGAAAGGGCGTGGCGTCGGTCCCGTTGAAATCCCGGTTGAAATCCTGGTCCATCGCGAACGTCGAGTGGTCGTTGGCGGGGCCTTGGCAGCGGCCGGGCTTGGGATAGAAGTCCATCGATCCGAGGGTGACGGCGGGAGCGGTCACGTGCATCGCGGCGTTGGCGACGGAGTCCGTGAGGTTCTCGCGCATCATCGTGGGAGTGCCCGCGATGGCGGTGTTCGAGAAGATCGCGTTGCCGGTGACGATGATGCCTTCGGGCGCGGTTCCGACGCGGATTCCGGTGGCGGTGCTGTAGATCGTGTTGTCGTAGATCCACGCGCGCAGCAGCGGACGATCGTGGTTGGCGACGAGGATGGCGTGCCCTGCGGCGTCGACGAAGATGTTGTGGTGAACGCTCACGCGCCCCGAGGCTTGCAGAAGACCTTCGGCGGCGGTGCTGTTGTGCACGAAGAGGTTTCCGTAGATCTCGTAGCGGTTCATCGAGCCGTTGCCGCTCGCAGGAAATCCTCCGACCAACACGTTGGGCCGCGCTCCGTCGGGCGAGGGGCGGTCGTTCTTGATGAAGACGTTGTGGCGGATGAGCGTGGCGGTCGAGCCCGAGGGGAGCCCCATGATCGCGGGCCACGGCGCCTGCCACTTGATCTGCATGCAGTAGCCGATGGAGTTCTCGATGAGGTTGTTCTCGATGATCCCTTCGACGAAGGGCGAGGTGCCGTCGCTGTTGCCCAGGTACATTCCTGTCCCGGGGCTGAGGATGCGGTTGCGACGAATGATCCAGCCCCACGTGGGGGTCTTCGTCGAGATCGCGACGGTCTGCTGCGATCCATCGTGATTGGTGAACGTGTTGTCTTGAACGGTGATGTGATGGACGTTGTTCGCCATCCCGTCCTTCGCGCTCAGCCCGAACACGCCATCGACGTGATTGCCGTCGACGGTGAGGCGCTGAATCGTGACGTAGCTCGAGTTGCGCAGCTCGATGGTGTTGCAGCACGCGCCGGGGTCCGCGACGAACACCGCGGGATCACCGCTCGCGGGGCCGGTGATGACGATGGGGCTCGCGGCCGTCGCGTTGAGGTTGGTGATGTTCAACGGTCGCGTGTAGCGGCCCGCGGCGAGCGCGAGCGTGTCGCCTGCGCGCAACATGGGCAGCATCGCGGTGAACGTGCTCGGGTCCGCGCGGTACTCCGTCGCGTGCGCTGCGCGTGAGGCGAGCGAGAGGGCGAAGAGCGGTACGAGCGCGGTGAGCACAGAGCGAGCGCGTGAGGGCATACGCGCGAGGATACCGGCAACGCCGGTGGATGCGATGCGCGTCGCGCTCAGTGACGCAGGATGCGCTCGGCGCCCTGCATTCCGAGCGTCGCGAGGGCGCTGTGCTGGCTGTGATCGCCGCCGCGCAGGGCGATGTGCATGCGCTGGCCCTGCACCGTGAACGAGCGCACCGAGACGTCGCCGAGCGAGCGGTCGATGCTGCCGAGGGGCTTTCCGTCGGCCATCATCGGAGCGAGCGCGGCGATCATGTCCGCGTCGCTGCCGACCGCGGCGACGAGCAGCCCTTCGTCCGAGGCGATGACGGCGCTCGCGAGCGCGCCGCGAGAGGCCTGCGCTTCGAGCAACCACTGCAGGGCGGTCGCGGGGGAGTTGCTTCGGCGGGTGCGACGCTCGGTCGAGACGGTGTTCATGATGAGACCTCCGATCAGCTTCGAGCGAGTGAGTGCTCGAACGCCATCGATCACTCAGTGCTACGAGCGCGGGATCACAAGCGACTTTTCGGCGACGAAATGCGTTCTGTGAACGTGTACCTTCTTCGCAGGAGCGAGCCATGGCGTTGAAGTGCCCCGAGTGCGAGCAGGCGATGAACGTGCACGACACTCCGTCCACCGCAGGAGAGTCCGAGTGGATCGACCGCTGCTCGAAGAGTCCCTCGTGCGGGAGCTGGTACGACCGCGGCGAGTACGCGGCGATCGACCCGATGCTCGGTCAGTCGACGGTGCGCGAGGCGCTCATCGCGAGCGTTCGAAGCGCGACCGCCAGCGACAAAAAAGCGTGGACGTGTCCGAGGTGCGCAGAGAGCGCTGCGGCGGGGTCGCGGGTCGCGTCGCTCACGCGCGTGAAGTTCGTCGGCGTCGAGCTCGGGCTGTGCCCGTCGTGCGCGGGCGTGTGGGCTCCGGCGGGCGCGGTCGACGCGGTGATCGTCGCGATGAAGCTGCACGAGACCGCGGACGGAGCGATGAACAACCAGCACTATCGCTCGGCCGCCGCCGCGCCGATCATGCGGGACAAGGGCGGGTATCGAACGACGTGCTGCGAGTGCAAGAAGACGGTGCCCTTCGAAGACACGGCGCTCGACGTGGACGGGCTTTTGTGTCCCGTGTGCGTGAGCGAGCGAGCGGCGGGCATCGCGCCTTCGCAACAGAACCAAGAGTCCGCGCTGTGGCGCTTCGTCCGTGAAGTGCTGAAGGACATGTTCAGTCGGTGACGCGCGGTTTGCGTGGGGCGCTCGCGAGACGACGGCGCGGCGTGTGTGCTTGAATCTCTGCCCGTGAATCGAGCGAGAATCTCACGGGCGAGCGCGCTTCTTGTGGCGCTCGCGTCCGCGTGCGGGCCCAATCGCGGCGCGAGCGACGGCGGGAGCGACGGCGGCGCCAGCGGCGATGGCGGCGGAGGCGAGGTCGCGAACGGCGCTGCGCTGTACGCGAGGCTGTGCGCGAGCTGTCACGGCGAAGCGGGCGAGGGCGGGCGCGCGAGGGCGCTGCAGAATTGGTCGCAGGGGTACGAGGCGCTGCGACGGCCCATCGGAGTCTCGATGCCGTCGGGCAACCCGGCGGCGTGCACGGGCGAGTGTCCCGATCGCATCGCGAGCTTCATCATGAGCGAGCTGAACACGGCGTCGCTGGCGTGCACGAGCACGAGGCCGTCGTTGCGAAGGGCGCGGAGGCTGACGCGCAGCGAGTATCGCAACACGGTGAGGGACTTGCTCGGCGTGGGGGGAGCGGCGACGCAGGGAGAGTGCAATCGAAGGACGTTCGCGTACTTTCCGAACGGGCGGATGCTCTCGACGGTGAGCCTCGCGGGCTCGTTCAACGACTGGAGCGCGGATCGTTGGCCGATGACGTGGGACGCGGGGATGAACGCGTGGGTGACGACCCGGGATATCCCTGACGGAACGCACCAGTACAAGTTCGTTCTCAACGGCAGCGAGTGGGTGCGAGACGATCGCAACGCGATGAGCGCGCCCGACGGATTCGGCGGGCAAAACTCGGTGATCACGGTCTCGTGCGGCGCGTCGATGACGAGCTCGACGGGGATCGACGTCGCGGCGAACCTTCCGGTGGACGCGCGCTCGTCGGGGGGCTTGTACGACAACGACGTGACGGTCAACGTCGTGACCTCGAGTCACGTCAGCGAGTACTTGCGCAGCGCGAAGTCCGTGGTCGACGCGCTCGGTGATCGAGTGACGTCGCTCGCGAGCTGCGATGTGCGCGCGGATCGCGCGGGGTGCTCGGCGAGGTTCGTCACGGACGTCGGGCTCAGGGTGTTTCGTCGGCCGCTCACGATGGCCGAGCAGCAGCGGTATCGAGCGCTGGCGATGCGCGGGACGGACCCGGTGGGCGGGCTCAAGATCGCGCTGCGAGGGATGCTGGTCTCTCCGTCGTTCTTGTATCGAACAGAGCTCGGTGAGCGACAGTCCGACGGGACGTACAAGCTCACGGGCTTCGAGGTCGCGAGCGCGCTCTCGTACGGGCTGTGGGGCACGACGCCGGACGCCGCGCTGCTCACGGCGGCGCAGGACGGGACGCTCTCGACCGCCGCGGGAATCGAGCGAGAAGCGCGCAGGCTCATCGCTGACCCGAGGGCGCGCACGGCGTTCGCGGACTTCGCGATGCAGTGGCTCAGGGTCGAGCCCGTGGGCAGCGCGACGCGCAACATGACGATGTTTCCGCAGTGGACGGAGACGCTGCGGGCTTCGATCATCGAAGAGACGCGGAGGTTCGTGACGCACGTCGCGTTCGACTCGACGCACTCGCTGCGAGAGCTGTACACGGCGGACTATACGTTCGCGAATCAAGAGCTCGCGACGCTGTACGGGATCGCCGGAGTTTCTGGCACCAGTTTTCAACGCGCGTCGTGGCCCTCGCCCGATCGCGCGGGGATCTTGGGGCTCTCGGGCGTGCTCGCGCGGTACGCGCACTCGGACCAGACGGCGCCGATTCAGCGCGGGGTGTTCGTGCGGGTGAACTTGCTTTGCCAGGATTTTCCCCCGCCGCCGGCGAACGCGGGGGGAGTTCCGGACGTGGACCCCAACGCGACGACGCGCGCGCGGTTCACGCAGCACACGGCGAACCCTGCGTGCAACGCGTGCCACCAGTACATCGACCGCGTGGGCTTCGGCTTCGAGGGCTTCGACGCCATCGGCCGCTCGCGAACGACCGAGAACGGGATGAACATCGACCGCTCGGGCTCGCTCTTGGACATCGAAGCGGACGGCGGCAACGACGCGCTCAACTTCTCGACGCTGCGCGAGCTCGGGACGGCGCTCTCGACCAGCGCGAGCGCGCGCGGTTGCTTCGCGCGGCAGTACTTTCGCTACGCGCGGGGCTACCACGAGACGCTGAGCGATCGCTGCGGAGTGCGCTCGATCATCGATCGCTTCAGGGCGTCGAACGATGACATCCGAGAGCTGATGGTGGCTGTGTTTACCGCGCCCGAGTTCGTGTCGCGGAGGGAGCGATGATGCGTCGCGAGAAGTGGCAGACGAGAGGCTTCTCTCGAAGGGCTCTGTTGCAGGGGCTCTTGGCTGGGACGGCGGCGACGGCGATCACGACGGCCTCGCGTCGCGCGATGAGCAACGGGCGGGCGCGACGATTGATCGTCTTTTATTTTCCCGACGGAATCGCGGGGCGAAGCCAGGACGGGATGGGCACGCTCTGGTGGGCGTCGGGCGCGGGCAGCTCGCTCATGCTCAGCGAGATCTTGCAGCCGCTCGAGCTGCGCAAGAACGACTGCGTCTTCGTGCGCGGGCTGAACATGGGTTCGACCGACGAGGGCTCGCACCCGGGCGGCGCGAAGAAGCTGCTCACGAACAAAGACGGTGGTGGTGGCGCGTCGATCGATCAGCACCTGGCCAACACGGTCGGTCGCGAGGCGATGCACCGGCACTTGTACTTGGGCGTGCAGGCGAACGCGAACAACGCGTCGGGAGACAAGTTCATCAGCTACCCGAGCGCGGGCGTGACGGTGCCGCCCGAGGACGATCCCATTCGCGCGTTTCGGCGCTTGTTCGGCAGCGGAATGGTGGGCGGCATGACCCAGCCCATGCCGATGTCGAGCGACCTCGAGGACGATCGCTCGGTGATCGACACGGCGCTCTCGGACCTCAACGATTTGAAGGCTCGCGCGGGCGCTTCGGAGGCGGCGAAGCTGGACCTTCACTTGGAGGCGCTGCGCGAGGTCGAGACGCGGCTGCGAGCGATGTCGACGAGCATGATGATGGGCGCGCCGCCGCCGGCCTCGTGTTCGTCGCCGCGCTTGGACTACGCCGAGCTCACGGGATCGGCGTTGTATGCGCCGGAGAACTTTCCGCGGATCTTGAAGGCGCAGACCGATTTGATGGTCACGGCGATGGCGTGCGGGCTCACGAAGGTGGGCGTGATTCAGAACTCGCAGCACACGAGCGAGCTGATCATGTCGCGCTTCATGGGCTCGGAGATGTACGACCCGGGCTTCGACATGCGCTCGCATCAAGCCTCGCACTACGGCGCGCGGCAGGATCGATCGAACAGGCTATTTACGGACTATTTGAAGCAGCGACGCTGGTGGGTGATGCAGTTCAACTACCTGCTCGAGCAGCTTCGCGCGCGCCCCGAAGGGGACGGAACGATGCTCGACAACAGCGTCGTCCTTCTGTGCAGCGAGGTGAGCGACGGCAACACGCACTCGCACGCGGACATGCCGTTCATCGTCGCGGGCAAGGGCGGAGGCTGCGTGAGCACGGGCCGCGTGATCGAGCAGAACCGACGGCACGGGGATCTGCTCGCGGCGCTCGCAGGCGCGATGGGCGAGCGCGTGAGCGGCTGGGGTGATGGAAGCAGCGAGTGGCTTCCGGGCCTCGTGACGTAGTGTGTACGTGGGGAGGGCGATGGTGAATCGCGAGCGACTCAGCAGGCGATGGTGAATCGCGAGCGAATCACCAGGTGATGGTGATGCTGCCGTCGCCGCTGTTGGCGCCCGCGGTGTTCATCTGGCTCGTCCCGCCGTTGTACGAGCCTCCTCCGCCGCCGCCGGCGCGGCATCCGCTGCCTTCGCCCGCGCCGCCACCGGAGAAGCCTCCGCCGCCGCCGCAGCCGCACACCGCGCCGCCGCCGCCGCCGAAGCCTCCGTTGCCGGTGAGGGCGCCGGACGCGAACGTGGTCGAGCCGTTGCCGCCGGTGAAGATGGGCTTGGTCGCGCCGCCGGTGCAGCCCGTTCCGTACATCGAGTTGGCGCCGTTGCTGAGCCAGCCCGCGCCGCCCGAGCCGACGCCGGAGGGAGCGGTGCCAGAGCCGCCTTGGCCTGCGGTTCCGCCGGGAGCAGAGGTGGCGGTGCGACCCGCGGTTCCGTCCATCGTGATGACGGCGTCCATGCCGCGACGGCACACGGCGTCACTCCAGTTGGTGTTGCCACCGCCACCGCCACCCGCGGCGATCAGCGGCAGCGCGTCGGTGTCGTTGCGCCAGACAAACGAGCCGCCGCCGCCGCCGCCCGAAGCGGTTCCGCCGCCGCACGCGTTGGCGATGCCCTGGCGACCCACGGCGACGCGCAGCGTTTCACCGCCGGAAACAGCGAACGTCCCGATCATGCGCGCGCCGCGACCGCCGTCGGTCGTGCCTCCCTGCGCGCCGGCCGCGTCGATGCGAATCGAGCGCACGCAGGACGGAACGGTGAACGTCTCCACCATTCCCGTCGCCGTGAACGTTCGCGTACCCGCGGCGCACGCGCCGCAGACGATCGAGACCGACATGACGTTGGCCGCGGTCGAGACGGTGCCTGCGCCGTTGGTCACCGTGCAGGACAATCCCGCGGGCTGCGTGAGGATCGTCACGTTGTACGTCGCGCCGAAGGCGATCGGGGTCGTGAACGTGAACGGTCCGTTCATCGTCAGCGAGAGGTTGTCTCCGCCGTTGTTCTGAAGGACCAGCGTGCCAGACGACAAGCCCGAGACCATTCCGCCGATCGTGTAGCGAATGGGCGCGCACGTGCCGGCCTGGCACGAGCGTCCCAGCGGGCACATCACGCCGCACGCGCCGCAGTTCATGCTGTCGGTGCGCGTGTTGGTCTCGCAGCCGTTCGCGGCCATCGCGTCGCAGTTGGCGAAGCCCATGTTGCACGCGCCCAGCCCGCAGGTGCCCGTCGCGCACGCGGCGGTTGCGTTCGCGGGGGCGGGGCACGCGTTGCCGCAGGTTCCGCAGTTGGCGACGTCCGTCTGCGCGTCGACGCAGGTCATCATCGCGCCCGATCCGCAGCGTGTCCGCGGCGCGGGGCAGTTGATCTGACACGAGCCCATCACGCACATCTGTCCCATGGGGCACGCGTTGCCGCACGCTCCGCAGTGGGTGTTGCTCGTCTGCGTGTTGGTCTCGCAGCCGTTCGCGGCCATCGCGTCGCAGTTGGCGAAGCCCATGTTGCACGCGCCCAGCCCGCACGCGCCCATCGCGCACGCAGGAGCCGCGTTGGCCGGAGCGGGGCACATCGTCCCGCAGCTCCCGCAGTTGGCGACGTCCGTCTGCGCGTCGACGCAGGTCATCATCGCGCCCATCCCGCAGCGCATGCGGGGCAGAGGACAGTCGACGCGGCACTGGCCGGCGATGCAGACCTGGTTCATCGCGCACGCGACGCCGCAGTCGCCGCAGTTGGCGGTGTCCGATTGCGTGTCGACGCACGATGCTCCGCACATTCGCTGCCCGAGCGGGCACGTCGCGACGTCGGGGCTCGCGTCGGGCAAGCTCGTGGCGTCGGGCAGGCTCGCGGTGTCGGGCATGCTCGCGGTGTCGGGCATGCTGGTGACGTCGGGCGTGCTGGTGACGTCGGGGCGTGCGTCGGCGGAGCTATCGGGGCCGACGACGGGCGCAGAGCAGCGCGCGAGCGCGCCGAGCGAGAGAGCGCAAACGAGCGCTGAAAACGGGCGACTTCGAGTCATCACAGGGCTCCTCCTCGGGAGCCAAACGGGGGCGAAGACTCGAGTGTACAGCGCCCGCGGCGCAGCGGAGGCGCGTGTGGCTACGCTTCGAGCACGACTTTGCCGGCAACGTGACCGCGTTCGACGAAGCGCAATGCCTCGCTCGCGGCACGCAACGCGAAGGCGCGGTGCACGATCGGACGAAGCTCACCAGACTCGAGCCGCGCGCGAAGGTCTTCGAGGTCCTGCGGGTATCGTGATCGATCGCCGGTGAGGATGACGCAGCGCCGACCGCTGCCCACGAAGCGAAGCGGCCCGAGGGCGAGCGCTTCGAACAGCTGTCGTCCCTGACCGCCGACCATCACGTACGTCCCGCCCTTGGTGAGCAGCGCTCGGTACTCGCGCAGCGGTCGATAGCCATTGACGCCGAACGCCGCGTCGAAGCGCTCGTCCGAGAGCCGCACGTCGTCTTGGGTATAGTCGAGCACGCGATCGGCGCCGAGCGAGCGGACGAGCTCGACGCTCGACGGACCGCACACGGCCGTGACGTGGGCGCCGAAGGACTTTGCGCGCTGGACGAGCAGCGTTCCGACGCCTCCTCCGGCGCCTTGGATCAGGACGCGCTGCCCAGGCTTCACCGAAGCGGCGCGAACGGCTTGCAGCGCGGTGACGCCAGCGAGCGGGATCGACGCTGCCTGCGCGAAGCTCGTACGAGCGGGCTTCTTCACGAGCGACGAGGCTCGAACGCACACGAATTCAGCGAACGCGCCGAGGCCGTCGTCGAAGGTGAGGCCGAAGACCTCGTCGCCCACGGCGAGCGAGCGGACGCGGGAGCCGATCGCCTCGACGACGCCGGCGACGTCTGCGCCGAGGACAGGGCGTTTGCTCGGTCGAAACAGGCCTGCTTCGAAGCGCGCGAGAAACGGGTCTGCGCGCAGGATGCGGTAGTCCACGGCGTTGATGGACGTGGCGCGAACGCGGACGAGGACCTGGTCTTCTCGCGGGGCGGGGCGGGGGACGAGCGCGAGGCGAAGCTGCTCGGGGCCTCCGTAGTGATCGATGCGAACGGCGTTCATCGTGGGCGCGATCGTCGCGAGCTGGGCGTGGGACATGCGCGCGAGGATGCGGACCGAGGCGACGGGCGGGCATCGGTCAGCCGGTTCGAGTTGGATCGGCCGAAAGGAGGAGGCGCGGCGAATCCGAGCGTGAGGTTGCTTCGTACGGTGCAGTACGGAGCCGCCATGAACGTCACGCGTCGCGCAGCGCTCTCGCTCACCGCGCGCGGCGAGTCTTGCGCGCGGGTGCTGGAGGGGGCGGCGCGGTGGGCTCGGATGTGTCTGCATCGATCGCTTCGGCGTCGGCGTCGCCGAGCAGCATGCGAACGTCGTCTTCGGTGAGGCCGGCGAGGGCGCCTTGCTGCTCTTTCACGATGGCGTCGGCGAGGGCGCGCTTGTGGGCTTGGAGCTTCTGGATCTTCTGTTCGACAGAGCCCTCGGTGACGAGGCGGTACACGGTGACTTTGCGGGTCTGACCCATGCGGTGCGCGCGATCGGTGGCTTGCTCTTCGACCGCGGGGTTCCACCAGGGGTCGAGGTGAATAACCGTGTCTGCCGCGGTGAGGTTGAGCCCGGTTCCGCCGGCTTTGAGCGAGAGCAAGAACAGCGGCGCGGTGCCCTCTTGAAACTCGCGCACGCGTTTGTCTCGGTTGACCGTCGCGCCGTCGAGGTAGACGTAGCGGATGCCCTCTCGGTCGAGGTCCGCGCGCCAGAGCGACAGCAGCGAGACGAACTGCGAGAACACCAGCGCGCGGCGCCCCGATGCGACGAGCTCTCGAACGAGCTGCAGAAACGCCTCGCGCTTCGCGCTGGTCCCTGCGTGTGCAGGGTCGATGAGCGCGGGCTCGCAGGCCGCTTGGCGCAGCCGCAAGAGCGCGGTGAGCACGTGGAGCGCGCTCGCGCCGACGCCCTTTTCTTTCACGGCGCGCTCGACGTCGCTCTGCGCGACGCGCGCGATCGCGTCGTAGATCGCGCGCTGCTTGGGCGTCATCGCGACGAGCTGAGTGATCTCTTCTTTGTCGGGCAGCTCGCGGAGCACTTCGCGCTTGGTGCGGCGAAGCACGAAGGGGCGCGTGACGGCGCGCAGTCGAGCGGACGCTTCGGTGTCTCCGCTGGAGATGGGCTTGCCGAAGCGCGCTTCGAAATCCTTCGCGGAGCTGAGCATGCCGGGGTTGACCTGGTCGAGGATGGACCAGAGCTCGCCGAGGTGGTTTTCGACGGGGGTTCCGCTGAGCGCGAGGCGCGTGCGCGCGGTGATGGTGCGGGCGCTCTCGGCGGTGGCGCTGGCTGCGTTCTTGAGAAACTGAGCTTCGTCGAAGACGACCGCGCGCAGGTCGCACTTGCGCAGGGCTTCGGCTTCGACGCGCAGCATCGCGTAGCTCGCGACGATCACGTCCCACTGTCCGACGTTCGAGAGGACGAGCGATCGGGCGGCGCCCGTGAGGGTCGTGACGCGAAGGTCCGGCGCGAATCGCTCGGCCTCGCGCTGCCAGTTCGAGACCACGGACGCGGGCGCGACGACGAGCGAGCACTGGGGGCCCTCGCGCTCTTTGCGTTCGGCGAGGTAGGCGAGCGTGACGACGGTCTTCCCGAGCCCCATGTCGTCGGCGAGCACGCCGCCCACGCCGAGCTCGTCGAGAAACTGCAGCCACGCGAGGGCGGCGCTCTGGTAGGGCCGAAGCGTCGCGCGCAGCGTCGAGGGCGATCGGGGCGAGGGCGAGACGGCGAGGGCGCGGAGGCGCTCGCGCACGCGAGAGGCGCTCTCGTCGAGGGTGATCGAGTCGCCGTCGGCGAGGCGATCGATGCGACCGAGCTCGAAGCGCGAGATCTTCGTCGCGCCGCTGCGCGGTCCGAGCACGTCGATGATCTCAGTGGCCGAGGCGCGCGCGGCGTCGGCGAGCTCGGCGAGCGTTCCGTCGTCGAGCGTGATCCAGCGGCGCTTGGACGCGAGCGCGGCGCGGATCAGCGCGGGGTCGAGCGTGATGTCGTCGGCGTCGAAGCGCGCGTCGAGCTCGAACCAGTCTTGCTTGAACGCGATCTTCGCGCGGGATTTGATGGTGCGTCGAACGAGCGCAGACTCGAGTCCCTCGGCGATCGAGACGGAGATCGTCGGGTCGGACGAGCGCTTGATCGCGGGGACGAGCTCGCTCCAGAAGCGGCCTGCGGCGTCGTGCTCGGCGGCGAACGCGCTGAGCTCGTCGCTCCAAGCGAGGCCGAGCGAAGCGAGCCACGAGAACGCGGCACGCTCGGCGTCGAGGTCGCGCGCGACGTGCGGGGACTCAGGCTCGCCGGGACTGACCGCGACCGTGCCGAACGAGTAGAGCGCAGCGAGCTCCGCGCGAACGGCGAGCGGCGAGCCGGTGATTCGCAGCGAGAGTTCGGGTTGTTCTGCGCCCGTGAGCCCGAGCTGCGCGCGGGGCGGAGGCGCGAGTCCGACGCCGGGGGCCAGCTTTCGAAGTCGCGCGTAGAGCGCGGCGGCGCGCTCGGGGTCGCTGGGGATGGGCAGCGGCGTGATGTACGGTCGGCGCGCGACGAGCGCGGGGTCTACGCCTTGCGCGGAGAAGATTCGCTTGGAGTCCGCGTCGACGACGAGCGCTTTGGGGCCGGGAAAAAACCAGACGCCCGAGCGTTCAGAGAGCAACGTTCCGTCGTCGCACTTCCACACCGTGGCGAGCGCTCGAACGGTCTTCTTCTCCGCTCCTGCGGTGAGGCGTCCGGTTCGGCGTTCTTCGACCTCGGTCACGGCGATGGCGAGCTGCGCTCGGCGCGGGTCGAACTCGAGGCGATGACCTCCTTTGGTGAGCTCGATCCGGTGCTCGCGCAGGGCGTCGAGGACGATGGCGCCGGTGGCGCCGGTGAACGCGATGGACTTGCGGTTTCCGTGGTGGGGATCGGCGAGCGCGACGAGGGCTTCGAAGGGAGGAGGCAACCGCAGGACGTCGAGGTCGCGAGGATCGATGCGGGCTTTTTCTCCCTCGCGACGCAGGGACAACAAGAGCGTGTGCTCGCCGAGGTCTCCTTGCTTGAACTCGACCGACGGGACGATCGGCGCGTCGACGACGGTCCGCGTTCCGACGAGCCACGACGAGAGCTGCTGCACCTCGATGAGCTCGCTATGAAACGCGTCGCGCGCCGTGCGGGCGGCGCTGTTGAGCGCGCCGAGCGAGACTGGGGCGCCGTCGATGAGCGAGTGCATCGCGGGGCAGATCGCGAGGTCGAGCATGAGGGCGGAGGCGTGTTCGCAGCGTCCGTACCGGGCCGAGAAGCAGTTGCACGAGGAGAAGAGCTGCTCGCCGCTCTCGTACACCTTGGGGTTCGCGTTGACCTGTCGCGGCAGGGCCATCGTGGCTTCGACCGAGAACGGTTCGAGATTCACCTCGGGCGTGCTCGTGTACAGCGCGTCGAGCGCGCTGGGCGTGTTGACGATCGAGAACGCGAGGGGCGAGGGGGCCGTGGTGCTGAGCAGCGAGCGCAAGCGCGCGACGGTGCGGTGCATGGCGCGGAGGGTGGCGCGCGAAGTGAGCGCGTGTCGAGCGTCGAGCTCCGCGGTGGATGGAAGAGAGACGGTCGCTGAAATCGAGGGATACTGAGCAGGCGGGAGGTCGGCAGGACTCGGATCAACGCGACGCCCGCAGCAATCGGGCTGGGATCGACAGAGTGTCGATCTTGCTTGGCGCGACGTGTGTCAGCATCGCAAGCAGCAACGGCCGCGCGTCCCCATCCACTCGCGCCGCGAGTTGTTGAACAAGCGCGCGGGCTTCTTCGGGGAGTAGCTCAGCGACGAGCTCGACGAGCGGATGGGCGACGTCGTGTCGTGTCGAGCGCGCAGTGTCTGTTGCGCTTGGCTCTCGGCTCTCGACGGTGAGCCGCCCGATGGTGCGGAGGCCGATTCCGTGATCCGTCGCCCACTGCGCGACGCGCGCGCTGAGCTGAGTCTGGAAGTGCCTCGCGGACGGGCTGGTGTCGCTTCGCGAGAGCGCTGCTTCGCGAAGCTGCGTCGCCGTTCTCTCGTCGCCGATCAGCGCGGCGATCGCTCGGATGGACTCGTCGTCCAGCGCAGGGATCAAGAGATATCGCTCGGGACACTCGGCGACGTGGGCGCGGTCGCGTTCGATCTTCAGGGCGTCGAGGTCGAACCACTGGTCTGGCTCGGTCGGAGCGCGCGATGCGGCGAGCCAAAAGTCGCGATGAAGGACCACGCTCCCACGCGGCTCGTTCCACTCGAAGACCCCAACGCCCTCGTCGATCCAGCGCCCCATGTCGCCGAGCCGAAGCACGAGGCGTTTGAGCGATGGGTCTCCGAGTACGTTCTTGTGAAACGTCGGGTCCATTCGTCGTAGCTCGAGTCCGAGCGCGGGGCCGGGCCATCGCTGCACCCGTGGGTGCGACTGCTGTAGTTGCCGAAACAGCGCCCGCACCCGCTCCTCAGTCCATCGAGGTTCCATGGAGGGAGAAACTATCAACGAGAGAATCTCGTTTGAGAATCTCTCGTTGATCCCGGTGAACGGGAGGCTGCACGATGCAGCGCACTCGAAGCGAGTGTTGTTCATTGCAACAAACCGGCTTCGAGACTGCTGTTTACGCCGTAAACAGTGTTGGCGATGTAGCGTTGCTCGACTGTTGAGTCAACACCATTGGGAGTTCCCCTGCCGTGATGCCGCTCCGCGAACCCCGCGAACTGCGCCTGCCTCAGCGCCTCGATCTACAGTCGTTTCAACAGTTTGAGGAGTCCTGGCGATGGGATGAGGACGCCGAAGTGACGTGTTGCTCGAGCGGACCGATCGCGCATGTCGAGCCTGTGTGGCTCGCGGCGTTGGCCGCATGGGCTCAGCACCGGCGAGAGCGTGGCCGAAGCACGATCATCGATCACACGCTCCAGTCGCCGTACGCGTGGGAGGATAAGACATCCAATCGCGTTCGGTCGACCGCCGGTCGGCTGACCGGGGAGCGATCGACCGTTTCCTCGCCGCACCCTCAGCCCTTTGTTGCCGCGCCGCGAGCGTCCCACCCCGCCGCGCCGTGCGTTCTCCCACTGTTTTCACAGGCGATACTGTGTTGGTGATCTTGAGGTATTCGCTGCGCGGCATCGTTCCGCGCTTCTTGTCGAGCTCGCGGAGGCACTGCGCGAGCGCGGCGCTCTCGAGCACCAACGAGAAGATCAGCACGCCGATGCCCAGGCCGATGTTGTGCACGGGCTCTTTGTGCAGAATCTTTTCGACGCCCTCGCCGATCGAGAACACGCCGCCGCCGAAGAAGAGCATCAGCGCGACGAGAAAAGACCAGAAGTACGACGCGCGGCCGGTCCCGAGCGGGTGCTTCTCGCTCGCGCCAGCGGCCGCTTGCTTCAGCCCGATCAACAGCAGGATTTGATTCAAGCAATCGCTGGCGGTGTGAATCGCCTCCGCGAGCATCGAGCCCGAGCCCGAGACCGCCGCGGCGATGCCTTTGGCGATGGCGATCGTTCCGTTCACGGCGAGGCCCGTGACGACGACCTTGGTGGAGTGTCCTTCAGCTGACATGAGAGGTGCCGCGACGGTACCTCATGCCGTGGGGAAGTTCGCTCGACCTCGCGCTTCAACCAAAGGACGCGACGGGGACGGGGTTGGCCAGATCCGGCCGATACAACAGCGTCTGCCGCGTGGTCTTCAGCACGAAATACGGCCCTTCGGCGTGCACGGACTCGGGCGATCCCTGCGCGACGTGCTGCCAGCCGACGCGTCCCGTGTCCGCGTGAATGATCGTGAGCACGGTCTCGCGCTCGCCCTTGCGCCCGGCCACGGCGACGAACGGCCCGAGCGACGCGAGCGGCTCGACGTCCTCACGCGTGCGCGTCCCCGAGCCCAAATCCACGTCGATCGTGTACCACACGCGGAGCGTCGCCGGGTCGAGCCCCACCAACTTGAATGCGTGTCCACCATTCAACTCCGCCAGCAGCGCCACGACGATCGCGTACGTCGCGTCGATGCGCTCGATCGCGAAGCCCGGCAAGATCTCGCCGTCGATCGAAGGGCCCATCGGCGTGGCCGCGAGGCGAAAGAGATCCGCGGAGTACACGAAGCGGCCGCACGCGACGAGCGCGCCGCGCTTGACGTCGAACGGCGCGCTCGCTTGCAGCAGCACGCGGCCGGTGGGCATCTCGACGACGGCGACGCCCGCGGTGCTCGTCGCGTCGATGTCCTCGGCGCCGATCAGCACGTTGCGACCGGCGGTGCGCAGGCGCGTCTCGCTCGACGCCACGCGAAACACCGGAGACGGGCCGCGGTTGGGGTCGATGAGCATCGTCGAGAGTTGATCGCCGTCGAGCGCGCACACCGCGATTCCGCCGGGGACAGGGACGGGGCCGAGGTCTTTGGCGTGCTCGAGCTTCCACATCGTCGAGCCGTAGCCACGCTCGACGCCGACGTACTGATCCTGCACGGTCTGCACGGCCATCACGCCCGGAACGCTCGGGTGATTGGCGTCCCACAGGTTGGGCTTGCCGAAGCCGCACTGCACGCCGCTCTCGAGCATCGTGCGAAAGATCAACCGGCCCGAGTACAGATCCAAGGCCCACAATTGCGTGTCGTTTACCGCGTAGACGCGGCCGCCGCAGATCACCGCGGGCGTGGTGCTCTCGGTGGGCTGCACCTCCGACGGGGCCTCCCACAAGACACGGTTGGTGAGCGCGTCGATCGCGCGCAAGCGATTGGACGCGTGGTGATAGCCGACGCACGGCATGCCGACGAACGAGTCGACCGCGATGGCGGTGTTCGCGTGGTCTGAGTCGAGGAGTTTCACGGTTTCAGCAGGCGAGCACACTCGGGCACACTGCGCCCGTGTCGAGTCACAGCGGAGAACAGAGCGAGCGCGGATTCTGGTCGCTCGCGCTCTTGTCCAATCGGTTTCCCGCGCTGCACGGGCTCCGCGCGCTGGCGATCGTGAGCGTGCTGCAAGTGCACGTGTCGGTCGTGCTCAACCGATCGCTGATGCTCCCGGCGCAGAAGCTCTTTGTGACCTCGTCGAACATCTGGTTCGGCATGGACCTGTTCTTCGTGCTCTCGGGCTTTCTCATCGGCTCGATGCTGCTCAGCGAGGGCGCGCAGGGCTGGCGCGGCATCGGTCGCTTCTACGCGCGGCGGTCGTTTCGCATCATCCCGCTCTTCTACGTGGTGCTCTTCGCGCTCTGGCGCATCGAGAAGCCGAGCGTCCCGCTGCGAGCGCTCGTCCCCGAGTTGCTCTACGTCGCGCCGTACACGCGGCCGGACATCGGCAACGTCGTGATGCCTTACGCGTGGTCGCTCTGCGTCGAGGAGCACTTTTATCTCGCGGTCCCGCTGCTGGTGGCGGTGCTGCACAAGCTTCGCTCGCATCGCGCGCGCATCGCCGTGCTCTCGCTCTTGTGGCTCTCGGCGATCGCGTCTCGACACTTGATCGTGTGGACGTCGCCTGTGCGTTGGACGCCCGACCTGCTCTTTCGCTACGTGTACATCATGACCCACGGCCGCTACGACACGCTCGTGGCGGGCGTGTTGCTCGCGTACGTCGTGCACCATTTCGGCGATCGTCTGCGGGCGCTGTTCGCGCGCACCGCCGCGCGATGGAGCAGCTACGCCATCGCGCTCGCGTGCCTTCGCGCGCTCTTTCCGCCGCATCCGACGCTCGCGCACTCGTACTGGAGCCTGTGGGCGTGGGGCACGGTCACCTCGATCATGTACGCAGCGATCATCCTGCCGTTGCTCCATAGCCCCGAGCGAGCGCTCTTGCCGCGCGTCCTCGGCGCGCCCGTGTGGCTGCCGATCGCGACGCTCGGCTACGGCGTGTACCTCGTGCACATCCCGCTGATGGACCACATCGTGAAGATCGCGATGGTGGGCTTCTTCTGGGCGCGCTGGCCGCAGTGGGCGCTCTGGGCCATGGCGCTGCTGTTCTTGTGCTTGCTGAGCTGGGCGCTCGCGTACGTGCTGCACGTGTTCGTCGAGAAGCCCGCGCTGTGGCTGCGCGATCGGTTCGCGAGGTAGCGGACCGTCGCGCGCGAAGCTCAGTGCCCCGAGCTCAGCGCAGCGCCCAAGCGCCCGTTCGCGTTCGAGCCGGTCAACGTGACGGACGCGGTCGCCGCCATCCCCGTCGCCGAGCCGAGGTACACAGTCACGGCGCCTGCCGCCATCTGCGCGCCGGTGGTGGCCGGGGCGCCGACGGCGACGTCGAAGTACGTATCGTTGTTGAAGTCGCCGCCCGCGCTGAGCACCGTGCCAAACTCTGAGCTTCGATTTCGCGTGCCCACCGTACGATCCGCGGTCGTAAGCATGTGAAACGCAGCGACCGTGCCCACGTTGCGGCCGCCAGGCCACGAGCCCATCGGCGCGCCGACGATCACGTCCGCGAAGCCATCACCATTGGTGTCCGCTCCCCGCGCCACCCAGCCGAAGTGATCGCCGGGTTCGACGCCTTCGTAGGTGCGCGAAAAGTTGGTCGGTGGTGGATCGTTGCCGCGATAGAGCTGCACGATTCCGGCCTCGGCGCGACTGCCAGGCGAAGCGAGCGGCGCGGCGATGAGAAAGTCGGTTAGCCCGTTGCCGTCGACCTCCGCTCCAGCGATCGACCAGGCGAACTGGCCGTTTGCCGAGGCGCCCGCGTACGTCTGCGACGGCGTCGCGGAGACACCCGTCGAGGCCCCGAGGAAGAGCGACGCCTGGCCGTTGTTTGTCGTGCCCACGTCGGCGAACGGAGCGCCGACCGCGATGTCCGAGAACGAGTCTCCGTTGACGTCTCCGACAAACGCGAGGGCCGCGCCGAAACGATCGTCCGCTGCAGCGCCTGCGTACGTGCGCGCGGCGGTCGTGAGCAGCCCGCTCGCGCTTCCATAGAAGACTCGAACGATTCCTCGTGCGCTGTTCGCACGGCTCGATGACGCAATCACGTCGGCGTAGCCATCGCCGTTGACGTCACCCGCAGGAGAGACGACGTCGCCCATGCCTTCGAGCGCGCTCGCGCCTCCGAGGGTCTGCGACGCGGTCGTCGAGATCACGGCTCCGCCAAGAAAAATGCTCACTGTTCCGGCGGCAGCACGGCCGGAGAACGCGGCGTCCGACGCGCCGACGAGCAGGTCCGTATAGCCATCGCCGTTGATGTCGCCCGCGCTCGAGACGGCGCTGCCGAAGTTGCTTCCCACCGGCCCGTTCAGCGTCCAGCTCGGCGTGGCTGCGAGACCGGTCGAGTTTCCCGCAAAGACGTACACGCGCGGAGGGCTCGAGCCCGGCTGTCCCACGGCGAGATCAGAAAAGCCATCGCCGTTGAAGTCGAGTTCGACGCTGTGGCTCGTGCTCTGCATCAACGGCGCTGCGGTACGCGCCACGCGAAACTGCCAAACAGCGCTCGGCGCGCCCGCGGACATCCCAGTTGGCGTGCTGGTCACGCGCCAGAACCACGCGCCGCCGCTCGGCAACGTGCTGAGCGTCAACGAAGACGCCGCCGTCACCTGCGGCGCGACGCACGCTGCGGTCATCGCGCGGTCTCGACACAGCTCGATCTGGTTGCTGCCAGGCTGCGAGACCCAGCGGAGCTGTGGCCTCGAGGTGCCTACGAAACCGCCGTTCAACGGCGCGAGTGGTCGAGCGAGCGGCAGGCTGGTTACATCGCCGCTCGCGTCCGTCCCGCCTTCGGCGCGCGCGTCGGAGGCAGCGTCCATCCCCACGCTCGCGTCCGACGCATCGACGCCGCCGTCGCGTCGCAGCACGACGTCCGCGCGGGTGATGGTCACATCCGCGGGGCTGCTCGCGTCGGCGCCCGCGTCCGTCGGCGAGAGCGGCAGCTCGATGGGAACGCACTCGCCCTGATCGCCGCACGTCGACTCGAGCTCGAGGCAGCGGACCGACACGGTGCACTCCTCGGAGCTCACGCTCGTGCAGCCCTCCGCGCGATCGGCGCAGCGAAGATCGAAGAACACGCGGCCCTGCTGGCGCACCCGCTCGATCATCGACACGCGATGCACTCGCTCGATGAACGCCGCGGGGCTGTCGCCCTCCGCGCGAACGCGCAGCGTCGCGAGAAACGTCAGCGTCCCCGCGCGATCCCCGCCCTCCGGCGGGACGAGCGCGAAGCTGTTGGCGAACTGCGCGGACCCCATCGGCGGATCGAGCACGGTCCGCGGCGCCGCGCGCACAGACGCCACGGACGCAGCGCCGCGCACGACGCGAAGATCCAGCAAATCCACGCGCGACGCCGACACGTTGGAGTCCGTGTTGATCAGCACCACCGTCGCGGGATAGCGACACGCGGCGAGAACAACGAGCGAGCCGATCGACAGGAGCGAAGCACGAGAAGCCATCGAGGCCGAGGATCGTACCCGCAATGCGCGATCGCTACTCGCTCGCGCTCGGGGCCTTCAGCCCGTGCTCTTCCATTTTTGCGTACAGCTGCGGACGCGAGGATAAGACATCCAATCGCGTTCGGTCGACCGCCGGTCGGCTGACCGGGGAGCGATCGACCGTTTCCTCGCCGCACCCTCAGCCCTTTGTTGCCGCGCCGCGAGCGTCCCACCCCGCCGCGCCGTGCGTTCTCCCACTGTTTTCACAGGCGATACTGTGTTGGCCGCGCGATCCACACCTGATGCGCCGCGCGATCGTAGCTCGGCGACGACACCGGATCGCTCCACCACACGCCCGCGGCGAGCACGAACAAGCTCACGCCCCCAACGAGAAACACGCGCGGAGCGTCCGCCGCCGCGAGCCCTCCGATCACCGCGATCGCGCCGAGCAACCACGGTCCGGTGTCCATCACCCGCCGCGCGATCACACAAGCCCACCGGCGTTCGCGCGACGAGAAGCTCCGCTCTTGCCAAGGCACTTCGCACCGCCGCCCGCGCATCGCATGGGCAACGAACGCGATTGCCCTGGATATTCCCTGGAGCTTTTCTTCTCTGTCGCCCCGTCCGCTCTGCCACGAACAGCGCCGTCCCACGCACGTCCAGCGGAAGCTCGGGGCGCGCGCTCGTCCGCCGTGCTCGGCGCGACCTCAGCCTCGCTGAGCTCTGCGTTCAACTCCGTCGCGAGGGGCGGAGCTCGAACGTCGTCGGAGCCGCGTCGCTCGCGTGTAGAATCGCCCTCGAATTCCGACGACGATGACGAACTGGCTCTCCGCGAAGTGGCAGGCGCTGTGGCCCGAATACGAGCTCGACGAGCAAGAGCGCGCTGAGCACGAGCGGGACCTCCGCGAGCTGATGCGCAAGCGCTGGCGCACGTGGGGCGCGGTGTTCGTGCTCGGCCACATGTTTCAAGCGATCTTCGTCGCGCGCTTCGACCCCCAACAGGTGAACCCGACGTGGCGACTCTGGTTGGTCGTGCTTCACACCACGCTCACCGCGGTCAACGCGACGCTCCTCCTCTCGACGCTGTCGCAGCGAAGCGTGCTTCGCTGGGTGTCTGATCGCATCGGACCGATCCTGCAGAGCGCCGCGATCCTCAGCTTTGCGCTGATCTCGATCAACGCGCAGCGCACGCACGGATCCGTTGGCCCCTACGTCGCGGTCCTGGTCGCCGTGCCGTTCGCGTTTCGCGCGTCGACCCGGCACTTCGCGCTCATCGCCGCGGTCGGAGCGGCGCTGTTGTCGGTCGGCGTGCGGCTCCTTCAACCGTCGCTGCCGATGCGGACGCTCAACATCAACACGGCCATCGCCTTCACCCTGTTCGCGATCGGCACGGCCAGGGTCTACAACCAATCGGTGGTTCGCGAGCGCCAGGCGCGCTCGGCGCTTCGGCACTACAACGAACGACTCGCCGTCGAAGTCGCAGAGAAGACCGCGCAGATTCGCGCGTTGGCCGATCGCCTCGACGCCGCGCTCGAGGACGAACGAAGGAGGCTCGCGCAGGACCTCCACGACGACCTCGGGCAAGAGCTGCTCGCCATTCGGCTCGATCTCGTGGCGCTCGGAAAGCGGCTTGCCGGCGGCGGCCACGAGATCTCGATCGCGCGCATGTCAGCGGCGCTCGATCGAAGTCACAAGTCCGTCCGATCCATTCTCGAGTCGCTTCGTCCGAGGATCCTCGACGAAGAGGGGCTCGAGTCTGCGGCGCGCTGGCTCGCGGGACAGTTCTCCGAGCGCACGGGCTGCGCGATCGAGGTGCGCATCGCGCTCTATGACGAGCCGCATCCCGTCGTGGGTCTCGCAGCGTTTCGCGTGCTTCAAGAGTCGTTGACGAACGTCGCGCGCCACGCTCGAGCGACGGCGGTGTCGCTCGCGCTCGAGGGAGGCGATCGAGACGTGACGATCGAGGTGCGGGACAACGGCGCGCACACCGCGCCCATTCGCGCAGGGCGCGGGCTCCGTGGAATGCACGAGCGCGTGCAAGCGCTCCACGGAACGCTCGCGATCGAACGCGACGACGCAAACCAGCAGACCGTGGTGCGCGTGTCCCTCCCTGTTCAGCCCCCGAGCAGTGCGATCACTCCATCGTCGGCGCGGGCACCGTCACCGTGAGCATCTGCGAGAAGTTCATTCCGGCACGATCGGTGCCCTCGACGTTGAGCTCGGCCATCGCCCCCGCGGTGGGCATCGCATCGCCGGGCATCAAGAACGCGAGATCGCCGTAGGACAGTGTGGACTCAACGTTGAAGCCCTGCCCGTTGCCGTCGACCGTCGCCGTGAGCGTGCGAACCGTCACCGGGTCGTTGAATCCGACACGAACGAACAGCGTCCAACGCGTCGCGGGGCCAGAGCTGAGGTTGTACTGAACCTGTCGCAGCACCGGCTGCGATCCCATGGGCTGCGTCATCGTGATCGCCGGCGGCGTGGCGGGCAGCGCGGCCGGTGTTCCCTGGACAGGGATCACCTGGTACGCGTCGAAGTTCTGCGCGCCTTCGAGCGAAGCGTAGTCCCACCAGAGGTAGCCGCCGTCGCCCCAGTCGTTGCCCCAAGAATTGAGCACGCGATACGCGCTCTTCTCGTCGCTGTAGCCAGTGATCAACATGGCGTGCCCGCCGCAGTGACCGCTGCCAGTGCACATGCCCGTGCCGCGAAACGGCTCGCGGACGTTGGTCCCCGCGGTGGTCTCGCGAAACTCCATGAAGCCCTCTGGGAGATTCACGCCGAAGGGAACGGGCAGGCCCGCCGCGAGCGCCTCGCGGATCTTCGCGCGACGCTGCATGCCCGTTCCGCCGATGCGCTGCCACGAGCCGATGCGGTACTCCTGCGGCGCCTCCGCGACGTCGGGCATCGTCGGCTCGCAGAGCATCGGCATGCTGCCCGATCGATACGGCTGCTCCGTCAGCGTCGCCGAACCGAGGCGCGCGAAGAGATTGAGCGCGGCGACGATCGTGGTGCCTTGATTACAGGTGCCGGTGCCGAGGACGCGCGCGTAGATGTACGAAGGGCTCGCCCAGAGCGTGTTCGCGTCGACCGACGGATTGCTCATCCGCTCGCGGTTGTAGCGAAGGATCGTCGCGAGCCCCGCGTTCGCGAAGGCGTTGCACGATCCCTGCTGCCCTTGATTGAGCGGCCGCAGAAGGTCGCCGTTGGAGTTGGGCGCGTTGATCGACATGGTGGACATCGACGCGCCAGCGCTCGCGAGAGCGACGGTCATGGGCTCGTCGACCGCGCCGTTCATCGAGCGGTTCATCACCGGCATCGCGGGATCGAGGCGCGCGAAGTCGTCGGGGTCCGACGCGGGCAGGTCGTTGGTCGGATCGCTGTCCGGGGTCCAGCCACCGCTGAACCGGTTCCACAGCGAGATCGTGCCGTCGCCGTCGACGTCTTCGCCGTCGGAGATCCCGTCGCCGTCGATGTCGATCTCGTCGGCGCGACCGTCACCATCGACGTCGTACCCGGTGCCGGTCTGTCCCTCGACCGTGATCATCCCCACCGCGCGTCCGCTGACCCGCGGACCTTGCTCGGTCTCTTCACCCCAGTTCTTGTGGTTATTGCCGGTCGGAGCAGGCGACACGGGCGCGCAGCTCACGACAGTCAAGAGCATCGAACCAGCAAAAATCCTGACACTGTGCTTCATCGAGTCCTCGCGAAAACGCGCACGACGCCGGCAAACAGCCTGCGGATGCGCTGGACGGTTGCGGTTGGTTCCAGCCAACTTGCCGAGTTCTGCGGGGCGGCGAAACACGAATTAATTTGAGCCGACACACGCCTACAGACATGCGTCGTGTTTCGACTCACCTTCACGAGTCTCGCGTACGCCGCGCGACGAGACGGGCTCGCGCGCGACTTCGACCGTGCGCAGCGCCTTCAGCGCTGGCTCAGCCGCGCGATCGGCGTCCCTGGATCCCGAGCCGCGCTGCGTACTGGGCGATCTCGAGCGTCGAGCTGACGTTGAGCTTCTTACGAACGCTCTTCAAGTGCGTGCTCACCGTGCTCGGGGCGAGCTCGAGCTCCCAGGCGATCTCCGACGGGGTCAGTCCGCCGGCGATCGCGAGAAACACCTCGAGTTCGCGCGGCGCCAGCTTTTCGTGCGGCATCTTCGCGGAGTCGTCCGCGGGCGCCTCGTCGGTCAGCTCTCCGAACAACGCCGCGCGAAGCGCGTCGAGCGGCGCGGCTTTGGACACATACGCGCTCGCGCCAGCAGCCAACGTCCACGCTCGATAGTCGCTCGCAGGGTACATCGAGAAGATCACGACCCGCGCCTCGGGCTTGATTGCACGCACCCGCGCGAGCAGCTCGACGCTCGGCGTCCCCAGGAGAGAGAGGTCCAACACGAGCACATCCCACAGCGTCGAGGGAGCGAGCTCGACCAACGTCTCTGCGTCGTGCGCAGCTCCGACCCACCGTAGGCCATCCGTGCTCTCGATCCACGAGCGCAGGCCCTCGCACACCACACGGTGATCATCTGCGACGAAGACACGAACCATGACAACGAATCGTGGCCGTGTTGTGCCCCACCAACGAGCGATCAACAAGCAGGATGAGTCGTCCGACGGCGATCGGAGGAGCGCAGCCGTCGGCGACGCGAGCACGCATCGCTTCGCTTCGACGACGCCCTCGCTCCGCTGCGGCCGCGCGGCGCAGCGCATTCCAGCGCTCCCCCGATGATTCACGCCGAACGCTCGACGAGCAGAGCGACCTCCGACGCTGTCCGTTCGAGCCGCGCTGGGCGCTGCAGAAGCTCGACGGCGCGTGCCGTGGGCTCGCGGCGCGATCAGAGCGTGACGGGCGCGCCCATGGTCTTTCCGTGCGCGCGCATCCGGGCGTCGACGCGCGAAACAACGAGGATCGCGACGATGGCGGACGCGATCGTCATCGCTGAGTACGCCGCGTCCCACAGCGTGTCGGTCATCAGTCGCGCGATGAGCGCGGCGCCCCGGAGCGAGCTGTCCGCTTGTTGAGCGCCGATGCGAGCGAGCACCTTCGAAGCGACCCAGAGCCCCCACCAAAGGGCGATCGGCGCGTCAGTCGGCGCATGAAACGTGGGGCCCGAGAACGACGAGGCCTGACGATAGCTCGCGTCGGCGACCTCGACGGTCGCAGGCTGCGCGAACGAAGGGTCCGTCGAGGATAAGACATCCAATCGCGTTCGGTCGACCGCCGGTCGGCTGACCGGGGAGCGATCGACCGTTTCCTCGCCGCACCCTCAGCCCTTTGTTGCCGCGCCGCGAGCGTCCCACCCCGCCGCGCCGTGCGTTCTCCCACTGTTTTCACAGGCGATACTGTGTTGGCCTCCGCCCGCGACGCCCGCCTCGACCATCTCTTTCGGAGGATAAGACATCCAATCGCGTTCGGTCGACCGCCGGTCGGCTGACCGGGGAGCGATCGACCGTTTCCTCGCCGCACCCTCAGCCCTTTGTTGCCGCGCCGCGAGCGTCCCACCCCGCCGCGCCGTGCGTTCTCCCACTGTTTTCACAGGCGATACTGTGTTGGCGCTCGTGTTCAAGGGCGGCACAGCGCTCAAGCGCTGCTACTTCGGCGACTACCGCTTCTCGGAGGACCTCGACTTCACCCTCGCCGAGCCGCGCGAGCTCGATGCAATCCTCGCCGGGCTCGAGGCGGTGTACGCGGAGGTCCAACGGGCGGCGGGCATCGTGGTGGGTTTCGGCCGCGCCGATCGCAAGAGCCACCAGAACAGCCACACCTTCTACCTCTCCTACGAGGGGCCGCTGCCGGCGGCGTCGCCGAAGGAGGTCAAGGTCGACATCACGATCCGCGAGCAGCTCGTACGCCCCGTTGAAGACCGGCCGGTGCTGCGCGGGTACGAGGAGTACGCCGACCTGCCCGAGGACGCGCCGGTGCGCGTGTACGCGCTCGAGGAGATCGCGGTCGAGAAGCTCGTCGCGCTGACCGACAAGGCCCGGAACGAGCCTCGCGACCTCTACGATCTCTGGCACCTCACGAGCGAGGGGCTCATCGACTTCTCGACGCTGCTCCCCGAGCTCGAGGCGAAGCTCGCCTTCCGCGGTCGCACGCGCGACGCGATGACCACCGAGCTCGCGACGAAGGAGGCGCGCTACAAGAAGCTCTGGGCCGTTCGCCTCGGGCAGCAGATGGCGACGCTGCCGCCGTTCGACGACGTGTTCCGAGCGCTGCGACGCAGCCTGCGCGACGCCGGGCTCGTGGAGCGTTGAGGCGCGAGCGGGAGGCGGGCGGACTGGTGCCGGCCGTGGCTACCCGTTAGCGAATCGCAAGCGGCGCGCGCCTGCCGCGCCCAAGCGTGCTGCAGGCTACCCGGCCCACCACGTAGTCACGGGGTACTCGCCCTTCTTCCAGTGTCGCGTCAGAACCGCGACGACTCTAGAGTAGAGGACCTCTCCAGCATCATCGGGGCAGGGCGTCTTGAGCGTCACATGCCCCGTTGACTTTGCAATGATGACGCCGCCGGCGCGCGCCGTCGGCCTCGGCACAACGAGTCCGCCACGACCTTCTCGCACAAGGAAGCGGTACTCGACCTCGGTGTCGTTCTCTCCACACTTCTCGAGCGCGATCTCTAGGCCGACGCTCATGGCGTCCACTCCCAGGTTCGCCCGGCGCGGAGTGCTGCATCGTGCGCAGTCCGGTAGTTGGTCCGGAATATCCCCTCGAATCTCGCCTCGAAGAGCTCGTGCCTTAGGAGGGACAGATCGTTAGCCGTATGGGTCCCTGCCTGGAGCCTTCCCCATGCATTCGCGATGAACGGGTCTGCATCGAACCGCGCCACGCCAGCATCGAGCTGGTGGGTCCGGAAGAACAGGTGGTCTTTCGCTCGGGCGATCCAGCTCTGGCTCATCCCCGTGTTGCGAGCGATAGCAGCCACGTCGTCTGTCGCACGAATGACGTCGTACGCGCGTTCCGCCGCTTCCCACTCGGTGGCCGCTAGCGTTCTGGCGCCAGTGACTCTACCCCCTGCGGCAAAGCGGTAGCCTGACGCGTTCTCGTCGTACGTTTCGCCGATTCCCTCGTGCAGTCCGCACGTTGCGGCGCTCGCAGGCCCGACGAGCGTGGCGGCGACGAGCTCGAAGGCCCCGACGCGAGCTTGCGAGCCTGCAGCGGGTGCAGACGAGAAAGCTCCCGCCGCCGCGGGCCTGAAGAGCGCGGTGACGAAGACGACGAAGAGCGCGAAGTGGCGAAGCCACGGCATGCGCCCGTTCTACAACGCGGGCGAGATCGGGGACAGTGCGAAGGCGCGAAGGCCACGAGCGGCGTGCCCCGGGACACGTCGGCTCAACGAGCGCCGGCCGCCCCCGTCGTCTACGCGCCGGCCGTCTCTTCGTCGGCCTCGGCGGCGAGCGCCGCGAACAGGCTCTCGGCGGCCTGCTCGTGGGGCACGGGGACCAGCGGCGCGGCGGCGGGCTCCGGGCTCGTCGGCTCACCAGCGTCGTCGGCCTCCGCGGCCTCGGGGCGACTCAGCTTCGCGCTCGGGTGCGTCAGCGTGTGGACGGCGGCGTTCAGCCAGCGTGCAGATCGCGTGTCCCCGACCCGAAGGTGCCCAGGCTTTGCCTGCACGTGGACACCACGCGCATCGACCATCACCCCAACAATCCTTCCCACCCGACGCCCAGAGCGTGTGACCTCCGTGAGCGCTTGGACAGCGCGGCGGATGAAGGGCTGTCCCAGAACATCGCCCGCTTCCTCCGGTTCCTCGGCCACCAAGACGGCGACGTGATCGAGCTGCAGACCCTCGGCGTGCCGAACAAATACGCGCCGACCAATCACTTCACGCACGTGAAGTCCGTCGAGAAAGCAATCGACGCGCTTGAGTACGGCGACGAGCGCGCGCCGGTCGGCAGCTACGTGCTCTTCAACGCCGTCGACCCCGCCGTGGCCACGCGAGCCGCGAGCGGGTCGTGGCATGTCGCCAAGCGTGGCGAGAGCACGACGGAGGTTTCTCATGTCTCAACGCCCCTCGAAGACACCACGCTGGCAGCAATGGACCGAGCGCGAAGCGCGCGACGTGCGCGCTCGCTTGGACCACTCAGAGGGCGTTGGAGTGCATTCGCAGGAGATCATGCGGCTCGCCGCAGCGGGCACCGTCCACAACGGCGTCTGATCGCCGCGTGAGTTCGTCGGAGAACTAACGAGCCTCGGAGGGAGCTCCGGGAGAAAATAGGGCCTACCGCGACGCTCAAAGCTTGCCGGCCGACGTCGCGGCGGAGGCTTGATGAGAACTTCTCGCACGATCCCGCCCGCTGTCTACATCGCGGAGCAACGATTCAACGCTTTGGTGGACTTCGCCGTTCGCGAGCACAGCGTCGCGCACGTCGCCCACGACCACGACTGTGCGCCAAGCACACTCTACGTGCAAAAACACAGGGTGCTCCACGCGCTCACGCCAAAGCGACCGGGGCCGAAGCCCGGCCTGCGCGCCGAACAACGACGTGTGGCCCTCGCAGAGCAGCGCATCTGCCAACTTCAGCACGAGCTCGACCGCGCCCGACGCGCACTCGATCGCCGCGAATCGCTCGACACACGGACGCACCGAGCGCTCTTGCTCACCTGCACGATGCGCGGGCTCACGCTGCGAGGGTGCGAGGAGCTCTTCGATCGCCTTGGATTTTCACAGGGGAACGCGAAGTCGACGCTCGCCCAAGAGCTCATTCGGCTCGGTCAGCACGCGCGTCGAGTGCTCTCGTGGTGCGCTCATTCACTGGGCCCTTCGATCACCGTGCTCGCGGGCGACGAGGTCTTCTTTCATGGCGACGCGGTCCACGTGTTGATGGAGCCGCGCAGCGCTGCGGTGCTCGACGTGCTTCGTTGGGGGCAGCGCGGCTCCGACGAGTGGCTCGCGATGCTCGAAGATTTCCCGGCGCTTCAGCTGTTCGTGAGCGACGCCGGACGCGACCTGTGCGCCGCTGCGAACAAGATGGGCGTCGCGCTCGGCGCCGATCTGATTCACGAGCAGATGTGGTTCACGAAGGTGTTCGCGAAGATCAGCGCGCTCGAGGCATCGCACGCTTCATCGCTGAATGCGCTGAAAATTCAGCAACCAAACCGCGATCCAACGCAGGACGGCGTCGCTCTGATCGAGGCAGATCGAGCGCGTGTTGAAGCAGGATTCTACGGGCTTGTGGCAGTTCAAGAACAGCTGCACGCCCTGTTTCGTCCGCTCGACGCAGCGGGAAGTCGCTGGACGCTCGACGCAATCTGGCGCTGTTTGACTGCGGCGATCGAAGAGCTCGAACGACATCGATCAGAGCTCGGCGATCGCGTCACGGACAAGGTTCGCAAGCACATCGAGCGGCGCGGGCTGTCGTACGCGGGGCACGCGGTGCTGTGGGACACGGTCGATGTGACGCGGCGCTCGGATGCGACGTGGTCACGCGACCGCATTCTGGATGCGCTCGTTGAGCGAGTTCGCCTTCGCGGACAGAGCCGCGATGAGACGCGAAGTCGCTACGACCGCTACCTGAGCGAGCGTGCGCTCGTTGCGCTCGACGGCTTGCTCGCAGCGCAGGTGGAGGACCTCGAAGAGGCGACGAACACTGTGCGTCTGCTGCTGAAAAGACCGGCGAGATCATCGTCCTTGGTCGAGTCGTTCAACTCGCGGCTGCGGGTACTTCAAACGTCGCGTCGCAACGTGAGCGACGCACTGCTGTCGTTGCTCGCCGTGCAATGGAACGCCTCTCGTCGCGAAGAAGGCCCGCGCCGCGAGGAGAGTCCCTGGCAAACGCTCGGGTTGATCTCGAAGGAGGACAAGCGCGGTTGGGTCGACATCCTGCTCGACACGCTGCCGGACGACTGAGGAACGACGCGACACGAATGACGATCCATTTCGGTCACGTGCTGATCGCGTCGAACTCGTCTGTCTTCCGCGATCCTCCGACGAATTCGGCTACACGAATGCCCGCCTGCTGGACGGTGCCCCGCAGCATGAGTTGGATCGACGCCAATTGCAGCATTGCGCGGCTTGATTCCGGCTTCCGTTCGTAGTCTTTCGACAGCCGCCTCGAGCGTCCAAGCCATGCGAAAGTCCGCTCGACCACCCATTGTTGAGGCAGTGGAACAAATTGACTCCGTGGTTCCGAGCGACGGACGATGCGAAGCGCCATCCCGTTGTCGTTGGCCGTTTACTGCAGCGGGAGACCGACGTCGGCGGAATCGGCCACCACCTCGACGAGCGTCGGCTCGACGGCCTTGGCTTCCCGAAATAACCTGGCAGCTGGCTGGGAATCGTGCGTGTTCGCGGGGGTGATCGCCGTGACGATGGGAAACCCCTCGCTGTCCACCACGATGTGCCGCCTTCTTCCCAGGATCTTTTTGTTGCCGTCGTCGCCGCGCGGACCGCCGCTCTCTGTGGTGTTCGTGGACTGGCTATCGACGATGGTGAGGCGTTCCGATGGGCCGCGTCCGGCGGCCCTTCTCGCTTTTGGGCGGAGCGACTCCATGATCTGCTCGAGCACCCCGCTATCCCGCCACTGCTGAAAGTACTCGTATACCGTCGACCAGTTTGGCAAGTCGTGCTGCATCATTCTCCAAGGAATTCCGGAACGCCCGACGTGCAGCAGTCCGTTCACGATCTCTCGTCGATCAATGGGGTCTCGACCTGGGCTCGGCTTGGGAGCTGGCACCAGATCACGCAGCAGTTCCTACTGCTCATCCGTTACATCGGTTGGGTACGAACCTCTGCTCATCAACGCCGACTATGCCGCGTTTTTCCACTCCAACAAGCTCTGACGATCGAACCTGAGGCAGGAGCCGAGTGCGGTCGTGCCGCTTGCTCGGGCCTGCGCGGAGGGCAGCCCGAGTCTTCCTCGACGAAGGGCAGGGCGGCTGCATGAAGAACGCATTGACATCGGCGGGTTGAGGTGAGCTGAAACGGTGGTGACTACCGAGAGCTCCAGCAGCCCGGAACAGCGCGCGATGACGGGGATTCACCGCTACTTTGGCCACCTCGCGGACGACCGACAGCGCGGCAAGGTGGACTACCTGCTGATCACCATCATCACGATCGTCGTGCTCGGGAGGATAAGACATCCAATCGCGTTCGGTCGACCGCCGGTCGGCTGACCGGGGAGCGATCGACCGTTTCCTCGCCGCACCCTCAGCCCTTTGTTGCCGCGCCGCGAGCGTCCCACCCCGCCGCGCCGTGCGTTCTCCCACTGTTTTCACAGGCGATACTGTGTTGGCAAGCGCCGCGACGGCCGAGGTCTTCCGATCTCCTGAAGCCAGGGCAGATCCGTGCACAGCACCTTGCCGTAGAAGAACAGCAAGGCCGCCAATGCCTGACGATGCGTGGAGACCGAAACCTTGCGCTCGTTCGCCAGCCAGGACAGAAATGCCTCGACTTCGCTGCTGCCCAAGGTTGCCGGGTGACGCACACCGTGGAAACGGATGAAGGCACGAACCCAGTGGACATAAGCCTGTTCGGTTCGTAAGCTGTAATGCAAGTAGCGTATGCGCTCACGCAACTGGTCCAGAACCTTGACCGAACGCAGCGGTGGTAACGGCGCAGTGGCGGTTTTCATGGCTTGTTATGACTGTTTTTTTGTACAGTCTATGCCTCGGGCATCCAAGCAGCAAGCGCGTTACGCCGTGGGTCGATGTTTGATGTTATGGAGCAGCAACGATGTTACGCAGCAGGGTGACGGTGTTCGGCATTCTGAATCTCACCGAGGACTCCTTCTTCGATGAGAGCCGGCGGCTAGACCCCGCCGGCGCTGTCACCGCGGCGATCGAAATGCTGCGAGTCGGATCAGACGTCGTGGATGTCGGACCGGCCGCCAGCCATCCGGACGCGAGGCCTGTATCGCCGGCCGATGAGATCAGACGTATTGCGCCGCTCTTAGACGCCCTGTCCGATCAGATGCACCGTGTTTCAATCGACAGCTTCCAACCGGAAACCCAGCGCTATGCGCTCAAGCGCGGCGTGGGCTACCTGAACGATATCCAAGGATTTCCTGACCCTGCGCTCTATCCCGATATTGCTGAGGCGGACTGCAGGCTGGTGGTTATGCACTCAGCGCAGCGGGATGGCATCGCCACCCGCACCGGTCACCTTCGACCCGAAGACGCGCTCGACGAGATTGTGCGGTTCTTCGAGGCGCGGGTTTCCGCCTTGCGACGGAGCGGGGTCGCTGCCGACCGGCTCATCCTCGATCCGGGGATGGGATTTTTCTTGAGCCCCGCACCGGAAACATCGCTGCACGTGCTGTCGAACCTTCAAAAGCTGAAGTCGGCGTTGGGGCTTCCGCTATTGGTCTCGGTGTCGCGGAAATCCTTCTTGGGCGCCACCGTTGGCCTTCCTGTAAAGGATCTGGGTCCAGCGAGCCTTGCGGCGGAACTTCACGCGATCGGCAATGGCGCTGACTACGTCCGCACCCACGCGCCTGGAGATCTGCGAAGCGCAATCACCTTCTCGGAAACCCTCGCGAAATTTCGCAGTCGCGACGCCAGAGACCGAGGGTTAGATCATGCCTAGCATTCACCTTCCGGCCGCCCGCTAGCGGACCCTGGTCAGGTTCCGCGAAGGTGGGCGCAGACATGCTGGGCTCGTCAGGATCAAACTGCACTATGAGGCGGCGGTTCATACCGCGCCAGGGGAGCGAATGGACAGCGAGGAGCCTCCGAACGTTCGGGTCGCCTGCTCGGGTGATATCGACGAGGTTGTGCGGCTGATGCACGACGCTGCGGCGTGGATGTCCGCCAAGGGAACGCCCGCCTGGGACGTCGCGCGGATCGACCGGACATTCGCGGAGACCTTCGTCCTGAGATCCGAGCTCCTAGTCGCGAGTTGCAGCGACGGCATCGTCGGCTGTTGCACCTTGTCGGCCGAGGATCCCGAGTTCTGGCCCGACGCCCTCAAGGGGGAGGCCGCATATCTGCACAAGCTCGCGGTGCGACGGACACATGCGGGCCGGGGTGTCAGCTCCGCGCTGATCGAGGCTTGCCGCCATGCCGCGCGAACGCAGGGGTGCGCCAAGCTGCGGCTCGACTGCCACCCGAACCTGCGTGGCCTATACGAGCGGCTCGGATTCACCCACGTCGACACTTTCAATCCCGGCTGGGATCCAACCTTCATCGCAGAACGCCTAGAACTCGAAATCTAACGTCCGTTCGGGCATCGAGGTCCATGTCGGGGTGGGACGGGCCCGTGGCTTCAAGATCACTTGCAGTCCGACCGCGATGTCTTGGTTGCGCGAGAGGTTGTCGATATCCTCCACTTCCATCATCAACCCTGGATAATGCCGCCGCCGTCATCGCCGCCGACGCCCGTGCCGGGCTTTTCGGGCCTGTCAGGCTTGCTCGGCCTTCAGCCTGCCTGGGCGAGATCTCCGGCGGACGGATTAACGGCGGAGCTTCGCCGCCTTTCGTGCGTGTGAAGGCCGAAGATAGTTCTCTCAAAAACATCCGTTTATGAGAGATACCAAATGTCATTTTCAGAAGACGACTGCACCAGTTGATTGGGCGTAATGGCTGTTGTGCAGCCAGCTCCTGACAGTTCAATATCAGAAGTGATCTGCACCAATCTCGACTATGCTCAATACTCGTGTGGGCTCTGTTGCAAAAATCGTGAAGCTTGAGCATGCTTGGCGGAGATTGGACGGACGGAACGATGACGGATTTCAAGTGGCGCCATTTCCAGGGTGATGTGATCCTGTGGGCGGTGCGCTGGTATTGTCGCTATCCGATCAGCTATCGCGACCTTGAGGAAATGCTGGCGGAACGCGGCATTTCGGTCGACCATACGACGATCTATCGCTGGGTCCAGTGCTACGCCCCGGAGATGGAGAAGCGGCTGCGCTGGTTCTGGCGGCGTGGCTTTGATCCGAGCTGGCGCCTGGATGAAACCTACGTCAAGGTGCGGGGCAAGTGGACCTACCTGTACCGGGCAGTCGACAAGCGGGGCGACACGATCGATTTCTACCTGTCGCCGACCCGCAGCGCCAAGGCAGCGAAGCGGTTCCTGGGCAAGGCCCTGCGAGGCCTGAAGCACTGGGAAAAGCCTGCCACGCTCAATACCGACAAAGCGGAGGATAAGACATCCAATCGCGTTCGGTCGACCGCCGGTCGGCTGACCGGGGAGCGATCGACCGTTTCCTCGCCGCACCCTCAGCCCTTTGTTGCCGCGCCGCGAGCGTCCCACCCCGCCGCGCCGTGCGTTCTCCCACTGTTTTCACAGGCGATACTGTGTTGGATCTTGTTCTCGATCGTGGGCGGCGAAGGAAAGGTCGTCCCCAACAACACGCACTTCGACACGACGCGCGCCAACGTCGAGTACTCGGGCGCAGCCGCGGTGGACCTGGTGATCCAGCAGGCAGCGGACCCGCAGAGCGATCACCCGTTCAAGGGAAACATGGACCTCGAGGCGCTCGAGCGCGCGCTGGTCGAGCACCGAGGTCGCGTCCCGCTGGTGATGATCACGGTGACGAACAACGCTGGCGGAGGTCAGCCCGTGTCCCTCGCGAACGTGCGCGCGGTGCGAGAGCTCACCAAGCGCTACAACGTTCCGCTGTACATCGACGCCTGTCGGTTCGCAGAGAACTGTTACTTCATTCAACAGCGCGAAGAAGGCCAGCGGCATCGAAGCGTGACCGAGATCGCGCAAGAGCTGTTCTCTTTGTCCGACGGCTGCACGATGTCCGCGAAGAAAGACGGCCTCGCGAACATCGGCGGATTTCTCGCGACCAACGACGACAAGCTCGCCGCTGAAGCGCGCAACTTGCTGATCCTCACGGAGGGCTTCACGACGTACGGAGGGCTCGCGGGCCGGGACCTCGACGCGATCGCGCAGGGGCTACGCGAGGTCGTCGACGAGTCGTACCTGCACTATCGCATCAAGAGCACGGAGTACGTGTGCGAGCACTTGCATCGCGCGGGCGTCCCTGTGCTTCGGCCAGCGGGAGGGCACGCTGTGTACCTCGACGCGACGCGGTTTCTTCCGCACGTCTCGCGGGAGCAACACCCCGGGCAGTCCGTCGCCGCGGCGATCTACGAGCACGCAGGCGTGCGCGCGTGCGAGATGGGAACAGTGATGTTTCCGCACTTGATCAACAGCGCCAAGCCCGAGCTCGTGCGCCTCGCGATCCCGCGCAGGGTCTACACGCAGAGCCACATGGACTACGTGGTGGAGGGGATCATCGAAGTGTTCGAGCGACGAAGCGAGCTCGGCGGCTACAAGATCACCTGGCAGCCCGAGCGGCTGCGGCACTTCTCGTGTCACTTCGAGCGGCTGTGACCGCGCTCACGAGTTGAGCTTCTCGATGACCTCTTCGAACGCGCGCTTGGCGCGGGGGAGCTCGGAGCCCGGCATCGAGATCGCGCCCACGACAGGGTGACCGCCGCCGCCGTACTTCTCGCAGAGCTCGGCGATGTTGTGCGTGCGAGGGCGCTTGCTCCACGGGTTGAACCCGATCGAGAGCTTGGCTTTCTTCGGCGTCCACGCGAGCACGACCGAGTACATCGACGTGGGAAACCACCGAGCGAGCGGTGATCGTGCGTATCCTCGATCACCTCGGGATTTCGAGCGAGCGAGTGATCGCGGCACCGGCACGCAGCGGGTTCGACACGAGCTGAGCAACGCGGGCGGCGAACCATTGGGCCGTTCGGGCTGCGTCATCGGACGCGGCGGATGGGGACGTGTGTGCCGGACGGACGGAGCCGACGAGGGGGCATTGGAGTCGGTCAACACAGTATCGCCTGTGAAAACAGTGGGAGAACGCACGGCGCGGCGGGGTGGGACGCTCGCGGCGCGGCAACAAAGGGCTGAGGGTGCGGCGAGGAAACGGTCGATCGCTCCCCGGTCAGCCGACCGGCGGTCGACCGAACGCGATTGGATGTCTTATCCTCCGCCGAGTTCAACGCCGTCGATCGCCGCGTCGTGGCTCACGTGACCAGCTCCCAGGGCAACTTCGTCCGCGACGAGTACGGACGCCGCATCGAGAGCTTCGGGGAGGAGGCCCGGCGCATCGTCGCCGGCGGGCTCGAGGGGGGACTCGGGCGAGACGACATCGCCGAGGCGCTCGAAGGGGCCGCCCGCGCCGCGCTCGTCGACCGCGCCCCGTTCTACTGGGAGACGGTCGCCGCCTCGTTCATCGCGCAGGGCCGCTCCTACGCGCAGATGAGCAGCTACGCCGAGGCGGGCATCCGGCAGTACCGCATCGAGGCGGTGCTCGACGAGCAGACCACGAACATCTGCCGCTACCTGCACGGCAAGACCTTCTCGGTCGCCGACGCCCTCCGGCGCTTCGACCGCATCGAGCAGCTCGAGGACCCCGAGGCCATCAAGCAGGCGATGCCGTGGGTCCGCGAGGCCGCGGATCGCGAGACGGGCCGCACCCGGCTCTTCGTGGACGGCGGCAGCGGCCGGATCGACCTCGCGGAGGTCACTCGCTCGGCGATGGGGACCCGCGACGATCGGGGCGGCTTCCGTGCGCTCGCCAGCGACAGCGCGCTGAACGAGATTGGCATCGGGTTCCCGCCGTACCACGGCCTCTGCCGGTCCACGACGCTCGCTGTCGTGTGAGCGTGTTGCGCAGATAAGGCACAGATGGCATATATGCAGAGTGTCCCTACGCGCTGCCATCCTCGGCTTCCTCCGCCTCGAGCCAACGAGCGGCTACATGCTGCGCAAGCGCTTCGAGGGTTCCGTCGGCTCCTTCTGGAGCGTCACGCAGAGCCAGATCTACCGAGAGCTGCACGCGCTCGAGAAAGAGGGCCTGGTCGTGAGCGAGCGCGAGCCCGGCGATGGCAAGCCGGATCGGCGCGTCTATGAGCTGACGAAGGCCGGACGGAAGGAACTCGACACCTGGCTTCGCGCTCCGGTTGACCCGGTTCATCTCCGGCACCCGCTACTCCTCAAGTTCGTCTTCGCCGCCGACCTGGATCCTCAAGCGCTGGATGACGTCCTGGCGAAGTACCGAGAGTCGATTGCGGTCACGCGCACTGAGTACGTCGCGCGCCTGTCGATGAAGGAGATCTTCGCGCTGGCACGCTCGAAGCGAGAGGCGACGCTCTGGCGTCTCTCCATCGAGCACGGGCTCGCGTGGTGTGACGCCGAACTCGCGTGGGCCGACAAGGCGCGGCGCGCGCTGAAGGCGAAGGGAGTTGGAGCATGATCTTCGCGCTCGCCGGGGTCTTGGTATGCGCGGTCGCGTGGCTCGTGCTGTGGAGGCGTTCGCGCTTCGCATGGGTCCGCTCCACGGGTCGCGCGGACGAGAGGGGGCCCGGCGGTCTCCTGCGCACCGTTCGCTTCCCGGCCATCGACGGCACCCAACTAGAAGGTTGGCTCTTTGTCCCCGATGGCGTCACTCGACCGCCGATTGTCATCATGGCTCCGGGGCTCGGCGGGACGAAGGACGGGTTCCTCGAGTCGTTCGCGTGGGCCTTCGTCGAACGAGGGATCGCCGCGCTCGCGTTCGACTACCGCACCTTTGGTGGATCAGACGGCTTGCCCCGGCACTGGGTTGCGCCCCCCCGCCACCGCGAGGACTATGAGTCTGCCATCAACTTTGTGCGTAGTGAGCTGAAGGAAGCCATCGACACGGCGCGTATCGCGCTGTGGGGCTCGTCGTTCTCTGGCGGCACCGCGCTCGTGACTGCGGCTCGCGACGCCGCTCTGCGTTCCGTCGTCGCGCAGTGTCCGTACCTGAAGACGCCACCCCACATGGAGCCTCGTGGGCTGGCGATGGCGCGCTACATCGTTCTGGCCACCCTGGACCTGCTTCGCATCCTGCCGCCGATCTACGTGCCACTCTTCGGTCGGCCTGGTGAGTGGGTGTTCGCGCCCAGCGCCGAGAACCCAAGCGTCGCGGATTTCGGGGGGCCGCTTGGGGCTGACTTTTGGAAGCAGCTACCGCGGCCACCGCTCGGCGGATGGGAGAACAAGATGCTCGCGCGAGGGCTTGCAGCCCTCGACGATGTCGTTCCGATGGAGGAAATCGAGAAGGTGAGGTGTCCGGTGTTGTTCGTCGCCGCCGAGTACGACGACATGGTGCCTGCTGCCTACGTGAAAGAGGGGCACGCACGCCTGACACACTCGAGTGAGCTGGTCTCATATGCGTGCGGGCACTTCGGCCTGTACGTCGGTCCTGCGCACGCCGAGAACGCGCGGCTTCAAGCCGAGTTTCTCGCGCGGACGCTGGCTGCGCCTTGAGTTCGGTGATCTTGGCGTGACGTGTCCCCTGCGCGCGAAGTCGGCGGCTTTGCCTCTGCGGAGGCCGAAGCATGTCCGACACGAAGCCGCGCGAGACCGAGTCGACCGCCCCGAGCGCCGGGGACGGGCCGCCTCCGTCTGCGCCCGCCAAGGCTGACAAGACGGCCAAGAAGGACGCGCCCTTCTTGTGGCCGCGCGACCTGAACGCGCCCTCCACCGACAACCCCGAGTGGGGCACCGACCCGGAGGCGCTGCGCGATGTCTGACCGCCGCGAGGCTGCCGTTGCGCACGCGCGCCGCGTCCTCGCAGCGAACGGCGGGGTGCGCGCCGAGTCGACGGAGGTCGAGAAGACCATCTGGGGCTCGCCCGCGGGCAAGAAGCGTCTGGCAGACCGGCTCGTGGCGATGCTCCCGGCGCACAAGACCTACGTCGAGCCGTTCGCCGGCAGTGCGGCGGTGCTGTTCGCCAAGGAGCCCTCCGACGTCGAGGTCATCAACGACGCCGACCTCGAGATCGCCGACGCGTACCGGCTCATCAAGAAGCTCACGCCCGAGGGGCTCGCCCGGCTGAAGAAGCTGCCCTGGGTCGGCGACGAGAAGACGTTCAAGCGGCTCCTCGACGTGGAGCCCGAGAACGACGTCGAGCGGCTCCACCGCTTCCTGTACCTGACGCACTTCTCCTACGGGAAGATGCGCGGCAAGAGCTTCAGCCCGACGGTGGTCGGCGTCGAGGCGACGACCATCAAGCGCATCGAGAAGTTCGCGCCGCGCCTGAAGAGGGTGAAGGTCGACCGTTTCCTCGCCGCACCCTCAGCCCTTTGTTGCCGCGCCGCGAGCGTCCCACCCCGCCGCGCCGTGCGTTCTCCCACTGTTTTCACAGGCGATACTGTGTTGAGTCCGCAGAGCGGCCCTGTGCGCGAGCTCGGTATCCGACTGCTGAACCTCGGTCGAGTCGATCTCTCGTCGAACGTCTACTGACGAGCCTCTCGGCGACGGCTGTCAACGCTGCGCACTCGCTCGCGGTCGTGCAATGCGCTGGGCGATACACGACCAACGCGCTCGGCTACTTTGGGTCCACGACCATCGCAGGGATCCTCCCGTGCGATTGCACGCACACCGGCATGGAGACGTCGATCTCGTGCGGTGGTGATGGTGGTCCCGACGCTGGAGAGTCGTGCTCGCTGCTTCTTCCGAACGTCGTGTTCAGCCCGCGTTGCCAGGACTCTGCCGCGACGTGCGACGGCCGAATGGTGCGATTCGTCGCGTGCTCTCCCGCCGGAGGAGCACTCCCTCCGCCCGAACTCGACGCGCTCGCGTAGCGAGTTCGCGCGTTCGATGGTGAACTCGGCGCACGCGCCCACACAGAGCGCGCTGCCATGAAGAACAAGATCGATCGCAACGCCAGCCGCGTGGAGCTGCTTCGAGAAGGAGCGCGAATCTGCGCCTCGCTCTCGCGCGAAGAGCTCGTCGCGTGGGCCGGCCAGGTGCTCGAAGCTGCGAGCGCGTTGTGCGAACCCGTTCGCGAAGTGCGGGCGATCGTCGACGCGACAAAAGACCGATCGCAGTGGGCGTCGTGCATGCCGCTGTTCAGCGCGACTCGCGCTTTGCTCCTGCGCGCCGAGCGAACCTCCACGGATCGCGCGACGATCTGCCTCTTGTACCTCGCAGAGAACGTCGCGAAGGTGACGTACAACGCCTCGGGCGGACCGGCGCCGTTCGACGCCGATGCGGGCGCTTGGATCCTCGACTGCGCGGTGCGATTGCTCGGCGCGCTCCCTGATCGCTCGCGAGGAGCCTCGCTCGAAGCGCTGCTCGGCGTGCAGTGACCCGCGCGTTGGCCCCGACTGCGTGAGCGCGATTTGAGCAGGGCGAGCGCTCGCTCCTGCGCCCTTCGAGAGCTCATTGTTGCTGGTTCCGCGATCTGCGCATACAGCGCCACAGTCGATGGTCGTCGGTCGCGACAGAGCGCACGAGCGAAGCGATCGTCGCGTGACGAAGGAGCGCGCGACGATCGAGGTCACCGTACGGTGGTTTGTCGAAGAATTCGCATACTCGCGCGATCTACGACCCGCGCCATTGTCGAATCGACAACATCCCGAGCCGCGGCGGAAGCGCAAGCGCGCCCGCAGAAGCGAGGGCGTTCGCGCCATCCGCCACGCGCGCCAAGAACTGAGCGTCCAGCGGTCGTGGTCGTGGCGGTGAGGACACGACGTCCATTGGCGGTCTGTCGGCCCTGAGTGAGCCTACGCTGGCTGGACCGTCCCGCTCACTGGCACGCGGTCGACGTGGGATTGCGTGTGCAGCAGGCCACGTAGTTCGCGCGTTGACTCGTGCAGTTGTTTTGGATCGCGGTGCTGGTGAGCGCTGCGTCGGTCTTGCCGTCTCCGCCACACACGACGTTGTCGAGGCTGCAGTTGGTAAGCGCGACCGCCTCGGCGTAGCAGGGGCTGCTCGAGTTCGCTTGAAACGTCGCGCGGCACTGGTTGCGTTGCGCTTGCGTCGCGGGCGTATCATTGGGGCAGGGGCTGCTGCGTCCGCATGGGTCCGAGGCACAGCCGATGAGCGCTGACGAAATGAGCAGCGCGAATGAGACGATCGAGATCTTCATGTCGTTCCCTCCAGGAGGAGCGGTCGTTGTATCGCGGAGGATAGGACATCCAACGGCGGTCTGTCGAGCACGCGTCCTCCGTTGGCGCCCCGATCGGGCATCGCGTTGTCTTCGCCCGCACTCGTTGGCTACCGCGCCGCGATCGCTCCACCGCGCCGCACCGTGCGTTCGCCGCTCTTTTCGCGGGCGAAACTGAGTTGGTCTCCAGCTCGCCGAGCGGCCCGAAGGGGTCGAGTGTGGCGCCATCCACGGTGCGCCACTGCATGAAGCGCTCCGCGTTCGCCGAGAGCGAGCCCATGCGCGCCTCCGAGCCATCCGAGATCACCAGAATCTCGTTGTACTGGAACACGTCCGGGATCTGTTCCTTGTAAGTCTCGATCTGGTCGTAGGCCTTCCAGATGTCGGCGTGGGTGTCCGCTGGATTCTTCAGCTCCAGCAACACCAGCGGCAAACCATTCACGAACAGGATGATGTCCGGCCGGCGCGTGTGCTTTGGGCCCTTGATGCTGAACTGATTCACCGCCAGAAATTCATTGGCAGCCTCATCTGCGAAATCGATCAGGCGAACGAAATCGCCGCGTGTTTCACCGCCCGATTGGTACTCAACCGGTACGCCATTCACCAACAGGCTGTGGAAGGCTCGATTGGCGGAAAGCTGCACCGGCACATCCAGATTCAGCACCTGCTGCAAAGCATCCTCGCGTGCCACCAGCGGCACTTGTGGATTCAGCCGGGCAATGGCTTCGCGCAAGCGGCCCAGCAGCAACACCTGCTGAAAGCGTTCCCGCTCCGGGCTTAGGCCATCGGGCGCGATGTCGTAGCCGCACACATGCCGGTAGCCACATTCCACCAGCCAGCTGAGGGCTTCCTGTTCGAGTTGGTCTTCGGTCATTCGGCGTTACCCAGCAATATCTGATTGAGTGCCACGTTGATGTAGTAGTTGCTGCGCCCGATCTTCTGCTTCTCCACGAAGCCGCCCTCCGCCAGAGCATCGAGGTAACGGGTGGCCGTCAGCCGGGAAACCTTCAGGTCACGCTGCACGAACTCGATCTTCGTATAGGGGTGCGTAAACAGGTTGTTGATCAGGTCCTGACTGTAGAACTTGTACCCGGCGCGGATCCGGTGCTTGTAATCAAACAGCGCCTGCTTGATGGCGTGGATAGTCTCAATGGTCTGGCCTGCGGTCTGCTCCACGGCTTCCAGCATGTAGAGCACCCAGTCCTCCCATCTATCGTGATCCCGCACTGTCTGCAGCAAGCGGTAGTAATCGCCTTTGTGCCGCACGATGTGGCGCGAAAGGTAGAGCACAGGCACATCCAGCAAACCTTCCTTCACCAGATACAGCACATTCAGGATCCGCCCAGTGCGCCCATTACCGTCGTAAAAGGGGTGAATGCTCTCGAACTGGTGATGGATCAAGGCCATCTTGATCAGCGGGTCTGCCGGGAATAGCTCGCTATCGTTGATGAATCGCTCCAGCCCAGACATCAGTACAACGATCTCGGCTGGGTCCTGCGGCGGCATGTACACCGTACTGCCCTTGCCGTCTTTCAGCGCAGTCCCCGGTAACTTGCGGAAGCCCGCATTGTTCCGCTCCAGTTCGCCCTGCACCTGAGAGGATAGGACATCCAACGGCGGTCTGTCGAGCACGCGTCCTCCGTTGGCGCCCCGATCGGGCATCGCGTTGTCTTCGCCCGCACTCGTTGGCTACCGCGCCGCGATCGCTCCACCGCGCCGCACCGTGCGTTCGCCGCTCTTTTCGCGGGCGAAACTGAGTTGGATCGGTCGAATGCGTGTGCTGCGCAAAAACCCAGAACCACGGCCAGGAATGCCCGGCGCGCGGATACTTCCGCTCAAGGGCGTCGGGAAGCGCAACGCCGCTGCGGCCCTCGGCCTGGTCCTTCAGCCACCATGCCCGTGCACGCGACAGCTGCTCGCGCAGGCTGGGTGCCAAGCTCTCGGGTAACATCAAGGCCCGATCCTTGGAGCCCTTGCCCTCCCGCACGATGATCGTGCCGTGATCGAAATCCAGATCCTTGACCCGCAGTTGCAAACCCTCACTGATCCGCATGCCCGTTCCATACAGAAGCTGGGCGAACAAACGATGCTCGCCTTCCAGAAAACCGAGGATGCGAACCACTTCATCCGGGGTCAGCACCACCGGCAAGCGCCGCGACGGCCGAGGTCTTCCGATCTCCTGAAGCCAGGGCAGATCCGTGCACAGCACCTTGCCGTAGAAGAACAGCAAGGCCGCCAATGCCTGACGATGCGTGGAGACCGAAACCTTGCGCTCGTTCGCCAGCCAGGACAGAAATGCCTCGACTTCGCTGCTGCCCAAGGTTGCCGGGTGACGCACACCGTGGAAACGGATGAAGGCACGAACCCAGTGGACATAAGCCTGTTCGGTTCGTAAGCTGTAATGCAAGTAGCGTATGCGCTCACGCAACTGGTCCAGAACCTTGACCGAACGCAGCGGTGGTAACGGCGCAGTGGCGGTTTTCATGGCTTGTTATGACTGTTTTTTTGTACAGTCTATGCCTCGGGCATCCAAGCAGCAAGCGCGTTACGCCGTGGGTCGATGTTTGATGTTATGGAGCAGCAACGATGTTACGCAGCAGGGTGACGGTGTTCGGCATTCTGAATCTCACCGAGGACTCCTTCTTCGATGAGAGCCGGCGGCTAGACCCCGCCGGCGCTGTCACCGCGGCGATCGAAATGCTGCGAGTCGGATCAGACGTCGTGGATGTCGGACCGGCCGCCAGCCATCCGGACGCGAGGCCTGTATCGCCGGCCGATGAGATCAGACGTATTGCGCCGCTCTTAGACGCCCTGTCCGATCAGATGCACCGTGTTTCAATCGACAGCTTCCAACCGGAAACCCAGCGCTATGCGCTCAAGCGCGGCGTGGGCTACCTGAACGATATCCAAGGATTTCCTGACCCTGCGCTCTATCCCGATATTGCTGAGGCGGACTGCAGGCTGGTGGTTATGCACTCAGCGCAGCGGGATGGCATCGCCACCCGCACCGGTCACCTTCGACCCGAAGACGCGCTCGACGAGATTGTGCGGTTCTTCGAGGCGCGGGTTTCCGCCTTGCGACGGAGCGGGGTCGCTGCCGACCGGCTCATCCTCGATCCGGGGATGGGATTTTCTTGAGCCCCGCACCGGAAACATCGCTGCACGTGCTGTCGAACCTTCAAAAGCTGAAGTCGGCGTTGGGGCTTCCGCTATTGGTCTCGGTGTCGCGGAAATCCTTCTTGGGCGCCACCGTTGGCCTTCCTGTAAAGGATCTGGGTCCAGCGAGCCTTGCGGCGGAACTTCACGCGATCGGCAATGGCGCTGACTACGTCCGCACCCACGCGCCTGGAGATCTGCGAAGCGCAATCACCTTCTCGGAAACCCTCGCGAAATTTCGCAGTCGCGACGCCAGAGACCGAGGGTTAGATCATGCCTAGCATTCACCTTCCGGCCGCCCGCTAGCGGACCCTGGTCAGGTTCCGCGAAGGTGGGCGCAGACATGCTGGGCTCGTCAGGATCAAACTGCACTATGAGGCGGCGGTTCATACCGCGCCAGGGGAGCGAATGGACAGCGAGGGAGGATAGGACATCCAACGGCGGTCTGTCGAGCACGCGTCCTCCGTTGGCGCCCCGATCGGGCATCGCGTTGTCTTCGCCCGCACTCGTTGGCTACCGCGCCGCGATCGCTCCACCGCGCCGCACCGTGCGTTCGCCGCTCTTTTCGCGGGCGAAACTGAGTTGGTGGCTCTCAAAAGCCCAGGTCGCGTTGAACCGTCAGACGCGGCAACGAGATGATCGCATCATAAGCGGTCGCCACGTCACAGCTGAGATAGCCGCTCTGCGAACGGATGCGCTGGAACGTGAGCCCGGCGGCGGCCGCCCGACGCAGGGACGCCAGAGCGATCCGGTCGCCGAAACCGGTGGCAATGAGCGCGGCCTCGAGGCTGCCGGACTGAGGCGGCTCGAGCGGAGCCTCGACCACCTGGAAGCCCACCGGGACACTCGGGTCGAGCTCCATCTCGCTCGACACCCCGCCGGTCGTGGTCGTGCCGATTACGCGGTAGGCCTCACCGAGCGTGCGGTCGAGGTACATCCCGAGCGCGTGCGCCGACAGGTAATCGCCCCACACGACAGGCTGCTTCTGGACGTGCCCGTTGTGCGCCAGAAGGACGACGCGCACCCCGGGTTCGCTCGCGAGCAGGGCGAGCAGTGAGTCGGCCATGAATCGGTCGCGCGCCGAGAGGTCGAGCTGGGCCTCGGCTCCGCGGTGCATGGCCTCGTTGGCCCGAAGTGCATAGTCGGCGCACTGGAGCGCAGCCAGGCGCCTCCGCAGGCCATCGACCCGGGCGCGGCCTCCGCGCTCGGCGAGCACGGAATCGAGGAAGACAACGCGCTGGTGCAGCCGCGCCAGCCGGCCGTCAACGCGTCCTGTCGGGCAACCCCTAGCGCCGCCCACGCCTGAGCCGAGGCCGCGACCGAGGTACCGGACAGCGATCCCACAATCGGCTCGATACGTTCCAGGACCGGCGCGGCGTCAGGATCGAGGCTGCGCAGGACATCGGCCACCCAGGCGAGCATGGCCGCTATCGCAGTTCCTCCGTTGGGTGCGTCCAGGCCAGCGAAGCGGATGCCGCGCGTTGCGCCCCAGGATCGCAGCCAGTGCGCCGTCGACGCCATTCCCCAGTCGGCCGCGCCTCGACTCACCGTTCGCAGATCCCGTGCGTCCGCGGAATTGACGAGCCAGCCAGCGAGCTCCTCGCCTTCGCCCATGTCGAACTCTGCGGCGATCAACCGGAAGCCAAGCTCCTCGCAGAGGAACCTGACCAACCGTCGTCGTACCGTCCAGAGCTCTTCGATGAAATGCGCGCCCTCGCCCAGCGCCACGACGCGGGCATCGCCCACCAGTTCTCGCACCCACTCCAGATCGTCGAAGGGCGCATCCGGCTCGATCGAATTGAGTTCAGTCACCCATCCAAGCGTGTCCATGGAGATCCTCCTGCCAGGCCACCAGCCCCCCGGACTGCCGTGGCTGCCGGCACTTGCTGTGTTTCGTGTAGCAGTTCGCGTCGACCGACCAGTAGCCGGGCCGCCAGAGAGAAGGCAGCGGCCACGAGGAACCGCGCCCCCGTGAGCAACACGTTGAGGATAGGACATCCAACGGCGGTCTGTCGAGCACGCGTCCTCCGTTGGCGCCCCGATCGGGCATCGCGTTGTCTTCGCCCGCACTCGTTGGCTACCGCGCCGCGATCGCTCCACCGCGCCGCACCGTGCGTTCGCCGCTCTTTTCGCGGGCGAAACTGAGTTGGTCGACGCCGCCGCGGTGTGGGCCGAGCCGCCGAGCGACGGCGGCGGAGCGTGGGTTCGCTTCCTCCGCAACCGTCCCCCGCCGAGGCTGCGCCCGATCTTGTACTCGCCGCCCGTCCCTTCGGACGCCGTCGGAGTGCACCCCACGTTCATGCGCGAACACCCCACGCTCGTTCGCTCGGTGCGCGCCGCGCTCCTCGCGATGGGCCAGAGCGAGGACGGCCGCGCGATCCTGCGCAGGCTCAACAGCACCGACGGCTTCGTCGAAGCCAACTCGTCGCAGTACGCGCTCGTTCGAAGAGCGTACGCGGCGACGCGACAGTCGCGCGCGAGCCGCGGATTCGAGCGGCCGTGGGACGTCGCGATCTTCACAATTCTCTGTATTTTTGCAGGAATTCTCGCGCTCCCGTGGTGGACCAAGAGCGCCGCGCGCGCCGTGTGGCGCTCGCGCTTCGCGTGGGTGACGCTCGCGTCCGCGGCGCTGTGGGGCGCGATCGGCGCGCAGCTCTCGCTCACCAAACTGTGGGCCGGTCGCAACAACATGCTCGCGTTCGCGAGGGCGATGGTCCCGCCGGATCGCGGGGTGATTCCCAGCGTGATCGAGAGCTCGATCGTCACCGCGCAGCTCGCCCTCGTCGGGACGCTCATCGCCGTGCCCTTCGCCGTCGCCCTCGCGTTTCTCGCCGCAGAGAACACCATGCCCTCGCGGCCCGTGCGATCGATCGTGCGCTTCGCGCTCAACCTCGATCGCTCGGTCGACACGCTCATCCTCGCGCTCGTGCTCGTGAGCGCCGTCGGCCTCGGCCCGCTGCCCGGCGTGCTCGCGCTCGCGATTCACAGCGTCGGAGCGCTCGCCAAACAGTGCTACGAGACCCTCGAGACGCTCGATCCCGGCCCGCCCGAAGCGATGCGCTCCGTCGGAATGACTCCCACTCAAGTCCTCCGCTGGGGCGTCTGGCCTCAGTTCGCCGCGCACTTCGTCGGGATCGTCCTGTTTCGCTTCGAGCTCAACGTGCGCGTGTCCACCGTGCTCGGCCTCGTCGGCGCTGGCGGCATTGGATTTTTGCTCATGACGTACATGCGCGGCGCCGAGTACGCGAAGGTCACCGTCGTCGTGATCGCCATCGTCGCGATGGTGATGGCGCTCGACGCGCTCTCGTCACGCATGCGTCGCGATGTGAAATAACCAACCGCTCCCGGCTCGACCTGGGAGAATTCTCGCCCACACCACGCAGCACCTCGCCCGACGAATTGCTGCGGATTTGTACGCGAGAGTCATGGATGAACGCGCGTAGGGAGATACACTGACGGCTCTCGGAGGATGCCCGTCATGCCGAACCTGCGTACTGCTTTCACTCGAACCGCGATGAGTCTCGTCGCGACTTTTGCTCTCGCATCGTGCTCAGAAGAGATGATGCAACCGGTCGACGATGGAGGCACCGTCGGTCGTGATGGCAGCGTGACGCCTCCTCGCGATGGCGGCGGTGGTGGTGGCAACGACGGCGGCGTGACGCCTCCGAACACTTGCACGATGGACTCGCAGTGCAACGACAGCGTCGATTGCACCATCGACACGTGCGACACCGGAACGCACCGCTGCCGCAACGTCCGCGACCTCACGCGCTGCGCCTGTGATCCTTCGTGCATGCAGAACCCCGTCGGCGGCGGCATGGGCCCGAACGGCGGCTTCGACATGAACGGGCAGAACGGCGTCGATTACGACATGCCTTCGGGCGGGCTGATCGTGCGCGCAAACAATCGCCGCGCGGACTACCTCTGGATCCCCAACACCGGCGAGAGCACGGTCTCGAAGTGGGACGCGAACACGCGCCGCGAGATCGCGCGGTACCGCGTGGGACTCGCGTCGGGCGAGTGCGTCGGTCAGTGCTGTTGGACGAACAACTGCAACATGACGTCGCGCACCGTCGTCGACGGCTTCGGCAACGCGTGGATCGCGAACCGCGGATTCACGATGCAGGGCACGGTCAGCAAGATCGCAGCGGAGAACTTCGACTGCGTCGACCGCAACATGAACGGCATGATCGACACGTCCACGGGCCCGATGGACGTGAAGCCCTACGGCCAGGACGAGTGCGTGCTCTTCAACGCGCCTGTCGGACCTGCCAACTCCGTGCTCCGCGCGATCGCGATCGACCGCGGCGACGAGAACTTTCCCGAAGGCTACGTCTGGGTCGGATCGTGTAACGGCTCGGGTCCTGCGACGGGCTGGCAGCTCAACCCGCGCACGGGCGCGGTGCTCAACACCGTCGCGCTCCCGCACTGCGCGTACGGCGCGGTCGTCACGCCCGACGGTCGCCTGTGGTGGAACGGCGGCGCCTTCGCCACGAGCTTCACCGCGATGAACACAACGACGCGCGCGCTCGAAGCGACGGTGTCGGGCGGCGGCTACGGCATCACGGTCGACGCCGACGGACGCCTGTGGTTCTCCAACGCGAACCGCGCGTACGACACGCGCTCGCGCCAGTGGACGACGCTGCCGATGACCGTCAACAGCCGCGGCATCACCGTCGATCCGATGAACCGCGTGTGGGGCGTCAACGGCAACAACCTCGTCAACTGGGACGCCGCGGCGTTCGTCGCAGGCGGAAGCATGCCAGCGGCGGCGTTCACCTCGCGCGCGATGACGCCGGCGATCACCGCGTCGAGCGCGCTCGGCGCGGACCGCGCGGGCAACATCTGGGTCGCGACGTACAACACCGGTCCGCTGTGGCTCTTCGACACGGCGACCAACACGTTCAGCACGCACAACGGCCCGAACCGCGTGTACACGTACACGGACTTCACCGGCGCCGTCCGTCGCCTCGTGATCGGAACGGGGACGTACGACCAGCGCTACACCGCCGCGTGCAACGACCCGCAGATGGCCGAGCTCACCTGGGACGCCTCGCTCCCCGCGGGAACGTCGCTGCAGTTCACGCTCCGCACCGCCGCCACCGAAGCGGGCCTCGGCATGGCCACGCCCGTCGTGCTCGCGAACACCAACATGGACATGTCGCCCGTGCAGGTCGGACCGAAGCTCGCCGCGGCGATGGTCACCGCGCAGAAGTACATGCGCCTCACGATCACGTTCAACCCGTCGCGCATGCCCGTCGCTTCGCCGGTGCTCCGCACGTTCGGCTTGAGCTGGCGCTGCTCGGTCAACCCGGGCTGATCGCGCCGTTCGTCCGAGCGCGCTCGTGAGGGGTACGCGCTCGCCGCGCTGAATCGTCGTTCACTTCGGGAGGGAAGCCGAGCGACCGCGCGCCGCGCTCACTTGCTGAGGATCGGCTCGATCTCCGAGAAGATCCGTCGGCGCCACTGCGCAACCAGGCTGTCGCCCTTCATCAAGCGCTCGGTCTCGCGCAGCACGGCGTCGAGCCCCGTGAGCACCACGTACGGGTCGTGCGGGCTCAGCTTCGTCTCGCTCGAAGGCATCGCGCCCGGACCGATCCAACCCGCCATGAAATCGCTCTCGCCGTCGCACAGCCCGCGCATCGCGCCGTGCGCGAGCCGCGCGCCGAGGAGGCGATCGAACGCTGACGGAGTTCCTCCGCGCACGACGTGTCCGAGCACGGTCACGCGCGTGTCGACGTCGGGCAGCTTCTCTTTCACCGCGAGCTCGACGCGCTCGCGAAGACTGCCGCTGTCGACCTTCACGCCCTCAGCCTTGATGATCAACACGCGACGCTTGCCCGTGTTGCGCGTGTACGCGTCGACCATCATCGCGACCACTTGATCGACGATGGACTCTTCACTCTTTCCGATCTCAGGAACGAGCACTGCGTCCGCCCCCGCCGCCACGCCCGACGTCATCGCGAGGTAACCGCAATCGCGGCCCATCACTTCGACGACGAACGTTCGACGATGCGCGCTCGCCGTGTCCGCGATGCGATCGCACGCGTCCACGATGGTGTTCATCGCCGTGTCCACGCCGATCGCCATCGTCGTGCACGCCAGGTCGTTGTCGATCGACGCAGGAATGCCTCCGACCAGCAATTTTCCTCGCGGACCGTCCGCGTCTCGAAGCGTGCGCGCGCCCGTGAGCGAGCCGTTTCCTCCGATCACGATCAAGCCCGAGAGCCGCTCGCGCGCGATCACCTCTCGCGCCTTCGCTTGTCCCTCTGGCGTCGGAAACACCTTCGACCGCGCGCTCCCGAGCACGGTTCCGCCTCGTCGCGACGCATCATCCAGCGCGCGCAAATCCAGGGAAACAATGCGCCCCGCCATCAGCCCAACGTACCCGTCCTCGACGCCCACGACGTCGAGACCGAGCGAGGTTCCCACCTTCGCAGCGGCTCTCAACGCAGCGTTCATCCCCGGCGCATCGCCGCCCGAAGTGAGCAGCGCAACACGATCTCCCGCCTGCAGCTTCACAGTCATCGCCTCTCCGCTGCGGCTACTGTAACATCCCGCCATGGGACGACTCACCTTCGAGGCCATTCAGCGCCTCCCCAAGACCGACCTCCACGTTCACCTCGACGGATCGCTGCGCATCTCCACCATCCTGGACCTCGCGCGCAAGAACAACGTCAAGCTCCCCGCCGATGAGCCCGAAGGCCTCGCGCGCGCGATGCACTGCGGTGAAAACACAGGCTCGTTGGTGAAGTACCTCGAAGCGTTCGACGTCACGCTCATGGTCCTGCAGACGCAGGACGCCCTCTTTCGCGCGGCGTACGAGCTCGCGCAGGACGCCGCCGCGGAGAACGTCCGGTATATGGAGGTTCGCTACGCGCCGCTCCTGCACACGCGCAAAGGCCTCTCGCACACGCGCGTCGTCGAAGCGGTCCTCGACGGTCTTCGCGCCGCGCAGATCGACCACGGAATCACCTCCAACGTGATTATCTGCGGCATCCGCAACATCTCGCCCGAGTCCTCGCTCGAGATGGCCGAGCTCGCCGTCGCGTACAAGGGCAGAGGCGTCACGGGCTTCGACCTCGCTGGCGCCGAGTACGATCACCCCGCGAAGAAGCACAAAGAAGCCTTCGCGCTCATCCGCAAGAACAACATCAACATCACCATCCACGCGGGCGAAGCGTACGGCCCCGAGTCGATCGAGCAGGCGATTCACACGTGCGGCGCGCACCGCATCGGCCACGGAGTGCGCCTTCGCGAAGACGGCGACCTGCTCCACTACGTCAACGATCACCGCATCGCGCTCGAGTGCTGCCCGAGCTCGAACGTGCAGACGGGCGCGGTCAAAGACCTCGCGACCCACCCGCTCAAGCTCTATCACGACCTCGGTTTGCGCGTGACCGTGAACACCGACAACAGGCTCATCACCGACACCACCGTGTCGAAAGAGCTGTGGCTCGCGCACACGAAGATGGGGCTCAGCCTGCAGGACCTGAAGCAGATCGTGCTCAACGGATTCAAAGCCGCGTTTCTGCCGTACCACGAGCGCCGCGGAATGCTCCGCGCGATCGCGCAAGAGCTCGCGGACTTCGAGCACGAGGACAAGGACAAGGCCAACAGCGTTCGTCCTCCGTCCATCGACGATGACAAGAGCGACGGCGCGCGATCGAACAGCGGAGCGCTCGGAGACGCATGAAGCCGCTCAGCACGCGAGCCGTCATCGCGGTGATCGCGCTGTCGAGCGTGAGCTTGTGCGGCGTGCTCGCGGCGTGCTCGTCGAACCACGCTTCGAGCTCCGCCACCACGAGCAGCACAACGACGAGCGCAGGAGCGGAGGCGCCGACGAACAGCGGCGAATCCGACGCTGGCGCCGAGCGACCGCGCAGCGGGATGAGCGTCCACGTCGCCAACGTTCGCATCGGCGGCCCACTCCCGCGCGGAACGGACGTCGCGACAGACGCGCTCGACGTTCAGTTCGACCTCGAGATCCAACACTTCGGCGCGCAAGACCTCGCGGATGTGCGCGTGCGTGACGCGCGCGTCGCGCTCTCCAGCGGCTTCGCGATCGATTTCGATCCGGTGAGCGAAGCGTTCGACGGGCGAATCGCCGCAGGCGCGACGCGGCAGATCCCATTTCACAAGCGAGCCAACAGCGCCAGTCCACGCGCGACGCACGAGCTGTGCGGCCAGTGGATGCGCGTCGAGCTCAGCGTCGCGCTGGGCGACACAGGACGCACGAGCCGGGTCACGTCGCGACAAGTTCGCGTGCAGTGCCCCGACGAGTGATCCCCCCTCCCGCTCGTCAGCGCTTGCTCACGCGCTTGCGACGAGCGCCGTACACGAGGGCGAGTCCGCCCATGGCGAGGATCGCGCTCCAAGCGCGCTCATCGCTCGCGCCACGCGCGGAGGGAACCCTGCACGCGCACGCTCCGTCGCCCGAGAGAACGCCGGGCGGATTCGCTCCGCCGTCCATCGCTCCGTCGGCCGTCGCGCCGTCGCGCATGCCTCCCTCGGCGCTCGCGTCGCCACCGTCGACTCCGCCGTCGCCGCCCGTTCGCGCGACGCACATTCCGACGGTGCGGTCGCACACGGGAGTCGCGCCCGAGCAGTTGCTGTCCGCGCTCGCGCTCGGCATCGCGGGATCGACGCGCGCCGCGCCTGCTTCGCTCGGATCGCGATCGAGCACGCAGTCGTTGTCGCTGTCGGTGTCGAGGAAGTCGGGCCGGTCGCCCATTCCCGCCATTCCGTCGCTGTTCGCGGGCATGGCTCCCGCGCTTCCCGCTTCGATGCTGTCCGCGACGCCATCGCCGTCGCTGTCGAGATCGAGGTACGCAGGAACCATGTCGCTGTCTCCAGCGCTCATTCCTTCCAGCGTGTTCTCGACGCGCGTGGGAATGCTGTCTCCGTCATCATCGGGGTCGAGATAGTCGGGGAGCATGTCGCTCGTTCCCATGCCCATGGGAACCATCGCGTCGGTGTTTCGCGGCATCATCGCGCCGCCCGCGCCGAGCTCGTCGCGCGTGTTCACGCCGTCGCCGTCGTCGTCGGGATCGAGCGCGTCGATCATCCCGTCCATGTCCGTGTCGCGCGTCATGAAGCCTGGGCCTGCGCCCACTTCACGGCCGTCTTCGACGCCGTCCATGTCGCTGTCGGGGTTCATCGGATTCGTTCCGATGCGCGTCTCGACCATGTTGGGAATCCCGTCGCCGTCCGCATCATCGTCGCTCGTGCAACGACCGAGGATCGGGCTGCAGATCGGCAGCGTCGGGTCCGTGCAGTTCGCGTTGATCATCGCGCTCGGCATCGCTGCGTCCGTTCGAGCAGCGCCCGCTTCACGCATGTCGCTGTCGGGCACGCAGTCGTTGTCGCTATCCGTATCGAGGAAGTCAGGACGATCGCCCATTCCCGCCATCGCGTCGCTGTTCGCGGGCATCGCAGGCATCGCGCCCGCTTCGATGCTGTCCGCGACCGTATCGCCGTCGCTGTCGAGGTCGAGGTACGCAGGAATCATGTCTCCATCACCTGCGCTCATGCCTTCGAGCGTGATCTCCACCGACGTCGGAATCGAATCGCCGTCGTCATCGGGATCGATGTAATCGGGCAGCGCGTCGCTCGTCCCCATTCCCATGGGAACCATCGCGTCGGTGTTTCTCGGCATCAACGGGTCCGCGCCCGCTTCGGTGCTGTCGAGAACAGTGTCGTTATCCGAGTCCAGATCGAGGAAGTCGGGACGATCCGCGCCATCGCTGTTGCGCGGCATCGCGCCGTCCATTCCGCGCTCGATCGCGTCGGGGATGCCGTCGCCGTCGCTGTCGAGGTCGAGGTACGCAGCGACCATGTCCATGTCCACAGCGCCGCCCATCATTTCAAGTGAGCGCTCCGTTGCCGTGGGAATCCCGTCTCCATCATCGTCGGGATCGAGGTAGTCGGGGAGCATGTCGCTCGTCCCTTGGCCCGCGGGAACCATCGCGTCGGTGTTGCGCGGAGACATCGCTCCGCCTGCGCCGAGCTCGTCCGCCGTGTTCACTCCGTCGCCGTCGTCGTCGACGTCGTTGAAGTTCGGACGCATGTCGCCGTCCGTATCGATCAGCGCAAATCCAGGACCCGCGCCCACTTCGAGCCCGTCGCGCAGTCCGTCGCCGTCAGTGTCCGGGTTCATCGGATCGGAGCCGATGCGGACCTCATCCAAGTTGGGGATGCCGTCCATATCGCTGTCCGTGTCCGCCACGCAGATGCCCGCGGTCGTGTTGCAGACCGGCGTGGGAGCGGCGCAGTTGTTGTTCGCGTTCATCGCAGGAACAGCAGGATTCGTCCTCGCCGCTCCAGCCTCACGCGCGTCGCTGTCGCGAACGCAGTCGTTGTCGCTGTCGGTGTCGAGGAAGTCCCTCGCCGTGTCCATGTCCGTGTCCACCGGCGTCGCAGGCGTCGCGCCCGCTTCGGTGATGTCGAACACCGTGTCGCCGTCGCTGTCGCGATCGAGCCACGCGGCGAGCATGTCGCTGTCGGGGTCGGGCGTCATTCCTGCGAGCGTGCGCTCGACCGCAGTGGGAATGCTGTCTCCGTCGTCGTCAGCGTCGAGGTAGTCCGGCCTCGCGTCCGCCGTGCCCTGTCCCGCGGGGACCGTGGCGTCGCTGTTGCGCGGCATCGCTGCTCCGCCCGATCCGAGCTCTGCGCTCGTGAGCAACCCGTCGCCGTCGTCGTCGGTGTCGAGGTAGTCCGGGAGCATGTCCGTGGTGACACCAGGACCCGCAGTTCCGTCGGTGTTTTGCGCCATGAACTGGCCGCCCGCGCCGAGCTCGACGCTGGTGTTCACGCCATCGCCGTCGTCGTCGACGTCGAGCGCGTCGATGCGCATGTCCATGTCCGTGTCGATCGGCGCGCGACGCGGAGTGATGTTGGTCGCGTCCGCGTCGTTCGTGTCCATCGACGAGAGCAAGCCGTCGCGATCCGCATCGGTGTTGCCGTCGATGCGACCATCGCGGTTCGCATCGAGGTCGAGCGACGCGTTCTCGACGACGTCGAACACACCATCACCATCGGAATCGAGGTCGAGATTGTTCGGAATCCCGTCGCCGTCGAGATCCACGCGATCGTCCACGCCGTTGCTGTTCGCGTCGACGAAGCCCGCGAAGTTCGTGTCGCGATAGTCCGGAATGCCATCGCCGTCGGTGTCGCGCGACGGATCTCGCCCGCCAGCTTCCGCAGTATCGAGCACGCCGTCGTTGTCGTCGTCGACGTCGGTTTGATCGGGGACACGATCGCTGTCGCTGTCGACGAGACACACGGACATCATGCCCGCGTTGATGCCGCACGCGCCGGGGCCGCCGGACACTGTGCACATCGTTCCTGCGGCGGCGGGAGTGCTCGCGCAGATGCCCGTGGCGATCGTGCACGCATCGACGGTGCACGCGTTCGAGTCGTTGCAGTCGCTGTCGTTCATGCAGCGACCGACACAAGTGTTGCCCGAGCAACGACCGGACGGAACGCAGCGCGCGTCCATTCCCATGCAGTCCGTGAAGCCGATCTCGATGCGACACGACGAGCTGCAGCCGTCACCATCGGCCACGTTTCCGTCGTCGCACGCTTCACCAGCGTCGAGCGCGCGGTTGCCGCAGCCGGGAGTGCGATACGGGCTGTAGTACGCGTAGAGCCCTGTTCCTCCAGCGGCGGTGACGACGCCGAGCTGAAAGTCCGTCGCCATCTGCACGACGTGGTTGGCCGTCGTGAGGTTGAACGTCTGCACACGCAGTCCGGCAGCGCCTGGCGCGACGAGGTTTCGCACCAACGTCGGCGCAGCACCATCGAGACGCAGCGACGCGATGTTCGCCGCAGTGTCAGGAAACACCACGAACGCCTGCGCAGCGGACGTCGAAGGGGGAACATTGAACGAGATGCCAAGCTGCGGCGCCGTCGCGTTGATCGCCGCAGGAAGCACGAACGCGACGTCGAGCTCGCACGTCCCCATGCCCGTGTTGTGAAACACCGCGACGGGGTTGTTCGTCGTGATGCGCTGCACTTCGCCCTGATTCGCCGGCGCGAAGCGAAACACTTGCCCAGAGTTGAGCGTCCCCATGAGCGTCGCGCCGCCGCCCGAACGCGTCACCGTGTACGTCGTTCCGTCAGTGTCCGCGACGATCACCGTCTGCTCTTCGTTCACCGCGGGCATATCCACGACGACGAAGTCCGTTCCCCATTGGTTGGTCGGAACGAGGTGATCCGAGCCATCGTCACCGCACCCCGAGCCCCAGCCGCGACCGCCGCTCGAGACCGAGATCGGTGCGGTTGAAGTCACGAGCGCACCGTCGATGTTCACGTTGATCGCCGTGCGAAGCACGTACGTCTGCCCTGCGGTCAGCGTGACGGACGTCGTCGGGTTCGGAGCGCCGTCGTTCCAAAACGTCGCTGGCGCGCCCGGAGGCGCGGTAAACGTGACGGTCGCGCCCGTCGGAGCGAACACCGAGACGTAGTCGTACGCGGTGTCGCCGACGCCCGTGTTGTTCAGCGAGTAGCCGCCGACACGAAAGCGCGTCCCGAGCGAGATCGACGCGCGCTTCACGGTCTCCGATGACTGCTCGGCGCTCTGAAACAGCCGTCGATCGACGATCGTGTCTTGATCGGTCGACACGACGAAGATCCCGCGCTGCTCGGCGACGCGAAAGGCCGACGCGACGCCGCGCGAGTTCGGAAGCGCAGCGCCCGAGGCGCCGTTGCCGAGCAGCGTTCGCAGCGGCGTTCCGGCCATGACCGCGAAGGGCGACGGAGCGCCTCCGTGGATCGAGAACGTCCCGCTCGCCGCAGCGAGCGGCGTCGAGATCACGAAGTCCCACGCGTGATTGCCGACATCGTGTCCTCCGACGTCGGGCATCCCCGCAGGAACGTAAAAACAATGGCTGCCGATCGGGCACACCTGCGCTTCTGCGTCGCCCGCGGTCGCGACGATCGCCGCCGCTCCCGCCGCCGCGAGCAAAAATCTCGCTGCAACACGAGTTCGCACAGGAGCCCCGTCGACGCTTCCTCGACGGCTCTTCGTTGGGTGCATGGTTCCTGAGGATAGGACATCCAACGGCGGTCTGTCGAGCACGCGTCCTCCGTTGGCGCCCCGATCGGGCATCGCGTTGTCTTCGCCCGCACTCGTTGGCTACCGCGCCGCGATCGCTCCACCGCGCCGCACCGTGCGTTCGCCGCTCTTTTCGCGGGCGAAACTGAGTTGACCCACTCCAATGCCCCCTCGTCGGCTCCGTCCGACCGGCACACACGTCCCTGTTGACCACGCCCGATGACGCAGCCCGAACGGCCCAATGGTTCGCCGCCCGCGTTGCTCAGCTCGTGTCGAAACCGCTGCGTGCTGGTGCAGCGATCACTCGCTCGCTCGGGATCCCGAGGTGATCGAGGATACGCACGATCACCGCTCGCTCGGTGATCACTGCAATGAAACGCAGTCGACCCATGCATCTCGAGCACACGAGCGCGTCCACTTCCCACACCCGATGCAGGAGCGTCGCCCAGTCGATCCGTGACTTCACAGCCCGCTCCCGCGGTCGCTCATCGCTCGTTCCATCGGCCTTGGTGTCCACTGGTTCGCCCGACGCTTCCCCAGAGCGCGATCGCCGCTTCTCGCTCGACTCGTTCGGCGAATTCACCCGCGCGCCACATGTCACGTCCGCAGTTGGTGGCGTCGGAACCACGCCCGCTCTCCACGGCGAGTTGGGCGCGAAGACGCCGTGGTATCTGACCAGCGGATGGCGCGGCGGCGGAACCAACGCAGCCAATCGCGCCATGAACTCCATCGGCTCCATCACCCGATGCGTTTGGCCTCGGCCGCCCGGCTGCTTCAGCAAGTACGCAACACGACCATCGGTCAGCTCCGTCACGCGCTCCTTCACCACCGCGGGTCGCGAGACGTAGCGAAGCAGCCGCTCGCGCCCTTCGTGGTCGCTCGCGCCGATCACCACGCTCGCGTGTAAATTGAACCCTGCCACCTCCGCTGCCTCAGCTCTGGGCGGGCGCCGCGCGAAGCGCACTTCATCCAACTCTTCATCGACGCGTCCTGCGTCGACCTTCGCGTAGCTTCCCCTGGCGAGCGCTGCGCGAAGGCAACCCGCGAGTGCGCTGTCCTGCATCTCATCATCGCTCGACTGCGTCGCCATCGCTCCTTGCGCTACCGCCGCGCGACGCTCGAATCGCCGCTCGAGCCGCGGCCGCGCAACCAGTCGTTCGAGCACTCGCTGCAGATCGTCACGTGTTGGCGCTCTCGTCGCGACGAAGATCGGGTCGCTCCCATCGACGGGACACCGCCACACGCCATCGGCAGCGACGACGTGAAAGTGAATGTTCAGGTTCAACGAGCCGCCGAAGCGCTGGAAGCGACGCGGGCTCCTGCGGCCCCGGCGCTCGTCCGTGCGACGCCGTGCGCATCGCAGCGCGCGGGACGCGGTTCGCGCTCGGGGTGGAGGACGGCGCGCCGACGATCTCCGTGCGGCTCTCGTCGGACTTCTGGTTGGACAGCACCGAGGTGACGGTCGAGCGCTACGCGGCGCACCTGCGCGCGCGCGGGTCGACCGAGCTCAGGAGTTCGATCACCGTCGCGTACCCTGGGGCGACCGTGGTGGTCAGCGCGCCGACGGACCTGCAGCCAGGGCGCGGAGGTGACTGCAACTGGGACGCTGCGGGGCGCGAAGTGCATCCCCTCAACTGCGTGAGCTGGTCGGCGGCGATGGTGTTTTGCGCGGAGTCCGGCGGACGACTGCCCACCGAGGCCGAGTACGCGTGGGTCGCGCGCTATCGAATGAACGCGGCCAACGGGATCAGCCCCTTTCCGTGGGGCGCTCGCGATCCGCGCGCGGATCGGATGGACGGCGGGGTGTACTGCGACCTCGCGCATCGCTCGGCCGAGGGCGCGCAGGGCTCGACCTGCGACTTCGCTGAGTCTCGCGCGATCGTCAAAAACGGCGGAAAAACAGCGCCGGTTCGTTCATTTGCGCCCGAGCCTCGCGACGTCTACGACCTCGTCGGCAACGTCGCCGAGTGGAGCGCGGATCGCTACGTCGACCTCAACAGCGCGACGCGCGACTGCTTCACTGGCGAGGGCGAGCTGCTCGATCCGCTGTGCGAGACTGCCAACAGCACGGTGGACGTTCACGCGTATTTCGGCGGTGATTATCGCGCGGACAACGCCTACTCGCTCTACACGTACAAGCGTGGACGGCTGTACAACGGCGACCCGTTGCTGCCTCCGTGGGTGGGCTTTCGCTGCGTCTATCCTGCGCTGTAGCGCGCGCAGCCGCGCCTTCTCAAAAGCGAACGCCGAGGTGGCCCGCGCTCACCGTGAGTCGCGTCGGACGCGCGTGCAGCGCGCCTGCGATGCACACGGACGCGGAGGTCAACAGCATCGTGACGCCCACGGTGAAACCGATATTGCCCAGCAAATCGAGCGAGCGACCGCGCTCGATCGACGCGTCGAGGTCGCTCGGGCAGCCGCTCGCGCACGCGCGTTGAAGCGACGCGTGCAGCTGCTCGGACTGCACCGCGGCGATCGCGAAGGTCACCCAGCCGCCGGCCGAGAGCGCGCCAGTGACCGCGCCAGCGACCCAAAACGGGGTTGCGCTGCGTGCCGCGGGCGCCGCGTCCTCGCGCGGGCGGCGAATGACGCGAGAAAACGGCGGCGGAGGCTCGCTTGCGTCGCGCTGGGCAGCGCTGAACCCGAAGCGAACGACGAGCGTCTGGCCTGCGCGGACGACGACGCGCTGCGTGTCGCTCTGCTGCGCCCATCGCGCGCGAAGCTCGTGTGCGCCTGGCGAGAGGAGCAGCTCTCGCCCCGCGAGCGCCGTGGTCTGCGCGCCGTCGACGGCGATCTCGACGCTCTCGTCCGCCGGCGAATACTCGAGTCGAACGCGCGCGAGCTGCTCGAGGATCAGCGCATGTTCGCGGGCGGCGACTGCGACGCTCTGCGCGTACGTCCGGTCGCTGCTCCCGTCGCGGATCACGCGGTCGTACTCGATCGCCGCGTCGACGATCGCGCCGAGGTTGCGCAGACAGCGCGCTTGCATCAGCCGCGTGTTCGGGGAGGCGCGCAGCGTCAGGCTCGCGCGAAACTCCTCGAGCGCCTCGCGAAATCGCCCTGCGCGATAGTGCTCGATGCCGCGCGCGTATCGTTGCTCGGCGAGCGCGCTCTGCGCGGTGGCGGGCGCCGCGCACGCGAGCGTCGTCAGCGATGCGCAGAGCGCGGGATACAAACGAGCGGGGAGGGCGCGCACGCAGCGAGGATCATAGCCTCTTCGCTCGGCGTCGCGCGCGCGCAAGCGCCAGCCCGAGCGCGCCCCAGAGCAGCAGCGTGCGCGGTGGTGCGTGCTGTGGGGTCGCTCGACACGCGCATCCCGTTGGCGTCGGAGGCGGCTGCGCACCGTCTGCATCGCCGGTTGCATCGCGCGTCGCGCCGCTGTCCGTGATCGTCGAGGCGTCTGCGAGCATCGCGCCGTCGGACGCGACGTTCGCGTCTGCGGGGAGGCTCGCGTCGGATGCGCTGGACGCGTCGGGCTCGACGCCAGCGTCGGTCGGCGCGGCGGACCCACCGACGCGAAGCGCCAGCAATTGTCCTGGGTAAAACGAGAGCGCCGCGGTGGGCTGCGCGAGCTGCGTCACGAGGTTGAGCGCGGGGCCTGCGGCGGGCAGCGTGAGCGAGACGCCGCTCTTGCTCGCGAAGGACGTGTTGACGACGGCGTAGTAGGTTCCGCTCGAGGGGGTTGTGATCTCTCGCACGACGACCTCGGGATCGGTGCTCGCGCCGGCGACGACGCGGCTCGCGAGCGCGGGGAGCGCGAGAAACGCCGCGTTGAACGCGCGTACGATCTCGGGCGCTCCGCGATTGAACGAGTTGGAAGACAGATACCCGATGCTGGTCGGGTCTCCGTTTGCGACGGCGCGCGCCTCGGCCAACATCGAGAACGCGCCGTTGCGATCGACGTCGCTCACCATGTAGCCCCATCGACCGCTCATCGGCCAATTGTTGAACGACCCTTGCGCGCGATCGTGCGCGTCGTCCCCCGTGCCGTCATCCTCGTTGAGCGGAAAGTGATGCACCATCGCGAGCCCGCTCTGCGAGCGAAAACGCTGCATCAACGCGCTGTCCGCGACGGAGAACTGCCGCCCGAACGGCATCGTCATCTGCACGCCCGCGATCGCCTGGTATGCGTCTGGGTCCGCCGGCGGCGCGCTGTGCAGAAACTCTCCCGCGTAGCTCAGCATCGACTCGGCGATGCCCTGCGCGCCGGTCATCTCTGTCAGCGCGCGGGCGTAGCGATGATCGCCGACGAAGTCCGTCCAGGACACGGGGTTGTATCGCCACTGAAAGGGCGCGCCGCTGGTGTTGATCGCGCTCCATCCTGCGACGTCATCGGTGGCCACGACGTCCATGTTGAAGCGCGTCGGCAGCGGCTCTTCGTGATACGCGGTGAAGTAGATCGTCGCGTCGGGCAGCCCATTTTCGCGCAGCTGATCGCGCAGCGCGACGAGCAACGCCCGGCGCTTGCCTCGCCACCAGCTGTAGTACCGATCGAGCAGCGCGGGGTCCGCGCGGAGCTGCGCTCGCGTCACCGCCGCGCCACCGTTGGCCTCCATCGCGAAGCGCCCGAGCGCGCCGGGCGCGAAGCTCACCGGCCAGGACGAGTATCGCGTGCGAAACCACGCGCCGGCGAAGCGAGCTTGCGATCGCAGACGCAGCACCGTGGAGTCGAGCAGGTTGCGCAGATCGGTCAGCGCCGCAGGATCGCTCACGTCGATGCAGCGGTCTTCGAGCCAGCCGAAGCCCGTATAGTTGTCTCGATCGTTGAGAGGATGACAGTTGCGCTGGTAGCCGAGCGTGGGCAGCGCGCAGCGCAGCTGCGAGGTGGAGCCCATGTACTGTCGCGCGCAGCGATACCGCGTGTCTCCGCTGTTGGCCGCGGCGCACTGCGCGTGTCCCGCGGCGGTTTCTCCGCTGCACGCGGTCGTCGAGAAGGCCTGGCTCCCCAGCGCGCCGTAGTACTCGAAATAGGGGAGCACCTCGAGGCCGAGCGCGCCTGCGCGGCGAACGGCGTCGCTCCAGAGGTTGGGGATCCGCGAGCCGATGTACCAATCCGAGCCTCCGTGCGCGCTCGGGTCCCATCCCTGGTTGAAGCCAAACTCCAGCAGATTCCAGGCAAACGTGTTCATCCCGAGAAAGCGCGCGAGCCGCATCTTGTACTCGAGCCACGTGACGGGATCGGCCGTCGCGCCTTCGCACGCGCCGGAGTTGCCGCTGAGGCACATCGCGGTCCCGTCGTTCATCTCTTCTCGCCAGAAGGTGTGCCGCCGCGGAAGACCTTCGGGTGGATAGTGAATTTCCTGGTCGAATCGAGATGGATCGCTGACTTCGAAGAGTCGAATACGGCTCGCCGCCGCGCCTCGCTCTCGCGGGTTGCCGCGTTGACTGAACTGCCCGATCGAGACCCAGAAGCCCTGCGCGGGCGTGTTGGGCCGTCGCGCGTCCGAGTCGTTGCGCACGCCCGTGAGGTTCATGAATCGATCGTGCAGATAGAACAGCACGCGATATTGCTGGTATTGCCCCGAGTGCGGATAGCGCAGCGACTCGACGTTGCTCGGCGTGTACTGCTCGCGATAGTCGCCGATCGCCTGTCCTGTGCTGATCGTGCGCACTTGATCGGCGCCGCGTTGAAGGATCGCGATCGTGCGCGGCGCATCATCGGGGTAGTCGACGACGAGCAGGTACGCGCGTCCGGCGACGAGCCCTCGACCCGCGCCGATGCGATAGGCGAAATGGCGCGCTGAATCCGTGGCAGGCGCGAGCACGCGCGCGTTGCGGCCGAGCACGCTCTCGATGCGCGAAGCGCCCGTCGGAACCTCGACGAACGGGTGAGGATCCGCGGGATCACCGACGTTGATCTCGTCGATGAGCGGGAGCATTCCGAAGGGCGCTCCGGCCTCCGCCATCGTTTGCGCGTGCGCCATGGGAGCCGGCCACGCGCACAGCGTCGCGAGCACGCCGACGCTCCATCGAATCCCGAGTCTCGAGCGCTTGTTCATCGTCGTCCCTTTCGTTCGATCATCGCGGCGAGGGCCAGGAGCCACAGCGCCGCGGTCCCCTTCGAGGCGGTGCGCGGAGCGCGACAGCTACAGCCCGCGGCAGCACCGGCGTTCGTCCGAGGATAGGACATCCAACGGCGGTCTGTCGAGCACGCGTCCTCCGTTGGCGCCCCGATCGGGCATCGCGTTGTCTTCGCCCGCACTCGTTGGCTACCGCGCCGCGATCGCTCCACCGCGCCGCACCGTGCGTTCGCCGCTCTTTTCGCGGGCGAAACTGAGTTGACCCACTCCAATGCCCCCTCGTCGGCTCCGTCCGACCGGCACACACGTCCCTGTTGACCACGCCCGATGACGCAGCCCGAACGGCCCAATGGTTCGCCGCCCGCGTTGCTCAGCTCGTGTCGAAACCGCTGCGTGCTGGTGCAGCGATCACTCGCTCGCTCGGGATCCCGAGGTGATCGAGGATACGCACGATCACCGCTCGCTCGGTGATCACTGCAATGAAACGCAGTCGACCCATGCATCTCGAGCACACGAGCGCGTCCACTTCCCACACCCGATGCAGGAGCGTCGCCCAGTCGATCCGTGACTTCACAGCCCGCTCCCGCGGTCGCTCATCGCTCGTTCCATCGGCCTTGGTGTCCACTGGTTCGCCCGACGCTTCCCCAGAGCGCGATCGCCGCTTCTCGCTCGACTCGTTCGGCGAATTCACCCGCGCGCCACATGTCACGTCCGCAGTTGGTGGCGTCGGAACCACGCCCGCTCTCCACGGCGAGTTGGGCGCGAAGACGCCGTGGTATCTGACCAGCGGATGGCGCGGCGGCGGAACCAACGCAGCCAATCGCGCCATGAACTCCATCGGCTCCATCACCCGATGCGTTTGGCCTCGGCCGCCCGGCTGCTTCAGCAAGTACGCAACACGACCATCGGTCAGCTCCGTCACGCGCTCCTTCACCACCGCGGGTCGCGAGACGTAGCGAAGCAGCCGCTCGCGCCCTTCGTGGTCGCTCGCGCCGATCACCACGCTCGCGTGTAAATTGAACCCTGCCACCTCCGCTGCCTCAGCTCTGGGCGGGCGCCGCGCGAAGCGCACTTCATCCAACTCTTCATCGACGCGTCCTGCGTCGACCTTCGCGTAGCTTCCCCTGGCGAGCGCTGCGCGAAGGCAACCCGCGAGTGCGCTGTCCTGCATCTCATCATCGCTCGACTGCGTCGCCATCGCTCCTTGCGCTACCGCCGCGCGACGCTCGAATCGCCGCTCGAGCCGCGGCCGCGCAACCAGTCGTTCGAGCACTCGCTGCAGATCGTCACGTGTTGGCGCTCTCGTCGCGACGAAGATCGGGTCGCTCCCATCGACGGGACACCGCCACACGCCATCGGCAGCGACGACGTGAAAGTGAATGTTCAGGTTCAACGAGCCGCCGAAGCGCTGAACGAACGTGATCGCTCCCGCTTCGATCCGCGCGTCGTCGTTCGTCTCGCGCTCGCTCGCGGCGCGATACCACCTGCGCATCTCCTCCCAGAACGCGCGCGAGACTTCGTTGAGCATCGCAGGCTTCGCGGCCAACACCCTTCGCAGCTCGAACGGAACGCTCAAAACCCACTGTCGAACCGCCACCGCTGGCAGAACACCATCGCACACGCGCGCCGCCGTCCCGCTCATCCTTCGCCCTCCGCACGAAGGACACACGCCCCGACGCTTGCACGAGAACGGCACGAGTCGCTCGTGGCCGCAACTGCCGCATCGCGCTCGCGCGAAGCCGTGCGACAAGACGCCGCATCGAAGGTACGCGCGAAACTCTTCGACCACGTACGCAGGTAGCGATCGACCGCTTCGCTCGCTCGCAAACCGCACGAAGCTCTCGACGTGCTGCCGAACGATCCGATGCAACGCCGTGCTCGTCGGGTCGCGTCTCGCATCGGGCTCCTCCATCGCCGCGATCGAGCGCTTGCGCTCTGCATGCCGACGCGCGCGCGACGAAACCACTGCGCTTTTCGTGGCGACACCTGGCGGTCCGCCATGGCGGCCGCCACCTCCGCCATGGCGGTCGCTCCGTCAGCGTCGGCCCCGAGCGTCACGGCGCCGCACTGGCGCAATCCTCTCTCATCCCATCGCCCGCCATCCTCGCTTGCTACGTTTCCGCTACGTTCTTCCCCCTCCCGCTCACTTCACCCAGTAAATTCCCACACAATCTCCCCGCTGCCCTAGGACTGAAAATCCTCGTGTCGCTGGTTCGATTCCGGCTCTGGGCACTGACAGGGTGTTGGAGTGCATTCGCAGGAGATCATGCGGCTCGCCGCAGCATGAGTTGGATCGCCGCCAATTGCAGCATTGCGCGGCTTGATTCTGGCTGCCGTTCGTAGTCTTTCGACAGGCGCCTCGAGCGCCCGAGCCACGCGAAAGTCCGTTCGACCACCCACCGCTGAGGCAGAGGAACAAATTGATTCCGTGGTTCCGAGCGACGGACGATGCGAAGCGCCATCCCGTTGTCGTTGGCCGCTTGCTGCAGCGGGAGACCGACGTAGGCGGAATCAGCAACCACCTCGACGAGCTGTAGGGCGACTCGTCCGTGATGGTCCGGGTCGATCCCCGCGTGTGCGGGGCAGCCACGCATGGATTCAACCCGCTCGGGCTGCGGTCGGGTCGATCCCCGCGTGTGCGGGGCAGCCTCTGCTCGCCGATGCGGCGGACAGCCAGTGTGGGGTCGATCCCCGCGTGTGCGGGGCAGCCGCGGGCAAGGGCACCCACTACGCGCGGGTGAAGGGTCGATCCCCGCGTGTGCGGGGCAGCCGCGCTTCGTCTGTCTGCGACTTGGTCGTCTCAGGGTCGATCCCCGCGTGTGCGGGGCAGCCCGGACTCGAAGAGCTCGACGACATCACGGATGGGGGTCGATCCCCGCGTGTGCGGGGCAGCCTGGATTGTCCCACTGTTCTCGAAGACCTGCGCGGGTCGATCCCCGCGTGTGCGGGGCAGCCACAGTGCGGGTCGAACCAACGACCTCGATCCTGGGTCGATCCCCGCGTGTGCGGGGCAGCCGCTGAGCGCGAGCGCGACGAGAAGGCAGCGCAGGGTCGATCCCCGCGTGTGCGGGGCAGCCCCAGGCCCCGAGCGCGGCCCCGAGCGCGCCTTCGGTCGATCCCCGCGTGTGCGGGGCAGCCTCGCCATCGCCGTCTCTCCGTCCGCCCCACTCGGGTCGATCCCCGCGTGTGCGGGGCAGCCAGCGATGCGACGTGGGCAATGGGCTTCACGGTGGGTCGATCCCCGCGTGTGCGGGGCAGCCTTCGCATGACGAGGCTGCGCGCCATGTTCGAGGGGTCGATCCCCGCGTGTGCGGGGCAGCCCCGAGTCTGCGCACGCTCTCCGCGTGGGCAGCGGGTCGATCCCCGCGTGTGCGGGGCAGCCGAGCTTCAGAATCTCGGCGGTCAGCGTCTTGAGGGTCGATCCCCGCGTGTGCGGGGCAGCCAACGCTCGCTCGAGCCTGTCCGACTCGCGAGCGGGTCGATCCCCGCGTGTGCGGGGCAGCCAACAGCCAGCGGGTGATGAGGGAGCAGGTCGTGGGTCGATCCCCGCGTGTGCGGGGCAGCCCGACGAGCGGCACCGTCGCGGTTGCTGTCTCGGGGTCGATCCCCGCGTGTGCGGGGCAGCTCGTACGCGGGGACCGTCATCGTTAGACCCACAGGGTCGATCCCCGCGTGTGCGGGGCAGCCACGGGTGCGAGGTCGCGCATGGATGCGCCGCTGGGTCGATCCCCGCGTGTGCGGGGCAGCCCTCGGTGGCGACGCCGAGACCGACGTCGAAGAGGGTCGATCCCCGCGTGTGCGGGGCAGCCGCTCGCGAGTTGCGCGCTGCGAAGATCCTCGGGTCGATCCCCGCGTGTGCGGGGCAGCCGCGGTGCGTGCCGCTTCCGCGCGGAGGTCGGGTCGATCCCCGCGTGTGCGGGGCAGCCGCACCGATCACGAGGGGGCTTCCAGCGATCGTGGGTCGATCCCCGCGTGTGCGGGGCAGCCTCTTGCTTGCGTCGAACCGCCGCGGTGAGTCGGCTGGTCGATCCCCGCGTGTGCGGGGCAGCCGGGGCGAGGAGCGCATCGAGAAACGCGTCGACGGGTCGATCCCCGCGTGTGCGGGGCAGCCTCGGAGATCTTCGGCGCGCGCTTGTCGCGTTCGGGTCGATCCCCGCGTGTGCGGGGCAGCCTCCTCTGCGGAGTAGAGCTTTGCGATCGCCCCGGGTCGATCCCCGCGTGTGCGGGGCAGCCCACTGTCCGAGTCGATTCGCTGCTAAGCGCGTGGGTCGATCCCCGCGTGTGCGGGGCAGCCTAGCGCGCGCTCGGCGGCGAGGTCGTGCGGCAGGGTCGATCCCCGCGTGTGCGGGGCAGCCCGGCTCGCGCTGGACGGCCCGCCGCCTGCGCCGGGTCGATCCCCGCGTGTGCGGGGCAGCCACGTCGTCGCGGTCACGGTCCAGGCGAGCAGCGGGTCGATCCCCGCGTGTGCGGGGCAGCCACGCGATACGCGCGGATCGACGGACAACGTGAAGGTCGATCCCCGCGTGTGCGGGGCAGCCTCTTCGTCGGACTCGGCCGATGCGCTTGGGCGCGGGTCGATCCCCGCGTGTGCGGGGCAGCCATCACCACGAGTTCGCTCGGGGAGTCATCGCGGGTCGATCCCCGCGTGTGCGGGGCAGCCACGATCGAGCCGCGACGAGCGCAGCCCAGGGTCGATCCCCGCGTGTGCGGGGCAGCGCGCGGGTCGTAACCGGGACGATCACGACGCACGGGGTCGATCCCCGCGTGTGCGGGGCAGCCCGGAGAGATTCGAGAGATGATCGCGGCTTCGAGGGGTCGATCCCCGCGTGTGCGGGGCAGCCCCTGACCGCGATCGGGGTGGCGACTGGCTCGGGGTCGATCCCCGCGTGTGCGGGGCAGCGAAACGACTCGGGCGTGATGTAGTAGATGCGGGGTCGATCCCCGCGTGTGCGGGGCAGCCGCAGCTCACCCCTCCCAGACAGGATTCGAGGGTCGATCCCCGCGTGTGCGGGGCAGCCTCGAGCCGCGGCCCCGCTGCGGAGCACGCGGGTCGATCCCCGCGTGTGCGGGGCAGCCTCAAGCTCGCCACGGCCTCGGGATCGGTCTCGGGGTCGATCCCCGCGTGTGCGGGGCAGCCGAGACGAACGCGCCGACGATGGGCGCGGCGTAGGGTCGATCCCCGCGTGTGCGGGGCAGCCTCGGCGAGCACGATCGTCACGCTCTCGCTCGCGGGTCGATCCCCGCGTGTGCGGGGCAGCCACGATCGAGCATGAGCAGAACTACAACGACGAGGGTCGATCCCCGCGTGTGCGGGGCAGCCTGCGTCGTACCGCCCATCTCCTGCACATGGCTGGGTCGATCCCCGCGTGTGCGGGGCAGCCGGAGCGTCGTCGTAGTTGTCCCTGGCCACGCGAAACTGACCCAGCTCGGCCAAGCGAAACTGACCCACGGTGGGTCGGGTTGAGGTTGGACAACGAGCTGGGCGGACGGCATCCGCCCGAGGATGCTCTCGATGGATCTGGTGGCAGTGATCCGACACAAGGTGATGGCCGATGGCCAATCGATCCGCGACGTGTCGAAGGAGCTCAACGTCTCGCGCAACACCGTGCGTCGCTATCTCCGCGGCGCGATCGGTGGCGAGCGGGCCAAGACAACGGCAACGGTCAGCACAGACAAGCTCGCGCTGCAGCGGGCCTGTGAGGACCTCTGGCGAGAACGCAGGAGCTTTACCGCGGGAAAGCAGCAGTTCACCGCTCAGCGCATGACTGAGCTCCTCCGAGAGAGAGGGCACGAGGTGAGCGACAGGACCGTGCGAAGAATGGTCGCTCGCTTCAAGAGTGCCGAACGAGAGGTGACCATTCCGCTCGTTCATCATCCGGGCGATCTCGCGCAGGTCGACTTCTTCGAAGTGTTCGTCGACGTGCAAGGCACGCGCACCAAAGCGTTTCTCTTTCTCATGCGTCTGCTGGCGTCGGGACGCGACTTCGTCATGCTCTGCGAGCGACAGGACACGACGTGGTTTCTCGCGGCGCACGTCGCAGCGTTCGCGTTCTTCCGCGGCGTGATCGCGGCGATCGCGTACGACAACCTCACCGCGGCGGTCGCCAAGGTGCTGCTCGGCGAGCCAAGAGTGCTGCGCCCGCGATTCGCTCAGCTCGTCAGTCATTACGCCTTCGAGGCCCGCTTCTGCCGAGTGGGCGTCGGTCACGACAAAGGCGCGGTCGAGCGGCGAGGAGGAAACCTGCGATTGCAGCACCTGGTCCCGATTCCATCAGGGGCGTCGCTGGAGGAGATCTCCGCCACTCTGCAGGCTTCGATCACGGCGAAGTTCGACGCACACGAAAACAAGACGCAGCTCTGGCAGATCGAGCAACGAACGCTGCACGCGTTGCCCCTAGTCCCGCTCGATCCTGCGGAAGTGTGGTTCTCGAAGCTGCGCCATCACAGCGCACACAAAATCAAGGGCGCCTGGTACTCGGTGCCCAGTCACTGGTGCGGCGAACAGATCGAGGTGCGCGAAGGGACGAAGACCGTACGCCTGGTGCGCGGCAACGAGAGCGTCGAGCATCCGCGCGTCGCGTTCGGGGAGAAGAGCATTCGCTACGAGCATCTGCTGGGGCCGCTGTCGATCAAGCCGCAGGCGGTTCGTCAGGTGATTCGCGAGCTGATCGCGCAGTTCGGCGCGCCTTGGGACGAGCTGTGGAAGCGATTGAGCGCGCTCCATGCGGCCGACGAAATCGAAGCTGCACGACGCTTCGCGCATTGGCTTCACGAGGCGCACACGCACGGCCTCGAGCGCGCCGCGGTGGCGGTGAGACGAGCGCTGGCTGGCGAACTCGCGATGCCCGAGAAGCGATCGAAGAACATCTCGACGAAGCGAGAAGACCTCGTGCCCGAGCGACTTCGCGGAATCGACGTCGAGACGCCAGACCTCTCTCGCTACGACGCGCTGGCGCAGGAGGTGGCGTGATGAGCGTGGAGACGAACGCGATGGAAGCGTCCATTCGGCTGCACTTGCGCACGTTGAAGCTGCCGACGATCGCGCGAGAGTTCCTCGAGATCGAGCGCCGTGCGATCGCCGAGCAGTGGGAGCCCAAGCAGTACTTGCGTGCGCTGCTCGACGCTGAGCTCTCGGTGCGCAGTGATCACGCTATCGAACGAAGGCTACGCGCGGCGAGGCTTCCGTCGCGAAAGACGCTGTCTCAATTCGACTGGTCTCGACCGCATGGATTGGACGCGCGACGCGTGGACGACCTCGCGCGTTGCAACTGGATCGAGACAGCCCGCAACATCGTGCTGCTTGGGCCCGTGGGCACGGGCAAGACACACCTCGCGATCGCGCTGACGATCGAAGCGATTCGCCGCAGCCACAATGCGACGTTCTACCGCGCGTCGGATCTGGTTCGAGTGCTTCGCGAGGCACGCGACGGCCGCGAGCTCGGGCGGCTTCGAGAGCGGCTGCAGCGATGCAGCGTGTTGGTGATCGACGAACTCGGGTTCGTTCCGTTCGACAAGGACGGCGGCGAACTGCTGTTCGACGTGCTCTCGGCGCGACACGAAAAGCGGGCGACGATCATCACGTCGAACCTCGTCTTCAGCGAGTGGCATCGCGTGTTCGGCGACGAGAAGCTGACCGCCGCCCTGCTCGACCGACTCGCGCAGTACGCCGACGTGCTCGTCACGAAAGGTGCTGGCGATCGCATGGCGCGACGAACCGAAACGGCCACGGTCACCGACCCCTCGCGGTCCGCGGTGGGTCCGTGACCGTGGCCACGACCCGCGTCGATACGCGATCGGAGGTGACTGCGGTCACGCGGTGACCCATCACGCGGCTGGCCCGAGGTGGGTCAGTGTCGTGTGGCCAAAGTGGGTCAGCTTCGGTTGGCCATTGACAGTAGTAGCCGCCCTTCGCCGCGGGTCGATCCCCGCGTGTGCGGGGCAGCCGCGCGACAGGATCAAGCGATCGCGCTTCGTGCGGGTCGATCCCCGCGTGTGCGGGGCAGCCTTCGCCCGAGCGATGGAGGCTCGGGGGCGTTCGGGTCGATCCCCGCGTGTGCGGGGCAGCCGGCGCGCTTGCGGAGCCCATTGCGGGCGCGCCGGGTCGATCCCCGCGTGTGCGGGGCAGCCCAGCGGCGCGTTTCTCCGCCGCCGCCGCGGCGCGGGTCGATCCCCGCGTGTGCGGGGCAGCCGTCATCGACCTTTCCGCCGCGACGCTCGGTGTGGGTCGATCCCCGCGTGTGCGGGGCAGCCGAGCTGCGCAAGGTGCACAGCGGCGAGGTGTGGGGTCGATCCCCGCGTGTGCGGGGCAGCCGTCGTCCTGCGCGATCCTGTCGTGACGGTCGCGGGTCGATCCCCGCGTGTGCGGGGCAGCCTACGCGAGCAAGACCGCCGAAGAGATTCGCGCGGGTCGATCCCCGCGTGTGCGGGGCAGCCTGCGAAAGATCAAAGACTTTACGAACTCGCTCGGGTCGATCCCCGCGTGTGCGGGGCAGCCACGATCGTGGACGACGCGTGCCACGGGCTGAAGGGTCGATCCCCGCGTGTGCGGGGCAGCCACGCGAACGATCGCGCTCTACCCCGGCGTCACGGGTCGATCCCCGCGTGTGCGGGGCAGCCCTCGCCGCTGCGGTGGCGGCGAAGCTCGACGCGGGTCGATCCCCGCGTGTGCGGGGCAGCCGGGTCTCAGCGCGTCGCGCTCCGTCGCGTCTCGGGTCGATCCCCGCGTGTGCGGGGCAGCCTTCGAAGGGTACCCCGCGACACTCCTACGGGCGGGTCGATCCCCGCGTGTGCGGGGCAGCCTCATAGAGGGGAGGGACCGGTGACTAAGGTCCGGGTCGATCCCCGCGTGTGCGGGGCAGCCTAGTGGCAGTAGACGCCGCGTGAGCCGTTGTTGGGTCGATCCCCGCGTGTGCGGGGCAGCCCAGAGATCGATCCAGCGCGTGAGGTGCCCGCTGGGTCGATCCCCGCGTGTGCGGGGCAGCCGGCAGTTCGTCCGGTACGCCGGTCCCTGTTGAGGGTCGATCCCCGCGTGTGCGGGGCAGCCCCGCGTCTCGCCGCGTCTCGCCGCGTCTCGCCGGGTCGATCCCCGCGTGTGCGGGGCAGCCTCTATGACCCGATTGCATACCCATTTTTGCCGACCGCGACACCGTTGTCGCGATTCGCTACGCGCCCCCTCCGCCCGGTCCTTCGCCCGGTTGCTTACCCTTCGCGCTCCGCTTCGGGCCCTCTGGAAAGAACCGCTCCGCATACGAGCGGTCCTCGCCGTGCTCGACCGCCCACGACTGCAGCCCGACATACACGCTCACGCGCGCCGCGTTCGTCGCTTGCTTCCACGCGGTCATGTCGAGGGACACGCTCGCTTGCGCTGCGTACGCCGCCTTGCGCTCGTCGAGCGCCTTCTTGCCCGCGGCCACCTTCGCCTTGATCGCCGTCAGCGCTTCGCTCGCGGTCTTGCTCACCTTCACCTTCGCTCCGGTCGCGATCATCGCCTCGCAGAGCTCGATCTCGTTCTCCAGCCCGAGCCGGATCACCTCGTTCGGCGCCTCGGCGAAGAACGTGCGAAACGTCTTCTCGTCCCTGTTTCCGTTCGCGTCGCGCAAGAGCTCGTTCGCGAAGCGCTTCACGCTCGCGTCGAGCTCGTAGTCGCACCACGCCACGCGCGCGTTCGCCTTCGTCACCCCGTCGACCGCGGCGCGGCGCGCGAGCTCGATCGCGTCCCACTTCGTGAGCTGCGCCTTCATCGCCTTCGCTTGCTTCTCGTGAACGCCGCTCGCATCGAGCACGCTCGCCGTGTACTGCGTCGAATCGCGCGCGGTCTCGAACCCCATCGTCTCCGAAAACTCTCGCATCCCCTGCACTCGTTTCTGCGCCCGCCGCCTGCTTCGCTGGCGCGAACGCCGGCGAATCGTCGCTCACAGCGCCGTCCGCGCGCAACGCTCTCTGCGCGCCTCCCGCGGCGACCGAGACCCCCACAGCGAACGCTCGCTGCGGCCCTCGCTGCCGCCCCTTCCCCCTTCGTCACCGCCCGCTGTGGCCGTCGCTGCGCCCGCGCTCGGGCCGCGCGTCGCGCGCGCACGGCCTCGCGCCCGCCGCGACACCTCTGTCGATGGGCAGCGCCCATCACCACCGCGAGGGACGCCGCCACGCTCCGTTGTCAAAGATCCCTCGGCGTCGCTCGCCGCTCAATCACCGCTCGCCGCGACGTCCGTCTCGTCCGTCACGCGCTCGGTTGTCTCTTCGCTCGTGCTCGCCCTCGGACGATTGCGCTCTTCGTGAACCTCGAGCGTCCTCAGCGTCTCTTTCGTGAGCTCGCAACGAACCAACACCATCCCGTCGTGCTCGCGCAAGTCCACCTTCGGAATGCCAAGCGTCCGAAACGCCTGTCCCCCCGGCGCCTTCGCATCGGGCCAGGTCATCACGACGGCTCGGTCCGTGTCCTCCACGCGGTCCGCCGCGAACCAATCGCAGAGCACCGCCCACACGCGCTCGCGCACGCCCGCGCCCATCTGCACGGACGTGTACACGCCCAACGTCACCTCGCACATCACCGAGGCGAGAAAGCCTCGGAAGCGATCAGGGACGTTCCGCGTCACCACCAACGTCATCGCTCTCGTCGCCACCGAACAGCTCCTTGATCCGGTCGATCATCAATTCGACAACGCGCTCTTTGCGAAACACCTCCACAGCGTACCTGCGCACCACGCGCTCGATCGTGTCGTCGGGCCTGCGCGGCTTGCTCGCAGCGCCGAACGCGATGGGCAACGTCACGCGATCGCGGACCAGATCGGCGATGTCCAACGCAAACGAGTGGCCGCTGTCCTCGTGGATGAAGCCGAGTTGAGGAATCGTTCCGGTGATCGCCACCGCGACCAGCGAGAGGCCGTACACCGCGGCGGCGGCGTGGTTGATCGCCGCGTTCGCCAGGTTGGTGTTCTCTGGATTCTCTCGGTCGAACCGCCGCCCGCCCCAGGTGAGACCGAACTGCTCCGCGAGGCGCTTGTACGTCGCCTTCATCCTCGCGCCCTCCATCCCTCGCAACACTTCGATCTCTGCGTTGGGAAACAGCTCTCCCAGCCGCCACGCGTACATCCTCCGCGCCACGAGCGTCCGACGGTGCTCGTCCGACCACTCTTCGACTTGCCTCCGCGCCCGCTTCGAGCTGTCGGGCCCGAACGGCATCGAAGCGTACAAGCGCACTCCTGCTTCTCCCGTGGCGATCACGCCCGTCCCGTGCCGCGCGCACAGCCGCAGCGCGTCGTGCGAGATCGTCGAGCCGGGCTGCAGCGCGATGCACGAGACGCTCTGAAACGGCAGCGCGTAGTCGCCCGCGGGCAGCTCGTCGTAGCCCGCCGTCACGAAGCGCAGCGTCCCCGCGTCCACCACGAGGTTTCCCCGCCCGAGCCAGAGAACCCCGTGCCGATCCTTCTGCGGAACGCGCGCCGTATCGAGCCCGAGCCTCCCTTTGAGCATCGCGTAATCCCTCCATCACACGTTGCGCAGCACGCTCCGCGCTCGCATGGTGTTCGCGAGCGCGGTGAGCGCCGTGCTCGATGTTGGAGGCAGCGACACGTTCGGCGGTGTCCCGATCATGTCCGCGATGTCCTCGACGAGCGCCTGAAGAAATGGCGCGGACGCAGCCAACACGCTCGGCCAATCGAGCGCGCGCAGCGCGGCAACGCCCTGCTTCGTCTCTTGGTAGTCCGTGCAGAACTCATTGGGAGCCGCTGCGCGACATAGGTACTGGAGATAGCGTTTGGGATGCTCTGCGAGGTTCTGCCCCCCGGTCGCTCGCCACGGGCACTTGCGATCGCGGTCTCTGCGCTTTCGCGCGCACTCTCCAGGCGGTGCGAAGAACGCTGCATCCTTGGGATCGACGGCGAACCTCTCACAACTCGCTGACGTGGTTTGCACGGTCCCCATGCTGACGATCTCCCTTCGAATCGCCGCGAGCGAGGGCGCAGAAGCAAAGAAGTACGCCTCGAGCATGGGGTCGAGAAAGTGAAACGAGCTGCGTTCGCGCACGCGCATTCGCTGCACTTGGTCCCAGCTTCCCCAACTGCTCACCCGATCGACGGCGTCGCGCACAACTTCGAGCAATGCTGTCTCGTTGCCGCGGTTGGCGAGTTCGACGTCGTCGATCACAACGACATAGTCGACTGCGTCGCGTCGCGACGGCGGATCCAAGTGATAGAAACACGCCTGTACGAGCCGATCGATGTGCGCGGGGGCTCGCGGATCATCGTGGGATTCTGCGAGCGTCTCTCGCTGTCGGCGCACAGACTCGACCGAGATTTTGCTCGTCGTAAACGCTTCGTATTTGCGCGACTCTGGTCGCTCGTGGTTTTCGAGCGCTTCGAAGGTCGCGGTGCTCTGGGGCCACAAGCGTTGAAGCGCGTCCGCGAAGCCCAACGCCTCCGCGTCCCCTGTCACGATCAATCCCACCCTCGTCGCGCTCATGACTCGCCGCGCTCTTTCGGAGGCTCGCTGGGGTGCGGGTGGTACGAGTCACCCGCTGTCTCGGCGACGCGCTTGGGGTGTTGTCGGGCGAAGGCTGAGCCGTAGATCGTTCCGAGCTTGAAGGTCTGGAGCCACTGCGGGTCGAGCTGTTCTGTGAGTCGTTCGACACCGCGCCCCGCTTCGCAGACCCACACGGACGACGGATCGTCGTTGAAGTGATCGAGGACGACCGGCGAGTGCGTGGCGAACACAACCGTGAGCGATTGCTCGTCCACACGCTCGGCGACGGCGTCGAGCAACTGCCGAATCGCCGCCGGGTGAAGGCTGTTGTCCGCCTCGTCGAAGAGCAGCGTAGCCCCGGTCGGCGCACCGGCGACCGCCACGAGCGCGAAGAGCGTCCCGAGCACGCCGCTCGACATCGCGTTGAGCGGGATCCAACGATTCGAGTCACCCTTTGGAAAGCACCGCACGAACGACGTGCTCTCTTGCTTCACGTCGAGGTCGTCGATCATCCGCGGGTGAATGCTCTTCAGCTTCGCGCGCACCCAGTCGAACTTCGCGCGGTGCTCGCGCTGTTGCCAGGTCTTGAGCACCGCTGCGATGTTGCTCGCGTCGTACAGCAGTCGCTCGCTCGTGTCGTGCGACTCGGACCACGCTCGCTGTCGAAAGCTGCCGATGGGCCACGTCGGAAAGACCGACACTGATCGCACCCGCGCGCGAAAGTCGTCGATGGCGCTCTGCGCTTCGGGCTTCGCGGCGAACACTCGGTCCAACCGTGGCTGGCTCTCGACAGTCCCGAGCGACTGCAGTCCGGTGATCGCGTTGAGGTCTTGCTCGACTCCATCGCACACGACACTCTCGCCGAACGCGAGAACGCGGCCATTGCCGTCGAACGCGATGGTGATGCTCCAGGTCACGTGGGCGTCCGCGAGCGAGAGCTTCACGCGTGGATCCTCGGCATCGAAGTGGAGAAGCGCGGCGTAGTCGCCGCTGACCTTGATCGCGTCGCGCACGCTCTTCTTGAGCGCGTAGTGCATGAACAGAAAGCCCGCGAGCAGCGAGGACTTTCCGCTCCCGTTTGGGCCCGCGAGCGCGCAGAGCCCTTCGGGCGCCCAGCGCGCGCGTTGGACGCCGCGAAAGTTCTCGATGGTGAGTTCGAGTGGAGCTAGCTCTTCGGTCGAAGGGGCGGTCATGGCGTGCTCGCGGAGTGTGGCTGTGCTGTGGCGAACTGGCGAGCGCTACCTCGCGGGTCGCAGCAACAGCATCCCGAAGCCAAACGCGCGATGGCGGCCGATGCCGCGGGTGAGCAAGCGCGAGAAGGCATCGGGATCGCCCACGGTGAGCGTGCCTTCGAGGAGGGCGTTGGGGCGCTCGATCTTCGCCGCTCCGTCGCGGGCTCGGCGACGCATCGGATCACGGCGAAACTCCACCAGCTTCGCCTCCTCGAGCGTGCACGCGCCAGATTCGTGCGCGAGCTGCGAGGCGAACCACTCGCGGTACACGTCTTCGCGTTGGATGGGCGTGCTCTTCGCGGCACCGTGAGCCCGATGCAAGAACGCATCGAGCTCTCGTGATCGCGCGCGTCCCTTCTTGTCCGTTCGCGGCGGCTCGTCGCCAGCGAGCTTCGTCCTGACGATCGGGCACACTCGGCAGCGAAACGTCGCTCGTTGCCCTTTCGACAGCGACGGAGCTTCGCGGACCTCGATCTTTCGCAGCAGTCTCTCTCTGGCCGGCCCCAAACGAGCCAAGAGCGTGTTCTCGTCTGCTTTCGAGTACGCCAACGCGTACAAGAGAGAAGGGTCGCCCATCTCGGCTGCGTACGAATCGTCGTAGGCGAACGTCTCGAACGGCAGCTCGACCGGGGCGCTGCTCGTCGCGAACAACTGGGCGAGCGTCGCGTGCAAGAAGTAACCGTCGTCCACCCACGCGGGCAATCGGTGTCGGGCGGCCACGCGCGCCGCTTCACGACGATCGAGCACGAGACGGACCATGTGCAATCCATCGGTCATGTGTGCAGCTCCTGCGGCTGGCGCTCGGGCGCAAACTCGATCCAGACCGTGCGGACCCGTCGCGGCCCGTACCGCCGCGCGCCCTCTCTGAACGAGAGGGGAACGTCCATGCGAGTGTCTCCGTCTTGTCCCTTCACGCACTCGACCACCGCGCGTAGCGCGTGGCCGTCGTGCCGCTCGGCTCGGCTCGCGCGCTCGATCGCTTTGTCGAGCGAGTCCTCGACGACGCCGAGCACGGGCAACACGGAGAGCGGGCACGAGCGCCGCCCGAGAAACAGCGGCCATTTCGGCGCGGCGAACCCGAGCGCGACTCGGTCGAGCAGCGCGCGGTCCCCTTCGAGACCGACGGTGAAGCTCGCGTCCTGCAGGTAGTAGCGGTGGCTGGGGATGCAGTCCTTTGCGTCGTGCACGAGGTAGTTGTTGTCGCCGCGAAACGTGCCGCCACCCGCGGTGTGGTAGTCGTGCAAGAGCGTTCCGGCGCGATCGACGCGAGCCGCCATTCGCAGTTGCGCGAGCAGAGCGAGCGTCGCGTCGTCGTCGCGATCCATTCCGATCGCCGCGCCGACGAGCCCGAGCACGCCGCTCTTGGTGGGCTCTCGCTCGGTGTCACGAACGGAGAGCTTGCCTTGTGACGACCACGCCTGCAGAGGCCCTTCGAGGCGCAGAAGCAGCGTGCTCACTGGGCACCCGCGACGAGAGAGGTGACCTCGGAGTAGAGCTCGCTCAGCTTGTCGCACCGCTTCGCGACGGGCTCGTTTGTGCTCTGTTCGCGGTCTGCCCACGAGAGCTTCACGCCCTTTGCCCCAACGTCGCCCAGCCGCGCGGCGTATGCTTCCAACTTGGCGATCGAGTCATCGACGAGGTCGACCTCTTCTCCACGTGGTTTCGCGGGCTTGAGAAACGCGTTCGCCAACGAGAGAGAAGGTCCGCCCTCGCTCGCGACGGCCATCACGTAGCTCGGGAAGTTGTGCGCGGCATTGCCGTTTTGCTTGCCGGTCGGGATCGCGCTCACGAACGCCTTCACGAACGCCTCGACGCCCTTCGTCGTCAGCGCTGCGTTCTTCTCGAGCTTGGCGTAGAGCGCTCCTACGTCGAGCACGGCGTATCGGTAGAAGCACGACGAGTTGAACTGCACCGTGCCCATCATGTCCGAGCCCGCGTTGTCGTTGGGCTTGAAGTCGTCGACCGCCGTGAAGAAGTCGAAGTCCATTTGCACGCGATTCGTCGAGATCGCGTGAGCCACCTGGCACGCGGCGTCGACGTTGAACTCGGGGGCGTCCGCGATCATTCGACCGAAGAGCGCGAGGTCCACCGCGCCGCGCGCCCCCTGGAGTAGCGCGCTCACGGCGGCGCCGACCTCCTTGGGGTACTCGCTCTTGGCTTTGGCCTTCTCTTTCTTCTTGTCGCTCTTCTCGTTCTTGCCCTTCTTGCTCTTGTCGCTCTTCTCGTCGCTGGCATCGCTGGCAGCGCTCTTCTCGGCGACTGCCTTCGGGGCGGCGAGTTCGGCGAGCTCGTCCCAGTGCTGATCGAGCACCGCCGCGAGCTGCTTGATCGTCTTGCGCGGAACAAACAAGAGGTACTGAGTCTTCCATTGCTCGTCGCCCTCGCCGCCCTTGTCCGCGCGCTTGAGCTTCTGCCCTTCGAGCGCGGCCATCGCGACCGCCAGGGCGGTCTCACGATCGCGGGAGTGCTTCTCTTTCAATTCGTCAGCGACCTCCGCGACGAGGCGCTTCGTGCGCGCCGCGAGCTCGTCCTCGCCGAGCAGCTTGTCGAGCACGAACGCCTGACGAACGGCGCGCTTGAAGCACTGACTCGAGATCCGTGCGCGGCGATAGCCTCCGAACTCGCAGTCCTTGGGCGCGCCCGTGTCGTCACGGTTGAGGTTGGACGGAGCGAAGTTTTGCAGGACGTGCAGCTCGAGTTTCATCGTTTCGCGTTTCATCGTTCAGCTTCCTCTGTCGTGTGAGTGACTGGTTCGCGGGCGGCGCCGTGCTCTGTGTCGGTCTCGCGCATCAGTGGTCCACCCCAGAAATCGCGGGCCCATCGCCGACGAACCCAGTCGTCGTCGTGATCCCAGCCCCGAAGAGATCGGTGCAGATCGGCCCAGTCGATCCCGAGCCCCTTTGACGCGACGAGCGCGACTGCGCGTCGCAGGTGATCGCCGAGGTCCTCGTGACTCGCGGACAGCAGCGCGCGCATACGCATCTCGATCGAGTCGCTCGATGGCGACTCGCGCGCGAGCTGTCCGAGCGCGCTCGCGAGCGTCTGGTTGGCGCTCTGGGGGTGCGTCGCGAAGAGCCCTGCGACGAGGCACGCGTCGCTCTCTCGTCGTCGCCGCTCTCCCTCGCTCGCCTGTGCCCGAACGCGGAGGTACGGGAGCACCACGCGCAGCGCGTCGAGTTCTCCTCCCTCTCGCAGCGACGCTCGTAGCGCGGCGAGCGTCGCGCGGTCGTCCTCGCTCGCGATCGCTTCGAGTCGACGCACCAGCGGGTCTTCGTAGCTCTCGTCTTTCATCGCTATTCCTCTGCCAGCGCGATGGTGGGTGTCGTTTGCGCGGGCTGTTTGTTGGGACGGAGTTTGTTGAGGGCGAAGTCCAGCGCGCCCTCAGCGTGTGCGCGGGCCTGCAGACCTGCGCCCGACTTGCCCGTGCTTGAGGTGACGTCTGTGAACACTTGCTGGACAAGTCTGACGATCGCTACTTCGAACTCAGCGCAGGCACGGCTTGGGGCAGACAGGTGCAGCAGCATGGTTTGAAACAACACGCCGGAATGCGACCAGAAGTTTGGACCTGCGTTGAGAGACTTCGCTAACTGACTGACATCCTTCGCCTTCGGTTCTCGCTTGTTCGATGAGAGCAATAGTCGGGCGTAGAGTCGAAGCGATCTGTTCAGGCTTGATGCGACGTATTCCGCCGCGCCGAGAGCATTCGTGACAGCAACCCGAGCATCGGGCTGAGCGAGTGAGTCTGCGAGCAAACCAACGTGCTCTGACCGCAACATCAGGATCGTCGTTTCAAGTGGCTTCTCCTTGTCCATGCACAGACCGAGTGCGGATAGGCGAAAGGCGCGAGACGGCGAGATGGCGTCGTGAACCGCTCTGGTGGTCAGTAAGTCGAGTGCCTTTGGTCGGATGAACTGCGCGGATGCAGCTTGCGGGACTTGAAACAACGCATCGGCGGAGCGCCAGAACGCTCGGTCAGGATTGATCCCGATGCCCACCCAGCCTTCCTCGGTGCTTCGCCGGTAGACCTTCATCGCGTCGCGTGCCACGGAGTCGTCGATCCCTTTTCCAACCCCGGACACGAAACCCGAGATGCCTGTTTCATCACCGACTAGCTCGACACGGCGACTCAGCCAGGTGAGTTGATCGAGGTAGCCGAACGGTGCTCGTGTGAACTCGACTACCTTCTTGTTACTCACGGTGGAGTGTGGCGTTGGACGGAACTCAACATGCTCCCACGAGCACACGTCACCGGTATCTGTGCACGGGACGGGCAAATGGTGTGCTGGATCGTAAAGATTGAGGTTGAGACAGAGGGTCTCGAACAGGTTGTCACCCTCTCCAATAACGATTGCTGACGACACAAGCGGTCCAGCGCTTGCTGAGATTGGCTCGTTTGGTCCGCGCGTCTGCGTGCCGTGCATCGCGTATGCGTGATGCGCGAGGAGCGCGCGTGCCGCGCGTGCTGGCGACAGGGACCTTCGGGGAGACGAGTGCGAAAACAGTCGCTTGGCTTGGCCCCAGTTCGACATGCGAAGCTCAAGTGCTTCGATCGGCTTGATTGGTGCTTTCAGCCCGCTGTAGTGCGCACAGAGCCCCCTCGTCTGCGCAAACGGACGCTCCGGATGAAAGAGATCCATTCGATCGCGCGCACGATCGCTGTCGAGATATCGATCGATCTTCTCTGCATCGAACCGCCCTGCGCGAAAGATCGCCAGCCAGTCATCGACGGTCTTCGGGCCGTCGTACGCGCGGTGCAGGATCGCGAGCAGGTGTCGCGTGAGCGCGGCGAGCACGAGGGGAGATTCGTCGACGATCGCGCGAAGCTCGTGCGCGTCGTGGAGCACTGCTCGGGTCGAGCGCTCGACGATGGTCCGGTCGAGCGTCTCGACGACGATCCAGGGTTGCTCTCTCAGGTCGAACGAAGCCATCGACAGCGGGTCCTTTCGTGAGTCAGCGTGGTGCGTCGCGAGTGATCGTCAGGCCGAGCTCGTCATCGAGCTCGAGTCGGTAGTCCCCGACGTTCGCGACGCCGTCATCGAACGGAGCACAACGGCGATAGCGAAGGAGCGCGCTCTTGCTCCACCGCTCCGGTGCGAAGGACGCCGCTTCGCGCTCGCTGCTGACAAGAAAACGCACGAGGCCGGGAGTGCTCACGCCGATGGAGCGTCGCGCCAACGCTTCGACCAACCGCGCGTCGGGCTCGCGCGCGAGATCTACAGGAATCGTGCAAGCGTCGTCGGCGAAGAGCGCGCCGCCTTTGCGAACGAGGCACACCAGCTCGACTGACGGAGGCCCGCTTCGTGTGACTGCGCGCAGGCGCTCGTGCACCGCGGGGTCGTCTTCTTCTTCGAACTCGACTCGCAGGGACGTAAACGGATCGTTGCTGGCGTCGGGCGCGGGCACCAACCGTGTGAGGGCGTCTTGTCGCTGCGCTGCTCGGCCGCCGAAGTACTCGATCTTCGCGCCGAAGAGCTCGTCGTCCGCGGCTGGGACGGTGAGTGAATACACCGACTCGACCAGGCGCTCGATGTCGTCCGGGAGAGTGATCGTCTCGCGACCGTCGAGCGTCGAGAGCGTTTGGCGCACGATCGCCTCTGCGTAGACCTTCGAGACGTCGTCGATGGGAGACGTCGCGTGGGGACCTTCGGGCCGCGCGATGAGGAGCCTGGGGAGAGCGTGCGTCGCTGCTCGGTTGCTTCGCTTGTGGCGATGCAGTCGACCGGCTCGCTGCAAGAGCAGGTCGATGGGAGCGAGGTCCGTCACGATGAGGTCGAAGTCGACGTCGAGGCTCTGTTCGAGCACCTGCGTCCCCACGACGATGCAACGCTCGGGGCGGTGCGTCTCTGGCCCTTCGGGGCCGAGCCATTGCTCGAGCTGCTTCTCTCGCTCGCGTCGAACGTCGGGGAGCATTCGCGCGTGGATCAACAACGTCTCGGCGCTGTCGATCGCTTGGATGTGCGCGAACACTTCTTGCGCGCGTCGGACAGAGTTCGCGATGTACGCGATGCATCCCCCTCGCGTTGTGAGCTCGTCGCTCAGCCGCTGTGCGATGACGACGGGAGATGGGTCGACGGTTTCGATTCGAATCGAGACGCTCGCGCCGCGCGGATTGAACGAGCTCGCTTCGCATCGCGAGCGTGTCGTTGTTGTGATCCGCGGATAGCTCGCGGGTGGCGGCGCAGCGAGCGCCCCATCGCAACCGCGTTGATACGCTGCCACGAGAGCTGCACGGCGCTCGCTCGGCAACGTGGCGGAGAGCAAGACGACGGGGCAACGCAGCGCAGCGAGCCAAGACAGGAGGCGCTCGATGATCGTGCTCGTGTACGTGTCGTACGCGTGCACCTCGTCGAAGATGACGGTCTTCGACGCGAGGCCGAACAATCGAACAAACAAGTGGCGCACGAGCATGACGCCGAGCAGCGCCTGGTCGATCGTCCCGACGCCATACTCGGCGAGCAGCGCGCGCTTTTTGCTGACGAACCAGCGCTGCGCGCCCACGGCGTCGCTCGATCCGCGGTCGTACACGGCGAGCAGCTTTCGATAGGCGTCGACGAGTGTCGCCTCTCCATGCACGAGCTGAAGGTTCGAGCGCCCGTCGGGGCTCGTACGGCGGAGAAACCGTTCGACTCTTCCGAGCATCTGGTTGGCGGTCGCCTGCGTGGGGAGTCCGAAGTAGCAGCCGTGGCTCAGCGCGCTTGCGTCGAACGCTTCGCTCAGCACGAGCGCAGCTTCGGTCTTGCCTTCACCCATGGGGGCCTCGACGATCACGAGCGCCGGCTCAGTGATCGAAGCGGCAAGCTCGTCGGCGCGCTCGTGCAGCGGCCACGGTGTGTACGACGGAAACAGCGTCGTGAACGAACGCGCGTCCCTCGATGACGCAACCGTTGGGAAGCCTGCCGCGTCGAGCGCGCGTCGAGCGCGGCGTAGCGCCCTGGGCCAGTAGTGGCACAGCTTCTCGGCCGGGGGTTCGTACACGAAGAACTCCTGCATCGAGCCGATCCAGTCAGCGACCGCGCAGATCCCCGCGAGCAGCACGATGAGCGAGCGAGAGCACCTGACGTGTTCGCCGTCTTTGATTTCGAAGAAGGCTGCGAGCTGTTTCTCGATTCCTGCGCGAGCTTTGGACCAGCAGTCGTTTCCGCATTCCTGCGATCCCGGCTGGTTCGCGGTGATGTTGGCGTCGATCGGAAACTGCCCGTGGTGTGCTGCGACCGCGCGCGCGAGCGCGTGCGCGTGCGCCGCGGGGACCGCGTGCGCGATCAGCGTCGTCGAGAGAAAGACGAAGCCGAGGTCGCCGTGGTGCCGCGCGCTGCGTGGTGGGTCGAAGTCGAATCCATACGCGCTGAGCTCCTTCGGCGCCCACTCCGCTTTCTTCTGAAACGCGGGGCTCGCTTTGCCGAAATCGTGCAGCGCGACGATGAACAAGAACCAGCGAAACGCCTGTCGCTCATCGGAGCAAAGGCTGAGCAATTCATTGCGCACCGCCGCGTTCGTTCGTTGAAGCAGCGTGCCCGCGACGGCTGCGACATCGAGCATGTGCAGCAACAGCGGGTGCGCCGGACACGAATCAGTGGGCGTCGCCTTGCCCCACAACAGCCAACTGGGACGGCGGGCGGCGATTGAACACCATTCGGACGCCGATCGCGCGATGCGCGGCGCGACCTCGTCCACGCAGAGCGTGTCGAGGAGCTTCTCCCACTCGTCCATCGGATGACGAACCTACGCCAACCCGTGACGATTCCAACCGTGATTTGCTCGACCGACGATGTGCTCATTTCTCGCTCTGTGTGCTCGCCAATCACCCCCTCGATCGCAGCGCTTCGTACACCTTCGCGGTGAGCTCCGCGTCCGCGAGGGCGCGATGTCGCACTGGCTCGATGATTCCCAACGCGAGCGCGACGGTCTGCAAATCGAACGAGCTCAGGCCCGTCATCACGCGCTGCGCGATTCGTCGCGTGCACAGAACGCTTCGGACGGGATTCTCGACCCCTACGCGCGCTGCCTCGCTGCTGAGCACGCGGAGATCGAAGCCCGCGTTGTGCATCACCACGGTGCGCCCCCACGCGCGATCACGAAGGGCGCGCAGTGATTCGCGCAACGATGCGTCGTCGCTCCCGTCGAGCGCTGCGCTCCAATGTCCGCTGAGCACCCCCGCGCTGCACCACACGGCGCCGAGCTCGATCAATCGTGTCCCTGCGCGAAGGCCCGTGGTCTCGCAGTCGACGACGAGCGCGCTGACGGGCAACGCGCTCACATCACCCGCGCAAATAGCGCCCGAAATGCGCGAGGGTCTTTCGCCACGCGTCGTTGGCGGCGCTGGCGTTGTACGCCTCGGGGCGCGTGTCGTTGAAGAACGCGTGCCCGGCGCCCGGGTACACCGTGAGCTCGGTGGCGATTCCCTTCTTCGATTGCTCGTCGGCGAAGTGCCTGGCGTCGGGGACCGAGAAGAACCCCTCGTGCTCGCCGAAGAAGATCAACCCGGGCGCGCTCACCTTGCTCAAATCCGCGGCGCCCTTCGGAGGAAACCCGTAGTACGCCGCGTACGCATCCACGCCCGCGACGCTCGCGGCGATCATGGCGAGCGCGCCGCCCATGCAATAGCCGACGACGCCGACCTTCGTGCAGCCCTCTTTTTCGCGGAGGTGCTTCACGGCGGCGGTGATCTCGACGGCGGCGCGCGCCCAGTCGAGGCCGTTCATCAAGTGCGAGGCTTCTTCGGCGTCGAGGGTCTTTTTGCCGTGATAGAGGTCCGGCGCGAGCGCGGTGTATCCGTGGGCGGCGAAGCGACGGACGAGGTCTTCGATGTGCGGGACGATGCCCCACCATTCTTGGATGACGATCACTCCTGCTTTTTCAGAGGAGGGTCGGGCGATGACTCCGTCGGCGGCTCCTGTGGCGACGTCGAGTTGAATTCGTGTGCTGGTCATGGCGGTCCTTTGGCGCGGGTGAAGTTGGATCCGTGCGTGCGAAGGATTACGGGGAGAGGATCGAGCGGAGGTAGCCCTCGGGCGCTTCGAAGCCCAACAAGTGCAGGGCCGTCGCGGCGACGTTGCCGAGCCCTGCGTTGGGCGCGGCGCCGTCGATCGCGAGGCTCGCGCTCGGCGCGTACACGAAGAAGGGAACGGGGTTGAGCGTGTGGCTCGTCTTCGCTCGGGGCCTGCCGTTCTTGTCGAGCAGGGGCTGCTTGCTCTTTTTGTCGAGCTCGTACATCTCGTCGGCGTTTCCGTGGTCCGCGGTCACGATGAGCGCGCCCTTCATCGCGGAGATGACCGGAAGCAAGCGACCGACGGCGAGGTCTACGGCTTCGACCGCGTAGATGGCCGCGTCGCGCACGCCGGTGTGACCGACCATGTCGCCGTTGGCGTAGTTGATGCGCGCGTGACGAAACTTTCCTGTGAGCAATTCGTCGATGACTCGGTCGGTGATCTCCGAGGATTTCATCCACGGGCGCTCTTGAAAGGGCCGCGTGTCGCTCTCGATCTCGACCCAGGTCTCGCCGGGGAGCGAGGCGCTGCGGTTGCCGTTCCAGAAATACGTGACGTGTCCGAACTTCTGCGTCTCGCTGCAGGCGAGCTGCGTGATCCCGTTGTCCGCGAGGTGCTCGCTCAGCGTGCGGTCGATCTCTGGCGGGCTCACCAAGAATCGCGAGGGCAATCGCAGGTCGCCGTCGTATTGCATCATCCCCGCGAACAGCACGTCGGGCTTGGGGCCGCGATCGAACGCGGTGAAGTTGTCTTGCTCGAACGCGCGCGTGATCTCGATCGCGCGATCTCCGCGAAAGTTGAAGAGCACCACCGCGTCGCCGTCGCGAATCGGTCCGACCGGAGCCCCGTCGCGCTCGACGATCACGAATCCCGGGAGGTTCTGATCGGTCACGCCCGGCTGCTGCTCGCGCAGTCCCTCGACCGCTGCGCGCAGGGACTGAAAGCCCTGCCCTTGTCCGAGCACGTGAAGCTTCCAGCCGCGCTCGACCATGGCCCACTCTGCTTCGTAGCGGTCCATCGTCACTTTCATGCGACCGCCGCCGGACGCGACGCGATAGTCCCGCTCGTCTGTGCGCAGCGCAGAGAGCTTCGCTTCGAGCTTGTCGACGTACTCGAGCGCGCTCGTCTCGGGGACATCCCGCCCGTCGAGCAGCGCGTGCACGCGGGCTCGCTTCACGCCCTCGCGCGCGGCGCCCTCGAGCAGCGCGAACAAGTGCTGCTCGTGCGAGTGCACGTTGCCGTCGGACAGAAGGCCGATGAAGTGCAGCGTGCTGTTTCTCTCGCGGACTCGCGCGACGAGCTGCTTCCACGGCGCCCCTTGAAAGAGCGCGCCCGAGGCGATCGCGCCGTTGACGAGCTTGGCGCCCTGGTCGAAGACGCGCCCCGCGCCGAGCGCGTTGTGCCCCACTTCGCTGTTGCCCATGTCGTCGTCGCTGGGGAGGCCGACGGCCGTTCCGTGCGCGCGCAGCGTGGTGTTCGGCGTGTTCGCGCGGAGCCAGTCGAGCGTCGGAGTGCGCGCGAGCGTGCACGCGTTGCCGTCGCCCGCGGGCGCGACGCCGACGCCGTCCATCACGACGATGACGACCGGGCCAGAGACGCCTGCGAACGAGCGGTGCTTCGTGAGTGCGAGCTTCGTCATGGCGCGCGATGGTGCCAAGGTCGCGCGCCGCTCACAACGAAGAGCGCGAGAAACCAGGGCCTGTTTTGTTGTACGGTCGCGCAGTGTTTGCGATGCGCGCGCAGCGGTTGTTCGCGGTGTTGACCCTGGTGAACCTCGCGCGTTGCGCGACGACAGGAGAGGGCGCCGCGCGCTCGAGCGCGAGCGAGACGCAGCCGAGGAGAGTGCTCGTGGGACTGGTGAACAAGCAGCAGATCTTCGATGCGGACGCGCGGTGGCAGCCGGCGTACGAGCGCGCGGTGATCGACCCCGAGAGCGTACGCGCGCTGTCCGCCGCTCCTGCGGGGGCGCGGGTCGACGTGTTTCTCGGGACGTGGTGCGGCGACAGCGTGCGCGAGGTCGGGCGATTGCTGCGCTACATCGACGCGATGGGGGCGGTGCCGTTCGAGCTTCGGTTGATCGCCGTCGATCGCAGCAAGAGCGCGCCGGGGTTCTCTGAAGGGATGGGGCTGCGGTACGTCCCGACGTTCGTTGTGTACCGAGAGGGGCGCGAGGTAGGCCGGATCATCGAGAGTCCGCCCACAGAGATCGGGCACGACCTCGCGGCGCTGTTGAGCGGGGCGGCGAGCGGAGCGATCAGCGGGCGAAGCCTGTGAAATCGCAGTGCAACGGGCGGACGATTGCCGCATACTAAGACGAAGAACCAAGCAGGTTCTCTCGAAGGAGCGATCGTCGTCCGTGTCTCGACTGCGCCAGTGCGTTGCTTCGGTGGGGGCTCTCGCGTTGGTGTCGTGCGTGGCGCCGCGAACGCAGATCGTCGTCGCGGTGGACACGGACTACGCGGTGCCTGCCGAGGTCGGTTCGCTGCGCGTGACGGTGCTCGATCCCGCTGGCGGAGAGAACACGGTGCGAGCGATCACGCTCGCGGGCGCGGCGGCGCGCGGGTGCGCGGATGGGCCGATGCCGACGAGGTTCTGCATTCCGCTCTCGTTTTTGCTCGTGCCGAAGACGGGGCGCGTCTCGAGCGCTCCGGTCAACATCACCGTTGAAGCGATCGCGGGGACCGACGGGATGAACGGACGAGCGCTGATCGCACGCAGCGCGCGCATTCCGTTTGCGATGGGGCAGACCCTGCGGTTGCCGATGTTTCTGCCGCGCGCGTGCGAAGGCGTGGTGTGCGGCGACGGGCTCACGTGCGTGGAGGGAGGGCGATGCGTTCCCGTCGATCAACCGCCAGGCGTCGTGGTGATCGATCCGACGACGGGCCTCTCGATCGACGCGAGCGGTGATGGTGCAACGAGCGCCCCGGACGTCACGCTCGTCGATGATGCGACGGCCAGTGATGCGATGATGGTGCGCGACGTGATGACGGGGATGCGTGATGTGATGACGGGGATGCCTGATGTGATGACGGGGATGCCCGACGTGATGACGGGGATGCGTGATGTGATGACGGGGATGCCTGATGTGATGACGGGGATGCCCGATGTGATGACGGGGATGCCCGACGTGATGGGCGGCGGAATGGATGCGAGCCGCGAGGCTGGTGGTGCCGACGCAGGGAGCGGCGGGCGTGACTCGGGACGCGACGAAGAGAGCGGTCGCGCGGATCGGTGAGGGCGTCAGCCTGGGCAGCCTCATCCCCGACCCTTCTCCACGCCAGATGGCGTGGAGAAGGGGGCCTGAGCTGCGCATATGCGCCGAGCGAATCGCGCTGAGCGAAGCAAGAATGCGCGCTGGATGCTCGCTCCATGACCGAGCACACCGTTGCGCCACTGGCGCCGTATACGCAGCTCAGGCACCCTTCTCCACGCCATCTGGCGTGGAGAAGGGTCGGGGATGAGGCTGACCCGCGGACGGGGACGAGCCTCGCGCGCTGCGCGTCCGCCCGTGATTCAGCGCTATCATTGTGATCGCCCGTGAGCTCTGCCCCGATCCCCGCTAACTCTTCTCCCGCGGTCGCCGCGTTCGAGTCCACGGTGCGCGTGCCCACGATCGCGCAGGTCGAGCTGCGAGAGCTCATCGGAACCGGCGCGTTCGGCGTGGTGTTTCGCGGTCATCACCGCGTGCTCGACTCCTCGGTGGCCGTGAAGGTCCTCGCCTCGACCAACAGTCCGCACGCGGTCGAGTCGCTCTTGCGCGAGGCGCGCGTGATGGCGCGCGTCGATCACCCCAACGTGCTGCGCGTGTTCGACGCGGGCGTGGCGGACGGGCAGTTCTATCTCGTCCTCGAGTTTATGGACGGCGGCTCGCTCGAGGGCGCGCAGCTCTCGATCGCCTCGCTCGTGAGCGCGGGAAGGCAGCTGCTCTCGGGCCTGCAAGCGCTGCACGAGAGCGGCGTGATCCATCGCGACATCAAGCCCGCCAACGTGCTCATTCGAAAGAGCGACGGGAGGCTCAAGCTCGCGGACCTCGGGATCGCGATGGACTCGGCCGCGCGACGCACGGGCTCGATCGTCGGAACGCTCGCGTACATGGCGCCCGAGCTGCTCTTCGAGCAACCGCCGCAGTACGGCCCGCGCTCGGATCTGTACGCGCTCGGCGTGACGCTCGCTGAGCTCGCGATGGGCGCGCCCCTGTGCGCGGCGACGGACCTCGCGTCGCTGTTGCAGTGGGTGCGCGAAGGAGAGCGCCCGCCGCTCCGTCGAACGCGGCCTGATTTGCCCGTGAAGATCGCGTCGTTGATCGAGCGAATGATGGACCCGCGCATCGAGCGGCGGCCCGTGAGCGCGGCGGAGGTGCTCGCCGAGTGGCCGTCGGACGAAGAGGTGCTCGCGGCCATCCCGGCGGTGAACGCGGAGGGAGAGGCGAAGGGAGAAGCCGTTCCGGGGCGGAGGATCGGGCCGTGGATCGTGGGGGACGAGCACCATCGAACGGAGTCGTGGCGGTACTATGCGGTGACGCATCGACGCACGGGCGCGTCGGCGAGGCTCGCGCAGCTCGACTCGCAGTTCTTCTTCGGCCGCGCCAAAGCTCGCCGCGAAGCGTGGGCCGAATTGCTCACCTCCGGCGTCGCCCTCGCGTGGAACGTCTCTCACGAGAGCCTCCTGCCCTCGCTCGACTGGGGCGTCTCCGGAAAGCTCCCGTACTTCGTCTACCCCGCCGCCGGCCGCACCGTGCTCGGCCTCGTCAACAGCGCCGGCGTCTTCGCCGAGCACACCGCGATCGCCGTCGCCATCGCTCTTGCCGACGCCCTCACCGCGCTCCACGAACAGGGCATCGTGCATCAAATGGTGCGCCCCGACACCGTGCTCGTCCGCAGCGACGGCCGCGGTTGGGTCCTCGGCTGGCCCGTGCACTGCGTGCGCGCGGGCTCGAGCGACAAGCACCCCAACGGCCTCGATTTGCGCCCGTTGGCCCTCGAAGGCGCCGCGCCCGAAGCGTACTCGGGCGCGAGCACCATCGAGTGCAGCGTGGATGTGTACGGCATCGGCCTGGTGCTCTATTGGCTGCTCGCGGGCAGGCACCCCGAGGCGAGCGAGCAGCTCGCCGAGCGCTTGCAAGAGCGCACGCGCGGGCACGTCCCGCTTCGTCGCGTGGCTCCTGAGATCACCGCGCCGACCTGCTCGCTCGTGGACGTCCTGCTCTCACCCGACCCGTCGCGCCGACCGTCGGCGCGGCAGTGCGGAGCGACGCTGCGCTTGATCGCCGAGCGGCTGCGCGTGATGGCCACGCCCTGAGCGCGTCGCGATCGAAGCTCATTGCACCGGAGAAATTCCGCTATGAACGACAGCGAGAACCATCGTCGCTACGAGGTCGTCGAGTACAACCACAAGCGCTACACGGTCCCTGTCTTCGACGCGGACGAGGGCTGCCTTCGCATCGCGCCCAACGCAAACGCCACGGTCGCGCACGCGCCCGACGACGTGCTGGTGCGCGAGCTCAACTTGCCCTTCTCGATGGATCGATACCTCGTCCCGCGAAGGCCGTTGAATTGTGGGGTCTTGAATCGAGACGAGCGCGAGCGCTTCGTGGCCAAGAGCGACGCGCGCAACGTGCTCGACATGCCCATCAAGTTTCCGGGCTCGGATTTTCGCTTGCCGATGGAGTACGCGCAGTGGGCTCCCGTCGTTCAGCGCGTGGCCGACGCCGAGTGGGCGCTGAACAAGCGCTGCTACGACGAGTACTACTGCTACTTCACCCTGCGCCGCGAGCGCGTGCCCAAAGGGGGACAGGGGCACTACGCGCCGTGCCACGTCGACGGCTTTCAAGGCGCGCGATGGAACCCCAAGGTCCGCACCAATCACACGTACACGATCACCAACGCGCTTCCGACGACGTACTTCATTCAGCCCTTCGACTTCTCGAAGCTCGACGTGGCCAAGCACGACGTGTTCTGGGAGATGAACCGTCAGGTGGCGCAGACGAACAGCGCGTTCGCGTGGGCAGCGTACGAGGATTTCTCGCTGATGCTCATGGACGCGTACTGCGTGCACATCGCGACGGACGCGCCCGAAGAGACCGAGCGCGTGTGGCTGCGGTTGTCCTTCGAAGTGCGGCAGTTCGATCGGCTGGGCAACGGGCACAACCCGTTCTTCAGCTACGACTGGGAGATGGTCCCGAGGGACATCGAGCAGCTCGGGCTCGTCCCGTTCGATCCCGAGTGCGACTGGACGCTGCGAGTGTTTCCGTATCAGCGCGAGGACGGGAGCCGCAATCCGCCGGGCGTGTACACGGTCCCGAGGCTCAAGCCTCGCGGGTGATCACTTGAGCGATCCGACCGCGGTCGCGATGCGCTTGAGCGCGTCTTCGATCTGTCCCAGCGAGACCGCGTAGCTCAAGCGCAAGTGCCCCGGCGCGCCGAACGCTCCTCCGGGCACGACAGCGACCCGCGCCGCGTCGAGCAGCCATCGCGCCACGTCGTCGTCGGTCTCGAGGACGCGCTCGCCCGTGTGCTTTCCGAGCCACGCGCTCACGTCGCAAAACGCATAGAACGCGCCTTCGGGCATCGCGCATCGAACGCCGGGGAGCGCGCGCAGCCCCTCGACGAGCTTGTTGCGTCGCTCGCTGAAGATCGCGCGCATGTGCTCGAGCTCGGCCGCTGGAGAGCTGATCGCTTCGAGCGCGGCGTACTGCGCGGGCGTGGTGGCGCTCGAGGTCCCCTGGCCTTGGATCGTGTCCATCGCCTTCGAGAGCGTGACGGGAGCGATGGACCAGCCGATGCGCCAGCCCGTCATCGCGTAGGTCTTGGACACGCCGTCGATCACAACAACGCGGTCCTTGAGGTCCGGCGCCACTTGCAGGATCGAGCGCTGCTGAAACCCGTCGTACACGAGCTTGGAGTAGATCTCGTCGCACACGATCCAGCAGTCGAACTTGCGAAGGACCTCGGCGAACTCTGCGAGCTGCTCGGCCGTGTACGCCGCGCCCGTGGGGTTGGACGGCGTGCAGAGCACGACCGCTTTGGTGCGCGAGGACATCGCTTCGCGCAGTTGCTCTGCGGTGATCTTCCACCCTGCTTCGAGCGTGCTCGGAATGTGAATCGGCGTCGCCCCCGCGATGCGCACCTGCTCGGGGTAGCTGACCCAATACGGCGCGGGGATCACGACTTCGTCGCCCGCTTCGAGGGCCGCGAGCGCGAAGTTGAACAGGGCGCTCTTGGCTCCCACGCTCACGACGACGTTCTCTGCGGCCGTGGGGACGCCGCGCTCTTGCTCGTTGTGGCGCGCGATCGCCTTGCGCAGCTCGGGGATGCCCGAGACCGCGGTGTACCGGGTCTTTCCCTGGTCGATCGCGCTCTTGGCGGCGTCGCGGATGTTCGACGGGGTGTCGAAGTCGGGCTCTCCAGCGCCGAACGAGATCACGTCGACGCCCTGCGCGCGGAGGGCTTGCGCGCGAGCGTTGATGGCGAGGGTGGCCGAGGGGACGACGGCTTCGAGGCGCTTCGCGAGGGTGAGGGGCATCGGTGCGTGCGTTCGTTCGTTGGAGTGTTGGTTGTAGGAAAAGTACTGGTGACTTGATTGTGTGTGTCGGCCGTGAACGCCGGAGTTCAGCGCTCAGCGCGTCGCGGCGCTGCTAGTCTTCACGGTGAGCACCGAGCACGGCGCGAGCCGCACGATGGTCTCGGCGACCGAGCCGAGCACGAGGCGGTTGAGCCCGGTTCGTCCGTGCGTCCCGACCACGATGAGGTTGGCTCGATGGGCGATGGCCTCGTCGACCACGCGCTGCGCGGGCGCGCCGCGCACGACGTGACAGTGGAGCTTCACCGTCGAGGGCAGCTCTGCGCGAGGGCGGATCTTGTCCACTTCGGCGAGCATCCCCGCGGCGACCTTCTCGCTCTCGCTCATCGCGTCGAGCGTGCGACCTTCGGCCTCGTCGAGCACGTGCAGCAGCACGAGCTCGGACGGGGCGCGCAAGAGCGCGAGGTCGATCGCCTCAGCGAGGGCAGTACGCGAACACTCGCTGAAATCCGTGGCGACGAGCAGCGTGAAGGGAGCGGTCATGGCTTGCTGCGTCAGAGCTTACGAGAACCGCTGGATTTGCCGAAGAACAGAACTCATCGCGAGGTCGAACTGCAGCAACGATCCCTGTCGGTGGTCGGGAGGTCCTGACTCGCGGGGAGATTATCACCGATGCCGGGCTGCGACGCGGGTGAGCGCGTCGAGCGCGAGGGTCCCTGCGGTTTCGCTGCGCGGAGCCCGCTGCGTGCGGTGCTACCGTCGCGGGCTCTGATGACAGTCACTCCGAAACTCGACGCGATGGGTCTGGTCGTCACGGACCTTCGCGCATCGCTGCGGTTCTATCGCTTGCTCGGCTTGGATCTGCCCGAGGATCCAGGGGCAGAGGACCACGTCGAAGCGGTGTTGCCCGGAGGGATCCGGGTGATGTTCGACACGGTCGAGCTCGTCCGGGGGTTTGTGCCCGAGTGGACGGCGCCGACGGGAGGGCATCGCATGGGCCTCGCGTTTCACTGCGGAGATGCCGCGGGTGTCGACGCGATGTACGCGAAGCTCGTGGGCGCCGGGTACGCGGGCGCGAAGCCTCCGTGGGATGCTTTTTGGGGCCAGCGCTATGCGCAGGTGCATGACCCCGATGGAAACCCGGTGGATCTGTTTGCGCCGCTCGGGTGACGAGGCTCTTCAGGTCGCCTTGTCGTCGGTGCTCGGCGGAACGCGGGTGCGGTCCTTCGGTCCGTCTTCTTCGTCGTCCTTGAGGCCGCGCTTGAAATTGCGGATCCCCTGGCCGAGCCCGGTCATGAGCTGCGGGATCTTGTTCGCTCCGAAGAGCAAAACAACGATCACGAGCACGACGATCATTTCAGTGGGGCCGAAGGTCATGGCCCGAGAGGCTTAGCACCCGAGCATCCCTTCGGGCAACGTCGCGCATGACTTTGGTCAAGTCGTTGCTGCGGTCAAAGCTCGCCCCCACGCGGAACTTCTTCGCCCCTCGCGCGTCACAGCTCCCCAATGGCTCGTTGGGCACGTCGCCCAATGCTGTCACGAACCGCTCTGTCAGAGCGACGAGAGATGACGCCGAATCATCGAGCCGGGGAAGCTTGTCCCCGCTCTGTCCGAACATGCGGGTGCCGCGCCCGATGAACGGACTACACTCGGGGCCGAAGGTTGGCTCAGCCCGAGGAAGCAGCAGAGCCCTGAACCGCGTTCTCTCGGCACCGCGGTGCATTCCAGTGTGCAAACCATGACCGAAGCTGCGACGACCCCCGTTGAGCAAACATCTAGCCCGCCTCCCGACGCCCCGGCGGCGCGCGCCGCGATCGAGCGCATGCGAGGACGAGTCCGCTTCGTTCGCGCGATGACCTACGCGCTGCAGGCCTCGATGGTGGGCGCCGCGTTCGCCGTCGTCGCGATGGTGCTCGTGAAGGTGGGCCGCGTCGGCGACCGCGCGGGGCGCTGGATGTTGCTCGCGTCCCTGCTGTTTCCCTTGCTCGGCGCGCTCGTGGGCGTGCTTCGCAAGGTGCCGGTGCTCTGGGCGGCGCAGCTCTTGGACCGAGCGTTTGCGCTGAAGGATCGCTTGTCCAACTCGGTCGAGTTCGCCGAGGTGCAGGGCGCCGAGCGCACGCGCTGGATGGACGCTGCGATCGAAGACGCCGACGAGCAAGCGAAGAAGAGCGACCTCGACCCGCGCAAAGCGATGGCCTTTCATTGGCCTGCAGAAGCGGGCTACGCGCTCGCGCTGCTCGCGGTGCTCGGCGTCGTGGGAGCCGTGGAGCTGCGCACGCGAGTGCTGCTTCCTGCGCCCGTCGCGCAGGGGCCGCGCGATCCGCTCGAGCTCACCGAGGACGACATCGACGCGTTCAGGCAAGTGGCGCAGCAATCCGAGGACGGCGCGCAGACGCCGGAGATGCGCCAGGCGGCAGAGCGCTTTCGCAACTTCGTCGATCAGATCGCGGACCGAAGGCTCGACCGCGAAGAGGCCTTTCGTCGCTTGCAGCAGTTGCAGCAAGAGATGGAGGCCGGCCGCGAGAGCGACCGCGAATCGCTGCGTGAAGCGCTGCGCGAGCTCGGCCGCGACATGCAGAACGAAGAGACCACGCGCGAGCTCTCGCGGGCGTTGCAGAACGCCGACGCGCAGCGCGCCGCGCAAGAGATGAACAACCTCGCGCGGCAGATGCGCGAGAACCACATGAACCAGCAGCAGCGTCAGAGCCTGCAAAACGCCTTGCGAAACGCGAGCGAGCGTCGCGAGCGCGAGCAGCAACAGCTGCAGCAGCAGCTCCAGCAGCTGCGACAAGAGATCGACCGGATGCTGCGTCAGCAGCGCGAGCGCAACCTCTCGCAGAACGAGCAGCGCATGCTGCGTCAGCGCCAGCGCGACCTCGAGCGACTCGAGCGTCAGCAGCAACAACAGCAGCAGCGCCGCCGTCAGCTCGAGCGCTTGGACCGCGCGATGTCGCGGGCCATGCAGAACCTCCAGCGCGACATGCAGCAAGCGGCGCAGGGGATGGAAGAGGGCGCGCAGGACCTCAATCGCATGCAGCAGCAGCAGCTCACGGATCAGCAGATCAGCGAGCTGAGGCAGCAGCTCGAAGAGCTTCGTCAGCGCATGCGCCAGCAGAACGGGCAGGGCGGACAGCAGCAGCGCCAGCGGTTGCAGCGCTTCGCTCAGCGCGCGCGCGGAATGCAACCGGGTGGAGTGCAGCCCGGTGGAATGCAGCCCGGAGGACAGGGCGGCCAGGGGCAGAACGGGCGCTTGGGTCTGTTGCGTTTGCAGCGCGGCGGATCAGGCGGACAGGGCCAAGGTCAGGGTCAGGGCCAGGGACAAGGCCAGGGCCAGCAGAACGGCGGACAGGGCACGGATCCGGGCGGCCAGGGCTACGGAACGGAGCACGACGACAACCACCGGGGCGCGGCCACTGCGTCCTCGGGGCGCACGCAGCAAGTGAACGTGAGCGGGCAGCAGGGCGGCAACGGGCCGTCGCGCTCGCAGGTGATTCGCACGGCGGCGCAAGACGGATTCACCACGGCGGCGTACCGGCAGGTGCACCAGGAGTACTGGGACCACGCGCGCGAGGTGATCCACGCGGGCGATGTCCCTCCGGGGTATCGGTCGTACGTGCGTCGGTACTTCCAGTTGATTCGTCCGCGGGACGAGCAGTGAGAGTGTGAAAGGGATTCACGAATGAGCCAGACGGCACCGAGCGCGCAGGCACAGCAGGGACAGAAGGCGAGTGCTCCTCCGCCCAAGGAGGCGATGGAGGCGTTTCGTCGCGACATCGATGCGGTGAAAAAAGAAGTCGGCAAGGTGATCGTCGGCAACGACGAGATCGTGGATGGCGTGCTCATGTCCATGATCGCCGGAGGGCACGTGTTGCTCGAAGGCGTTCCGGGGTTGGGCAAGACGATGCTGGTGCGGACGCTGGCCAACGCGCTGGCGCTGAGCTTCGCGCGCGTGCAGTTCACGCCGGACCTGATGCCCGCGGACATCTTGGGCACGACGGTCCTCGTCGAAGAGGGCGGCGGAAAGCGCTTCGAGTTTCAGCGCGGCCCCGTGTTCGCCAACATGATCCTCGCGGACGAGATCAACCGCGCGACGCCCAAGACGCAGTCCGCGCTGCTCGAAGCGATGCAAGAGGGCTCGGTCACCGTCGCGAAGAACACGTACAAGCTCGACCAGCCCTTCTTCGTGCTCGCCACGCAGAACCCGCTCGAAATGGAGGGCACGTATCCCCTGCCCGAAGCGCAGCTCGACCGGTTCTTCTTCAAGCTCCACGTCGAGTTTCCCGACCGCGAAGAGCTGCACGCCATCCTCGATCGCACGACCGGAACGGACAACGCCGAGGTCAAACCCGTGCTCTCTCGCCAACGCATCCTCGAGATGCGCTGGCTCGCGCGCGAGGTCTCTGTCGCGCGACACGTCCAAGACTTCGCCATTCGTGTGCTTCAAGCCACGCACCCCGACGGGCCGGGAGCGCCCAAGATGGTCAAGCAGTTCGTCCGCTTCGGAAGCTCTCCGCGCGGCGTTCAGTCGGTGCTCATGGCCTCGAAGATCCGCGCGCTGATGGACGGACGCTTCGCCCCGAGCGAAGACGACGTGCGCGCCACCGCGGTGCCCGCGCTCAGGCACAGGGTGATCATGAACTTCGAAGGCGAAGCCGAAGGCATCCGCGCCGACGCCATCTTGAAAGAGGTCCTCGAGACCGTGAAGAAGGCCGAGAAGTGATCGCGCTCGCGTTGGAGAGTTCACCTTGGGTCTGACGGACTTCTTTCGAAAGTCGCTCGCTCCGCCGGCGCCGAAGGACGACATCTTCGACGACGAGTTTCAGCGCAAGCTCGACTACCTCGCGGTGATCTCTCGCCGGCTTTTTGCTGGGCGTTTGCGCGCCGAACGACGCACGAAGAAGACCGGCTCTGGCATCGAGTTCGCCGACCACCGCGAGTACTCCGCGGGCGACGACCTCCGTCAGCTCGACTGGAAGGTCTACGGTCGCTCCGAGCGCATGCTGCTCAAGATGTACGAAGAGGAAGAAGACCTCTCGATCTACGTGCTCTTGGACTGCAGCGAATCGATGGCCTACGGAGAGCCGTCGAAGTTCGATCACGCGCGCAAGCTCGCCGCCGCGATGGCCTACGTCGGGTTGGCCAACCTCGATCGCGTCGCGCTTCTCGCGATCAGCACGAAGGTCGACAAGACCCTGCCGTCCACGCGAGGCAAGGGGCGCATTTTCAAGATCTTCGACTTCTTGCGGTCCGTGAAGCCCAAGGGCGAGACCGCGCTCGCCGACGCCGCGCGGCAGTTCACCACGCAGCAGAAGCGTCGAGGTATCGCGATCGTGATCACGGACCTCTACGACTCAGAGGGCTTCGAGCGCGGGATCAACGCGATCCGCTACCGCAAGTACGAGCCCATGGTGATTCACGTCACCGACCCGCGCGAGAGCGACCCCGGAGCGCGCGGAGACGTCACGCTCGTCGACGTCGAGAACGGCGAGTCGCGCGAGCTCACGCTCACCGACGGCCTCGTCAAAGCCTACAAAGAAGAGCACGAGAAGTGGCGCAAAGAGATCGACGATTTCTGCAAGACGCGTCAGGTCCCGTACGTCGCCGCGGACATCACCAAGCCCTTCGAAGATCAGGTGCTCTACCTGTTTCGTAGGCTCGCCATCGTGGAGTGAGAGAGGGACGCGATGGAGTTTTTGGGGCTCACCGCAGGACAGTTGTGGACCATCTTTCTCGGCGTCGGCGCCGCGGTGGTGGTGCTGTACATCCTGAAGTTGCGACGGCGGCAGGTGCCCGTTCCGTTCGCGAAGCTGTGGAAGCGAGTGCTCGTCGAGCGGCCCACGAGCGCGCTCTTTCAGCACTTGAAGCGGATCCTCTCGCTGTTGATCCAGCTCTTGCTCTTGGGGCTCATGGTGTTTGCCCTCGCGGACCCGCGCTTCAAGGGAATCTCTCGCGCCGGCCGCAACCTCGTCGTGCTCATCGACGGCAGCGCGAGCATGCAGGCCACGGACATCCCCGGCGGACGTTCGGGCGCGGCGCGCGAAGCCGTGCGACGGATGATCCGAGAGATGGGCTCGTCCGATCGCATGTTGCTCGCGCAAATGGACGGCGAAGTGACGGCGTTGTGTCCGATGACCGACGACGTGGCGTCCCTCGAAAACGCGCTGAGGGACTACGCGCCGAGGGACACCGGCTTGGACTTCGCGGGCGCTACGCGGTTCGCGCTCGACGCGATTCGCGGGCTCGATCGCGCCGAAATTGTCATCGTCGGCGATGGGGGTTACGGCCCGGCGAGGGACGGAGCGGGCGAGGTGCGGCTGCCCGAGGGAGTTCCGTTGAGGCACGTGGCGGTGGGGCGCTCGGGTCGCAACGTGGGGATCTCGGCGTTCAGCGCGAGGCGCTATCCGCTCGATAAAACGCGGTACGAAGTGCTCGTCGAGGTGCGCAACTACAGCGAGCGCCGCGAAGAGATCGAGCTGTCTCTGTACGCCGACGACGCTCCGCTCGAGATCACTCGGATGACGTTGGAGCCCAACGGCTCGCAGCAGCGCGTGTTGCGCGATCAATCGGGCGCCAATCAAACGCTCGAAGCGCGAGTGCAGTTCGCCGATCGAACGCGGGACGACCTGCCCGCGGACGACCGCGCGTACGCGACGCTGCCCGCGCGCCGACGCTCGCGCGTGCTCTTGGTGAGCGAAGGAAACCTCTACGTCCAAGCGGCGCTCTTGCTCGACGAGTACATCGAGAGCGACGAGGCCACCGTCGCAGAGGCTCCGCAGAAGATGCGAGAAGGCCACTACGACCTCGTCGTGATGGACGGCGTGACCGTCCCCGCTCCGCCAGGAACCGCGGTGCTCTACCTCAACCCCTCGGGCGCCGACTCGCCGCTCGAGGTGGACGGAGCGACGCGCGAAGCCGCGGTGATTCCCAGGCCGTTCTTCGATCGCATCGACGCGCGGCACCCGCTCATGCGCTTCATGTCGGACATCGAGGACACCAACGTGGGCGCGGCGACGCGCTTTCGTTTGCGCGAAGGCGATCGCGCGGTGGCGGCCTCGAACCAGGGCCCGCTCATCGTCGTCGGGCAACGCGCGGGCGGACGCTTCGTCGCGGTCACGTTCGACCTGCGCGTGAGCGATCTTCCGCTGCGCGTCTCGTGGCCGGTGCTCGTGATCAACACGATCGACTGGATCCACGGAGAAGACCCCGCGTATCTCTCGAGCTTCAAGACGGGCGAGTCGTGGAGAGTTCCTGTCCCCGCAGGCGTCGATCGCGCTGAGATCGAAGGCCCCGACGGAAAGCGCTGGAGCGCGCCGGTCATCGAAGGCCGCGCGGTTCTCCGCGGGATGCGCGCGGGCTTCTACCGCGTGCGCGCGGGCAACGACGCGCAGATCGTCGCGGGAAACCTCACGGATCCCGAAGAGTCTCGCGTCGCTCCTCGCGCGTTCAACGACCTCAACGGGACGCGCGCGACCGCGCCGATCGCCGGTCGCGTGGGCGTGCGCCGCGAGCTGTGGCTCTATCTCTTGGCCGGCGCGCTCGCGATCGTGGTGCTCGAGTGGCTGAGCTACCACCGCCGCGTGACGGTCTGAGCGCGCTCGCTCAAATGAGCCAGAGCGCGGGGCCGAACGCGCGTCGCAAGCGCCACTGATCGTCGACGCCGATCGATCGCGCTGAGAGCACGATGGCGTTGAGCGTCTCGACGAAGGGGCTCGTGCACAGGGCAGTGATCGCTCCTGCGGTGTACTCAGCACCGAAGTAGCTGAGCTCGCGGAGGTTGTTCGCGAAGGGCGCGCGAGAGAGCGCCTCGACGAGCGCGGGGCTGAAGGCCAGACCCGAGAACGTGAGCGAGCGAAGCGAGGCGGGCGCCTCGGCCATCGAGTCGGGGGTGACCGTCTCGCCAAACGAGTATCCGCCGCTGATTTGCAGGGAGTTCAGCGACGAGAGCCACGGGCTTCGCCAGAAGTCTCCGCGCGCGAGCAGGTCCGAGCTGTTGCAGTCGAGCTGCAGCGCCACGAGCTTGATGGGAGAAGAGACTGCCTCGAACGCGCGTCGCGCCTCGTCGCCCACGAGCCGAAGCGCGAGCGATTCGAGCTTTGCGAACGCAGGGTTTCGATCGATCGCCGAGAGGAGCGCGACGCTGTTGGGCGCGGTGATCGAGTAGCTCTTCCAGTCGAGCGATCGCAGCGCTGTCAGCGCGCTCGCGCTCGCGAAACGAACGAGGTTTTCGCCGTTTTGTCCCTGTCGCGGGTCGGGCACGAGCGTCAGCGACTCGAGGTTTTCGAAGCTCGGATGCGACGAGAGCATCGCCGCTCCTTCGGTGCTCAACATCACCGCGTTGAGGTCGAGCTCTCGCAGCGATCGCCGCGGGCACGCGTCGGCGAGCAGCTTGATGTGCGGGTCGTTGATGGCGCTTCGATAGATCTTCAGTCGTTCGAGCGAGCCGATTCGACCGGTCCCGCAGAGCGCGGCGATGAGCGCGTCGTCGCCAGAGAACGACAGGAGGCTCAGGGATCGCAGCAGTTCGAACGACCGAGCGAATTTGGCGATCGATCCGCTGATCGGAGCCTCGGCGCTCGCGCTGAGGTGCTCGACCGTGCGCAGGGCAGACACGTCGACGAACGCCTCGAGGTCGTTGGGTTGCAGCGCCGAGAGCTCGAGGGCGCGCAGTCCTTCGGGCAGCGAGTCGACGACGGCGCCGAGCGAAGGCGAGCCGGGCTTTGCGCGTTGACCGAGCGCGAGACCGTGCAGCGGGCAGCCGTGCAACAGCTCGATCGCCTCGCGCAGCGGCTCGATGCGGTCGTGATGCGCGTTGAAGTCGAGCGTGAGCTCCTTGCGAAACTCCCCGCGCCTCGGAAGAAACGCGCTCACCCACTCGCGAGGAAACGCGCGGCTCACCTTCACTCGCGAGCACAGCCCAGCGCGAGGATCGCTCTGCCCTCGGAGGATTCGACGCATCGACGGGTTGGGCACGACGCTGCCATCGACGTCGATCGTGCGCACGACCTTCTCGATCGAGTCGCTCGGCCACGCTTCGAGCAGCGCCTCGATGGTGGGCCTCGCGTACGAGCCTCGCTTGCGCGCGTCGATCGTCTCGGCGAGCTTGCGCGAGAGCCGATCGCCCGATCCGTCAGCGCCGATCCAGCGAAAGAGCTGGTCGACGGTGTACGCGTTCTTCGCGGGGATCGCGCGCAGCGTCGCGTCGTCGATCGCGGGGCCGAACACGACGAGCTCGTGTCGACGTTGCTTCGTGGTCGTGAGCTTGTAGCCCATCGCGCGAAGGACCTCGCACGCGAGCTCGAAGCGCGGGTGCGACTCGGCCCCGAGGATCAGCGCGGACTCGTGGAGGCCGTCGTCGTCGAACGGCGAGCGCTCGGCGGCCATCGTCACTGCCAGCCTTGCATCCAGGGCTTCGCGCGATAGCGATCCCACGAGTCGGGAAGCACCGTGACGACCGCGCCCACGAGGTCTGTCCGCGCCGCGAGGCGCAGCGCTGCGACGACGTTGGTGCCTGCGGATCCTCCGACGAGCAGGCCTTCTTCGCGCACGAGGCGCTGCACCATGGCGAAGCTCTCTTCGTCGCTGACGGTCTCGGCGCTGTCGATGACATCGAGCTGCAAATTCACTGGCGGTTCGCTGCCACCGATGCCCTCGACGACGTGCGACCCGTCCGGGCCGAGCTCGCCTGTGTTGATGAGCCCCGCGAGGCGCGAGCCGACGGGATCCGCGAGGACGACCTTGGTGCGCGGGTCGTGCTCTTTGAGGCGGCGGCCGACGCCAGAGAGCGTTCCGCCGGTGCCTGCGCCGGCGACGAAGGCGCCGATGGGATGCGGGCTCATTTGCGCGAGGATCTCGCGCGCGGTGCCGTCGTAGTGGGCGCGAACGTTGGCTGCGTTGCTGAACTGCTCGGTGAGAAACCAGCCCTTCTCTTCGGCGAGCTTGCGCGCGACGTTGCGAAAGTTCTCGGGCTGCGACGGAGGAGCGTTCTGCGTGATGATCACCTGCGCGCCGAGCGCCGCGAGGGCCATGCGCTTGTCCATGGACATCTTCTCGGGCATCACGCACACGAGCTTGTAGCCGCGCACGGCGGCGACGAGGGCGAGGCCGACGCCTGTGTTTCCCGCGGTGGCTTCGATGAGGGTCGCGCCGGGCTCGATCGCTCCGCGCGCTTCTGCGTCATCGATGATCGACCGCGCGATGCGGTCCTTGATCGAGCCCCCCGGGTTCATGTGCTCGCACTTGGCGAAGACGCGCACGGGCAGCCCGCGCGCGATGCGATCCAGCGGGACGAGGGGCGTGTTTCCGATGCAATCGAGCGCAGAGTTCATGGGGACGGTGTTCGCAAATTCAACAACTTCTACGGACGCTGAGACAGCACGTCGTCGCGCGATTCGTACGAAAATTCTCAGTGATTCTGCCGAGCGTTCTCGGCTCTCTCGTTGGGCGCGACGAATCGTCACGATCGTGGCATGAGTTGAATGGTTGAACACCGTCCCTGCGCTGCTCGTGCACGGAATCTGGGACTCGTCCGCGAGGCTCGAGCCCCTTCGCGCGGGGCTCGCTGAGCGCGGGATCGCGCGGTCCACGGCGCTCGATCTTCGGCCCAATGATGGGAGGGCGCCCATTCCGTTGCTCGCTTCGCAGGTCGCGCACGCGGTCGACTGCGCTTCGAGCGACGGCGCGCCGGTGGACCTCGTGGGCTTCTCGATGGGAGCCCTCGTCTCGCGCTGGTACATCCAGCGCGGCGGCGGCCGCTCGCGCATCCGTCGCTTCATCTCCATCTCGGGCCCGCACCACGGAACGCTCAACGCCTTCGCCCTCCCGCTCGCCGGCGTCCGCCAGATGCGCCCCAACAGCGATCTCTTGCGCGACCTCGCGACGGACGCAGACCCCTGGGGCCCGGTCGAAGTGCACACCGTGTGGACCCCGTACGACCTGATGATCCTGCCCGCGAAGTCCAGCCAGCTCCCAGGCGCTCGCTCGGATCAGCGCCTTCCAGTCGCCATGCACCGCTTCATGCTCAGCGACGCGCGCGTGCTCGATCACGTCGCAAAATTGCTGCTCGCTTGATTGTGTGTGCGCGCCGTCACGTCACCGCGTCGAAGGGGTAGCCCCCGTCTCCGTACGCGCGCGTCGCGATGCCCTTCAGCAGCTCGTCGTCGTTTTCGTCGAAGCTCGCGACGATGCCCTTCATGCGCTTCTCTGCCGCGTTGGCGAAGGCGGCACACAAATTCATCTCTCGACGGGCGCCCTCTTCGCCCTTCTTCTCGAGCGCGCGCGTCGTGCGAGAGAGCGTGGCGGCGACGCCGAACAGGTCGATCGCGAGGTCGGCGATGCGGCGCTGGGTGTATTGCATTTCAGCGATCTCGGTTCCGTGGCGACGGAGCACCTTGTCGACCTGACGCGTGAGCTGCTCGGTGTACTGCTCGAACAGGACGGTCTCTCGTCGCAGCGCGGGGTGCGCCTTGTCGAGTCGATCGCGACCGAGCGCGCTGCGGGCTTTTTGCAGGGCAAAATCGCTGAGCAGGCCGAAGCCCTTGATCGGCTCGCGCATCGCTCGCGCCACGTCGGTGATGCGCTGCCCCGGCCCCTGCATGCCCGCGAGCGCGATGAACGCGCGAAGGATCTCGTTGGTCCCTTCGAAGACGAGCATCGCGCGCGCGTCGCGGAGCAATCGCTCCCACGCTTGCTTCTGCACGAAGCCCTGACCGCCAGCGACCTGCATCGCCTCGTGCGCGATGCGCCAGAGCGTCTCGCTGCCGAACACCTTGCAGATCGCGCTCTCGATCGAGTAGTCGACGCTGCGTCCGTCCGCCAATCCAGCGGTCAAATACGTCATCGACTCGAGCGCGTACAGGTCGGTCATCATGCGCGCGACCTTGTCCTTCACGAGCCCGAACTCGCCGATGGACCTGCCGAACGCCCTGCGCTTCTCGCAGCGATCGACGGTGAGCTTGATGAGCCGCTTGCTCGCGCCCACGCACGTCGCGGCCAGGGTGATGCGCGCGTCGTTGAGCACTTCGACGGCGACGCGATGGCCGCGGCCCACTTCGCCGAGGACGTTGTCGGCTGCGACGCGGACGCCGTCGAGCTGAATGCCGCCGAGCGCGAGGCCGCGCACTCCGAGCGTCGGCTCAGCGGGGCCTGTCTTCAAGTGCTTCGATCGCTCGACGAGGTACGCGGTGAGCCTGGGGCGCGAGCCTTCATCGTCCGTCGTTCGCGCGAAGATCGTGAAGACGTCCGCGACGGGGGCGTTGGCGATCCAGCACTTTTCTCCGTCGAGCTGCACGCTCACGCCGTCGCCGACGACGCGCGCTCGCGTTGCGATCCCTGCGGCGTCCGAGCCCGCGCCCGGCTCGGTGAGCGCGAACGCTGCGATGCTCTCGCCCGCGGCGAGCTTCGAGAGAAACTTCTTCTGCTGCGCGTCGGTCCCGAACTGCAACAGCGGTCCGAGGCCGAGCGTACCGTGCGCTCCGACGGTGAGCGCGATGGAGCCGTCGAGCGTCGCGAGCTCTTCGAGCACGCGCGCGTAGCTCGTGGTCGAGAGCCCCTTGCCGCCGAATCGCGCGGGAATCCTCAGGCCAAACAGCCCTTGCCCGGCGATCCCCTTCATCACTTGCTCGGGGATCTTCGCCTCTCGATCGATCTTCGCGCTGTCCACCTCCTTCACGATGAACTTGCGCACCGACTCGAGCAGCAGCGCCGTGTGCTCGCGCTCTTCTCGCGAGACCTCGGGAAACGGAAACACCATCGTCTCGGGGATCACCCCGTAGAAGAGCGATTTCAGCAGCGATTGCGCCTCGGCCATGACCTTGTAATCCGACGAGCTTACACCCTGCCGTCCAACAGTTACCCTTCAACACTGCAATGCCAACGAGACAGAGAAGCTCCCTCGCGCTCGGCGTTTTCGTGGTGAGCGCGCTCGCGCTTTGGCCCAGGGATTTGCCTGCGTCGATCGAAGATCAACGCGCGCGTTTGCCCCCTGCGCCGAACATGGACGAGTGCCTCGATGACGTCTCGGGCGTCTGGCGCGCGCACGTGTACTACGCGCGATTGCGCGACTGGTACCGCTACGAGCTGCGCATTCAGCGCGACGGCGACGCGCTCACGGGCTCGATCTTGTTGCGCGGATGGACGGGCCGTCCCGAAGAGAGCGAACCGCCTCCGTGTCGTCCGGGGCTGCGCGACGCCGAGTGGAGCGAGACCGCGACGGGCTCTGTCTCGCACACTCCGCAAGGGACGTCCGTGCGCTTCGACGCGACGAGCTGGCGCGTCGAGCGGACGCACTGCGGGAGCGCGAGCGGAGACTACGCGCTCGATCACTTCTCGGGCTTGATCGATGGAGCGCGACAAGAGTTTACGTCGATCAACTCGTATACGTTTTCGAGCGGCGAGCGCTTCGAAGACCCGACGCTGTTTCGCCGGATCGAGTGCACGCGACGCTCGGGCACCACGGGCGCCGCGCAGCCGCGGGTGATCGTGCAGGGCGCGGGATCGCAGCCGCCGCCTGCGCTTCCCGAGGCGCGACGACGACGGCTGTTCGGCTGCTCGCGGTGAGCGAGAGCGCCGTCGCCTGGACTTTCACCAGGTAGGTCCCCCTTGGCAAAGGAGCAGCTCGAGTCTTCGCTCTCGACGGCGAAGCGAGTGTGTCACGGACGCGCGCGCTTCGGTGTTTCGATCGCGCGAGGCACGGGCGTGCTCAGCGCGATGCCATCGCCCATCGCGGTGACCAATCGACAGCCGCGCTCGATCACGCTGATGAAGGGCTCGATCGGGTCGATCACCTCGCTGCGCGGAGGGACGACGATGTCCTTCACGTACGCCGAATCTGTGAGCGCGATCGCAGTGTCTCCCGCGACTTCGCGCAGCGCGCGAAACACTCGGCTGCCGAGGTAGAGCCCCGCGATGGCGTTGACCGTCGCGCGGTCGAAGCCGCGCGCTTGCAGCACGCCGAGGATGCGGCTGATGTCCCATTCGGCGGCCGTTCCGATGCGCTCGGCGATGGCGTCTTCGAGGTGCGGGGGGAGCGCGGGCAGGTTCGATCCACGCTTTCCGTACGCGGTGAAGTACCAGGTCGAGGCGCGAGCCGTGGTGATCCAAGGAATGACGGGCTCGCTGCTTCGCGCGCGCGGTGTCCACGTGATGATCGACGGCGGCGCGGGGGGCGTCGGCTTCGGTTTGGACGAGATCCACAGCGTCCGCGCGCGGTGCATGCTCTCGATCGCGAGCGCTTCGACCTCGGCGAGGATCGGCGCCATCGCCGCGATCATCGCGGCCCACGCGCGATCGACCGGGCTCGACGCCGCGCGCACCTCGTAGCCGAGCCCGAAGCGCACCTTCGTGACCATCGACGGATCGACCCATTCGAGCGCGCGTTTTCTTCGGTAGAACTGCGACGGAAGCGTGAACCACCGCGACGGGTCCGCGATCCACGACTCGGGGACGTACCCGTTGGCCGCGAGCGCCTCCCACGCGCTCACGCCGTCCTTGTAGCGCGCGGCGATCGCGGCGCACTCGCTCCATCGGTGCTCGTCCAAGCGCGGCGCGCGGCGCAGGCGCTCGTCGAGCTCGTCGATGATCGCGTCGGTCCATCGTGCGCTGCTCGAAGTGGTCATCGCGAACGTCCTTCACCGCATCGCCGAACCACTGGCGCGGCATGAGTTGATGCTTTCTGCACCAACCACGACGTCGCGGGAGTCAGTGATTCGGGGATGCGCTCGAGAGAGTGTGTACTGAAACAGCGCGCGTGGGCTTCAGCGATTCGAGCGCAATTTCACAGTGCGAAAGGTCACCGAGACGCGCCGTCCGCGCAGAACGCGCGCCCCGTCGAGCAGGTCGCTCTTTCGACCGGGGATCGCGTGGGTCCACTCGCTGCGAGCCTCGTCCTCGAGCGCGAGCAGCGACCGCGGAGCGAGCTTGATCGCGACCTTCTCGCGCCCCTCGCGCGCGAGCTCCATCGCGCACGCAGAGCCCAACGACAGCGAGAGGATCACGGGGCCGAAGCAGCCCACACAATCAACATGCTTGGAGATTCCCTGGCCTGGAGCGTACTCGTTGACGATCACCTGCTCGGGCTTCGCGCTGATCCCCTCGCGCTCGATCCGCGCCGCGAGCGCCTCGGCCCAGTCGGGCAAGGGGCCGAGCCGCATGCTCTCGTCGACGCTGCGGGCCTTGTAGTCGTAGCGCCACCCGTAGTGCTGCACCCGTCGCAGAAGGTCCGCGCGCCACTCGCTCGCGTCGATGCTCGCGATGAGCGCCCGCTCTTCGTCGGGCGAAATCCACTCGTCTCGAACGCTCAGCCCTGGAATCGCGCGGGTGCTCATGGGGCGCTCGCAGTGCGCACCGATCGCCCGTCGCACAAGTGCCGCGGTCTGGGCTTGCACCAGATAGATCTCGCTTGGAGAGCGAGCGGCTCGACTCTTCGCCCTCCGCGACGATCCGGACTGTACAACGCGCGCTCAGCGCGCGCTCAGCCCTTCATGAGCTCTTCGAACGCGCGGTCGACGTCGTCCATCTCGGGGACGTTGGACTGCCGCGCGCCGACGCCGGGCGTGAGCCTCGCGATGCGCTCGACGACGTCGCGAAACTTCGCGTCGCGCCGCTCGGCCATCCGAAAGTACTCGATGGCCTTCACCGGGTCTTGCGTGAGCTCGTACGCGTTGCCGAGCTCGTAGAACAAGCCCATCTCCTCGCGATCCGAGCGCAGCGGCGCGTTGAGCGCCTGCTCGAACCACGGGATCGCCGAGCCCGGATCGCCCTTCTCCATCAAGCACAAGCCCACCATCGTCTGCGCGAGGCACTGCTTGCGCGGAGCCTGCGCGGCCACCATGAACTCGCTCATGGCGTCGTCGGTCAGGCCCATTTCTTTGTAGGCGATCCCCAGGTCGTAGTGCGTATCGGCGTCGTCGGCGCTCACCACGCGCTCGACGCCCTTCTTGAACTGCGCGAACACCGTCTCGACGTCGATCATCTGATCGGCGCCGGCGAAGTGCGCGTCCGCGCCGCCCTGCACTTGCACTTCTTCGGCGAGCTTTTCAGCGAGCGCGAAGGACTCGTCCGCGCCGCTCTGCGCGTGGGCGAGCGCTTGCACTTCTTCCCATCGCTCGAGGACCAGCGGGTGCTCGGGGTGCGCTTGCACGAGGTTGCGCAGCGAGTCGAGCGCCTCGTTGTACATCCCTTGCGAGACGTAGAACTCGACCTCGTCGAGCCCCGCTTCGACGTCGGGCGCGAGCCCTTCGGGTTCGCCCTCGACGATGGCGGCCTCTTCGTCGATCAGGCTCTCTTCGGCGGGCGCCTGCTGCTCGATGGGCTCTTCATCGGGCATCGAGGCGACTTCGGCGATGCGCGCGTACAGGTCGAGCGCCTCGGGGTTGCTCGGGTCGAGCTCGATCGCGCGAAGGACAGCCCAGGTCGCGGCGTCGAGGTCTTGCGCGGCGAGCACCGCAGCGACGTACGCGCCGTGCCTCGCAGCGGCCACGCGATCGCCGTGCGCTTCGAGCACATCGCGCAGCCGAGCGTGCACCGAGAGCGCGCGCGGGTCGATCTCGAGCGCCTTCGAGAGGTGCGCGATGGCCTTGGTGCGGAGGTTGTACTTCTGAAAGATCTCGACTTCGGCGACGAGCTTCTGCACGTCCGGGTGCAGCGGCTCTTGCGCGATGATTTGCTCGGCGATCGCCCTGCCTTGCTCGGTGGCGACGAGCGCGGGCGTCGTCGGCTGCGGCGCAGGGACCGCGGGCATCCGCGGCTGGCTCTTGGGCCGGGTGATCGCCGGAGGACGCTCGTGCGGAGAGGGCGAGGGAGCGGGCTGCGTCGGCGCGAGCGCGGGCTGCGGCGTGGCCTTGCGGACGGGCTGCGCGGCGACGGGCTTGGGGCGCTGCGAGGCGCGATCGAGCGGAATCGGCGCGGATTTCGACTCGGGCTCATCGTCGACGACGACGACCTCTTCTTCGACCTCGATGTCGGGCTCTTCGTTGACGACCGGCGCCTTGGTCGCTGCGATGGCCTTGCGCGTGGCGTCGAGCGCTGCTTTGGCGTCGGCGTCGTCGGGGGCGATCTCGAGGATGCGGAGGCAGGTCGCGGCGCGCTTCTCGAGCTCGTTTTTCTCGAGCAAGAGCCGCGCGATCTCTTTGAGCACGCTCACGGCCTTCGGCGATTGGCCGAGGGCGATAAACGACTCAGCGAGCATCTCGAGGACGTTGATGTCGCGCGGGTTGGCCTTGAAGACGACCTGCAGCTTGGGCAGCGCGCGCTTGGCGTCGTTGCGATCGAGGTAGTGCTTGGCGAGGTCGCGCGCGACCTTGGCGTCTTCGGGGCGGTGATAGAGCAGTCGCTCGGTCACGCGCGCCCAGTCATCCATGCGGTTGGCCTTGAGCAGGAGCTCTCCGCCGAGCTCGAACTCTTTGGCCGCATCGGCGTTTTTGCCGAGCTTGGAGAGCAGCTCGGCGAGCTTGATGCGCATCGCGACGTTGCTCGGGTCGATCTGCACCATCTGGCGCACGACGCCGACGAGCTTGTCGTCGCTGCCGGCGCGGGCGTAGCGCGCGGCGAGGGCCTCGAGGTTGACGAGCGCGTCGGGGACGAGGCCGAGCTGCACGTAGAGCTCAGCGAGCTTTCCGTGCAGGTCCGTCAGGTTGGGATCGATCGAGAGGATCTGCTTGTAGACGGCGATGGCCTTGAGCGCGAAGCCCTGGTCTTCGTAGCCGCGCGCGACCTTCGAGTACGTGGCGACGGCGTCTTCGCGCGCTCCCCTGCGAAATTGCAGGTCGCCGATCTTGAGCAGGACCCTGACGTCGTTTGGGTCCTCTTTGACGAGGCGCTGGTATTCCGCGATGGCCTTATCGAACTGGCCTTTCGCGGCGAACTTCTGCGCGCTGTCGAGGACCTTCTGACGGTCGATGCTCACGGGAGACCAGAGCCCCGAAGGGAGTGTGAAAAAAACGCTACGCGTCCGAAGCGCGCGCAGTCAAGAACAGCGCGCGACGCGCTGCGCGATGACGAGGAGCGCCGCGCGCTCTCGGCTTTGACAGAACGAGGCGAAACGCTCGCCGATGAAAGCGGGACAGCCGCGCAGAACCGTGCGAAACCCCGCGTCGTGAGTGAAGCTTTGACGCAGCAAGAGCGCCGCTCGGTGCGAAGAGCGCTCGAGTCCATCGCCCGCGACGCAGCCGCGGAGCTGATGAGAGGATTTCGTCGTGGGGCGCGGGTCGAGTTCAAGGGGCCAGTGGACCTCGTGACGGAGTTCGATCGCCGCAGCGAAGCGGTGATTCGCGAGCGCGTGGCGACAGACCTCGCGGGCGTCGCGTTGGTGGCAGAGGAGGGCGGCGGCAGCGAGCGTGAGGGCCGGCCCACACTCTACGCCGACCCGCTCGATGGAACGACGAACTTCGCCCACGGTCACCCGGTATTTTCAGTCTCGCTCGGGCTGGTCGAGCCGGGGCTCGGGCCGACGGTGGGGGTTGTCTACGCTCCGGTGCTGGGCTGGCTGTGGAGCGGGGTCGTCGGGGACGGCGCGCAGCGCAACGGTGCGGGGATTTCGGTCAGCTCGTGCGAAGAGCTCGGACAATCGCTGCTCGCGACGGGGTTTCCGTACGATCGAAGGACGAGCGACGAGAACAACTTCAAAGAGTTTGTCGCGATCGAGCGGCAGTTTGCGCAGGGGATTCGCAGGCTCGGCAGCGCGGCCTGCGACCTTTGTCTGGTGGCCGACGGCACGTACGACGGCTACTGGGAGAAGAAGCTTTCTCCCTGGGATCTCGCAGGCGGAACCGCGATCGTCCTGGCCGCATCGGGCACGGTGACCTCCCTCGACGGCGGCGTCCCGGACGTTCGCTCGGGGGCAGTTGTCGCGACGAACGGACGTATCCACAACTCGCTCGTTCAGGCGCTCGCGAGCGCGCGCTGAGCGTCGAGTGCTATGACCCGAGCCATCGCCATGCTTTCGTCGCTGCGACCCTCCTTCACGCCGCCGCTCTTGCGGACCCTCTCGGTGCTCACGCTCATCGGCAGCGCGCATTGCGGCGCAAAGACCGGGCTCGAGGCGCCGGACGTCGAGCTCGAAGCGGGCGTCGACGCGGCGATGGACGTGCAGGACGCGCGGCCCGACGTGACCGTGGACGTCCCTGTGCGGCAGGCGATGTGCCGGCCGATTCGGTACTTCGCGCGCGTGGGAGCGGTGACCAACGTGCGTCCCGACCTCGACGCGGTGATCGTCGGCGGCGGCTTCGCGTGGACGCTCGACCAGCGGCCGATGGGCTCGAACGCCCGGATTTTCTCGGACGGAACGGACACTGCTGTCATCACCCCCGACGTCGTGGGCGAGTTCGCGCTCACCGTCCGCGTGCCCGCGAACGGCGCGAACATGCAGCCCCTCACGTGCGCGGTCACGATCGTGGCGCAGCCCCCGGACCCGCGTTGTCCGGGCTATGCGTTGATCGAGCCGCGCGTCGCGGCGATCCCGGGCTCGTCGGCGAACATCGCGCTCGACGTGAGCTTCACGGACCCGCGGACGGCGCTCGCGCCCAACGGGGGCGCGGTGGTGGCTGAAGAGCTCGTCTCGCGCGTGAGCGTCGCGGTCGTCTCGCGTCCGTCGGGGCCCGTCGCAGACCCTGCAGAAACGCTGGCGCGAGAGGGCTCGGAGGTCGAAGAGCTCGCGACCCGCGCGCTGGCCGCGATGGGCGACGCCAACGCGGTCTTCGTGGGCCGCGCCGCGCAGCTTCGCTCGGGCGCGAGCGCGCGACGCACGACGTTGCGCCTGCTCGCGTCGGCGGACGTGAGCGTGGATGCCGTTCGAACGCGCGTGGTTCAAGCGCTCTCGTCGGGGATCGCAGAGATCCCGTCGGGCGGTCAGGGGCCGGCGCGCGCGTTCGTCGTCGAGGTGAGCACGGTGGTGCTCGCGGCAGAGCAGCGGGTGGTGGTGCTCGTGGGCGTCGCGCCCGAGTCGCTCGCGGACGACACCGCACAAATCACTGGAATTCGCCTGAACGATTTCGCCAACGTCTCGGGCCTCGGGACGATGGGAGAGCGCTTGGACACGCGCTGCCATCAAGTGCGCGCGTCTCGTGTGCTCGCGGCGGACTTCTTGTGGTTCGTCGACACGTCCGGCTCGATGGCGGACGATCAAGAGCGCGTCGGGCGCACGGGCTCGCGCTTTTTCACGGACCTCACCGCGGCGGGCGTGGACTTTCGCGTGGGCGTGTTTCAAGCGGGAACGTCCCTCGTGAACCTGCAGAACGAGGGCGGCTCGGGCTCGCGCTCGTTCGCGTGGATCCCAGGCACGGCGACGGACGGCGCGAGGCAGCTGGCGTGGCAGGTCACAGAAGAGTCGTTCGAAGCGGGGGACAACCGTCGGCCGTATCGCACGGCGAGCGGGACGGGTGAGGACGAGCAGCCCGTGGGCGCTGCGGTGCTCGCGTACGAAGAGTTCAGCCGACGCGCCTCGTTGATGGAGCGAAACCCCGAGTGGACCCTGCGCAACGACGCTGTTCGCGTGGCGTTCTTCGTGACGGACGAGCCCGGGACGCAGAACGACATCGGCCGATTCTTCTCGCGCGGCTCGCGCTGGGGCACGACCGACGCGCAGCGCATCGCCAACGCCGCCGCGTTCTTTCGCAATCAAAACGTGATCCCGTTCGGCATGGTCCCGAACCTCCGCACGCCGACGGGGCGCCCGTGTCCGTCGGGAGAGAACTTTGCGCAGTGCGTGATCCTCGCGGCGGGCGGCGCGTTCATCCCGATCGGGATCGCCGACGCGCGCGAGGCCGATCAAGCGTTTAGCTCGGCCATGTCGCGCATCGTCGACGCGATCGCTGGAGCGGCGAGCGAGTTCGTGCTGCCGACCATTCCTGTGAGCACGACGCTGCGCGCGAGGGTGGGCGGGACGCTCGCGCCGCGCTCGCGCCAGGACGGCTTCGACTACGAGGACCGCGCCAGGGCGCTGGTGTTTCGCGGGATTCGCTACCGACCGATGATCGGGCAGGACGTTCGAACGGCGTACTTCGTGTGGGCGACCCCGTAGGCAGGTCCATCACAGAACGGTCACGGACCGCAGCGCGCTTCCACAGCGACGATCACCGGGGAAGCGGGAAGGCGGATGGCGCGTACGGTGTTACGCATGCGTGTTAGTATCGCCGAGCCAACGGCTCGGGGACCTTGCGGGTCGAAGTAGCGCTTCGCACCTGTCAGACTCCCCAACCCTGCACTGCCTGCACTGATCGAGAGGCCTGCGTGAGCGCCATTACTTGTTCGAACCCGTCTTGCGGCTACGTTGTCCAGAGCGCGGACCAGAAGTTCTGCCCGAAGTGCGGAGCGTTTCTCCCGCTCGCTGAGCAGACCGACGTCGCGGACCCGCTCGTGGGGCAGCCCATCCTCGACGGAAAATACCGCATCAACTCCATCATCGGAGAGGGCGGTATGGGCAAGGTCTACCTCGCCGAGCAGAAGATGGGCACGGCGACGCGCAAGGTGGCGATCAAGACCTTGCAGCCCGAGCTCGCGAACGACCCGCAAATCATCGCGCGGTTTCATCGCGAGACGCAGACCGTGATCGAGCTCGAGCACCCGAACACGATCAAGTTCTACGACTTCGGCGACCTGCCGATGCCGGACGGCAAGAAGTTTCTCTTCATCGCGATGGAGTTCATCCAGGGCGAGACGCTCGCGCACGTCCTGGCGCGCGGCCCTGTCGACGTCACTCGCGCCGAGCGCATCATGACCCAGGTGTGCGGCTCGCTTCAGGAGGCGCACGAGAAGGGGATCATTCACCGCGATCTGAAGCCCGATAACATCTATCTCACGCAGAAGGGCGCGCGCGGAGACTTCGTGAAGGTGCTGGATTTCGGCATCGCGAAGCGCTCGGAAGCCGCCGACGACAAAGAGGCCAAGCTCACCAAGCAGGGCATGGTGCTCGGGACGCCGCCGTACATGTCTCCCGAGCAGTTTACGGGGCAGGCGCTCGACGCTCGCTCGGACGTGTACGCGCTCGGCGTGATCGCGTACGAGATGCTCACGGGGCAGCTTCCCTTCACAGCTGCGACGCCGTGGGAGTGGGCGACCAAGCACTTGACCACGCCGCCGACGCCGCTCGAACAACAGCCGGGTGGAGCGTCGGTTCCGCAGCGGCATCGCGACGCGATCATGAAGGCGCTGCGCAAGAACCGCGACGAGCGACAGAAGAACGTCGTGGAGTTTCTGCAGGATTTCGCAGGGACCGCGGTGGGCGCCGTCGACTGGACGAGCTCGACGAATTTCACCAACGCGACGAGCGCGGGAGCGCCGTCGAACAACGCGCCGCTTCCGCCGCCGCCGGTGCTTCCGCCGACGGGAGGGTTTCAGCCGAACAACACCGTTCCGAGTTCCGTTGCTGGTGGAGCGATGGGCGGAGCGATGGCGGGAAGCCCCACGCCCAACCCGTTTGCCGCGCCGCCGATGGGCGGGCCTGCGACCGGTGGAGCGTTTGGCCAGCCCGGTCCTTCGACGGGGCCCTTTGGTGCGGGCGGTGGAGCTCCGCCTGCGACGGGCGGAGCGTTCGGCGCGCCGATGACCGCGGGCGGAGGCGGGTATACGCCTGCGCCGTCCAACGCGGGTTTCGCAGCGGTTCCGCCGCAGGTTCCTTCGGGTGGCGCGGGGTCGAACCCGAGCTTTCCGCAGCCGCCGAACGCGTTTGGCGCGGTCCCGTCGATGGCGGGCACCGCGTACGGAGCGCAGCCCGTCCCGCAGCCGAAGCCCAAGAGCAAGGTCGGGTTGATCATCGGCCTGCTCATCGGCGTCGCCGTGCTCATCGGCGGAATCTCTCTGGCGCTCTCGGGCGACGACGACGAGGACGACTCGTCGAGCCGCACCGCGCACAACCAGCAGAACAACCAGCAGCTGGCGCAGAACACACAAAATCAAGTTGGCGTCGGGACGACCAACCCCGTGCTCGTTCCGCCGAACAACGGGCAGCAGTTGATCCCGAACAACACGGGCACGCAGACGGGGCCGCAGGTCAACCCGATCCCCGGCAACGACCCCAACACCAACCCGCCCAACACCAATCCGCCGAACACCAACCCGCCCAACACCAACGTCGGCACGCAAGATCCTCCGCCGAACACGAACAACAACAACAGCAACAACAACAACGACCCACCGCAGCGCACGCAGTCGTCCGCGGTCGCCGAGGGCATGTCTGCGCTCTCGTCGAACAACTTCGGCGGCGCGATCCGCGCGATGCAGCAGGCTTCGTCCGCCGGTGATTCGGGCGGCGCGACGCGGCTTCGCGCGGCGATCCGCTCGCGTGGTCGCAACCGCATCGACAACCTGATCCTCGCGGATCAGTGCTCGGCCGCGCAGTCGCTCTACCGCCAGCTTCGCGCTGCAGGCGCCGCGCCGAACGCGGGTGACTCGTTCGGCGACTCGTGCCGCGCGCCGTGAACGAGCGCGACGTGGGGCGCGTCGCTTGACCCTTTGGATTGGCCGGTGCTAACGATTGGCTATTCCCGTGAATGGGTCGTTTTCGGCAGAAGATTCGCTGAGCGCGACGATCGTGTCAGCGCGGTGTGATTCTGGGTGGGGGAAGCAGGACGTGCATCAAAGGGATGCCTTCTCTGCGACCTCGGACGCCGCAGTCCGAGGGGTGTCACGGAGCACGAAGCAAAAACATGGGTAGTCGCCGCGAAGCCGGTCGGCTCATGACCTGGTCGGAGATCTGTACTTCTCGTGAGTACCGAGGCCGATGGGTCGCGCTCGATGGGGTTCGATACGATGAAGTCACCGCTCGTCCCACGGAAGGAACCGTGGTCGACAGCGATGACGACCTCGCCGAACTCTGCGGGCGCGTGCGCAGCAGCGATCGCCACGGATGCGCGATCTTGTACTGCGAAGAGCACGACATCGTCCCGGTCTCTCCTGCTCCGAAGCGCGCTCGCCTCTCGTCCAACTGACGACCACGAGCCGCGCTGATCACCACAGACTGTTGCCGAGTGTTGCGTCGCTGAACGCGGCAAGAATCAGTCGCATCCATCCGTACATGATGGACGCGATGAGCGACGAGGATGACATCCACGTTCCTGGGCTGCCGCGCAAGCGCGCGGCGAAGCAGCGTGCCGAGTCGAGCGCGCCTCCGTCGACGACGAGCGTGGTGGCGATCTCTGCGTCGACCGCCGTGATCGCGACGCTCGCGGTGGTGTTCGCGATGGGCCGCGTGCGGCCCGAGATGCTCGCGTCGAGCGCGAGCGCGGTTGCCGTTGCGCCGTCGAGCCGCGCGGTCGAAGCGTCGAACGCCGCGGTTGCGCAAGAGGTCATCGTTCCGGATCTCGCGAGGATTCCCGCAGAAAACGTGCGGGCGATCGTCGAGGCGATGGGCCTTCGCGCGATCGTCAACGAGCGTCGCGAGCCGAGCGCGGTGCCCGATGGGCTGGTCGCAGCGCAGGCTCCGAGAGCGGGCTCTCGCGTGGCGCGAGGCGGCGACGTGGCTGTTGTGATCTCATCGGGCCCTGCGCAAACAGCGGCGCAGCCGACGCCGCAGCCCGTGGTCGTGGCGAGCGCGGGGGCTGTGACGAACAGCGATGGCGTGGTCGTCGTTCCGAGCGTGTATCGGTTGCACGAGCCGCAAGCGCGCGGGCGATTGAGCGCGGCGGGGCTCGTCGTGGGGGCGCATCGTCGCGCGAGCTACGACGAGGACGTCGCGCCGGGCAGGATCTTGCGACAGTCACCGGCGGCGGGCGCTCGCGTCGCGCGCGGAACCGCGGTGGACATCTGGGTCAACGAGGAGTGAGCCTCGCGCGTCGCGCTCACGCGAACTGATAGGGCTCGTTCGAGTACGCGAGCTTGCGCACGTTCTCGAGCACGCGGCGCATGTAGACGGGCCAGAACGCCTTGGCGAAGAGCCACTGCGCGGGCGCGAGCAGCGCGGCGTCCGCGTGAAGCGTGTACGTGTAATCGACGCGGATTTCGTCGGGCGCGAGCTCGGTGGTCTTCCACTCGCCGACGAAGCGCGTGAAGCCGAGCATCCAGGTCTTGAAGTCGGCGACCTCGATCTTCCAGTACTCGTTTTCGATGCGCTCGATCACGCGATCGCTGGAAGCTTCGCCGCCCGCGAACGTCCATGATTTCTTGGCGAACACGCGTTTCTTCGCGCCGGTGCGCCCCCAGTCCGCGTCGTCTTCGCAGTGCGTGACGCGCGGCATCGGGCCGAACCCAGTGTGCACCTTCGAGACGTCGCAGAGCATCGGCGACTTGAAGGCGCGCTCGAGCGAGCAGCGAAAGATCGTCGAGAGCGAGACCGTGAACTGCATGGGCCACGGGAGCATGGGGGCAGAGCGAAGAGTTTTGTAGGGTTAGGGGACGGTGTTCAAAAGTTCATTTGTTCGCGCTCGTGTGACTGAGCGCCTGGTTCGACGCGGTCCGCTCAGCGTGTGGCGTGCGGGGCGCGCTGCCCTCGCCCAACAAATGAACTTTTGAACACCGTCCCCTATCCTTACAAAACGCGCTCACGAGCGCCGTCGTCGCGGGCGTCGATGGTCGCGCGCTCACGCTTCGAAGTCGGGCTCGATGAACTGCCACTTCACTTCGGGCTCGCGCTTGCGCACGCGCGACTCGAAGGCGTTGATCGCCTCGGTGATCTCTTTGGCGGTGAGCGCGTCGTCGAAGCGGAGCTTGGCCGCGATGAGCACTTCGCCGGGCCCTTGCTGCACGGTGATCAATCGCAGCACGGACTTGATGCGCGAGTCTTCTTTGGCCGCGAGGTGCACTTGCTCTTCGATCTCGGGGTCCGCTCGCTCGCCGAGCAAGAGGCCCTTCACCTTGCGCGCGAGGAAGATCGCGACCCACACGAGCACGAGTCCCACGAGCACGCCGCCGACGCCGTCGAAGCGAGGATCGACGTAATACGCGAGCAAGAGCGCGCCCAACGCGAAGGTGAGGCCGACGACAGCGGCGAAGTTCTCTCCGGTCGAGACGACGAGCTCGGCGTCCTTGGTGATCCCGAGGTACTCGGTGCGCGTGAACTTGCCGCGCTTCTTGTCGAGCTCGCGAAAGCACTGAGCGAGCGCGAAGGACTCGAGCACGAGCGAGAAGATGAGCACCCCGATGCTCAGGCCGATGTTGTGCACCGGCTCTTTGTGCAGGATCTTTTCGAAGCCCTCGCCGATCGAGAACACGCCTCCGCCGAAGAAGAGCATCAGCGCGACGAGAAAGGACCAGAAGTAGCTCGCGCGACCGGTTCCGAGCGGGTGCTTCTCGCTCGCGCCTGCGGTGGCTTGCTTCAAGCCGATCAAGAGCAGGATTTGATTGAGGCAGTCGGACGCGGTGTGGATCGCTTCGGCGAGCATCGAGCCCGAGCCCGAGATCGCCGCGGCGATTCCCTTGGCTACGGCGATCGTTGCGTTCACCGCGAGGCCCGTGATGACGACCTTGGTCGAGTGTCCTTCGGCAGACATAGCTTCAGCCGAAGGACGCTACAGGAACGGGCGAGGGCAAGTCAGGTCGATACAGCAGCGTTTGTCGCGTTGTTTTCAGGACAAAGTACGGACCGTCCGCGCGCACGGACTCAGGGGAGCCCTGCGCGATGTGCTGCCAACCGAGTCGTCCCGTGTCCGCGTGCAGCACGGTGAAGATGGTCTCGCGCTCGCCCTTGCGGCCGGCGATGGCGACGAAGGGACCGAGCGAGGCGAGGGGCTCGACGTCGTCGCGCGTGCGCGTCCCCGAGCCGAGCTCGGCGTCGATCGTGTACCAGGTGCGCAGCGTCGCGGGGTCGAGGCCGACGAGCTTGTATTTGCTTTCGCCGGACAATTCGCTGAGCAACGCGACGACGATGGCGTACGTCGCCTCGAGCCGCTCGATCGCGTAGCCCTTGACGATCTCTCCGTCGAGCGAGGGGCCCATGGGCGTTGCGGCGAGGCGAAAAAGGTCCGCGGAGTAGACGAAGCGGCCGCACGCGACGGGGGCGCCGCGCTTGTTGTCGAAGGGCGCCGAGGCTTGAAGCAGCACGCGGCCCGTGGGCATCTCGACGACGGCGATCCCCGAGGTGCCGGTGGCGTCGATGTCTTCTGCGCCGAGCAGGACGTTGCGGCCCGCAGAGCGCAGGCGCACTTCGCTGGAGGCGACGCGAAACAGCGCAGCGGGGCCGCGGTTGGGGTCGATGAGCATCGTGCTCAACTGGCTTCCGTCGAAGGCGCAGACGGCGATGCCGCCGGGGACGGGGATGGGGCCGAGGTCCTTGGCGTCCGCGAGCTTCCACATCGTGCTGCCGTAGCCGCGCTCGACGCCGATGTACTGGTCTTGCACGGTCTGCACGGCGAACGTCCCGGGAACGCTCGGGTGATTGGGGTCCCAGAGGTTGGGCTTTCCGAAGCCGCACTGCACGGCGCTCTCGAGCGCGGTGCGAAAGATCAAGCGACCCGAGTACAGATCGAGCGCCCACAGCGCGGTGTCGTTGACGGCGTACGCGCGGCCGCCGCAGATCACCGCGGGGATGCCCGTCTCGCTGACCTGCACTTCGGGCGGCGCTTCCCAGAGGATTCGGTTGGTGAGCGCGTCGATGGCGCGCAGGCGATTGCTCGCGTGGTGCAGGCCGACGCAGGGCATTCCGACGAAGGGGTCGACGGCGATCGCGGTGCTCGCGTGGTCCGAGTCGAGGAGTTTCACGGTTACCGGCGCAGAGCATACTCGGGCACACTGCGCTCGTGTCGAGTTTGCGCGAGGCGAGCGAGCCTCCCCCCGAGCGAGAGAGCGCGCCGCGCGAAGAGCGCCCGTGGTGGTCGCTCTCGCTGTTGTCCAATCGCTTTCCCGAGTTGCACGGGCTGCGCGCGCTCGCGATCTTGAGCGTGCTGCAGGTGCACGTCTCCGTCGTGCTCAGCCGCGGGCGCATGATGACCCCGGGAAGGCTCTTCTGGTTCTCTTCGTCGGTCTGGTTCGGGATGGATCTGTTCTTCGTCCTCTCGGGCTTTCTGATCGGCTCGATGCTGATCAGCGAGGGCTCGAAGGGCTGGCGTGGAATCGGGCGGTTCTACGCGCGCAGGTCGTTTCGCATCATCCCGCTCTACTACTTCGTGCTGATCGCGCTCTGGCGCATCGAGAAGCCGACGTACGCGTTCAAGGCGCTGATCCCAGAGTTCTTGTACGTCGCGCCGTACACGAGGCCAGACATCGGCAACGCGGTGATGCCGTACGCGTGGAGCCTGTGCGTCGAAGAGCACTTTTACCTGGCGGTTCCCTTGTTGGTGGCGCTCTTGCGAAGGCTGCCGTCGCATCGGTCGCGCGTGCTCACGCTGGGGGCGCTGTGGCTCTCGGGGGCGCTCACTCGGCACTTGCTCGTGTGGCTCTGGAAGCTGCCGTGGAACGCCGAGTACATGTTTCGCTTCATCTACGTGATGACCCACGGTCGATACGACACGCTCATCGCGGGCGTCTTGCTCGCGTACGTCGTGCATCACTTCGGCGATCGTCTGCGAGAGGTCTTCGCGCGCGCGTGGGCGCGGTGGCTCTGCTACGCGTTCGCGGGGCTGTGCCTGTGGTCGCTGTTTCCTCCGCACCCGACGCTCCCGCACACACACTGGAACCTCTGGGCGTGGGGCACCATCACCAGCCTGATGTACGCCGCCGTGCTGTTGCCGCTGCTGCACAGCCCCAAGGGCGCGTGGCTCCCCTCGTTCATGGGCGCGCGCTTGTGGCTCCCGATCGCGACGCTCGGGTATGGCGTCTACCTCGTGCACATCCCGCTCATGGATCACATCGTGAAGGTGGCCATGGTGGGCTTCTTCTTCTCGCGCTGGCCCGAGTGGGCGCTGTGGTCGCTGGCGCTCTTGCTCTTGAGCTTGCTCAGCTGGACGCTCGCGTACGTCCTTCACGTCGTCGTCGAGAAGCCCGCGTTGTGGCTGCGCGATCGCCTCGCGCCGTGACGGCTCTGCGTGCGCTACGAGAGGCCGTGCTCTTCCATCTTCGAGTAGAGCTGCGGTCGAGCGATCCCGAGGATGCGCGCGGCCTCGGCGCGGTTGCCCTTCGAGCGCTCGAGCGCCCGTTGGATCAAGCGCTTCTCGAGCGCCGAGAGGGCGTCGCGCAGGGGCATCTCGTCGTACGGAGTTGAATCCGTGGGCGATGATTCAAGTGCGCTCGCGGCGCGCGGCTTCGACTCGGGCGCGCGGCGGACGGACTCGGGCAGGTCGGGCTCGTCGATCACCTCGCCGCCGCACATCGCAGCGCTGCGCTCGATGACGTGCGCGAGCTCGCGGACGTTGCCGGGCCAGTGATAATCGAGCAGCGATTGCATGGCCTCTTCGCTGACGGCGCGGGCGCTCGTGCGCGAGAGGGCGTTGGCGACGAGCAGCGGGATGTCGCTCTTGCGCTCGCGCAGCGGAGGGAGGGCGATCTCGATGACGGCGAGGCGGTAGTAGAGGTCCTCGCGCAAGGTCGCTCCGGGCTGTCCCGGACGCACGGGCTTGTGCGTGGCGGCGATCACGCGCGCAGAGAACGCGAGGGGCTCGGAGCCGCCGCCGACGCGCTCGAAGCGGCGGTCGTTGAGCACGCGCAGGAGCCTCGTTTGCAGCGAGAGGTCGAGGTCGCCGATTTCGTCGAGAAAGAGCGTTCCGGATGCGGCGAGCTCGAGGCGGCCGGCCTTGCGGTTGGCTGCGCCAGTGAAGGCTCCCTTCTCGTGGCCGAAGAGCTCGGCTTCGAGCAGCGTGGGGGCGAGCGCGGCGAGGTTGACCGCGACGAACGGGCTCGCGAGGCGCGCAGAGTGCTCGTGAATCGCGCGGGCGACGAGCTCTTTGCCCGTCCCGGTCTCGCCCGTGATGAGCACAGGAGCGTCCGATGCCGCCGCGCGGCCGATGGCCTTCCACACCGCGAGCATGGGCGCGCTCGATCCGATGAGCGTGCGGCTCGTGCTCGGGGCGCCCTTCTCGCGAGGCGCGCTCTCGGCGGCGATCACCGCGTTTTCGCCGCGCTCGAGCGAGCGTTGTCGCACCGCGCGCGCGACGGTCTCGAGCAGCGCGTCGAGGTCGAACGGCTTGGTGACGTAGTCGAACGCGCCGAGCTTCATCGCTTCGATCGTGCGCGCGCTGTCGCCGTACGCCGTGGCCATGATCACCGCGCACTCGGGCGCGATGCGCTCTTTGAGCTCGCGAAGAAAGGCGATCCCGTCGCCGTCCTTCAGCCGCACGTCGAGCAGGACGCAGTCCATTGCTGGGGAATTTTGCAGGGCGATCCGCGCTTGCTCGACGCCTTCGCTCGCGACGCACTTGTGTCCCGCGGAGGTGAGCGCGCGCACGAGGCCTTCGCGCACGCCGCGTTCGTCATCGACGACGAGGATGGTTCCCATGGGCGACGGTCATCCTGCCACGGAGAGGGTGAAGACGGTCTGCGCTTGGACGCGCGCGTACGTGACGGTCCCGCCGTGCGCTTCGGCGGTGGCCCGCGCGAGCGCGAGCCCCAGGCCCGTCCCGTCGCCCTTGGTCGTGAAGAACGGCTCGAACAGCTCGGGCTCGCGCTCGTGTGCGACGCCCGGTCCCTGATCGATGATCTTGATTTCGTGGGTGTTATTTCGAGACGCGATCGCCGCGCGAACGGTCGCGCCGCGGGGGCTCGCTTCGACGGCGTTGCGAAGGAGGTTGTCGAGCGCGCGGCTCAGCGAGTCTTCGTCGATGGTGGCGGTGCTGTCTCCGTCGATCTCGATGGCGACGTTCTTTTGATCGGCCCACGGTTCGAGCAGAGCCGCGCGCTTGCGAACGAGGGCGCCGAGCGAGGTGGGCCGGCGCTCTGCGACGGGGCTGCTCTTCTTGCTGAGCACGAGCAGGTCTGCGACGAGGCGATCGAGCCTGGCGATCTCGCGCGAGAGCTCGGCGAAGTCCGCGCGGACGTCCTCGGGGATCGCGGCGTTTCGGGCGGCCAAATCCGCGCGGAGCTTCATGGACGCGAGCGGGTTGCGCACCTCGTGCGCGACGCCCGCGGCCACGCGACCGAGCGAGGCGAGGCGCTCGTTGGATGCCAGCTTGTTGGCCATCGCCGCGCGTTCGTGTTGCGCGCGCAAGAGCGCGGCGGCCATGAGGCGAACGCGATCGGCGACCGCGGCGAGCTCGCGCACCGAGGGGGTCTCGATGGAGGCGCCGAGGTCGGTCTCGAGCTTGGAGATTCCTTCGCTGAGCGTGCGCGCGCCGTCGCGGACGTTGCGCGCCGTGCGGATCGCGAGCGCGGCCGAGGCGAGGCCGCTGAGGGCGAGCACGAGGACCACGAGTCGAACGATGGGCTGCCGCTGCCCCGATGGAGCGACGGCGACCGCCCAGAACACTCGTCCCTGCTCGTCGCGCAGCGCGGCGGCGACGGTGGTCGCGCCTTCGAACTCGCGAGACGAGATCGAGACGTCGTCGCCCGAGATCGCGCCGATCGCGTCGCGCGCGACCGGAGGCGGAGGCGTTCCGATGAGGACGAAGCCCTGCGCAGAGAGCGCTCCGTAGCGCACGACGCGCCCGCGTTCGACCGCGCGAACGTTGCCCGGAGCGCGGCCCGAGCGCATGCGCTCGACGGTGTTGGTGACGGTCTGCTCAGCGCGCGCGAGGCGCTGATCGTTGCCGCTCTGCGCGAGCTGTCCGAGCGCCACGGCCGCGGCCCCACAAGCGACCACCGCGAGCGCCGCGACCGTGGCGAGGCGAGCGTTGAGCGATGGTGCGTGAGGCATGGAGATCCAGCTCTTTCAGCGGCGAGTTGAATACAAGTGCTACTATTCAGCGCCGCTCGGCGCGCGCTTCACTGCGCGGCGGCGGTCTGACCGTTGGCGAAGGTGACGCGCTCGGCGAAGAGCGCGACGCCGCGAGCATACTGGTCGCCGCGGCCTTGGACCGAGAGGGTTTGTCCCGCGGCGAGGCGCTGCTGCGTGGCGGCCTGGGCGATCGAGCGGTTGAAGGTGACGCTGGTTCCGTCCTGGAGAAGAACGCCGCGGATGTGGCCGCGCGGTCCGACGAGGACGGTCTGCACCGTTCCGCTCGCGTTGCGCTGGGGGAGCTGGGCCATTCGCTGCTGCATCATCGCGATGCGCCCGTGGGGGCCCTGCGCTCCCTGCGCTCCCTGCGCTCCGGGGCCGCCCTGCATCGCGCCGCCGTGGCGACGACCGGCGTGCATGCCTCGGTGACCGTGACCGCCGAAGGGGCCGTGCTGGCCCTGCGCTCCGGGCTGCGTGAGGCGCTGAATCATGCGCGGGTTGGGCTGCACGAGGACATTGCCCGAGGCGTCACGGACGGTGGCGCCGAGGATGGTGTTGGGGGCCTGCGCAGAGGCGTAGCCCTGCACTTGGATGCGCGCTCCGACGCCGAGCGACTGCGCCGCGCGATCACCGTGGCGGCCGAGCATCACGATCTTGCCCGAGTCGAGGACGACAGCGTGAACGCGGCCCATCGGGCCGAGGACGAAGCGAGAGATCGCCCCCTGCGCAGAGGTGGCGCTGAACTGTACGGGCGCGGGCTGCTGCTGCGCGGGCTGCGCGCTGGGGAGAGTCTGCGCCGAGGCGGCGATCGCGCCGAGGGCGATGGTGGCGCCGAGCGTGAGCGAGAGGGCGATGCGACGGACGAGCTGCTTGTTCATGGTGTCACCGCTTTCGTGGGCTCATCGGAGGGCCGTCGCGTGGTGCGATCGTCTCGTGAGCGTCGACGAGGAGCATTGCGGGGACTGTGCCAACGAGTTCGAAGAGTGAATCGCCAGGAAAAATGCTGGCAATCGCGATGGTGTCCGACGCGCTGACGGGTGTCGCGATTCGTGACAGGTGTCTCTGCGCGTGACGGATTCGCGGGGCGCGGCCGCTCTTCGCTGGCGTTGTGCGCGCGGCCTTGCGCGCGGCGCGCGGCGGACGCACGGATCGGCGCCTCGCGAGGTCGAACGGTGTCATGGGCAGCATTCCACACAAGTTTCCGAGGACGCCGCATTTGTTCGGCTCGCTCTCGACGCGGGACGATCGAGTCCTGAGCGAGCGCGAGACCGAGCGCGTGTTGAGCGAGCCTTTATCGGTCGAAGAGAAGATCGACGGCGCCAACGTGGGGATCTCGTTCGACGACGAGGGCGCGTTGGTGATCCAGAACCGCGGGCACTATCTCGGGCCCGGAGACCACGCGCAGTACGGGCCGCTCTGGCCCTTTGTGTACGAGCGAATGGACGCGCTGTTCGACGTGCTCGGGAGCGAGCGGATCTTGTTCGGCGAGTGGTGCTTCGCGAAGCACTCGATCGCGTACGACAGGCTGCCTTCGTTCTTCGTGGCGTTCGATCTGTACGACAAGCGCGACGGGTCGTTTGGCGATCGCGCCTCGCTCGAAGAGGCGTGCGGGCGCTGTGATTGCACGGTGGTTCCGTTGATCTCGAGGGGGGCGGTGCTGAGGACGACCGCGGCGCTCGACGCGTTGATCGGGCCCTGCGCATGGGGCCCGGATCGCGCCGAGGGCGTGTATCTGCGACGCGAGTGCAACGGCAAGCTCGCGGCTCGGTACAAATGGGTTCGCAAGGACTTCACCGCAGGGATCACTGAGCACTGGAACAGCAAGCCGCTCTGTCCCAACAAGCTCGAGCGAGGAGGCAAGTCGTGAGCGAGGTGTTGGCTCCCGTGCGCGCGGGCACCGCTCGCGCAGAGCTCTTCGACGACGTGCGCGCAGGCCGCGCGCGAACGGTGAGCGGTCATCCTCTGCGAAAGAGCTGGCCCGAGCTCGACGCGCTCTCGCGCACCGAGCAGGACCCAGGCTGGCACGCCGAGGGCGACGTGCTCGTGCACACGGACATGGTCCTCTCGGAGTGCGCTGCGATCGAGGCAGCGCTCGCGACCGAGCGAGAGCGCGCGTTGTTGCGGCTCGCGGCGCTGTTTCACGACATCGCGAAGCCGCAGACGACCCGGCGCGACGAAGAGATGGGCCGAGTGGTCGCGCGCGGACACGAGCGAATGGGCGGAGTCGCGGTGCGGCAAGCGCTGTTCGACGCGGGGCTGAGCGGCGCGGATCGAAGGCTGCTCTCCGAGCTCGTCGCGACGCACCATCTCGTGAAGAGGACGGTCAAGCGCGCGGACGACCCCGAGGCCGGAGCGATGATCGACCGGCTCGCGGCGCGCGTCGACACGCGGCTCTTGTGGGCGCTCGAGCTGGCGGACATGCGCGGGCGCGTGTGCGAAGACCGCGCCGAGCAGCTCGAGTACGTCGAGCTGTTTCGAATGCTCTGCGAAGAGCGCTCGGTGTTCGGCGCTGCGCCCGAGCGGTGGGTGACCGACGAGAGCGTGAGCGACGTGGACTTCGTCAGCGAGCGAGCGAAGCGCTACGCGATCGCCGAGGCGAATCGGCGGCGTCTCGCGGGCACCGTGAAGAACCGCTGGCAAGCGGAGGCGCTCGTGTACGAGCTCGCCGACGTCGAGCCGGCGGAGGTGATCGTCACCGTGGGCGTCGCGGGCTCAGGAAAATCCCGGTCGATCGAGGCCCTCTCGTCCGACTGGCAGCGGATCTCGCCGGACGAGTGGCGCGAAGAGCACTACGGCGACGCGAGCGAGCAGGGAGACCCAGCGGAGGTGCATCGGGCGTGTCGCGACGAGCTGAAGGCGGTGCTTCGCGCGAAGGGGCGCGCGGTGTACGACGCGACCAACGTCGTGGCCGACCGTCGGGCGCAGCTGATCGAGCTGTGTCACGCGTACAAAGCGCACGTCTCGCTGTGGGTGTTCGACGTGGATCCGCCGGTGGCGAAGGCGCGCAATCGAGCGCGCGAGCGGCGCGTTCCCGAGTGGGTGATCGACCGGCAGTGCGCGAAGTTCGAGTGGCCGGCGCTCGACGAGGCACACGAAATCAAGATCATCGAGTCGTAGGGGACGCCAGGTTCGCGAGCGCTCGATCGACGTCGAGCTGCTCTTCTCCGAGCGCGCGCAGGGCGTTGGCGACCTCGGCTCGGTGGGCGTCGCGCTGCTCGACGGGGTACGAGAGCGCCCTCGCGAGCGCGCGCAGCGACCGCTCTTGCGAGCGTGCGCGGTCGAGCCAGGCGGCGAGGGCGGGGTCTCTCGGGCGGCCCGCGGCGAGGGCGCCGTTGTCCATGCGCCGCACGTCCACGCCCACGCGCAGGATCCAGCGATCGGTGTCCCACAGCGCGAGGACGGAGGGGCGCGATCCTTCGCGGCAGTGGAGCTGCCCGGTTTCTCCGTCGCAGTCTGCGGCGTCGCAGGACTGGGCGGGCAAGTCGATGACGGCGGGCCGTTGAGCGTCTGCGGAGAAGAGCTCGACGCGCCACCGAGGGCCCTCGTACTCGCGGACGATGAAGGCGGCTTCGTTCACTGAATCGCCGGTGAAATCCGCGCGAAACCGGTCGTCTTCGACGTGGTACGGCCCTTCGATCCCCGTGGTGGCGGCGAGCCACGTGGCTGTGATGGCGCTGGCGCTCGCGCGGGTCTTGCGAAGGACGACGATGTGTTGGTCGTCGACGGTGGTGATGACGAGCGCGTTGCCGAGGCGCGTTGTGCAGCCGACGGTGAGCTCGAAGGGGCCTTCAGAGAACGTGCGCTGAAGCTCTGCGAACGCGCTCGGGTCGCTCGAGCGCGTGCGGCGCGCGGCGGGGGTCGCGAGCACAAACGCTCGCAGCGCGGCGTTGCGCGCGGGGATCGAGAGCTGCTCGTCCTCGGCGGGCTCGATCGCGCAGCGCTCACGGAGCGACTCGTCGTCGGCGTGCGCGGCGAGGGCGGTGAGGTCGATGAGCTCTTGTCGCTCGTCGTCCGAGGGCGAGTAGATTGCGCGCACACGAAATCGAGGTCCGTCGACGCGCAGTCGATCGTGCGCGCGGCGGATCGCTTCGCGGAGCAGGCCCGAGGGCGAGACGACGAGGGCGTACGGGTCGTCGGACTCGGGCGAATCTGCGGGGGGCGCGGCGATCGCGAGCGCGGCGTCGGGCGTCGGGGCCGTCGTCGGGGCCGCAGCGTCACCGGTCACGACCGTGGCGACCGTGGGGCGTGCAGGCGGCGCGGCGCTCTGCGACGGGGGCTTGCAGCGCGCGAGCGCGAGCGGCGCGAGCAGCGCGAGCAGGGCAAACGAACGAGCGCTCACGGCAGCGGGGTCGCCATCGGAAACGATCGGTCGAACTGCGCGCGGTAGACCGAGGCGACGTTGGTGTCGCGGATCCAGAGGGAGTTTTCGTTGTTGGTCCACGCGTTGGTCGACCAGTTGGCCGAGCCGGTGGTGACGATGGCGCTGTCGACGATGAGCACCTTCGAGTGCATCGAGTCTGTGCGGACATCGGCGCCGGCCATGCGAATCGAGAGGACGGCGGGGTCCATCGCGTAGCTCGAGTCGACGATCCCGCGCACGCGAACGCCGCGTCGGTGCGCGGCGGAGAGCGCGTCGGCGATGTCTTGCCGCGTGAAGGCGCTCACGGCGAAGTCGACCGAGGTGCGCGCGTTGTTGATGGCGTCGATGAGCGCGGCGTGCCAGCGCGGCGGCTGCGTGGTGGGGGTGCGCGGAGAGAAGTACACGCCGAACCGCGCGGTGGGCGACGGGTCGGCCTCGGGCGCGATGGGGCCGAACGAGCGCGTCTCGAACATGCGACGAAACTCACCGGAGTACGAGGCGATCGCGGCGCCGTCTTCGATCACGAGGGCGTTGTTTTCGTCGGTGCAAAACGACTGTCGCGTCATGTTGGCGCTGGCGACCCAGACGCGCGTCCCGTCGGCGACGATGAACTTGTGGTGCATGAGCGTGGTGCGGGCGTCGTCGACGATCTGCACGCGCGGGTTGCCTTCGAGCCGCGAGAGCGCGCACGAGCGGGCGCCCATCACGATCGGGCAGGTGTCGTTGTCGGTGACGATCCGCACTTGCAGCGCGGGGACCGCGGCGAGACGCGCGAGGATCACGTCGACGAAGCAGGGGCTGTTGACCTGATAGAGCGCCATGTCGAGCGTGCGCGTCGCGCAGGCGACGACGTTGTTGAGCTGCGTCTGCAGCGCGCTCGTGCCGGGGCTGAACGTGGGCGAGTCGATCTCGGGCGGCGTGCACGTCGCGGGGATCGGCGGGCACGGGCACGACGGCGCTGCGTCGGCGTTGGCGTCCGGCGTGCTGGTCGCGTCGCGGGCCGAGTCCATCGCGCTCGCGTCGGGCGGCGGGGGGCTCGCGTCCATCATCGGGACGCCCGCGTCGGTCTCGACGCCGGTGTCGATCACCGCGCGGTCCGACGGGACGCCGGTGTCGCGGCGGCCGCTGTCGACGAAGGGTTCGGGCTCTGCGGGACAGCCGGTGAGAGCGATGAGCGAGAGCGAACACAGCGCGCGACGCAGCAAGGACATGGAATGGGATTGTACATCGTCGGCGTTGAATCACTCTGGTGAATTGCAGTGAATCTCACCGTCGTCCTTCGCCTCGCGACGTTTCGTTGTATACCGCCGTGGACTTCGACCCCATGAGCGACGGGAATTCAACGCAGGACGCGGCGCGCGACGAGCGGGCGTCGCAAACGGACGCGCCGACGCCGACGCCGACGCGCAAAGAGAAGGAAGTGCGCGCGCTGCCTGTCGTCGCGGTGTGTGTGCTCTTGCTCACCGCCGCGCTCGCGCTGTACGCGGGGCGACGCGAGCCCGGCGCGGGGGCGCGGACCGCGGCGCCTCCGCAGCCGGTGACGGACGCCGATCACTACGTCGAGAGCAGCCCTGCGTGGGTGGCCGAGCGCTTTTTGCGCGCGTGGATGCGGCAGCGGTACGACGTCGCGAGAGACCTCTCGGTGGGCGCGCTGCGCGATCGCTGCGAGCTGAGGCAGCGCGAGCTCGACGCGCTCGTGCCTGCGCAGCGGGCAGAGATCGATCAAACGCGGGCGTTTACCGCGGCGACGCACTACGACCTCGAGCACGTCGAGACGCAGGACCTCGCCCCGGACGCGCAGGGTAGGGCGCGCAAAGAGGTCCGCGGACAGGGGCACGTGCGCGGGGCGTACGCTGGTGTCCGCGTGGATTCGCGCCGCGGGCAGACGTTTATCCTCGTGCAGATCGACGGCCGGTGGCGCGTCGCCGAGCGCACGTGGGAGCGGGGCGCGGGCGAGCGCGACGTCGACGGCGGAAGCGCGCAGTAATCGCTGGCATACTCTCGCTCTACGCCGCGTCGTCGGAGCACTGGCGTGGGGCGCGAGCATCGACTCGTGCCGCGCCGGTGCTTTCGGCGAGCGGTCCACGGAGGAGCGATGAAGAGCCAGTCGATCGACGCGCTCGTGCAACAGCTGTGTGAGCTGCGCGTGCTCGAGCCAGACGCCGAAGCCGAGGCGTGCGGCGCGGCGTTCGAGCAGTTCGTTCGGGATCGTATGGACGAGTGGCACGCGGCGCTCGAGGCGCACGACTCGCTCGGAGCGGACTCGCTTCAGCGCGAGGTGTTCGTCACGCGCTCTGCAAAAGAGCTGGCCGATCGCGTCCGTGCCCAGCCCGTCGGGCCGAGGACGATCGAGTTCGCCCGCGCGTATCGCGGCGCGACCGGCTACGACTACGCGGACAAGCAGGGCGTCGAGGCGGTGCAGGCGCTGCGCGCGCAGTGGGAGCCGGCGTTTCATCGCTCGCAGCGCTGGCAGCGCGCGACGGCGCTGTTTTGTCAGAGCTGGCCTGTGCCGTGGGTGGTGCTCGCGTGCCGGGCGATCGTGCGCGAGACGCGCGGCGTTGCGCTGGAGAAACCCTCGCCGATCGCGCCGTGGATCGCGCTGTGGTCGCGCGGCGTGTGGGCGACGCCGTACGGCGAAGGGGCGGTGGGCGTGTGGGTTCCGAGCGCGGACCTCGGCGCCGAGGGCGTGTGCAGCGCGCTCGAAGAGAACCTCGTCGACGACTGGATCGTCACGGAGGTGATGGCCCTCGGCTTCATGCCGCCGCGATCCATGCGCGGTCCTGGTTGTCACGGCGTGGGCTTCTTCGGCGGCGGGCAGACCGACAACCTCGACCCCTCTCCCGCGCTGTGGCTCACCTCGCCGATGCCCATCGGGCCGCCGCCCAACATGCCGATGCCTGTGCCCAACCTTCCCGTTCCCGTGATGCGGCCGCCGACGCCCAATCTTCCGACGCCGCCGATCATGAGCACCAACATCCCGCTCGCGCCCAAGCCGCCGCCCCCGACGCCACCCCCGACGCCGCAGTGGCCGCCGGTTGCGCAGAAGCCCGCGACCGACGAGAGCAAAGAGCCCGTCGCGCAAGAGCCCGCCTCGGACAGCGTGCTCGATCGCCTGCGTCGCTGGTGGAAGAAGTAGCGCGCGAGCGAACGCCGGTCGTTTGCTATCCTCTCGCGTCGTGACGACGGAGCTCGAACCGGGCGCGGTACAGCACTACGAAGACGCGCTCTACTACGACTACACCTATCGTCGACGCGTCGAAGACGTGGGTTTTTACCGGCGATTCGTGCGGCAACACGGCGGCCCTGTGCTCGAGCTCGGCGCGGGCTCGGGGCGCGTGACGCTCCCGCTCGTCGAGGACGGCGCCGAAGTCGTCGCCCTCGAGGCCAGCGCGCAAATGATCGCGCGCGGAGAAGAGAAGTTGCAGCAGTCCGCCGCGCTCGACCCAGCGGCGCGCAGTCGCGTGCGCTTCGTGCAAGCAGACATGCGCGAGTTTGCGCTCGAGCAGAAGTTCAACCTCGTGCTCGCGCCGTTCAACGTGCTCTTGCACTTGTACGAGCCCCATGATTTCGCGCGCTGTTTTCGCTGCGTGGCGGCGCACCTCGCGCCCGGCGGGAGGTTCGTCTTCGACGTGCGCGTCCCGTCGCTCGGCGAGCTCGCGAGGGACCCCGAGCGCGTGTACAAGGCGCGGCCGTTCAAGCACCCCACGCTCGGGCACAAGATCCGGTACGAAGAGCAGTTTCGCTACGACCCGATCAAGCAAGTGCAGCACGTGACGATCCGCTTTTTGCCCGGCGAGGGAGCGCCGAAGAAGGCGCGCGCGCACGAGGTGCTGCTGTCGCAGCGGCAGATCTTTCCGAACGAGCTGCGGGCGCTGCTGGCGCTCGGCGGGCTCGAGCTCGCGGGGCGCTACGGAGACTTCTCGGGACGGCCGCTGTCCGAGGACGACCCGCAGCAGATCGTCGTGGCGCGCGTGGCCGCCGCGCGCTGACTTGATTACGCATCACAGAATCAAACGTTCGATCGAGCTCGCCCGGCCACTGCGCCTGCGCGCGAGCAGAGCACGAGAGGGAGCGCGATGGTGGAGAGCACGAGGGTTGCGTGCGCGAGTCGGATCGACCGCGTGACGTTGTATGCGCGCGGCGCGGTGGTGACTCGGGTGGTGTCCGTGCCCGAGGCGCTCCCCGATGGGCCGTGCGTGCTCGAGGTGAGCGCGGGCCGTCCGTTGTTCGACCCGCGCTCTCTGCGCGCTCACGCCGGCGGAACGCGCTCGATCCTCGCCGTCGACGCGCGCCCGGTGGACGCTTCGTCTTCGGTCGAGCTCGGGCCGATCGCGCAAGAGATCGAGCGCGTGCGCCGCGCGCTCGAAGCGCTGAGCGAGCGCAAGGCTCGCTGGGCCGAGCGGCAGAGCGGGCTGCTCTCGGTCTGGCCCGACCCCAAGCTGCGCGCGCGAAAGAAGAAAGAGGACGCGGGCGCGCGGATCATGGACGGCATCGCCGTCAGCGCGCTGAGCGAGTCGCTGCTCGAGCGCGTGCACGACGAGGTCGCCGCCTGCGAAGCGAGCGAAAAATCCCTGCGCGACGAGCTCTCGGCGCTCGAGCTTCGCCGCGCGCAGGCCTCGTCGGCGCGCGAGGGCCGAGACGTGGGCCGCTCGCTCGCGATCCTCGTGCAGCTCGCCCCGCGCGGCGCGGACGAAGACGCCCTGCGCTCGCTCGAGATCGAGTACGCCATCGACGCCGCGCGCTGGTGGCCCGCGTACAAAGTGCGGCTCTCGGACGGCGCGAAGCACGCGCGCTGGTCGCTCGACGCGTACATCGCGCAGTCCTCGGGCGAGGACTGGAGCGACGCGTTGATCTCGCTCTCGACCGCGGACCTGGTGCGCGACGTTCGGCTCCCGACGCTTCCGTCGTTGAGGCTCGGTCGCGCGCAGCCGCCCAAGCGCGCGTACCGTCCGCCGCCGCAGGGGCTCGATGAGCTGTTCGCGGGCTACGACGGCGCGCAGTCGAGCGAGCCGAGCAAGCCGAGCAGCGCACCGGTCGCGAGGGCGGCGCCGCCGGCGCCCGAGATGCCCAAGCGCGATGTGGCCGCGGCGGCTGTCGACGACCTGCTCGTGGGCGACGAAGGAGCGCTCGACGAGCGCACGGAGGTCGAGAGCTATCGCGCGCACGCGAAGGCGGAAGACAAGAAGGTGAAGGCGGCGTTTGCCGCGGCGCCGATGGCTCCTCCGATGGTGATGCCCGCTGGTTCGCCGGCGCCCGCGTCGTACTCGATGCCGGCTCCGCCGATGCAGGCGGCGCGCGGCGGCGCTGCGTTGGGGCGTCGCTCGGAAGAATCCGCGGCGCCGAGCAAGCAGTTCGCGACGCTCGCGACCGAGGTCGACCCGGACGAGCAGTGGCTCGATTACGACGGTCTCACGCTGGCGGACCCGCGCTCGGGCTCGGGCTCGCGAGGGCGTCTGGCGAAGAGCAGCGCGGACTCGACCGCGGGCGTGCGGGCGTCGTTGGCCGAGGCGATCGAGCGGCTGAGCGCGCCGTCGGGCGCCGTGGATCCTCGCAGCGCGCGAGGGATGTTCGATCATCGCTACGAGGGGACGTCGCGGGTCGAGGTGCGCTCGGACGGAGCGCTGCACCGCGTGTCGGTCGCGCAGGCAGAGGGGCATTCGAAGCCGAAATTTCGCTGCGTCGCGAAGGAGGCCGCGGAGGTCTATCGCGAGGCCGAGGTGCAAAATCCCTTCGACGCGCCGCTGCTCGGAGGGCCCGCGGAGGTCTTCATGGACGACGCGTTGATCGCGCGCGCCGAGGTCTCGCCGGGCGATCGAGGAAGCGCGATCGCCCTCGGGCTCGGGCTCGAAGAGCGCGTTCGCGTCGCGCGCAACGCGAAGGTGCACGAGTCGAGCGCGGGGCTGCTCGGCGGGACGACGCAGGTGGATCACACGGTGACGATCGAGCTCGCGTCGTCGCTGGGGGAGGGGGTCGTGGTGGAGGTGATCGACCGCGTTCCGACTGCGAAAAAGGGGGACGAAATCGAGGTCGCGGTGCTGTCCAGCAAGCCCAAGGCGCAGGCGTACACGCAGGCCGAGCGCGGAGCGCCGATGGACGGCGGGCTGAAGTGGCTCGTCGACCTCTCTGCGGGCGCGAAGGTCACGCTGGAATTTGCGTATCGAATCACGTTCTCGTCCAAGCTCGAGATCGAGGGAGGAAACCGCCGTGACTGATCCATCCGAGTTTCACCACGGAGAGTCGAGCGCGGTCGAGAGCCGCGCGGTGCGCGTGACGTTCTACGAGGACCGCGCGGAGGTCGTTCGCGCGGCGAAGGTGCGCCTTCGCAAAGGGCGATCGGAGCCGTGGATCGCGGGCCTCTCGCTCTTCGTCGACGACGCGTCGCTGCGCGTGAAGGGCGACGGGGCGGTGACGGTGCTCGCGGCGAGCGTGGCGCGTCGCAGCCGTAAAGAGCGCGCGTTGAGCGACGCCGAGCTCAGCAAGCTCGAGGCGACGCGGGACGAGGCTCAGGCCGAGTGCAAGCGGCTCACGCGCGCGATCGAGCGCAGCAACGCCGACGCCGATCGCGCGCGAACGCTGGCGGCGCACTGGTTGAAGGCGCTGGCGGAGGTGCCCGTCGCGATGGCGAGCGCCGAGGTGAGCGAGCGCTGGCGGGCTGCGTTCGACGCGTTGGTGGCGCGGCACGAAGAGAGCGCGGCGAAGCTGCACGGGCTGCGGGTGAAGCTCGCGGAGGCCCAGAGGACGATGGAGCTCGCGGCGAGAGCGCACGCGAGCGGGCTGATCGAGCGGCCGACGATGACGGCGCTCGCGCGGGTGCAGCTCGAGTGCGAGGACGAGCGCGAGGTCGAGATCGAGGTGGTGTACCGCGTCCCGTGCGCGCTCTGGAGGCCCGAGCACGTGGCGCGACTCGAGCGCGCGGCCGATGGAACGGCGAAGGTCCACTGGTCCACGGCTGCGGTCGTGTGGCAGCAGACGGGCGAGCGTTGGGAGGGGATCGAGGCGCGGTTCTCGACGGCGCGTCCTGCGAAGGCCGCCTCACCGCCGCTCGCGAGAGAGGACGCGCTGAGCTGGCGACGCAAGACCGAGGCTGAGCGGCAGCGCGTGGTGGTGGACGCGCGCGAGCAAGCCGTGGCGGTCGCGGGGCTCGATCGAGGAGCGCGATCGGTCGCTGAAATGCCAGGCGTTGATGACGGCGGCGAGCCCGTCTCGCTGCGCGCCTCGTCGCCCGTGACGATCGTGTCCAACGGTCGTCCGATGCGCGTGGACGTGGCGCGCGCGACGATGGACTCGGTCGTCGATCGCGTGCTGTACCCCGAGCGCGGGGGCGCTCCGCACCTCCGCGCCACGCAGACATGGAACGGCGCGATCGCCCTGCTCGCCGGCCCCGTTCGCGTGATCCGCGGCGGCAGCGTCGTCGGTCGCGGTCGCGTGGGCTTCGTCGGGCAAGGAGAGCCGTTCGAGCTCGGGTTCGGCCCGGACGACGCGGTGCGAGTGCGGCGGAGGGTGGACGAGACGCGGGACACCGTTCCGGTGTTGGGGACGCAGAAGGTCAAGCGCGTGGTGCGCGTGTTTGTCAGCAATTTGAGCGGCGAATCGCGGGTCGTTCGCGTGGTCGAGCGCGTCCCGGTCAGCGAGATCGCCGACGTCGAAGTGCACATGGGCCCGCACGAGGGCTGGAAGTCCAAGCCCGCCGACGGAATGCTCGAGCGCGACGTCACCCTCGCCGCTCGCGAGGGCAAAGAGCTCTCGTTCGAGTACGAGCTGCGCGCGGGCGCCAAGGTCGAGCTTCCGTTCTGAGCCGCGTCGCGCGGTACACTCGGGCTCGATGCGAACCACTCTGCTCGCGCTCGCGCTGTGCGCGACCACCGTCGCGTGCGCCACGACGGGGCGTCCCATCACCCACGTCGCGACCGCTCCCGAGCGAGCCGCCATCGACGCGGTCCTCGACGACTGGCACGCCGCCGCGGCCGCGTCGAACCTCGATCGCTACATCGGGCACATGGCCGAGCAGGGCGTGTTTCTCGGGACCGACGCGACCGAGCGCTGGACCAAGGCTGAGTTTCGCGCGTACGCCTCGCGGCCCTTCAGCGCGGGGCGCGGCTGGACCATGCGCGCGCGTCGCCGCGCCGTGAGCGTCCGGGGCGACGTCGCCTTCTTCGACGAGGACCTCGAGACGCAGAGCCTCGGGCCCGCGCGCGGCAGCGGCGTGCTCGCGCGCGAAGGAGATCGGTGGCTGATTTTGCAGTACAACCTCACGATCACCGTCCCCAACGAGCGCTTCGAGTCCGTGCGCGCGCTGCTCTCGCAGGGCGCGGGGCGGTGAGCGATGAGCGAGCTGCGCGTGAGCGAGCACGGCGGCGAAGTGCACGTGAGCGTGCGCGCGCAGCCCCGCGCCTCGAGGGACTCGATCGTGGGCGTGCACGACGGGGCGCTGAAGATCGCGATCACCGCGCCTCCGGTGGACGGGGAGGCCAACGCGGCGATCATCGCGTTTGTCGCGAAGAAGCTGGGCGTCGCGAAGCGCGCGGTGCGCGTCGTGCGCGGCGACTCGTCGCGAGAGAAGGTCGTCGCGATCGAGGGCGTCTCGATCGAAGCGGTCCGCGCCCTCGCAAAATGATCGGAGTGTAAGAACCGCGCCGCTGGCTCGTTCGTCGGATGTCCACGATGAACGCCCGACCCACGCTGCTCGCCTCGCTCTTCGCGCTCTCTTCTCTTTGCGCGGCGAGCCCGGCGCGCGCGTGGCTCGTGGACTTCGAGTCGGTCTCGCTCGACGCAGAGCCGTTCGTCACCGTGGGGCCGCGGTGGGTGGCTAACGCGCAGAGCAACGACCCCGTGCAGCTCACGCTCGTCGCGGGCGCGCAGCTGCGCGTGTACGACCTGTTTCGCTACGCGGGCGGCCCGCTGCGCGGCCACGGCCTGATCGACTGGGATTGGTCTCGCCAAACCAACGCTCAGGGAACCACGCTGCTCTTCTCTCGTCCGGTCGAGAGCGTGAGCCTCGACGCCGGCGATTGGGGCAGCGACGACGACAGCCCGCTCGAGCTCACGGCGACCGACTGCAACGGGGGCGTCGTGGCCCGAACGCAGGCCCGGTGGACCGCAGAGCGCAGCCCGCCGTTCGCCAGGCTCGCTGTGCAGGGCCACGCGATCTGCCGCGTGATCTACCGCTCGGGCGGGCAGTATCCGGGCAGCACGTTCATCGACAATATCCGCTTCGAGTGACGCTGTCCTTCGCTCAACGCACGTAGCGATTGGCGAAGACCACCGTCATCGAGCGCACCTCGCTGCCTTCGGGGACGAGGCGCACGCGCGCGTTCGTGATCACGCCCTGAAAGCACATCGCGGCGACGAGCTGTCGTCGCGTCAACGCGTCGCCCGCTCGCATCGAGGTCATGCGTCCGTCGCTCCCGAGCTCGATGTCGAACGAGTAGGTCCAGCCGGTCGCCGCGAGGTCCGGGGGGATGCGCTCGCTCAGAAGCGCGCAGGTGTTCCACTGCAAGGTGGGCGCGGTGAGCTGGCGTCGGACGAACGCCTCCGTCTGCGGGTCGACCGACGATCGCATGTAGACCGCCTGCGCGTTGCGGCGGTGCATCGAGCTCGCCATGAACTCGGTCGGGTCCATCGCCGTCCCGCGCGGATGCTGCCGGGGCGCGTTCTCGAACGCCCGCGCGATCGCCGCCGGATCGCTGGCGGCGCTCGGCGCTTCTGTCGTCTGCGCTCGCTCGGGAGGCGAGAGCGCTCCGAGCGCGATCATCGCCTGCTGCATCTGCGATGCGTCCGCGAGCTGCGCGGCCAGCGCGGTGATCGCGGCGAGCGTCGCGTCGATGTCCAGCGACGCGTCCGCGGCGAGCGCTGTCGTGGGCACGGTCGCGACGCTCGACCGAGCGCTGTGCTGCGCGCTTCGCGAGCCGCGCGCGATCGCGCGACGCACCGAGAGCGCGGCGCCCACCGAGACGATCGCGAGGACCACCAGGCCCGCCACGATCGCTGGCGAAAACGCGCTCGCGGGCGCGCTCTGCGGGGGCGGGACCCGCGCGGGCGCGGGCTGCGACGGCGCAGCTTGCGCAGGGGGTGCTTGCGGCGCCGACGGCTGCGCGGGCCGGGCCGCGAACATCGAGCCTGCGCCGCCCATGGCGAACGGCTGCGCTGTGGCTTGCGCCGCCGCGGCGGGCGCGATCTCGAGTGAAGGCGTCGCGCTGAGAGGCATTTGCGCCAGAGAAACCTGCGGAACTTCAGCGGTCGCGCCGTAGGCGTCCACCGCCGTCGCCGAGAGCCAGGGAGCGAGCGCCGCGCGCAGCTCGTCCGCGGTTTGAAAACGTGTGCTCACGTCTTTGCTCATCGCGCGCTCGATCAACGAGAGCAGCGCCGGAGCGAGGTCGGGGCGCAGCGCGCCGAGCGCGGGCGGGGTCTCTTCGAGGATCGCGAACAGCAGGGCGTGGTAGTTGTTCGCTTGAAAGGGCTGGCGGCCCGAGAGCATTTCGTACAGCAAAACGCCGACCGAATAGAGATCGGACCGCGCGTCCACCGCGCGTCCGCGGGCCTGCTCAGGGGACATGTACGCGGGCGTCCCGAGCACGGCGCCGGTGTTGGTGAGGTTCGAGTTTCCGTGCGCGTCGGTGAAGCGCGCGACGCCGAAGTCGAGCACCTTCACGACGTCGCGCACGCCCGAGACCTCCGTGAGAAACACGTTGTCCGGCTTCATGTCTCGGTGAACGATCCCCGCGCGGTGCGCAGCCGCGAGCGCCGAGAGCACTTGCGACGCGATCCACGCCGCGCGCTGCGCGCTGAGCGCTCGCTCGGCGGCGATCACCTTCGAGAGCGGCGCTCCGTCGAGGCGCTCCATCACCATGAAGAGTCGTCCGGCGTCCGTCCCGAAGTCCGTCACCGTCACGATGTTGGGGTGCCCGAGGGACGCCGAGGCCTGCGCTTCGCGCTGAAACCTCGCGACGGCCTCCTCGCTCTCGGCGTAGCCCGAGCGCAGGACCTTGAGCGCGACGCGCCGTCCGAGCCCCTCTTGCAGCGCCTCGTACACCGCGCCCATCCCGCCGCTGCCGATCTTCTCGACGATGCGATAGCGCTGCGCGATGAGCGTCCCTGGCGTGAGGTCTTCTTGGTCTGGGCTCATGAGGACGAGCGAGGTGAAGCGTACTCGCGACGCGCCTTTCGTCTACGGGCAACGGGCGTGACATAAACAGTCTCGCGCCGCTTTTCGCTCGCCCCGTCGTCGTGTTGGAGTTCGAGCCGCATGGCGACGAGCAAGAAGGGGAGTTCGAGCAAGGTCAGTCGGCGGGCGGAGCTCGTTCCGATCGACGATGCGGCGGTGCGAGCGCTGTTCGACAGAGCGGTCGCAGCGGTCGGGGACGAGACGTTTACCGGGGCGTTCTCGACGTGGTTCTCGGCGCGAGAGCGAGAGCTCGCGCGGTCGTACCTCTGGCTGCAGCGATGGCTCAACGAGACCCTCGGCGCGTCGCGCGCGGTGCCCTTCGTGATCGAGTCCCTCGCGTTGCTCGACGAGCAGCGCGTGCTTCAAGCGCTGGGCGCGCTCACCACCGCGCTCGTCGGTGATCATCGCAACTGGCTCGCTCCGGCGCGGTTCGACCCCGATGTCTACGTGCGCAACGACAGCGAGCGGGCCGCGCGGCGACGCGCCCTCATCGAGTCGCTCGAGGCGCTGATCGCGCTCACGAAGGATCGCTCCGAGCGCGTTCGCGCGGGGGCGGCGTTCGCGCTCGCGTGGCTCGGCGAGCCCGCGCGCGAGCGCGTTGTGCCTGCGCTCAGGGCGCTGCTCGAGGACCGCGAGCCTGCGGCGCGCGCGGCGGCGGTTGTCGCGCTCGCGATGCATCGGGACGGCGCTGGCGTCGCATCGCTGATGGACGACGAAGACCCGCGCGTGCGGCTGTGCGCGGCGATCGCCGAGAGCCTCGAGGTCTCGAGCGAACGTGGTCGCGCGACGCTCGAGTCCGCGCTCACGAGCGACGAGGTTGCGTGGCCGGACCTGCTGTTCAACGACGGAGCGCTCTCTCGTTGGGCGATCCTGCGGTACGGCGCTGCGTGTCGCGGCGAGCCCGAGCGGCTGAAGACTCGCCTCGTCGCTGCGCTGAGCGACCCCGTGCGCGCTTCGTTCGTCGACGCGATCGTGCTCGCGTCGAGCGCGGGATGGACGCCCGATCAGCCGTTCACCGCTGCGCAGCGCGCGGTCGTCGCGGTGCTCGTCGAGCGACCTGCGCTGCAAAACGCGGCGATCGACCCGCTTCGACGGGCGGGGCTCATCACGTACGCCGACTACGTCACGACCGACGTGATCATCGATGGGCTGCGAGCGCGGCTCGGGATCGCGCGTCCGCCGCCCGCGTTTGGCAGCCAGGCGAAGGTCACGGTGCGGGGCCGGACCGACTACGCGCAGCACGTGTGGGCGGAGTACGCGACGTCGCCCGAGCCCGAGTTCGCCTTGGAAATCGCCGCTGAAATCGCAAGTGCGATCGCTCTCGACGACGTGGTCGACCTGTTGATGCGGCGCGCGCAGGACATCGATGGCTCGACGCTTCCGTACTCGCGCGTGGCGAGCGTGGCGTTCGAGGTCGCGCTGCCCGAGGGGGTCGAGCGGCGAGGCGAGCGACTGGTGCGTCGGCCTGAAGAGTGGCACCTCGCGCACCGGGATTGGTGCCGCGAGCGAGAGCGCGAGGGGTGGCTGCAGCTCACCTCGTGGTGGAGCGGCGAAGAGGTGATCACGCGCTGGTTCGACCTCGGCGCCCGTTCGCTCGAGGTCTCGTTCGGCCACGATTGGAACGCGGGAAACCCCATTTTCACCGAGGCTCGCGCGCTCGTCTCGGCGCGGCACAGGCTCACGCCGCTCGTGGCGCGCGCGGCGCGGGCGCGGGACCGTGCGGCGTTCGATCGCGCGCTCGAGTCCTTCATCGAGAAGTCCCCTGCGAACAACTGGAACACGATGCGCGCGATGTCCGTCGCGATCGAGCTGTTCGCGGGCACGGGCGAGGCGCCCGGGGTGCTCTTCGATCGATACGCGATCCTGGCGCAGCGCTCGTGGACGTACGTGGTCGCGACGCTGCTGCCGTACGCGAGGCTGTTGCCGGCTGAGCGCCGAGAAGAGCTCGCCGTGGCGTGCGCTGCGCAGAGCGATTTTGCGCTCCCGCTCTTGTACGAGCTCGCGCCGATCGAGCGCGTGTTGGAGGCGCTCACGCCCGCGCTTCGAAGGGCGGTCACGAACTGGAGCGACTACGCGAGCCGCGAGCGCCGCCGCTGGGTTCGCGCGCTCGGCGAAGAGGGCGCTGCGCGCATCGCCGAGGCGTGCGGGCCCGCGCCGGCCCCAGAGACGAAGCGTCGCTCGCGTCGCGGTTAGAGCGCTCGCGGTCAGGGCCACGACTGACGCAGGCCCGGTTCGACCGCGTGCGTCTGCCGCGGAACCGACAGCGTAAACGTCGAGCCTCGCCCCTTCGTGCTGCTCGCGCTCACGGTCATCTCGAGCATGGTCGAGAGCTTCTTGACGACGGCGAGGCCGAGCCCTGCGCCGCCATGCGATCGCACGGCGCTGCCGTCCTCTTGGACGAACGGCTCGAAGATCGTCGCGAGCTTCTCTTCGGCGATCCCTACGCCGTTGTCTTCGACGAGGATGTCGTAGCCGCGATCGGTCGCGGCGAGCGCGAGGCGGATGCGCCCGCCGTCCTCGGTGAACTTCACGGCGTTGGCGACGAGGTTCACGAGGATGTGCACGAGCATCTTGCGATCGGTCTCGACGACGTGGCGCTTTCCCTCGCACAGATCGAGGGCGAGGGTGATCGGACGCGACCCGATGAGCATCCTCGCGGTGGCCGCGACGGCGGTGAGCACTTCGTCGAGGTCGACCTTGGAGACCCTCACGTCGATGCCTCGCGCTTCGTCGCGCGCCACGACGAGCAGCGAGTCGATGAGCTCGAGCAGGCCCGTGGCGCTGCTGCGAATCGAGCGAATGGCGTCGCGCTGTTTGTCGGTGACGGGGCCGTAGATGCCCTCTTCGACGAGCTCGCCCATGCCGAGGATCCCGTGCAGGGGAGTGCGCAGCTCGTGGGTGATGTTCGCGGTGAACTCGCTCTTGGCCTTGCTCGCGTCGATGAGGGCCGAGGCTTGCGCTTCGAGCGCGCGCTCTCGATCGCGGAGCTTCTGCACCATGATCGCGATGTACAGCCCCGGCGCGAAGAGCACGCAGCCGACGAAGGCCACGATGACGACGACGTGTCCGGTGGTGGGGTTCGACGGGACGATGAGCGTCGTCTGCGGGAGCGCTCCTGCTGCGACGAGCGCGACCATGAGCGCGTACGAGACGAAGGCGCCCACGACGGTGGTGATCGTGAGGCCGACGTTGGTGAGCAGGGCCATCACCGAGACCTCGACGAAGTACAGCGAGACGAGCGGCGAAAACGCTCCGCCTGTGAAGTACACGGCGCCCGTCATGAGCAGGACGTCCGCGGCGATGTTGAGCGCCGAGGCCTCGATGACGACCTTGCGTCGCGCGAGCGCGAGCCACGCGAGCGAGTTGGTGCCGAACTTCACCGCGAGCAGCGCGAGCGCCCAGGTCCCGCGCGCGATGAGGCCGAAGCGCTGCGCCGCGAGCGTGAGCGCGAACAAGATCGCGACCGTCGCGTAGCCCGTATAGACCCCCGTCTGAAGCTTGCGTCGAAACGCCTCGCTCCCCACCTCCGCGAGCGACGGCGGATACCGCTTCATTGCCCGATGAGCTGACGAATGCGCGTGAGCATCGCGCCCATCGAGAACGGCTTCACGAGGTAGCCGTCCGCGTGCACGCCCTCGCGGCCATAGCGCTGCTCGTCTTCGCCGCGCAGGATCGCGCTCATGAGCATCACGGGCGCGGGTCGCGGCTCACGCTTGAGCTCGAAGCACACTTCGAAGCCGCTCTTGAGCGGCAAGAGCACGTCGCACAACACGAGGTCCGGCGAGAGCTCTTTTGCCATGCTCACGCCCGTCGCACCGTCGGGCGCCACGCGCACGTCGTAGCCGTGCGCGCTGAGATAGTCGCGGATCGCGGTGCGGCCGACGGGGTCGTCTTCGATCACGAGGATCTTCTTCGCGTGCGCTGCTTCCGTGGCTGCCATGCACGAAAGTGTACCGCGCCGCGTGCGGACTATCCGCGATCGACCTGCGATTTGGCTTGGTAACTCAAGAACACGTGCCCGGAGCGTCGGCGACGATGCACATCGCTCCGCACGGGCAGATTCGCTCTCCGGTGCACACGCCGAGGCGACCTCCACCCGAGGGGCAGTCGGCGTCGCGCCAGCACTGGCCCGCGCCGGGGCGGCTCTTGCACACGCCCGTGGCCACGCCGCTCGAGCAGCTGTCGATGGGGGCGCAGTAGTCCGAGCCTCGGCAGTCTCCGTCGGTCGCGCAGCAGCCAGGGTTGACGCGGCAGCTCGCGCCCGCGTCGGGGCACGCGCCGAGCGAGCGCAGCCCGATCCCCGCGTTGCTGAGCTCGCAGGTGTTGCCGTAGGTGCGTCCGTCGCAGCCGCACACCGGGATGAACACGAGCGGGCACACGCTGGGGGCCATGCACGTGCCCGTCCCGCCGCAGGTCATGATGCCTCGGCACGCGTCGCGGCCGGAGCAATCGGCGTTGGTGCGGCAGGTGCCAGGGCTCGCATCGGCGCTGGCGTCGGCGCCTGCGTCGGCGGAGGGACACGCGCCTCGCGAGCGAATTCCCACGCCGGCGTTGTTGGCGACGCACTGGTTGCTGTACGTGCGTCCGTCGCAGCCGCACACGGGGTCGACGATGGCGGCGCAGGGGGTGGGGCCCCCGCACGTTCCGGTCCCGCCGCAGGTCATGATGTTGAGGCAGGCGCGGCCGGGGCAATCGGCGTTGCTTCGGCAGCTGCCGGCCCCGCTGTCCTGCGCGGCGTCGGTGCCGATGGCGCTGTCAGGCTGTGAGCCGTCCATCGCGCTCGCATCGGGCTGCGAGACCGCGTCCATCGCGCTCGCGTCGGGCTGCGAGGCGCCGTCCATCGAGCTCGATCCGTCGGGCTGCGAGGCCACGTCCATCGGGCTCGATCCGTCCGAGGGAGTGCTCGAATCGCTCGCCGTCGATCGATCGAGAGCGGCGTCGTTGGCCGATCCATCGGGGGTGGACGGAGAGCTGCACGCGGCGAGCGCGAGCGCGCACAAGGCAAGCGAAGTGCGGTGTTTCATCGCTCGCGAGTCTCGCACAGCTCGGTGAGCGCTGCGAGCGACCCGCCGTCGCCCGCTCGAATCGCAGCGCTTACTTCGCGCTCTTGGCTTGCTCGAGCGCGCGTCGCTCGTCGGGGTGCTCGTTGTAGTACGCCTCGCGCGACTCGCGAGAGATCTCGATGGAGATCAGCCCGTCGCGCTGGATCTTCGCCTGGCAACCGAGCCGCGAAGACGAGCGAACGTCGAAGGCCTTGTCCAAGATGTCGAGCTCTTCGTCCTCGGCGTCGCTGAGCAGACCGAGGCCCTCGCTCACGTACACGTGGCAGGTCGAGCACGCGCACACGCCGCCGCAGGCGCTGCCGTGGGCGACGCCGGCCTTGCGCGAGGCTTCGAGGAGGGACGTTCCGACGGGGACGTCGACTTGAATATGGGTGTCTTGTCCGTCGGGCAGCTTCTCTTTGGGGAATCGAACGGTGGGCATGCTCAGCTCTCTCTTCGCGCTTCGTGCTCAGTGACGTGCGCGTCCACGCCGCGCGCGTGGGCCACTTCGCTCTCGACGCTCTCGACCGAGCGGCCCTTCATCGCCTCGCGCATCGCGCGGTTCATCCTGCGCTCTGCCAGCGGAACGCTCGCTCGATCCATCGCCTCGGTGCGCAGTCGAATCCCCTCGCTGTCGCGCGAGGCGATGGCGGCCTCGAGCGCCGCGAGGGCTCCGTCGAGCTCGGCGCGCTCGTCTTCGTCGAGCAGGTCGCCGTCCTTCGCGAGGGCCTTTCGCGTGGCCGAGAGCACTTGCTCGGCCTCGACGATGCGCTCGGTGAGCTGCCTGAGCTTGAGGTCCTCTTCGGCGTGCTCGTAGGACTCGATGAGCATCTTCTCGACGTCCTCGTCCGTGAGCCCGTAGCTCGGAACGACGTCGACCGAGTGCTCGGCTCCCGTCGCTTCGTCCTTGGCCGACACCGTGAGCATGGCGTTTTCGTCGACGCGAAAGGTCACGAGCAAGCGCGCGGCGCCGGCGGTCTGGGGCTTGATTCCCTTGAGCGTGAACCTCGCGAGCGAGCGGCAGTCTCGCGCGAGCTCGCGCTCGCCTTGCACGACGTGGATGTCGAAGCCGGTCTGTCCGTCGGCGTACGTCGTGAACTGCTGCGCCCTCGCGCAGGGGATGGTGCTGTTGCGCGCGATGATCTTCTCGACGATCCCGCCCATGGTCTCGATGCCGAGCGAGAGCGGCAGGACGTCCACGATCAGCGCGTCATTTTGCTGGCTCCCCGCGAGGATGTCCGCTTGCACCGCGGCGCCGAGGGCCACGACTTGATCGGGGTCGATGTCCGTGAGGGGCTCGCGCTCGAAGAGCTTTTTCACAAACGAGCGGACGAGCGGGACGCGCGTCGAGCCGCCGACGAGCACGACGCCGTCGAGCTCAGAGGGCTTGATTCCCGCGTCTTTGAGGGCGCGACGGCACGCGGGGCCGGTGCGTTCGACGACGGGGAGGATGAGCGCGTCGAAGTCCGCGCGGGTGATCTCGTGGGCAAACTCTCGATCGCTGAGCGAGAGCGCGAACGTGCTCGAGGGGGTGTCCGTGAGCTCGTGCTTCACGCGGCGCGCTTCGAGGGTGGCCGCGCGCCAGACGGACTGAGAAAACGGCTCGATTTCGCCGGCGAGCGAGAGCATCGCGAGGGCGACGGCGCGGTCCATGTCGTCGCCGCCGAGCTGCGAATCACCGCCGGTCGAGCGGACTTGAAACACGCCGTCGTCGAGCGAGAGGATGGTGATGTCGAAGGTGCCTCCGCCGAGGTCGTAGACGGCGTAGGTGCCTTGGGTGCGCTGCGTTCCGATCCCGTAGGCGAGGGCGGCGGCGGTGGGCTCGTTGACGAGGCGAAGGACCTCGAGGCCAGCGAGGCGCGCGGCGTCTTTGGTGGCCTGTCGTTGCGCGTCGTCGAAGTACGCAGGGACGGTGATCACCGCGCCCGAGATCGAGCCGAGCTTCTCTTCAGCGCGTCGCTTGAGCTCTTTCAAGATCAGCGACGAGACCTCGACGGGCGTGACCTCGCGTCCGTGAACGATGAAGCGCACGACGTTGGCTTGGCCCTCGCGCGCGGGCGCGAAGTGATAGCCGCGCTCGCGACGCGTCTCGGCGTCGTCGAAGCCGCGGCCCATGTAGCGCTTGACCGAGACGATGGTCTCCGAGGGCTGACTGTAGAGGTACGCGAGCGCTTCTTTGCCGACGATGCTCTGCCCGTCGGGAAGAAAGGCCACGACGCTCGGGACGATCGGGTCGTCGTCGCAGTCGAGGATGGAGGTGGGCTCGCCGTCGCTCACCCACGCGACGAGAGAGTTGGTCGTGCCCAGATCGATTCCCACCGGCGTGGGCTTCGCGGTGGGGTCGAAGATCTGCAGGAGTCCCATGGCGTATCGTGCTGTGTGTCGCTCAGAGCTCGTCGAGCTCGTCTCGCAAACGGTAGAGGTACTTGAGCCTGACGCCCGCGTCGTACGCGCGATCGAGCAGCGTTTTCTCCGGCGGAAACGCTCGTCCGTCGAACGCTTCTCTCAGCGTCGACTCTTCTTCGTCGATGCGCGAGCGCACCCTGTCGACCAGCGCCTCCGCGGATCGGCCCGCGCTGCGCGCGTCGTCGACGGCCTCGCGAAGCTCCATGATCTCCAGCAAGAGACCGGGCTCGGCGCGAGCGGTCTCGCTCACGGGGCGACCCGCTGCCGAGAGCAGCGAGAGCGCGCGGGTCATCGGGTCGCGGATCGCGCGAAACGCCTCGTTGAGCGTGACGGTGCGCTCGGCGGCGGCGCGTCGCTCGGCAGGGGGCGCGTCGGCGAAGCGATCGGGGTGCGTCGCGCGGGACAGGTCGCGAAAGCGCTGCTCGACGGACTTCACGTCGAGCGCGAACGTCCGTGCGATCCCCAGCGTCTCGAACGCGTCCATCAGACGCCGAAGCTCTCGCCGCAGCCGCAGCCGCTCTTCTCTTGCGGGTTCACGAACTTGAACCCGCGCTGCATGAGCTTGACCTCGTAGTCGAGCGTCGAGCCGTTGAGCAGCACGAGACTCTTGGGGTCCACCACGACGTCGAGCCCGTCGAACGTGAACACGACGTCCTTGCTGCGCTTGCTGTCGGCGAACTCGATCACGTACGCGAAGCCCGAGCAGCCTCCGCCCTTCACGCCGAGGCGGAGGGCTGCGGTCGGGGTTCCGCGCTTGGTGAGCGCCTGCTTGGCCATCGCGATCGCCTTGGGCGTGAGCGTGATGGACATCGGTGCAGCGGGCTGCGTCTCAGCCGGGGTCGTGACTTGCGCTTCGGTCGTCATGGCAGTGCCAAACGGAGTGGAGGTTGTGTGAGTGCTTCAGGTCTGCGAGCCGCGTTTGGCCGCTTGTTTCTTGCGAAAATCGTCGATCGCGCTCTTGATCGCGTCCTCGGCGAGCACCGAGCAGTGGATCTTGACGGGCGGGAGGTTGAGCTCCTTGGCGATCGTCTCGTTCTTGATCTCCGCCGCCTGCTCGAGGGTCTTTCCTTTGATCCACTCGGTGGCGAGCGAGCTCGACGCGATGGCCGAGCCGCAGCCGAAGGTCTTGAACTTCGCGTCTTCGATCACGCCGTCGTCGCTGACCTTGATCTGCAGCCGCATCACGTCGCCGCAGGCCGGAGCGCCGACGAGCCCTGTTCCCACGGTCTCGTCGTTCTTGTCCAGCGTGCCGACGTTGCGGGGGTTCTCGTAGTGGTCGATGACCTTGTCGCTGTACGCCATGGGGTTTTCTTCGTGGGTGCTGTGGAGTTCGTAGGATTTGTGGGTGCCGATGGACCCGCGCTCAGTGTGCGGTCCACGCGATGGATTTGAGGTCGATGCCTTCTTTGGCCATCTCGTAGAGGGGCGACATCTCGCGCAGCCGCTTGATGCTGTCCACCGTGAGCTGCGCGGCGTAGTCCACTTCTTCTTCCGTCGTGAACCGGCCGAGCCCGTAGCGAATGGAGGTGTGCGCCAGCTCTTCTTCGACGCCGAGCGCCCTGAGCACGTACGAGGGCTCGAGGCTCGCGCTCGTGCACGCCGAGCCCGACGAGACGCTCACGGTCTTGAGCGACATCAAGATCGACTCGCCTTCGACGTAGGCGAACGAGATGTTGAGGTTGTTGGGCAGGCGACGGACCGTTCCGTTCGAGTCGACCGCGGGCCAGGGGCCGTTGACGAACACTTCGTCGAGCTCGCCCGTGATCTTCGAGTACAGCCGGTCGCGAAGCACCGTCACGCGCTGCGCTTCGGCGCGCCACTCGCTCGTGACCAACTCCGCCGCCTTGCCGAACCCGACGATGCCCGGAACGTTGAGCGTCCCCGAGCGATACCCGCGCTCGTGTCCGCCGCCGTCCATCTGCGCCACCAACCGCACGCGCGGCTTGCTGCGGCGAACGTAGAGCGCTCCGACGCCCTTCGGTCCGTACATCTTGTGCGCGGTGATCGAGGCCAGGTCCACGTTCATGGCCTGCACGTCGAACTCGCAGCGCCCGATGCCCTGCACGGCGTCCGTGTGAAACAGCACGCCGTTCGCGCGGCAGACCGCGCCGATCTCTTTGATCGGCTGCACCGTGCCCACCTCGTTGTTGGCGAGCATGATCGAGCAGAGGATCGTGTCCGGGCGGATCGCCGCGCGCACGCGCTCGGGGTCGACGAAGCCGTACTTGTCCGTGTCGAGGTAGGTCACCTCGTAGCCCATCTTCTCGAGGCGCTTGCCCGAGTCCAAGATCGCCTTGTGCTCGATGCGCGACGTGATGATGTGCTTGCCCTTGTCCGCGTAGAACTCGGCCACGCCCTTGAGCGCGAGGTTGTCGCTCTCGGTCGCCCCGGACGTGAAGATGATCTCTTCGGGCTTGTCCGCGTTGATCATCGTCGCGATGCGCTCGCGAGCGACGTTGACCGCGGCGTCCGCCTTCCAGCCGAACGCGTGCGTGCGCGACGCAGCGTTGCCGAAATCCTCCGTAAAATACGGGATCATCTCGTCGAGCACGCGGCGGTCGACGGGCGTGGTGGCGTGGTAGTCGAGGTAGATCGGGAGCTTGGGGGCCATGAAAGTGTGTGCCGGTATTCTTGTTGAGAGGGACGGGCTCAGCCCTTGGCGTGCAGGCCCGCGACGAGCTCGGGGGCCGAGTGCTCGTGCATATCGCAGCGGGTGCACGCGTTGACGAGGCGCTCGGGAGCGCACGCATCACACGTGTCGAGGTAGGTGATCGAGCTCTCGAGCTCGCGTTCGAGCAGCGAGAGGCGGGCCATTTGCGCGCGGGTCTCTTCGAGCTTCTGCTGATAGAGCGTGCGGATCTTGGCCATCGCGACGGAGGCCGAGCCCGAGCGCTCCCACTCGGCGAGCACTTCGCGGATCGCCGGGAGCGAGAAGCCCATGTCCTGCAGCTTCGAGATCCAGCGCACGCGAAGCACCGCCCCAGCGTCGTAGAGGCGGTAGTTGCCCTTCGATCGGTCGATGGGGGTCAAGAGCCCGAGCTCTTCGTAGAGGTGCAGCGCGCGCACGGTCTTTTGCGTGCGGGCTGCCAGGTCGCCGACGCGCAGCGGCTCGCTGTCCGACGGCGTCTCGGTGGACGTGATCGCGGCGGAGTCGCAGTGCGGGTGGGCGATCGGGAGCTTGGTTCCCATGCTCGACGGGCTGGACCCTGACGTAAGGGTGAGAGTTTGTCAAACCCTAACGTATGGGTGAGGGTACTCTTTCTCTCTGCGTCCCCCTTCGCTTGTTGCCGTTGCGTGCGAGCGTTTTCGCGCCGGGGGCTATGCGATGAACACCAGCGCCGGGCGGTTGCGCATCGTGTCTGCGGTGGCCCACCACGCGCCGAGCAGCCCGTCGTCGGCGACGATCACGTGCAGCTCGACGGTCCCGCAGGGGACGACGATGACGGCGATCTCGCGGAGGCTTCCCCTGAGCCACGACTCGCGTGGTGTGAGCAACGCTGGGCAGAACAACATCTGAGCCATGTAATCGGCACGAGACCCACGTTCTTGCGTCGAAAAGTCGTCGATCGCTGGTCCGCAGAGCGCCGCGGTCTCGAGCAAACCCCGCGCACACTGGAGAGACGCCGCGTGCGCTGTCGCGCGCCCGGTTCGCAGGCCCCCACCCGCGCTGCCGCGCGAGTGAGCGAGCGAAGCGACGGAGCCCCCACCCGCGCTGCCGCGCGCCCCGCCCCCGCATAGCGAGGGCGGCGGCTCTGCATTGGGAAAACAGCGGCAGAATTGCGTTCGTTGATCGCGGGGTGCCCTTGCTCTGCAAGGGCTTCGATGGACGCGATCGCGACCACTCACGGAACGAAGCGGCTCCGCCGATCACGGTTTGCTCCGAGCGTTCGCGTCGTGTTGTGTGACGATGCGTTGCGAGCAACACCGCGCACAGAAGAGACCTTGCAGCGCAAGGTCTCCATGCGATCAACGAATTCAATTCTACCGCTGTTTTCCCAATGCAGAGCCGCCGCCCTCGCTATGCGGGGGCGGGGCGCGCGGCAGCGCGGGTGGGGGCTCCGTCGCTTCGCTCACTCGCGCGGCAGCGCGGGTGGGGGCTCCGTCGCTTCGCTCACTCGCGCGGCAGCGCGGGTGGGGGCTCCGTCGCTTCGCTCGCTCACTCGCGCGGCAACGCCGGTGCGGGCTCCGTTGCCACCTTCGCTCAACGCTGTCCGTCCCCCATTCGCGCAAGAGGATCACTGATGCGACGAAAACCCACTTCGGACTCGCGCGTCGCGAGTCCGGACGACGTTGCGCACGCTGTGTCCCGACAGCCTTGTACACTGCTCCGATGACGCGAACTCTTGCTAGCGCCTCGCTGCTCGGCCTGCTCGCGGCCTGCAGCGGCAATCCCACGCCGAGCGACGATGCTGCGGCCCTGGACGCGACGAGCGATCGGGCCGTGAACGACAGCGCCTCGATGGACACCAGCATCGGAGCCGATTCGGCCTCGATGGACGCGGTGAGCAACGTCGATGGCGGAGCGACCGCGAGCGACGGAAGCGCCGATGGCGGCCCGCAGTGCCCGACGTACCAGTCGTTTTGCGGCGGGCGCTGCATCCCCACCAGCGTCGATCCCAACAACTGCGGCGGCTGCGGCGTGCGCTGCGCCGCGGCGCAGGTGTGCGTGAGCAACGGGTGCACCGACGCGTGCCCGAGAGGGCTGACCGCGTGCAGCGGGACGTGCGCGGATTTGCACAGCGACAACGCTCACTGCGGAGCGTGCGGGATGGCGTGCGCCGCGGGCACCGCGTGCAGCGCGGGGCGTTGCGTGCCATCGGCGACGCTCGACCCGTCGGGCGTGATGTGCGCGGCCGGCGGGCCGCCCATTGAGATCGGCGGTTTCACTGGAGGAGCGACGCGGTGCACGGGCGACCTCGCGACGGTCTCGTTTCGATGGAGCATCTGCTCGTGCCGCAGCCTGCAAATGAGCGCGCCGTTGCTCACGGACGGCTTCGACAGCGCGCGCGGGCCGTACCGTCCCGGAGAGCTGGGCGGGAGCGTCGGGGTCAACGACACGTTCTCCAACAGCAACACCAGCGCGATCGGCGGAACGCTGTGGGCCGGAGGCGCCTCGGGCATCAACGTCCCGTCGATGCAGACCGTGCGACAAGAGCTGCACGTGGACGGGCCGCTGCGCTCGTCGAACGTCGTGCAAGTGGGCGGCGAGGGATGGGTCAACGGAGACATCAGCACGTCGAGCACCATCTCGTTCGGCGGGCCGCTGCACGTGCCCGCGGATCGAACGATCGCCCCTGAGCCCTCGCTCACGTATCGCAGGCTCGTGCGCGAGCCGGTGAGCGTGCCCGATCCCTGCGATTGCACGGCGGATCGGATCGTTCCGATCGCGAACATCGTGGCGTGGCACTCGACGCGCAACGACAACATGGCCATCGGGCTCGCGGCCAATCACTTCGAGAGTGACAGCAACCCGCGCCGCGTCGATCTGCCGTGCGGCCGCTATTACTTCACGCAAATCCGCGGCTCGATGCCGGTCACCATCGTCGCCCACGGACGAACGGCGATCTTCATCGGCGGAAACATCAACACCAGCGCGCCCATCACCATCACGCTCGACCCCACGGCGACGCTCGACATCTTCGTCGCGGGCAACGTGCAGAGCTCGTCGGCCCTGCGCTTCGGCTCGACGAACTACCCCGCGCTCACGCGCGTGTACATCGGCGGGACCACGGGCTTTCAGGTCTCGAACACCGCGGACCTCGGCGCCAACTTCTATGTCCCCAACGGGAGCGTGCAGAGCTCGGCGCCGCTCGAGGTGTTCGGCGCGGTGTTCGCCGGGGATTTTCAAACGTCCAACCGCGTGAGCGTCCACTACGACAGGCAGGTCCTGCGCGCGGCCGATGACTGCACGCCGCGCATTCCGTCGGGCAGCGACGCGGGTGTTGGCGACGCGAGCGCGAGCGACGGAGGCGGCCCGAGCTGCACTTCGTGTCGCGACTGCGCCAATCAAGCGTGCATCGGCGGCGCCTGCGGGATGTGCCGCACCAGCGCGGATTGCTGCTCGCCGCTGCAGTGCTTCAACGGGCGCTGCGTGGACGTGCCTCTCTGACCGATTCGGGTCGCGGCGCGAAGTTGCCTTCGCTCGTTGGCGCGTGACAGATGAGCGCGTGACCTATCGTGACCCCAACGCTGGCCGCGCTCCTTTGAGCGCGATCTTTCTACGCTCTTCGATCGCGTCGCTCGACCCGCTGCACGGCCCGTTCGTCGCGCCGTACCTGGCCGCGAAGAAGGTGCAGGGCGCGCTCACGTACGCGCCGCAAGCGCAGGCCGAGCAGCCCCTCGCGGTCGTCGACGACTCGATCACCGGCTCTGCGAAGGCGGGGCTCTTGGTGACCGATCGAGCTGTGTACATTTCGGGCTCGCGCGCGAGGGTTCCGCTCGAGGTGATCGTCGAGCCGCCGGCGTTTCCCGCGCAGCCCGGGCGCCCGGGGGTGCTCAATACGGCGATGGGGCCCGCGGTGTTCGACAGCTCGCTCGACGAGGTCAAGCGCTCGATGTGCAACACCCTCCGCGCGATCGCTTTCTACAACCGCGGCGGCTATCGAGTGCATTACGGCAACGTCCCCTTCGCGGGCCCGGTCGGAGAGCTCGCCGCGCGCATGCTCGTGCACCCGGACCTTCCGATGGTCCCGACCGTTCCGCTGCGCATCGCGCACGCCGCGTCGAACGTCGCTGGCTCGTGGCTCGACTACGACGATGGCGAAGAGCTCTTGTGCCTGTTCGACGAGACCGCGGGCGGCGACGGCGATCGCTTTCTCGCGCTCACCGATCGGCGCTTGCTCGCGCGGATCGAAGACGCGCCGGTGGAGATTCCGTATCGCACGTTGGTCTCGGCCTCGCTCAAGACGGGGATGCTCACCAACACGATCACGGTGCAAACGCAGTTTGGTCTGCAAAAAATCGAGACGATCTCGTCCGCGGCCGTCTCGCGGTTGATCACGGATTTTCTCGGGCAGCTCACGATGATCCCGCCCGAGCAGCGGCGCGCGTGGCCGAGCGCGGGGCCGACCGCGGACGACCCTTCGGGCGCCGCGCAAGCGATGCAGTCGATCTCGTGGCCAGACCTTCGCACGGCGACGTTGCTCGAGCTCGTGCACGCCTCGGTGGCCGCGCAAGCGATGCCCGTCGAGTCCGCGAAGGACATGGTCTCGCGCATCCTCCGCATGCAGCGCACGCTCCGCGGCGCGCACGGAACGACGCAAGGCTGGGCCCGCACCCCTCTCTCTGCGGGCGACTTCGAGCTCTTGCTGACGACGGTGTTCGGGCCTCCCGTGCGGCAGGCGATGATCGACGCTCGCACGGGCATGCTCGAGTACGACCTGCGCAAGGCGGGCAGCGCCGCGGGCACGATCGCGTCGAACGTCATCGGCCTCACGCTGCTCGCGGTCGTGGGAATCGGCTGGATTTCTGCAGGCGGAGGCGGGACGCAGACCGTTCAAGTGCGGATCATGGAGGCGCCCGGCGGGGCGGGATTCACCCTGACGGATTCGCAGGGCAATCCCCTCGCGCGCAACAACGGAAAGCTCGCTGGAGGTCTGCTCGAATCGCTCTCGATGCTCAGCGCGGGCGTGCTCATGCGCCGAACGCTGCTCGGGTGGAATCTCTCTCCGCAATCGCTCGTTGCAGAGTCTCCCGCGGGGCTCGAAGCGCGCGCGCGCGGGATCGTCCCCCACATCGACCTCGCGCCGTTCTCGAGCGCGTAACATTCACGGTCGCCCCGATGCCCACGCTGATCTCCAAAGACGAAGCGCTCGCGAGGATCGTCGCCGAAGGAGGTCAGCCCGAGTGCCTCATGTGCGCGGTGCTCGAAGGGCGCGTGGGCGGCCTGTACACGATCTTCGAAGACGACGAGGTGGCGCTGATCCTGCCGCGCTACGTGCGGTGCTGGGGCCACGTCGCGGTCGTGCCCAAGCGGCACGTGGTGACCTTCACCGAGTGCGGGCCCGAGCTATGGGCGCATATTCAAGTGGTGGCGTACAACGCCTCGCGGATGCTCGAGGCGATGCGCGCGCCCAAGCGCGTGTACAACACGTCGACGGGCTCGAACACCAAGGAGCTCACGCAGACGTCCCGGCACATTCACGTGCACTTGATCCCGGTGGACACCGAAGAGGATCGGCCGTCGGACGTGTTCACGTGGGCGCACGGGATCTGGGTTGCCGAGCACGACGAGTGGATCGCGCTGCGCGACGAGTGCCGTCGCTGGTGGAGCGCTCACGCTTGAAGTCCCACGGCCGGGCGTGGGACCGATCGCCTCTGCGCACGAAGCGCGATCACACCCAGCCCGGAGACCCACGCCCGGGAGACAAGCCCCCGGGCTTTGCGCGACGAGGTCGCGAACGGCCGCGGCGTCCGCCGGGCCGAATCGATGTTCGCGTTCAAGACGTGTTCGTGCGACGGGACGGAACTCTGCAACCAACGATGATTCGTGCCGTTGCGATCGGGTTGGATCACCGCCCATCGCGAAGGCCGGGCGGACGCCCTGGCCGCTCCGCGACGTTGTCGCGCAAAGCCCGGGGGCTTGTCTCCCGGGCGTGGGTCTCTGCCTGCGCGACCTTCCGCAACGCTCGCCAAGCCGTCCGCGCGCGTCCGGCGTGCCTCCGCACCCAGAATTCCACAGCGTTTGCACGGTGTTCTGCCCCAAGCCTCCCGTTCGCCCGCCTGGCGTCGCTCTTGGCTCCGCGAACTTACCCAGTGATTTCACGATTTCGCACGGTTGCGGAAGGTCCCGCGCCCCGTGCGGACGCCGTATTCGCGGTTGCGGAAGCCCATTTCTGCCGTGCTTTCGACGTGGTATTCGTGCCGTTCGCAAGGGAGGTCAATCGGATGCCGAATCCAAAGCCAGGCCGCAATACCGACGACTCGAACGATGATTTCGAGTTCGTCGAGATCGAAGAAGAGCCGTCGGACGACACGCTCGAACGCGCTCCGACGCGCGTGTTCACGATGCTGAACGGAATCGCCAACAATCCCGTCGCGCTCGCGAAGCTCGTCGCCCGCGGGTATTCCGAGTCGGCGCACGCAGAGGGCTGGGCGCTCCTGGCTCCGGTCGCGGCGCTGCCCTCGACGAGCAAGCCGATCGTGATCGATCGCAAGGCCGCCGAGGCGATCGACTTCCTCGACCAGTGGGACAACGAGAACTTTCCGCAGATCAGCTCGGCGTTGAAGCGCAACTTCCCAGCGCAGCGCGCGGCGGTGTTCGACAACCTCGGCGTCGCCGAAGGCGCAGCGTCCGTGCTCGCGATCGAAACGCTGCTCGACCGGCTCGACAAACTGGCGAAGGGCAAGCTCACCGACGACCACGCGAAGGACAAGGAGGCGAACGCATACCTCCAGAAACGCGAGTACTCCGACGACGTCCGCAAGTCGCTGCGCGAGAAGATCGAACAAGCTCGCGCGCTCCCCGCGTTCTCGACAACGGACGCCGCCACGATCGCCGCAAACGACAAGGTTCGACGCGAAGCGCTGCTCGCGCTGCATCAGTGGTGGACCGAGTGGGCGACCACGGCGCGCAAACACATCAAGCGCCGCGACGTGCTCATCAACATCGGCATCGGCAGCCGCAAGAAGCGCGCGAAGAGCGAGACCCCTGCGACATAAGCGAGGTGCATGGGGGGAGTGCGCCGCCATCGAGCCGCACGGCTGAGCAACCTCTGCCAACGGTGGCGAGATCCGCGCTACGTTCGCGCCGCTCATGGCGACCTCAGCAATCGAGAAACTTCGCGAGCTCATCGACGAGCTCTTTCTCCTCGACGAACCCGACCTCGACTTCGGTCTCTACCGCGTCATGAAGGCGCGTCGCGATCAGGTCGCGCGGTTTCGAAACCACGAGCTCCAGTCAGTCGTGGCCCGAGCGCTCAGCGATCACAAGGACATCGACCGCGCAGCCATTCAACGCGAGCTCGACGCAGCCATCCAAAGCGCGCGCGCGCTCGGTGTCGACGAGAAGCAGACGCCCAAGGTGCGCGAGCTCGAAGCGAAGCTCGCGGCCGCCGAGGCGCAGTCACTCGTGGCGGACGAGGTGTTCGCGCACTTGTACGCGTTCTTCTCGCGGTACTACCAGTCGGGCGACTTTCACTGCCGCAGGCAGTTTCGCGACGGCGTCTACGCGATCCCGTACGAGGGCGAAGAGGTCAAGCTCTTCTGGGCCAACAAGGACCAGTACTACATCAAGACCGCGCAGCGGCACACGTCGTTCGAGTTCGTGGTCGCGTCTCTTCGCGTGCGCTTCGAGGTCGTGGGCGGAAGCGAAGAGAGAGACAACAGCAAGAGCACGCGCGTGTTCATGCTCGACGAGAGCGAGCCCTTCGCGATCGACGGAAGCACGCTCGTGGTGCGCTTTCGTCACGACGTCGACGGCGCCGCACAGCCGCAAGAGGTCCACTCGCAGCGCGTAGCGGAAGCGCTCGCGAAGCGAAGCGACTGCGCCCCTTGGTACAACCAGCTCGTCAGCGCCGATGACCGCGGCGAATCGCTGCTCACGAAGCGGCTGCGCCAGTTCATGCGGCGCGAGACGTTCGACTACTTCATCCACAAGGACCTCCGACGGTTCTTGCGCCAAGAGCTCGACACGTACCTCAAGACCGAAATGATGCGGCTCGACGACATCGAGCACGCTGACGCGCCGCGCGTCGACGAATACCTGTCCAAGCTCCGCGTCACGCGAAAACTGGGGAACACGATCATCGACTTCGTCGCGCAGCTCGAGGACTTTCAGAAGCGGCTCTGGCTGAAGAAGAAGTTCGTCATCGATCATCACTGGTTGGTGTCGATGGCGCTCGTCCCGCGAGCGTTGTGGCCCGAGGTGATCGCCAACGACAAGCAACGCGAAGCGTGGTTGAAGCAGATGGCGATCGACAAGATCGCCAACGACCTCTCGGGCGAGGGCTACACCGTCCCGCTGAGCGAGGCGTTTCTCGCGCGGCACAGCTCACTGCCGATCGACACGAGCCTGTTCAGCAACGACTTCACAGCGAAGCTCCTCGAAGCGATCGGCGACACCGAGGCGAAGTCGCTTGGACTGCTGGTGCACGGCGAGAACTTTCAAGCACTGCAACTGCTGCACGAGCGCTTCGCAGGCAAAGTGAAGTGCATCTACATCGACCCGCCGTACAACACGGGCGGCGACGGCTTCGCGTACAAGGACAACTACCCGCACTCCAGCTGGCTCTCGATGATGGAGGATCGGGTGAGCGCGGGGAGGAAGCTGCTGCAGAACAACGGCAGCTTCTGGATGAGCATCGACGACAACGAGCTCGTCAACGCACGGCACGTCGGTGACGAAGTGTTCGGCGAGCAGAACCTCGTCGCATGCAACGTCTGGCAGAAACGCTACTCGCGTGAAAACCGCGAGGCGATCGGTGACTCGCACGAGTATGTGCTGACGTACGTTGCGGATCGGATGGCGTTTAAGGCGAGCCGAGGACTCCTACCGCTCACAAGCAAGCAACTAGAACTCTACAAGAATCCCGACAACGATCCACGTGGAGAATGGCAGTCAGTATCGCTGCTTGCACAGGGCTTTCGCCCGAACCAGATGTACGAAATCGTCGCGCCGACCGGGGCGCGGCATGTTCCCCCAGCCGGCAATTGTTGGAAGCTAGTTCGAGCTTCGTTTGACGAGTTGCTTGCCGACAACCGCGTGTATTTCGGGAAAGATGGGACCGGCGTGCCTCGCCGGAAGGATTTTCTCTCCGAAGCAATAGGGCTCGTTCCGTGGACGTGGTGGCCCCACGAAGAAACGGGCCACACCGACGAAGCGCTGAAAAACGTCACGGATCTATTTGCAGGCTCCGCGTCCGCCAACACGCCCAAGCCAATCCGGTTGTTGACGCGAATTCAGACGATTGCAACTGAAGCGACTTCGACTGATGTCGTCGTCGACTACTTCGCCGGCTCGGGCACCACCGCGCATGCAGTGCTCGACCTCAACGCGCAGGACAAAGGCAACCGTCGCTTCATCCTCGTCGAGGCTGGCGATCACTTCGACACCGTTCTCAAGCCGCGCGTCGCGAAGCTCATGCACGCGCGCGAATGGAAGGATGGCGTCCCTGTCGCGCGCGAGGGCACCGTTGGCATGGTTCAAGTCCTTCGCCTCGAGAGCTACGACGACACGCTCGACAACCTCGAGAGCGTGCTCTCGTCGGACAAGCAAGCGGCGCTGTTCGACACTGACAATCGCCCGACCCAGTTCGGCCGCGAGTTCATGCTCCGGTACATGCTCGAACACACGACCGAAGGCTCGCCGTCGTTGCTCGACGCCCGCGCGCTCGAACGCCCCTTCGATCGTACGTTGCGCGTGTCGCTGAACGGCGCCGAGACGCGCACCGTCGACGTCGTCGAGACGTTTCACTGGCTCATCGGCATGACGGTCACGGGACGAAAGCGCTGGAGCACACCGGCGATTCACGTCTCGCGTGGAACGCTGCCCAACGAGCAACGTGTCGTGACGATCTGGCGCGACAGCACAGTGTCGCTCGAAGCGCTGCACACCTGGTTTGCAGGAGAGCTCCTCGCGACGCTCGCCGACGTCGACGTCGTGTACATCAACGGCGACGAAAACCTCCGACGGTTTCGACCCGAGGGGCATCGGTGGGAAGTTCGGCACAGCCACCACGAGTTCGGGCAGCGCATGTTCGCGGGGGCGGAGTAGTCGATGGCGCGCAAGAAGACACCGCCCTCCACCGAGGGCTCCGAGCCCATCGAGCCGCCCGCGAAGAAGCCGCGCGCGAAGAAGGCCGCTGCCGAGCCGGGCGACGGCGAGAAGAAGCCGAAAGCACGCGCGAAGTCCAAGCGCGCCACGGCGCCGTTGGCCGAGCGACTCGTGCTCGCGAAGTGGGCGTTCTCCACGATCGGAATGACGTTCGCCGAGGCGCGCAACAAGCTGTCCAAGCTGTCCGACGCGTACAAGCCCGGCGTCAGCAAGATGGCGCACATCCTCTCGTTTCAGCCGACGGCGGAAGAGTCCCGCAGCGGGCGCACGCTGAGCGACGAGGAGATCTTTCGAGCCGACGAGCGAATCCGACAGCACACGGACCACATCAACGCGCAGCGCAGCGTAAAGGTGCGCTGGAAGTACTTTCAGTGGCTCGCGCTGTTCTTCACCGACGTCTTTCTCGATCGGTTCTTCGCGAATCCAGAGGCGTTGTGCGGAGAGATCAACGCCGTGCGCGTCGCCCACAACGAGGAAATGGCCGACGACGTGCCCGAGATCACCGTCGACGGACTGCGACGGCTCGCGTTCTGGTCGGCGACGGGCTCGGGCAAGACGCTGCTCATGCACGTCCACGTGCTGCAGTATCTCGACGCGTGCGCGCGGTATCGCAAAGACCTGCCGACGAACATCTTGTTGGTCTGCCCGCGCGAAGAACTGGCGAGACAGCACCTCGAAGAGTTCGCGCTGTCGTCGATCGACGCTCGCTACTTCGACCCGAAAGTGTCGATGCCGAAGCTTGGCGGCACCGGTGGCGTGCAGGTGATGGAGATCACGCGCCTTCGTGAAGAGTCGAAGAACAAGACCGTCAACGTGACGGCGTTTGGTGAGTCCAATCTCGTGTTCGTGGACGAAGCGCACCAAGGCCTTCGCGCGGACGACAGCGTGTGGAAGGACTACCGCGATCGATTGAGCGGCAAGGGCTTCGCGTTCGAGTACAGCGCGACCTTCGGGCAAGCTGCGAAGCGCGATGAAGCGTCGGACGAGTACGCGCGGTGCATTCTCTTCGACTACTCGTACAAGCGCTTCTACGACGACGGGTACGGCAAGGACTACTGCATCCTCAACCTGCAGAGCGTCGAGACCGAAGAGCTCAAGCAGCGATACTTCGTCGGCTGCGTGCTCTCGTACTACCAGCAGCTCCGGTACTACGAGGAGTATGGCAACGCGCTGGCCCCGTACGGCGTCGCGCGACCGCTCTGGGTCTTCGTCGGAGGCAAGGTGAGCGCGGGCAAAGACGATGGCGTCGATCTGCCCGAGGTCGTCGAGATCATCGCGTCACTCCAGCGCGTGTGTGCTCGTCCCGACGAGACGGTGTCCCACTTGCTCGCGCTGATGAAGCAGCGCTCGGGCATCGTGAACAAGGACGAGCGAGATGTGTTCGCGGGGTTGTTTCCTGGCTTGAGGGGCGACGTAACGGAATGGAAGCGCGAGCACTGCGAGAGGCTGTATCGCGACGTGTTGGCGCGGGTGTTTCTCGCAGACAGCGCAGGCAACGTGCACGCGCGCTTGCAGAAGAACGTCGATCACGAGCTGGTGCTGTCCGTCGGGGCGGCGGGGCGACCGTTCGGGCTCGTGTACGTCGGCAAGGTGCGCGACGTCGAGAAGCTGTGCCGCGAGCGCGGGGGTGAGTTCGGTCTCGTCGTCGATCCCGCGTCACCCGGAGAATCGCTATTTCAATCGATCAACCGAAGCGACTCGCGCACGCACGTCCTCATCGGGTCGCGCAAGTTCACCGAAGGGTGGAACTCCTGGCGCGTGAGCACCCTGGGCTTGATGAACTTCGGCCGCACCGAAGGCTCGCAAGTGATCCAACTGTTCGGTCGTGGCGTCCGCCTCCGCGGCTACGAGGGGACGCTTCGACGCTCGCGCGCTCTCTTCGCCGAGAATGCTCTGCCAAAGAACGCCCCCAAGTGGCTTCCGCTTCTCGAAACGCTCGGCGTGTTCGGCGTTCGCGCGGACTACATGAAGTCTTTCGAAGAGTATCTCTCGGACGAAGGGCTGGCTTCGCATCGCGACCCCGTCGGCTCGCTGTTCGACCCAGAGCCGCAGTCTTCACCAGGGACGCACGTCGTTCACGTTCCGATTCGCGTGAAGATTCCCGAAGATCCACCGCTGTACACCTTCGTGGCTGACGAAGAGGTCAGCGTCGCTGCGTGGCCGCGGGTGGTTCTCGATCTCCCGACGGAGCTCGCAGACACAACGTGGCTGAAGAAACACCCCGTCACGCTCGACTGGTACCCCCACGTGCAGAGTGAGACCAGCCGCGGCGCGAACTTCGCGAAAGAGCGGTCCAAAAAAGAGCGCGTCGTACTCGAGCCGCGTCACATCGAGTGGCTCGACGTCGATCGCATCGTCCGCAGTCTTCTCCGACAACGCGACGAACACGGCGACGAGTGGTGCACGCTCTCGATCACGCGCGAAGGCGTCGAGCGACTGCTGCGCAACCCGGACGAGTGGTACCTGCTCTATCTACCGCGAGAGTTCTTGGAGCTCGGTTCGATGCGCGACATCGAGCGCTGGCAGTCCATCGCCGAAACACTGCTCGGCGACTACTGCGAGAAGTTCATGAAGCGTTGGCTTGCTGGCCGCGAGGCAGCGACGATGCGCTACGAGCGTCTGTCGCGCGAAGACCGCAACTTCGCGATGGAGCCGATGCCCGACGGTTCGGCGGGCTGGGTCGTCGCGCTGCGATTCGATGCGGACGACAAGCAGAGCGTTGTCTGGCGCGACCGATACGAACGGGTCGTCGCTGGCCGGGAGAGCCACGGGAGCTGGCAGGAGAACGAGTACGGCTGGATGTCAGCGGGCGTGCTTTCGACGAGCCAGCACCTCTTCGAGCCGCTGCTCGTCTTCGCTTCGCGCAGCAAGCTCACCCCGTACGTGACGAAGATCTCGCCCGTCGCGCTCGACGCGAGCGAGGGACGCTTCGTCGACGATCTCGCGCACTACTGCAAGCAGCCCACAGCGCAGTGGCTGTCGGACTACTCGATCTATCTGCTTCGCAATCAAGTGAAGCGCGGCGTGAGCTTCTTCGAGGCCAACAACTTCACGCCCGACTTCTTACTGTGGCTCACGCGCGACAAGAAGCAGTGCCTCGCCGTGGTCGACCCCAAGGGGATTCGCAACCTCACCGGCATCAACGATCCGAAATTCGCGCTCCATCGGCTGATCAAAGAGCGCGAGGCGCGCGTGTGGAGCAACTCGTCTGACGCGGCTCGTGCAGCGTTCGAGCGCGTCACGCTGGAGTCGTTCATCGTCGCAAACACGAGGAAGGACGAGGTCGGCTGGTCGGAGCACGACGCGTCGCTGTCGACGTTCGATCAGTGGTTTCGTCACCACGTCGTGTTTCAACACGAGGACAAAGACCACTACATCGAGCGCATCTTGAAAACGATGGCGGCGTCGATCGCGGACTGAAGTACACCGAAGCTCGAGTCGTTGCCCGACGACCGACCCGAGCGCGCCGTGGTGGGGATCGCCCTCAGCGCGGGGCGACAGCTTCGCGGCGGTCGCGCCGTCGATCGCTGCATCACGGATGTGCCGTTCTTGCTCGGCGGGCGCCTCTTCGTCGCGGGAGGAGGAGTTGGCTCGATGTACGAGTTTCCGCTGCCCACGATCGCGCCACGAGACCAGTGAAGTGCGTGGGCGTTGCGCTGCGCGAGAAGTGCCGTCGCTGGTGGAGCGCTCACGCTCGAAGCGCGCGCGTCTCTTTGGCGCGCTGCAGGTTCTTCTCGTACTGCGGCGGGCCGGGCGAGTTCTTCGTGGCCGAACTCGGCGGCCGCGTGCAGCGTCCACGATGGGGCGGCGAGGTGAGTTGACGGCGCGAGTGAATTGCGTGAGTGTGAACGAGCCGGGGGGTCAGTGGGGCTCTGCCGGGGGAAAGAGGCACAAGCGATGTCGAGATCGACGAGCGATCCTGGCTCCTCGAGAGCGGGGAGAGTCACACACACACTCGTGAATTGGGCGGTGGTGCTCGCTGTGGCGGCGGCCGCGGAGGGGTGCAGCGAGTCCACAGTCGACACGGCTGTCAGCGAAATCACAGGGCCGGTCGACGCGCCGTCGGACCCCGAAGAGGCACGCAGACACAACGCGACCGTGCGCGTTCTCGCGCCGGGGCAGCCGTGCTCTGGAACACTCATTTCGCCACGACACGTGCTCACCGCAGCGCACTGTGTGCTGCGGCGAACGGGCCGCAGTGAATCGTGGGAAAACACGGTGACCGTTGTCCTTCCCAACCAGTTCACGGTGTCGTTCGATGCTCGCCAGCAAACAGGCAACAACGGCCGTTGCTTCGTGATGCCGGACGCGACGACGAACCTCCAGCCGCTCAGCGGCAGCCCGCGCATCCCGACACGGTGCCTGTATTGGACAGAAGTGCAAAACACGCTGGGGCACGACATCGCGCTGCTCGAGTTGCCGGAGAGTTCGTACGTTCCGCGCGCAGTGGCGCGCCCGGCGCCGGTGCTGTTCTCCAATCTGCCCGACGCCGTTCATATTGCGATGGCGAGCCCCGTGCGGGTTGCGGGGTTTGCGACGTCCGCGCCCCCCGTGAGGAGAACTGCGTCGACGTTCTTGACGTACCTCGGCCCCGGCGCGACCAACGTTGCGATGCTCGGCGTCGGAAGCGGCTGGCTCGAGGGAGGCGACTCGGGCGGAAGCATGTTCTGGACGCCTGCATCGTCGTCGAGTCGTCGAATCGACACCCGCGAGCACCTCGCAGGGGTGATCTTCGGCGACACCGGTCACGCGACGCGGATCGACGAAGCGGTCACGCTCTTTCTGCACGAGCATCTCGGCGCGCCAAACCTCGGACTGGCGACCACGCAATGGAACGCCGAGACCCTCGGCCAAACGGCGCCGGACAACTGCCCGGACGTGATCAACCCCGATCAAATCGACAGCGATGGCGACGGCCGCGGAGACGCGTGCGACTTGTGCCCCGCGACGACCGTCGCAGCGGGCGACGACCCGCTCCCGGTACCCCAACGAAACTGCAATCGCGCGGCGGAGAATCTCCACTCGCTGCCGATTCTCGGTGATGCGTGCGACCCGTATCCGTGCGCGACGATCGCAGCCACCAATCCCTCGACCGAGCGCTCGCCGAGGCGCAGGTGCACGCGACTGGGCGCCCAGGCGTTGTCGTGCGTCGAGGGTGACGACCGCGCCGACGTGGGCTACGCGCCGCGCGCAGGCGTGCTGGGTGCTGCGCCTCCGGCGACCTGGCCAACGGTGGGCTCCACGACGCAACAAACCACGGTGTTGCGACGGTGCTTCTGCTATCGCAACCAGCCAGGTGTTGGCCTCGTCCCGCTCGCTGGTCAGCAGTGCTACGACGACCCAAACTCCCCGTGTCGACCGACGTCGCTGCCGAATGGTGGCACCGATGGACTCGGCTGGATTGCGGCGGACCTCGAAGTGCCAGCGGCGAGAGCAACGGATCCAACGATCAGTATGGGATTGGCCCGCGACATCGCCCCTCGAACCGCCGTGACCGCGCCGCGCTTCGACTACCCGACCTTCGCGACGCCGTACGGTGCGCACAGCTCGTACGAGTCGTGGGTGTCTCTGCGGGGGCTTCGAACGTGGAGCTGGCTCAGTTGGGACGTTGACTCGGCAGCGAATCCATTGCCGCAATTCAGCTTCGGAAGCGTCCAAGTCCCCGTCGTCGGACCCGGTAGTGGAGCAGCAGCACAGGTCGCTCTCTGGACGCGTGTACAGACCGACGATGCGCCGCCGTCACCCAACGCTCCGGTGCAAGCCGAGCGCGACCACTACTCCGCGCAGCCTGTTTCGATGCGCTCGACAGTGACCTCTCGTGTTCGCTACGTGAACAGTTGGTACGACTGGTGGTGGACGCGTCGCGTGCGTTTTCTTCGCCCCGACCCCGATCCTCCGCCCTTTCTCGAACGCCATCACCTCGTGGGTCGCGAGCTGCTCGGTGTGGTCACGTTGGGCAACGACGACGCGAAGGAAGCGGACGCTGACTTCTGGAGCAACGGAGATCCCACCGCCCCGGTTCGCGGCGTGACGTTCACGCGGTTGAACGTGCGCGTGGCGACGATCGTCGACAGCGCGGCGACGCAGGGATACCCCGCGGCGCTTCCGAAGAACGCGGACATGGCGTGGACCTCGACCGACGCAAACGAAGAAGGCTGGCCCGTCGTGTACGCGTTTGGAGGAACACGCGCAGGCTACTCGCGCAACACGCTGCACCGCGCGACCCCCGTTCTTCAACCGGACGGACGCTACGTGTACGACTGGGAGTTGATTGGAGCGAGCGCTAGTCCACCCGCACGCGTGCGCTCGGCCATGGTCGCGAGCGCCGACGGCAAGACGCTGTATCTCTTCGGCGGACGCGAGAGCGACACGGGCGGGGTGCTCTCGGACCTGTGGGCGTTCGATGTCGCATCGAGCACGTGGACGCAGCGAACGCTGAGCGCGACGATCCCTGCGCGCTACGACACGTCGATCGCAGTGCGCGGCGACGAGCTCTACATCGGAGGCGGCATTGATCCCGCTGGCTACGCGATGAGCGACCTGTGGCGAGTGCACGGCCCCACGGGCGCGGCGCACAACTTTGGCAATGTTTTGCCGGCGGGCGCGCTGGCGGACCTCGCCTTCGACGATCACGGTGACGGCCTGGTGTACGCGGGCGGGTACATCGGGACGACGTGGTATCGCGACCTGTGGAAGGTCTCGATCGAGGGCGACACTGCGAGCACGAGCTTCGTCCACGACTTCTCGGGCGACGGGCTCGGAGCGACAGAGAACTACGCTGTCGTCTCGGACCTCGAGCACAACTTGTTCTGGGCCGTTCCCGGTTATGCGAGCAGCGGAAACCCACAGGGGACGTGGCTGCTCGATGGCGCGCTCGCTTCGTCCATCAGCCAGGGAGGCCAAGGCAACAACAGCCCGAACCTCTCGCTGTTGCGCACCACGACTGCGCCGACCGTGAGCCTCGCGCGTCGTCCGATTGGGCGCCGTGGAAGCCGAAGCGCTACGCTCGTTCGCAGCGGAATCTCCGCCGCGCCAACAACGACGACAGGAGTGCGATGAACGCCCGGCCTCTGCTCACGCTGCTCGCGATCGCGCTGCCTGCTTGCACGGGCTGCAGCACTCCGCGCTCGATGGACGCTGCTGGCGACGCGGACGCTACTGCGCTCTTCGATGGAGCCACACCGCGTCGGGACGCGACGATCGACGCGCGTGACGCAGGGGCCGACGTGGATCCGCCTCCACCATGGCTCGATGGATCGCTCACGCTTCCAGTGCGGCAGTTTCCGCTGCGACCCTTTGCTCCGTGCGGTGCGCAACCAGCAGTTTCTGACACGCATCCATGGGACAACTATCAGGCCTATTGGTGGAACGGCGCGATCTACTACTCGGTGACCGGCGCGATGGGACGCGTGGCTCCAGGCAGCGGTGTGATCGACGCGTTCATGGCTGAGCCGGATCTGCTCGGCGGCATGCTGGCGATCAGCGGTGATCGTTTGATCCTCGGCGCGGCCTGGCGACGCGCGCACGCGGAAGCCATCATCGCGTTCGACCGCGCAGAGCGCGGCGCAGTCGGCCGCACGCTCTGGCACCGCGAGCGCGTGAACACACAATCGAGCGGGGGATTCTGGGATCTGACCGCGACGCCGTCGCTCATCGCGTTCAGTTGGCAGGACTCGGAGGAATCCGGTGACTGGAGCACGCGTGTGTACGCGATGAATTCCGACGGCACGGATCTTCGCGTTCTGTCTCCGCGCAACGTTCCGCAGAGCGGTGATGTTCGAGCGAGCGGAGATCGTGTCGTGTTTCGCTCGGGCGGACAAGTGTACCTGTGGCAGCGCGGCGACGCCGAAGCACGACCGATCGACCCCACCAATCGCTCGCAGTGGCATCCATGGATCGACGGAGACCACGTCGTCTGGATCGATCAACGAGACTCGCCTCGCGGCTCGATCTATTCGCCCGACAACCCCGAGGTCTATTACAAGAACCTTCGCACGGGTGAGGTTCGACGAATCACCCACGACCCAGACACGAATCCCGTGTTCCAGGCGCATGTCGCGGTGGTGGGAGACTGGATCGCGTGGACGGATCTCCGGCACGCAAGCAATCCAAACCCCGAGAGCGCCCTCGGCGATCGACTCGCCATCTACGGCTTCCACATCCCAACACAGACCGAGCACGCCCTCGTCAACGAGCCCACCTGCCGCGTGTGGAACCCCGTCTTGCTCGATGGGCGCCTCTTCGTACAAGGCAAGGCAGGCAACAGCGTCTCTGCAATGTACGAGTTTCCGCTGCCCACGATCGCGCCGCGAGACCAGTGACGAGAGAGCTGTGGAGCGACTGCCGGAGACCTCGCTCTCGCTGTTGCGCACAACGACGGCGCCGTGGAAGCCGCAGCGCTACGCTCGTTCGCAGCGGAATCTCCGCCGCCCCAACCGCGACGACAGGAGTGCGATGAACGCCCGGCCTCTGCTCACGCTGCTCGCGATCGCGCTGCCTGCTTGCACAGGCTGCAGCACTCCGCGCTCGATGGACGCTGCTGGCGACGCGGATGCCACTGCGATCTTCGATGGAGCCACACCGCGTCGGGACGCCGCGATCGACGCGCGTGACGCAGGGGCCGACGCGATACCACCACCGCCCTGGCTCGATGGATCGCTCACGCTTCCGATGCGCGAGAACCGTTGGCCGCCGAATCAGTTTTCGACGTGTGCGGGCCGAGTCGCGCTCGCTCCCCTCCATCCAAGAATCAACTACGACGCGCATTGGTGGAACGGGACGATCTACTATTCGCACACCGGAACTCCCGTCCGCGTCGTTCCCGGCAGCGGATTGATCCAGGGACTGAGCGACAGTCAATTCCAACTCGGTGGAATGGTGGCGATCTCTGGCGAGCAGTTGATCTACGCAGCCTCCTGGCGTGGCGCTCACGCAGAGGCTGTGGTCGCTTTCGACCGTGTCGAGCAGGGCGCCGTCGGCCGCACGCTCTGGCATCGCGAGCGTGTGAACACGCAATCGAGCGGGGGATTCTGGGATCTGACCGCGACGCCGTCGCTCATCGCGTTCAGTTGGCAGGACTCGGAGGAATCCGGCGACTGGAGCACGCGTGTGTACGCGATGAATCCCGACGGCACGGATCTTCGCGTTCTCTCTCCGCGCAACGTTCCGCAGAGCGGTGACGTACGAGCGAGCGGAGATCGTGTCGTGTTTCGTGCGGGCGGACAGGTGTACCTGTGGCAACGTGGCGACGCCGAAGCGCGACCGATCGACCCCACCAATCGCTCGCAGTGGCATCCGTGGATCGACGGAGACCACGTCGTCTGGATCGATCAACGAGACTCACCTCGTGGCTCGATCTATTCGCCCGACAACCCCGAGGTCTATTACAAGAACCTTCGCACCGGTGAGGTTCGACGAATCACCCACGACCCAGACACCAGCCCCGTGTTCCAGTCGGATGTCACTATCGCGGGCGATTGGATCGCGTGGACGGACCTGCGACACGCGAGCAATCCAAACCCCGACAGCCCGCTCGGCGATCGAATCGCCATCTACGGCTTCCACATCCCAACACAGACCGAGTACGCCCTCGTCAACGAGCCGAGCTGCAAGACCGACGTTCCGCTCTTGCTCGGCGGGCGCCTCTTCGTCGCGGGGTATCCTCTCACGGGTGGCAGCGGCTCGATGTACGAGTTTCCGCTGCCCACGATCGCGCCGCGAGACCAGTGAAGTGCGTGGGCGTTGCGCTGCGCGACGAGTGCCGTCGCTGGTGGAGCGCTCACGCTTGAAGCGCGAGCGTCTCTTTGGCGCGCTGCAGGTTCTTCTCGTACTGCGCGCGCGCTGAGGCGTACTGCGCGGGCCAGGCGAGGTCTTCGTGACCGAGCTCTGCGGCCGCGTGCAGCGTCCACGACGGGTCGGCGAGGTGGGGGCGCGCGATGGCGCAGAGGTCCGCGCGGCCGGCGGCGATGATGGTGTTCACGTGATCGTGGTCGAAGATGTTTCCGACGGCGATCGTGGGGACGCCGAGCTCGTTGCGGATGCGGTCGCTGAACGGAACCTGAAACATCCGCCCGTACACCGGCCGCTCTTCTTTGACGACCTGCCCCGACGAGACGTGGATGATGTCCGCGCCTTCGTGCTTGAAGAGCCGCGCGACGTCGGTGGCAGAGTCCGCGTCGATTCCGCCCGGCGCCCAGTCGTGCGCCGAAATGCGAACCGAGATGGGCAGGTTCGTCGGCCACGCAGCGCGGATCGCGCGAAACACCTCGAGCGGAAATCGCAGGCGGTTCTCCACGCTCCCGCCGTACTCGTCCTCGCGCTGATTCGTGAGCGGAGAGATAAACGACGAGAGCAGATACCCGTGCGCCGCGTGCAGCTCGATCATGTCGAAGCCCGCGCGCTTGGCGCGCAGCGTCGCGGCCACGAAATCATCGCGCACGCGGTCCATGTCCGCGCGGGTCATGGCGCGCGGCGTCTGCGAGACGCCCTTGATGTACGGGATGGGCGAGGGCGCGACGAGCTCCCACGCGCCCGAGTCGAGGGGAAGGTCGATGCCCTCCCACGCGCGCTTGGTGGCGCCCTTTCTGCCCGCGTGACCGAGCTGCATGGCGATCTTGGCGCCGCTGTTTCGATGGACGAAATCCACGATGCGCTTCCACGCTGCCTCGTGCTCGTCCGTGTAGATCCCTGTGCATCCTGGGGTGATGCGCCCGTCGGCGCTCACGTCGGTCATCTCGGTGAAGATCAGCCCCGCGCCGCCCATCGCGCGGCTGCCGTAGTGCACGAGGTGAAAGTCCTGCGGCGTTCCGTCGATCGCCGAGTACATGCACATGGGCGAGACGACGACGCGGTTGGCGAAGGTGACGTCGCGCAGTGAAAACCGCGTGAACATCGGCGGAACCGAGTGATCGAGCACGCCGCACGAGGTCGAGAACCACTTGTCGAACGAGGCGACGTACGCCGGGTCGCGGAGCTTCTGGTTCTCGTACCCGACGCGCTGGCTGCCCGTGAGCAGCGAGAAGGTGAACTGCTCGGGCTGCAGCCGCACGTAGCGCTCGATGTCTTCGAACCACGCTTGTCGATTGCGCGCGGCGCTCTGGAGCTTGAGCGCCTCGATCTCGCGCTCGGCTTGATAGCGATGCAGTCGCGTGGGCACGTCGCCGTCGGTGCTCGTGAGCACTTTGCTGAGCGCGATGGCGTCTTCCATCGCGAGCTTCGTCCCCGAGCCGATGCCGAAGTGCGCGGTGTGCGCGGCGTCGCCGAGCAGCACCACGTTGTCTTTGAACCACCGCTCGCAGAGCACTCGATTGAACTTGAGCCACACCGCCGAGCCGCGAAGGTGCTTGGCGTTGGACACGAGCTCGTTGCCGTCGAGCAGGTCTTCGAAGAGCTTCTGGCAGAACGCGACGGACTCGTCGGGCTCGAGCTTGTCGAGGCCCGCGGCGCGCCAGGTCTCTTCGGGCGTCTCGACGATGAACGTCGACCACTCTTCGTCGAAGCGATACGCGTGGAGGTTGAACCAGCCCCACTCGGTCTCTTTGAAGGCGAAGGTGAAGGCGTCGAGCTTCTTGCGCGTTCCGAGCCAGATGAAGCGGTTCTTGCCGACGGCGATGCGCGGGTTGAAGTGCGACTCGTACTTGCTTCGCGTGGTCGAGAAGACGCCGTCCGAGCCGATCACCAGGTCGAAGCTCTTCTCGAAGGGCTCTGGCGATTGAACGTGCGTCTGAAAGTTCATGTGCACGCCGAGCTCTTCGGCGCGCGCGTGAAAGATCTCGAGGAGCTTCTTGCGCGCGATGCCGCAGAACCCGTGGCCGGTCGACGTGAACTTTCGTCCCTTGAAATACACGTCGATGTCGTCCCAGTGACGAAACGCGCGCTCGATCTTGTCGACCACCGCGGGGTCTTCTGCGCGAAAGCCCCCCATGGTCTTGTCCGAGAAGACCACGCCCCAGCCGAACGTGTCGTCGGGCTTGTTGCGCTCGAACACGGTGATCTCGGCCTTGGGGTTGGCCTTCTTCATCAAGATCGAGAAGTACAGACCGGCGGGGCCTCCGCCGAGGCAGGCGATGCGCATGGGGTGTCTGCTCACTTGCTTTCGGCGAAGCCGTAGAGGTCCGCGTGCTGCACTTCGGGCAGGACGCTCTGTTGAACGAGCAGCGTGCGGACCGCCCACACGTCGCGAAAGATTCGGTATCGGAGCGCCGTTTGATCGAGGTAATCGACGCCGGCGGATCCGCCCGTTCCTGTGCGGCGGCCGATCACGCGCTCGACCATGCGCGCGTGTCGCTGGCGAAAGAGCACAAACGACTGCTCGAACGCGACGAGCCCGTCGATCACCGCGCGCGGCCACGAGAGCAGCGGAAGCTCTCGGTAGCTCTCGATGAACACCAGCGCCGCGCGGATGCGCGAGCGTCGAGCGCGCGTCTCTTCTGGTTGATCCTCCGCGAGCAAGAACGAGCGCGCGCTGGCGACCTCTTTTTGATAGCGGGCCGCGAGGCGCTCTTTGTCTCCGTCGTTGAGCGCGCTCGAGAGCGCGAGGGCCAGCGCTTGATCGGCGCTCTTCGCGTGCGCGCGCGAGTACGCTTCGATGAACTCGCGCACGGCGGCGGCGTCCGTCTCGCGGTCCGGCGTCGAGCCCTGAATGGGCGTGCGATAGAGCCACTCGTCGACGGCGGCGCGCAGCGTGGGCGTGTCAGTCAAGCGCTTCTCGACGCGCTCGGACGCGGTCGAAGGCGTCCCGTCGTGGTTGCGCAGCATCACCATGTAGCTCTTCTCGTGCCCGAGCGGGATGCGGTCTTCTTCGGGCAATCCCGCGAGGATCTCGATCTCTCGCAGCTGCGCGGATTGAAAGCCGCTGGCCGGGTTGAGCTTGTCTCGAAACGAGAGGTAGTCGCGCGTGGTCATCGTCTCCATCAGCGCGAAGTGCTCGCCGGCGAACTTCATGAGCTCGGTCATGCGATGGATTCCGCGCACGGCCGCGGCGAGCGAGACCTCGGGGACGGGGACCTGCACGAAGAGGTCTCGCGCGCTCTCGAGCTCACGCAGCGCGAGCTTGAGCCACAGCTCTTCGATCTGGTGGATGGTGATGAACATCACCTCGTCGTTGGACAGCGCGCTGTCGTTGGGTTCGAGGCCGCCCTGCAGCGAGAGCAGCTCTTCGACCTTGATGTACTCCCAGTACGCGGTGGGTTTTCTCACGGCGCGCGGAGTGTCCTGGGCAACCGCAGCGAGCACAAGTGCAAGCGCTGCGTAGAACACGCATGAATTGTGGTGCTCGTTTGCGACGCGGCGCGGCGCGAACGCCGTTCGCGCGAAGGGCCTTGCGGCGTACACTGCGCGATCGTCATGCGCGGTGGTCCCTGGCAACGAGTGCGTCGGTCGTGGGCATTCTCGGCCATCGTCGCGACGGTCCTGGCTTCTTGTTCGCAGCGCGCGACGTGGGTCACGGTGGTGCTCGACACCAATGCGCGAGAGCGCGTGCAGGCCCTGCGAATTCGCACTTCGCGGGGCGCGTCCCTCGGCGCGGACGCCGCGAGCGAGTCGTGGGGCATCGACGCGAGCGCGACGCGAAGGGCTGCGGTCGCGTGGCCAGCGACGTTCGCGGTCCTAGCCGCGCGAGGCTCGATGGAGGCCGCGGGGACGAGCGTTGTCTCCGTCGAAGTCGAAGTGGACTACGCGCCGATGCGCGCGGGGCAACCGGTCTCGACCGCGCGGCGCGGGGCGCGGTTTTCGTTTCTTCCTCGGACCGAAGGGGTTGTTCGGTTGGTGCTCAACGACTCGTGCGCCTCGCTCGTCGCTCCCCCTGCGCAGTGCCGCGCTGGCTCGGAGCCGTGCACGCTGAGTCGCTATTGCGAAGAGCAATCGCCCGCGCAAACGTGCGGAGACGACGGCCGGTGCGTCGCGCTCGACGTGACGCCAGTGACACCGACGGACGCAGGCACGGACGCGAGTGATTCGCGGGCGGACGGCGGCGATGCGGCGAGGAGCGCGCGGTTGTTCTTCGCGCAAGCGGCGGCGAGCCCGCAGTGGACGGAGGTCGCGGCGAGCGGCGAGGGGCCGACGAGCGCGGTGCGGGCGGCGTTCACTGTTCCGGGCGCGGGAGAGCTCAACGTGCTGACGGCGAGCGAGTTGTTCGTGTTGCGCACGAGCGATCGCCGTTGGATCGAGCGTCACGCGCTCTCGGTCGCGCTCGCGAGCTTGGACCCGACGAGCCTTTGGGAGATCGCGCCGATGCCGGGCTCGCTCGCGGCGCCCGTCGTGTTCGTGCCCGGAGCGCCCGCGCCGATCGCCGCCTTCGACTCGCGCGGGATCCACCACTTCGAGTGGACGCAATCGACGCGGAGGGGGACGTTCGTGCGCACAGACCCGTACGACGGACCGTGGACCGGCGCGGGGGCTCCTCCGCGATGGGATGTGCTCGCGGTGTACTACGCGCCGCACAACCGCGAAGGGTGGGTTCCGAACGCGACGACCGCGCTGTGCGGTCGCACGACGATCGGCGAGCACATGGGAGTGTTGAGCTGGGATGGGTTCGGGCCGCGCGCGTTGGTGGACACGGTGTTCGACGTTCCGTGCGCGCAGTTCGTCGGCGAAGGACTGTACGGATCGCGTCCGCCGTTCGCTGCGATGGCCGCGTTCGACCCCTGGAGCATCCGCGGCGCAGCGTGGGACGACGGGCTGTGGCTCGTCACGGACTGAGCTGCGTGCGCCGCGCGAAGTTCTCGATTTGCGCTGCGAAATCACTGATCGACGCGAGCACCCTCGACGCGGCATCGGCGCTCTGCGAGAGCGCTTCGCTCGATCGCTCGAAGTCCGACGCGATCTCGATCAACACCGCGGCGATCGCGAGGTCCTCGGCGAACCACTCCGCGGCGAGTCGAAGCACCAACGCGTTGTCGCTCAACGCCAACGCAGCGGGCGCTGGGCTCGGTCGCCGCGCCGGACGCGCGAGGGGCTCGATCGTTCGATAGAGCGCGTTCAGACGATCGCGCACGACCCAGGCCACGCGCTGCTCGCGCTGCTTGGGGTCGCGCTCGAAAACGCGCGCAAACGATTCGACCGTAAAATACCGCGTCGATCGCCCTTCGATCACGTCGACGCCGACGCACGCGCGCGCGTGTGCTTGCGTCGCGAGCGTCTGCGCGATCACCGGAGCTTGCCCTTCGGCGCACGGTCGCAACACCGCAGGATCGATGACGAGCGAGTCGCGTTCGCAGGTGATCGCTTCGCCGAGCGTCCAGAGCATCAGCGGCTTCACCGCGCAGCGCGCGACGCAAACTCGCTTGCGACCGTCGCGACTGAACCACTCGATCTGATCGCCTTTGACCTTCGCGGGTTCGCGTACGTCGAGCGCCGCCACGAGCTGAAAGAAATCGATGGGGGACACCGCCGTCATCGCGATCACCGACCGATCATGTAGCCGAACATCGCGTTGCCTTCGCTCGGCTCGATGTTGGTCACAGGAAACCGCAGCATGGCCAGGCCCGTCGCGCCGTAGCCCACGCTCACTCGTCCGTTTTGCATTCGACCCGCGATGGTGACGTACGGCTCGCTGATCGCGAAATCGTCCGCTCCGTCGCCGTCCATGTCGCCCACGATCGACGCGCTGAAGCCGAAGAGCCCGCCCGCCGGAGGCGTCGCGGTCCAGCGCGAGCTGGTGCGCGGCTCGAGTCCTGTGCTGCGCCCCAAGATGGTAAACGCGACGCCCGAGCTCGGGACGCCTCCTTGCACGGAGGTGCACGCGCCCACGAGCAGATCGTCGAAGCCGTCGCCGTTGAGGTCTCCTGCGATCGATCCCGAGAACCCCAGTTGATCGTTGGCGGCGTCTCCGGCGATCGTCGATTGCGGTGCGGGATCGAGTCCCGTCGCGCCGCCTCGGTGCACGGTGATCTGCCCGCGCGAGTCGCCGGTGGGAGCGTCGCCCACGAGCAGGACGTCGCAATAGCCATCGTGGTCGATGTCGCCGCCCGCGCGGATTCCGCCGAACTTCTCGCTGTTGCGCGTCCCGTCGAACCACGTCCCGTTCGTCGCTTGTCGGCCAGGGCCGATGACGGTGTAGCCCGGCGCGCCGAGCACGATCAGCGCGCGCCCGTTGTCCGTGAGCGAGTTCGAGTCTGCCCACGGAGCGCTCACGCCGAAGTCCGCGAACCCATCCGCGTCGAGGTCTCCGAGCGCGACGACGTCGTGGCCGAACCAGTCCGTCATTTGTCCCATGCGCCAGTACACTTCAGAGCCCGGATCGACGCCGGTGCGAGAGCCGAAGTAGAGGCGCGCGACGCCGGGATTTCCGGGCGTTCCGGGGATGTTCTGGCCAGAGCCTCCGGCGATGATGTCCGAGTAGCCGTCGCCGTTGACGTCGCCCAATCCTGCGACGCTCATCCCCAAGCGCTCTTCGCTCGCGCTTCCTTCGATCGTGAGCGCCGGCGTGCTGCTCAAGCCCGACGGTCCTCCGTGAAACACGAAGACCGCGCCGCAGCGCACTTTGCTGGCGGTGCTGAGGTTCCACGCGCCCACGACGAGGTCCGCGAAGCCGTCGCCGTTCACGTCTCCCGCGCTCGTGACGGCTTTGCCGAACCCGTTGGCCGTCATGAACTGCAGCGTTCGCGAGGGCGTCGCCGTGATTCCGCCAGCGCGGCCGTCGTAGATGCGCACCGAGCCTGTGCCGGTCGCGCCTGCGGCGCCGTTGCCGACGACGAGGTCTGCGAGGCCGTCGCCGTTGAAGTCACCGACCGTTGCGCAGGACGAATCGCGGTCGACCGAGGGATTGTTGCGCGGAATCCAGAGCTGCCACACGGGACTCGTCTGCGCGCCCACGGCGCTTCCGTTGCGCGCGCGCAGGCGCCAGAAGACCCACCCTGGCGGCAGGTCCATCGGCGCGCGCGCGCTCGAGTCACCGTCGATCGTCGCGAGCGGCCGCGTGCACGCGCGATCTGCGCACAGCTCGACGCGCGCCGACGCGACTCCCATCGGAAGTTCCCAACGAAACATCGGGTGTCGCGACGAGACGCGCGCTGTGCTGATGGGCGCGATGGGCCTCGGCGCGATGTCCACGAGCGGCGGCGTGGCGTCGGCGTCGGGCGCTGCGTCGGCGCGCGCGTCGAGCGTGGGCGCGTCGATCGAAGCGTCGGTTCCGTGCGTGACCTGCGGGACCACGGGCGAGCCGCACTGCGCGTTGTCGTCGCAGACGCGGCCCATCTCTGCGCAGCGTTGGGCGAACGTGCACGAGACGCCGGTCGTCGTGCAGCCCGAGACAGGAGTGCTGCACGCGAAGCGAAGCCAGACGCGCGCGTCTTGGCGCGTGCCTGGGACGAAGCTCACGTGCAGCGGTCGGTCGAACTCGATCGGCGGCTGTCCCGCTGCGGCGGGGCTCCGCACAGAGAGGACGACGGTGACGGGGCCTTCGCGCGTTCCGTTGGGCTTGGGGCTGATCCCGAGCTCGTAGGGAAACCGTCGCACAGGCTCGCCGAGCAGCGTCGGTTGCGTCCCCATCGCGTGCGCGCGCGTCGAGGCTTGCGACGGACCGATGGCGCCTTCGAACACGACCGCGGTCACCGTAAGCGGGCGATCGATGTCTGTGTCGATCGTGAGAAGCACCTCGGTGGCGGGCGATCGACACGCGATCAGCGACGTCATCGCGACGAGCGAGAGCGAGCGACGGAGGGGCAGCATCGGAGCGTAGCGGACAGGTTACCCGTTCGAGCGCCTCGCGATGCGCGCAGTGATTGCCGCGGGCGCTGTACACTCTCGGCGCCCAATGACGATCGACCGCGACCGAAGAGCGCTCTTCTCTCGTTGCTCGTGGCTGTGCGCGATGCTCGTCGCGTCCGCGGCCTGCGCGCCGCCGAGCACCAGCGTCTTGTTGCAGCAAGGTCGGCTCGCCGAGGCGTGCATGCAGAGCCAGCGCGAGTCGGGCGGAGACGCAGCGGTGTTCGAAGCGCTTCGCCGTCGCGCGCCGACGACGTTCTCGATGCGGGCGCACTCGACGGACGTCGGGCCCAGCGGCGCGCCGCTGCCTCCGTTGCGCGCGGGGCAGCTCGTCTCGAGCACGGTGCGGATCGCGCCGACTGCGCCTTCGCTCGACGTGCGCGTGGTGATGCGCGCGCTGGCCTTCGCGACGGACTCGACTCGACCTGCGTCGCTGCAGCTCTCTGCGGATCCGATCGACGCCGAGATCTTCTACGCGCTCACGGGCGTGCGGCCGCCGCCCGAACAGCAAGTGAGCTTGCTGCGACTCGTGGGCGATGGCGCGGCGCTGTTTCTCTCGATGGGTCGCGTGGACCCGCGGATGCGGGACGTTCGCGAGCCCACTCCCGCTGGACCGACGGTCGAGCGCGCGCAGGTGGACGCGTTGCGCGCGTATTTTCACGAAGCGAGCGTCCCTGGCGAGTGCAGGACGGACACGAGCGGCGCGTGCGTTCTTCGCGGATTCGCGAGCGAGAATCAGAACGCGGGCGAGACGGAGGCGCCCGCTGCCGTGAGCGTGCAGCTTCGCTGGGAGCTCGTCGCGCCATCGTACGAAGTGTGCACGATCGATCGAGTCGCGCGCTTCTCGCTCGGCGCGGGCACGACCGTCGAAGAGCGACTCACGAGCGCGTTTGCGGCGGGGCCGCTCGATGTGTACTCGGCGGTGAGGGCGGGCGAGGCGCGGTCGAGCGCCCGGTGAAGGAGGGCTCCGTTAAGGTTCGCACAGCGGCCGCGTTTGCCAGCAAAAACACTGGGTGAACGCGCTGGCTCGTTCGTTGCTGAACGGCCTCGCCCATGAATTCAACGCGGTGGTGGTTGGGCTGCTGGGCGCTCGTCGCGGCGGCCTGCGGACCTGTTTCGTCTTCGATGCCTGGCGATGCTTCGATGTCGGTCGATGCGAGCACGCCGGACGCCGCGAGCAGCGCGGATGCGTGCGCGAGCTCGACGCCCGTCGCAGAGATTCAGTGGACCGAAGTGGGGCCGTTCGCGCGCGCGGTCGATCATCATGGAACGTGGATCTTCGAAGGTCCGTCGGGCGCTTCTCTCTACGTCGCGGGCGGCATTCGACAGGGCGCAGGCGAGCAGCTCGAGGCTGTGTACAATCAGGTTTCGCGAGCAGAAATCCAGGCGGATGGAACGCTCGGCCCGTGGCGAGACGACTCGGCGCTGCCGGTGGCGACGGGCTTTCACGGGCTCGCGCGCGTGGGCTCGCGCGTGTATCTCGCGGGAGGGCTGACGAACAACGGGACGGGCGTGGCGCTCTCGCGGAGGGTGTTCGTCGGAGAGAAGGGCGCCGACGGAGCGCTCGCGTGGCGAGAGACCGCCGCGCTTCCGTGGGGCGCGCTGCACCCGACGCTCACGCAGCTCGACGACTCGCTCGTCCTCGTCGGCGGAACGAACGGGCAGAGCGCGCAGAACATGGTCGCCGTCGCGAGGATTCAAGCGGACGGATCGCTCGGCGAGTGGACCCGCGCGGCGAACACGCCCGAGCCTCGCTCGCATCACTTCGCGTTCGTGCAGGACGGCTCGCTCTATCTCGCCGGAGGATTTCGCGGGATGCCCGTGGGCAACAACATCACTCCGCTCGCGGCGATCCTTCGCTCGCAGCGCGACGCGCGAGGAGCGATCACCGGCTGGACCGAGGTGGGCTCGATGGACCCGGTGCGGTTTACGCACGCGGGCTTCGTTCGCCAACGACAGCTCTACGTGATCGGCGGCCTGTACGAGTCGGGCGAGATCGACATCGTGCAGCGCGCCGAGATCCAGTGCGACGGGACCGTCGCTGCGCCGAGCGAAGTGCGCGGCGCGCTACCGTTCGTGCGCAGCCACGTGCATCAGACACCAGTATTCAACGATCGCGTGTACTCCGTCGCGGGCCGCGACGCGAACGGGGTCTCGATGAGCCGCGTGGTGATCGGCGCGCTTCGCTGAGCCACGACCGCGACTGGCATCGTCGATGGCCGAAGCGGATATGCGCGGTTGAAATCCACTCCAAGCCAAGACCTCGGATCGAGAGAACAACGACCGTCGCGGCACGAGTTGATGCGTCGCGTATCAACCGTGACCCGTCGCGGGGGCCCAGACGTTCTCGGATGCGCTGCGAGCGCTCGATTGCGAATCGAAGCGCGCGGCGTCCCCAGGCGCGGTCATCGCGGATGCGCGCGGCAGCGATCGTCGCCGCGCGCTGTCGTTCGCGGATGCGCAGCGAGCACGGCGCTGTTCGAGCGGGGGAAGCTCGCTCGATTTTGCGCGGTCGATGGTGGCTCGAAAGCGGTGATGGTGGGCGAAAGGACGGGCGTTCGCTGCGGCGCGCGCTCGACCGCAGTCTGCGCGCTCGCGAGGTAGAACCCGAACAGATCGCTCGCCGCGGTTCCGTCGAGCGTGCGCGTGGGAGCCAAGGGCAGGCCCATCGCGCTTCCATGAAATACGCTCGCGGTCCCTGCGGAGCCTCGTCCTCCAGGGGACGCTTGCGGAGCCCCGACGACGACGTCTGAAAAACCGTCGCCGTTGACGTCGCACGCGCCCGTCACGGCCTGTCCAAACTCGATCATCGCCGTGGGGCCTTCGAGCGTCTGGCTCGCGGTTCCAGGCAATCCCGACGCGCTGCCGAAGTGCACCCTGACCAGCCCCGCGTCTTGTCGCCCGCCCGGATCCGCTTGAAACGCGGCGAACAGAACGTCTGAGTATCCATCGCGGTTGACGTCCCCGGCGCTGGCCACGGCGTTGCCGAGAAAGTCGATCGTCGCCACGCCGGAGATGGCCTGGTACGTGGCGGTGATTCCCGTGGCGCTGCCTTGGCCGACGATGACCATTCCTGCGCCTGCGAGCCCGCTCGGGCTCGATTGAGGCGCGCCCGCGATGATGTCCGCGTATCCATCGCCGTCGACGTCCCCAGCGCTTGCGACGGAGGCGCCGAGCTCGCCGCTCGTGGAGAGCGGACCTGTGAGCGTGCGATTCGGGGAGTTCGTCACGCCCGAGGCGCTGCCGTGATACGTCCTTACGATTCCCGGAAAGAATACGCCGCTCGCCGCCTCAGGCGCTCCGACCACGACGTCTGTGAATCCGTCGCCGTTGACGTCTCCCGCGCTCGCGACGGACCTGCCGAAGAGCGAATTGGCGGGGCCGAGGAGCGTCGCGCTGGACGTGAGCGCGACCCCCGCGGCGCTGCCGTGAAAGACGCTCGCCTCGCCGCCGTTTGTGCGAGCGAGCGGCGCTCCGACGATGATGTCCGCGAATCCATCGCTGTTGACGTCGCCAGCGCAGGCGACGGACGTGCCGAATTCTGCTCCCGCGGTCGCTCCGTCCATGGTGCGCGCGCCGACGTCAGTGATCCCCAAGGGCCCGCCGACGAAGACCGTCGCAGAGCCAGCGAACGAGCGGCCGCCCGGCGCGGCGCCGGGGGATCCCACGACGAGGTCTCCGAATCCATCGCCGTTGACGTCGCCCGCGCGCGCGATGCTCGCGGGATGTCGACTGCCCGCGATCCCTCCGGACAACGTGAGCGCGGGAGCGGCAGAGACCCCTGTTGCGCTGCCGTGAAATACCGCGACCCTCGCGGTGTAAGTGCCCACGGCGACGTCGTCGAACCCATCTCCGTTGACGTCGAGGTGCGGGTTGTAACTCGTGTCGATCGCGCCCGTGTTGTCTCTCGCGGGGGTATGAAACAGCCAAGTGGGCCCGTTGTTCGCGATGGTGTCTTCGACGGCTCCGACTCGCGCGCGGGCTCGCCAGAACACCACGGTCGACGCGGGCAACGCAGCCGTTGGTCGCGCGGTCGTCCCGGTCACGCGCAAGGTCTCGATGATGCTCGTGCACGCGCGGTCGCGACAAATCTCGATCACCGCGCCATCGGCGCCGGATGGGAGCGCGAAGCGCAGCGTGGGGCGCCGCAGCGTGGTGTCGCCCAGCGACATGGGCAATATCGGCCGAACGCCGCCGTTGGCGACGCAGGCGCCGCCGACCATGTGCGAAGTGGTCATGCTGCAGGACATGGTGACGTCGACGACATCCCTCGCGTCGGTCACGTCGATGACGTCACGGGCGTCGGTCACGTCGACGACGTCTCTCGCGTCCGCGCCGCTGGTGGCGTCGAACGCGTCCGCGCCGCTGGTGGCGTCGCGAGCGTCGGCGGCGTCGAACGCGTCCGTTGCGCTCGTCGCGTCGAACGCGTCTGCTGTGCTCGCGGCGTCGGGCGCTTGCATGTCCGTGGGCACGACCGCGTCGAAGCTGTCTGGGCTGTCGCTGTCCGCCGTTGCGTCGCGTCGTCCGGGAGGATCGACGGTGGCGTCCAGCGGAACCTCTGGGGGCACCGGCACCGTCGGCAGATCGACGGACACGCAGACGCCTTCATCTCCGCATGTCTCGCCTCGCTCGATGCAGCGTTGCGAGAGCGTGCACTGCTCGGGCGCGACGCGAGAGCAGCCCGTCGTGGTGGTCGAGCACTGAAGATTGAAGACGATCCTCGCTTGTTGCGGGACCTGCTCGATGAGCGAGGCTCGCTGCAGTCGCTCGATGCGAAACGCCGGCGATCCATCGTGCTCTGGCGCTTCGAGCACAGCGAGCAGCGTGACGACGCCCGAGCGAGCGCTGCCTGTTTTCGGAATGACGCTCACGCTTCCAGGAAACAGCGCGCGGCTGCGGTTGTTCAGTCGCTCGATGGATCCCTGCGCATTTCGAATTTCGTCGATCGAGTGCGTCCCCTCGAGGGCGATGAAAGACAGCTCGAGCCGCCGACTGGGGTCCGCGTTGCTGTCCATGAGCAGCGTGATTTGCGTGGGGCGAAAGCGACACGAAAGCGTGAGCGCGCTCGAGAGCAACGCTGCGACTCGGAGCGTCCTGCGCATCGAATCAGAGCGCGGCGCAGCAGTGCGTGACATTCGTTAGATGATACCACCAAGCGCATCGAGCTTCGTCGTCGCCGCGCCGAAACAGCGGCGAGAGACCGCGCTCATTCGCGCTCGAGGGCTCGGTGTCCGCCTCGAGGGCGAGTCGTAAGAGAACAACAGATGACAGCGCGGCGCCTGTGTGGTGGGCGCCGCTCAGCCCTCGGGCTTGTCCTTCAGGTGCTCGCCCGCGGTGAGCGACTCGAGCCGCTCGATCACCCGTTGTTGCAGCGAGCCCTTCTCTGCGGGCGCCGCGGTGATCGTGATGACGAACGCGTCGCCCTCGTGCGGAGGCGCCGGCAGCAGCGAGGCGGGCAGCTTGATCACTTCGCCGTCAGCGTCGAGGACGACTCGCCCTTCGTCCACGCTCGCGACCGTCGCGCGAATGAGCTTGGCCGTACGTTCTTCGGTCACGACATCACCTTCGGCTCGCGATGATACGCACGTTGCCGCCGCGGTGTCCGCGTTGAGCGGGCTCTGGGGCGAGGCCCAATCGAGCGCGCTCGTGCGCGCGCTCTTCGGGGCGCGTGATGGCGAGCAATCGCTCGGCCGCTGCGGGGTGCTGAGGGTGGCGGCGAAGCGCCTCTCGATATGCGCGCGACGCCGCGTCCCACTGTTGCAGGACTTCGAGGGCGCGGCCGAGGTTGATCGCGGGGTTGGGGTCTTCGGGCAAGAGCGTCATCGCCTGGCGAAGCGCGGCGACGGCGCCGGTGGCGTCGCCGATGGCGAGGCGCATCGAGCCGAGGCCGTTCCACGCTTCGCCGACGTGGGGGGCGCGCTGCGTGGCTTGCTCGAACGCGCGCAAGGCGAGGTCGTTGCGGCCGAGGTGCGCGAGCGCGATGCCGAGGTTGCTGCGCGCAACCGCGTGATCGGGGTCGCGCTCGAGCGCTTTGCGAAAGGACTCCGCGGCGTCTTCGTAGTGTTGATCCGCGAGGTCGAGCGCGCCTTGCGCCGCGAGCGGGGCGGGGTCGTTGGGCGCGAGCCGCGCGGCGCGGACGAGCACGTGGCGCGCGTTGCTCTGGCGCATGTCCGCGAGCACCACGCCGTACGCCACCCACGCGTCGCCGTAGTCCTGCGCGACGCCGAGCGCGCGTTCGAGCGTGCTCTTGGCGCGCTCGAGCTGCCCCTGCTCGCGATACGCCCTCGCCAGGTTCAACAGCGGAACCTCTTTGTGCGGGTGCGTCTCGATCGCCTGCTCGAACGCCGTCGTCGCCCCCGCTCGATCGCCCACCGCCGCGCGCGCGAGGCCCAAGAGGTTGAGCACCGAGCCCACCCGCGGACGGTCCCGATCGAGCCCCTCGAGCACGTCGAGCGCCTCGTGCGATCGGCCCGCGTCGAGCAGCCACTCGGCCCGCAAAAACGCTGCGCGCTCTCGCATCGACGCCGTCGAAGATGGGCTTCGAAGCACGCGCTCGATCGATCGCTCGGCCGCTCCGCGATCGCCTCGACCCGCGTTGGCGGCGCCGTGCACGAGCAGCGCGAACGGCTCGTCCGGGCTCAGTCGAATCGCCCCGTCCGCGGCCTGCGCTGCGGTCGTGTGCTCGCCCCGTCGCAGCGCTTCGATCGCGTCGCACACCTGCGCGAGCGCGCGCGCCCTGCGCGACTGCCGCTCGTCCGCCGCTCCGTCGCGGGCCTCGCGGAGCTTCGCGCGCACTTGTTCAGTAGGCAAATCACCGAGCTCGGGCACCTGTGCGATCGGTCGATCGAGCAGCGAGGCCCCCTCGATCAGGGCGCTCGTAGCCCGTTGCGCGTCGCGCCAGCGAGACACGCCGGCGACCGCGGGGACCGTGAGACACGCGACGACAGTGAGCGAGAGCAACGTACGGCGCACGGAGAAGGGTGAAGCAGATTGCCGACGCCGAGCGCAAATTATCGGCGATCATTAACGCTCAGGCATCGGCCGTCGATTCGCGTTCGAGCGGCAGGGTGCCGTGGATTCATGGGCGTTGGGATGTAGACAAAACCTCGTGGTTCGGGTGCCATGATCGACGCATCTGAGATGGCGACGGACGGTCAGACCGGTGTGCTCTCGCGGCTGCGCGCGCTGGCGATCGCGGTGCAGCGCGAGCACGACGCGGTCTCGAGCGAGTTTGCCTTGCTCAATCTCCGGCGGATTCGCACGGCTGCGGTGCTCGTCGTCGTGGTCAACGCGGTGCATGTGCTCTTGTTCGCGCTCGCGCCGAGCGCGCTCGCCGCGCGGCAGCCGCAGTGGCGAACGGGCGTGATCGCGATGCACGTGGCGATGGCGCTCGCGACGACGGCGCTCGGGCTCGCGTCGCACTGGATGCTCTCGCGACGGGCGTCGACGCGCGCGGGCGAGGCGGCCTCGACGCTCATGGCCGCGGCGGTCCTCGGCTTCGGCGGCGGGCTCGCGGTGATCGATCAGTGGGTGACGCCGAGCATCACGCCGGCGGTGCTCTCGGCGATCGCTGGGGCGACGGTGCTCTTGCTGCGCCCGCGCGTCGCGGCGGCGCTGTACGCGACCGTGGCGGTGGTCGTGATCGTGACGTTGCCGCTCACGCAGCGCGATCCGGCGCAGTTGCTATCGAACCGGGTCAACGTGTTCGCCCTCGAGTGCGTCGCGGCGTTTCTCTCGGCGGTGCTCTGGCGCAAGAACGCCTCGACGTTGCTGCTGCAACGCGCGCTGTCCGAGAGCAACGCGGCGCTCGAGCGAAAGCAGTCCGAGCTCGCCGCGCTCAACCACGAGCTCGAGGCGCGGATCGATCAGAAGGCCTCCGAGCTCATCGAGCGGGCGGCGCAGGTGCAGTCGCTCGCCGCGCAGCTGCAGCAGCGCATCGAGGATCGCTCTCGGGACCTCGCCAATCTGCTCGCGCTCGCGCGCTCGGAGCAGCGCCCCACGGTGACCGTCGGCGCGGTGATGGGCCATCGAGTGAAGCTCGTCTCGGCCATCGCCGTCGGCGGAATGGCGACGGTCTTCGAGGGGCTCGACCTCGCGACGGGCGAGGCGGTGGCGGTGAAGGTCCTTCAGGGCGCGGGGCTCGTGAACAGCGCGATGCTCCAGCGATTTCTGCGAGAGAGTCGCGCGGCGGCGAAGGTCGAGCACCCCGCGGTCGCGCGCATGTTGCACGTGGACGTGTCCGAAGGGGGCGTCCCGTTTCAAGTGCAGGAGCTCGTGCGAGGCGTTCCGCTGTCCGCGGCGCTCAGCGCCGAAGCGGGGGTGGCGCGGCCGGCGCTCGAGGTCGCGCGGTTCGGCGCGGTGCTCGCAGAGGCGTTGAGCGCCGCGCACGCCGCGGGCGTGGTGCATCGCGACATCAAGCCGAGCAATCTGATGCTCACTGCGTCCGCGCCCGGCGTGAAGCTGTTGGATTTTGGAATCGCGAAGATCGAAAACGCGCTCGACGTCTCTGTCACGGGAACGCACGAGATCGTCGGGACGCCCGAGTACATGGCGCCCGAGCAAGTCCTGACGCCTTCGCTCGTCGATGATCGCAGCGACGTGTACTTGATCGGGCTGGTGCTCTACCGGCTCGTCGCGGGGCGCAACCCGTTCGAGGGCAACTCGCCCATCGCGTTGATGACGGCGCACTCGGTCAAGCCGCCACCGGCGCTCGACGCGGAGGTTCCCTCGGCGCTGCGAGAGATCATCGCTCGGTGCCTCGCCAAAGAAGCGCGCTTGCGCCCGTCGGCGTTCGAGGTCGCGGTCGTGCTTCGATCGCTCGCGGACTCGCTCGGAGCGCCGCCGCTCGAAGTGATTTCGACGCAGTGGATCGCGCGCGTGCAGCCGCACGTCCAAGCGCGCGCCGCCGCGAGCCCCGTGCGTCGCGAGTCGCGTCCCACCGTCGCGCAGCGCGGTTAGCGCGACCGGTGCGCGACGGGCTCCGTCGCTCGCGCGCGGGGAATGTTGTCTCCGCGAGCAACACAAGCGAGCGGCGTATCGCCGATGCTCGGCTCGCAAAGAAGTGTTGCGACGCTGTTTCTTCGCGAGCCAATGAGAATTCGCGGGCGTATCAAGCGTTGTACGCGTTGTACGAAGCACACACAGGCCGCACACGATGACGACCGCAGCGAACAATCCTCCCACGCCCGGCGCGATGGGCGCGATGGGCACGTCCGGGCCGATGCCCGGCTCGTCGGTGACCGACGCCGAGCTCCTCGCAGAGATCACCAAGAAGCGAAGGCCTTGGGGCTGGATCGTGCTCGTGCTGCTCGCGCTCGTCGCGGTCGGCGCGTTCGCGTATCGCTCGCGCACGACGAAGAAGAGCGGGCCTCGCTACGTCACCACGCGCGTCTCGCTCGGCGAGGTCATCGAGTCCATCGAGTCGACGGGAACCGTGCAGCCCCTGCTCTCGGTGCAGGTCGGCGCGCAGGTCTCGGGCCGCGTCCTTCGCGTGCACACGGACTTCAATCGCACCGTGCGCGAGGGAGAGCTGCTCGCCGAGCTCGACCCCGATCCGTTTCGCACGCGCGTGAACGAAGCTCGCGGCTCGCAGGCCTCGGCGAGCGCGTCGCTCGCCCGAGCGCGGGCGGACCTCGTGATCAAAGAGCGCGACCTCGCGCGGGCGAGAGACCTTCGCGCGCGCGGGCTCAATTCGCAGGCGGACCTCGACGCCGCGCTCGGCGCGCGGGACCTTTCGCGGGCGAGCATCACCGTCGCGCAAGCGGACGTCGCGCGCACCACCGCGAGCCTCGCGAGCGCTCGAACGCAGCTCGAACAAGCGCGGATCTTCTCGCCGATCTCGGGGCTCGTGATCTCTCGGCAGGTGGACCCTGGGCAGACCGTCGCCGCGAGCTTGCAAGCGCCGACGCTCTTCGTCATCGCGCAGGACCTCACTCGCATGCGCGTGATCGCGGACATCGACGAGGCGGACGTGGGGCGGCTGCGCGAGGGGATGACCGTCGAGGCGAGGGTCGAGGCGTTTCAGGGCGAGCGTTTTCGCGGGACGATTACGCAGCTGCGCTTCGGCTCGACGACGACGGCGGGCGTGGTGACGTACCCGGCTGTGATCGAGGTTCCCAACCCGGACATGAAGCTGCGGCCGGGGATGACGGCGACGGTGAGCGTGACGACGGCGAGGCTCGAGAATGTGCTGCGCGTTCCGAACGCGGCGCTGCGGTATCGACCGTCGAGCGAGAGCGCGAGCAACGGCAACGGCAACGGCAACGGTCGCCGTCGCGCGCGTGACGCTGGGGTGGAGTCGCAGGGGCCGAGCAGCGGCGGCGATGGCGGCGTGGGCTCGGAGCGCGAGTACAACCCCGCGCGCATGGGCCGCGTGTACGTCCTGCGCGACGGGCAGCCGACGCCCGTGCGCGTGCGCATCGTCGCAACAGACGGGACCAACACGGCTGTCGAAGCGCGTGAGCTTCAAGAGGGAACCGAAGTCGTCACCGACGAAGTGAACGACAGCGCGAGCGCTGCAGCGCCAAGCGGCGGCGCGGGAGGCGCGGGCGGAAGCGGCTCGCGCAGCGGCGGCTCGCGCGGGCCGAGGATGTTCTGAGGTCGCCATGAGCGAGGCAACGCCGGTCATCGAGCTCGAAGGGATCGAGAAGGTCTACGCCCAGGGCGAAGTGATCTACCGCGCGCTCAGGGGCGTCTCGCTGCGCATCGACTCGGGCGAGTTCGTCGCGATCGTCGGCCCCTCGGGCTCAGGAAAGTCCACGCTGATGAACTCCATCGGCTGCTTGGACACCCCGACGCGCGGCTCGTATCGCCTCGCGGGCTACGACGTCTCGAAGCTCGACGCCGACGCGCGCGCGCTCGTGCGCAATCGCCTGCTCGGCTTCGTGTTTCAGGGCTTCAACCTCCTCGCGAGGACCTCGGCGCTCGAGAACGTCGAGCTGCCGCTCGTCTACCGCGGGATCTCTGCGCAAGAGCGGCTGCTTCGCTCGGCGCGCGCCCTGACGCTCGTGGGCCTGCGAGAGCGCATGCAGAACACGCCCGCGCAACTCTCCGGCGGACAGCAGCAGCGCGTGGCGATCGCGCGCGCGCTGGTGACCGAGCCCAAGGTCCTGCTCGCCGACGAGCCCACGGGAAACCTCGACAGCAAGACCACCGAAGAGATCCTCGCGCTGCTTCAGTGGCTCAACCGCGAGCGCGGGTTGACCATCGTGATGGTGACGCACGAGCCCGACGTCGCGGCGTGCACCAAGCGGATCGTGACGGTGCGGGACGGGCTGATCGTGTCGGACGAGCGGCTCGCCAAGCAGCGCATCGCGGGGCACGACGCGCCCGCGCACGCGCTCACGAGCGTCGAGGCCGGAGGTAGCCAGTCGTGATCTGGATGGCGATTCGGCTCGCGCTGCTCTCGCTCATGCGCAACAAGGTTCGCGCGCTGCTGACGGTGCTCGGGATCTTGATTGGCGTCGCGGCGGTCGTGGCGAGCTCGGCGATCGGCGCTGGCGCGAAAGAGCGCATCGAGAGTCAGTTTGCGTCGCTCGGCGTGAACGTGATCATGGTGTTTCCGGGCGCGAGCACCGCGGGTGGAGCGCGCGGAGGCGCGGGCACCGGAACGGGGCTCACCGAGGACGACGCGAAGGCGATCTCGATCGAGGTTCCGAGCGTGACGGCGTCGGCGCCGATCCTCACCTCGAGCGCGCAGCTCGTCGTCGGCGCGCGCAACTGGGCGACGCGCGTGTACGGCACGACGCCCGATTACTTTCGCGTCCGCGGGTGGAACACCACCGACGGCTCGGTCTTCACCGACTCGGACATGCGCACCTCCGCGAAGGTCTGCGTGATCGGGACGACCATCGCGCGCGAGCTGTTCGGCGGCGAAAACGCGCTCGGATCCACGATGCGCGTCGGCCGCATGCCCTGCGTGGTGATCGGCATCCTCGAGTCCAAGGGACAGTCGGGGTTCGGGCAGGATCAGGACGACGTGGTGGTGGTTCCGCTGAGCACGTTTCGCACGCGCGTCTCGCGAAGGCCGGGCCGCGAGGTCGGCCAGGTGATGGTCAGCGCGCGCGATCCTGCGCTCATGAGCCACGCCGAGAGCTCGATCAACCAGCTCCTGCGTCAGCGCCATCGACTCACGGGCGCGGACGAAAACGACTTCACCGTGCGCAACATGGCCGACGTGGTGAAGAGCTTCGACGCGCAGCGCGCGGCCATCACCACGCTCTTGCTCGTGGTCGCCTCGATCTCGCTGCTCGTCGGCGGCATCGGCGTGATGAACATCATGCTCGTGAGCGTCACCGAGCGAACGCGCGAGATCGGCATTCGCCTCGCGATCGGGGCGCGCGCGCAGGACATCCTCGCGCAGTTTCTGGTCGAGGCCATCGTGCTCGCCGCGATCGGCGGCCTCGCGGGCCTCGGCTTGGGCGCGGGCGCGAGCATCATCGTCGGGCGAACAACGGACTGGAAGGTGAGCTTGCAGCCCGAGACCGCGATCCTCGCCGTGCTCGTCTCGGGAGGAATCGGCGTGGTGTTCGGGTATTTTCCGGCGAGGCGCGCGGCGAAGCTCGACCCGATCGTGGCGCTTCGTCACGAGTGACGAGCCGACGGCGGCCGCGGGGCCCCTCGATCTCCGCGGCGTCAGCGTCGGACCCTTTGGCAGTAGTCCGCACCTGTGAACCTCGCGACGACCACCGTCGCGCCCCCAACGCGAAGCTGAGAGCAATGATCATGGGAACGGTTCGAACGACGAGAACAATCGCCGCGCTCTGCGCGAGCGCGCTGCTTCCCTCGGTCGCGCAAGCGCAGCAATCACAGCAAGCGCAGCCGTCGCAACAAGCGCAGCAATCGCAACAAGCGCAGCAATCGCAACAAGCGCAGCCGTCACTGACGGCGCGGGCGCGCGTGTTGCTCTCGCTCGTGTCCGTCGTGCAACGCGCGAGGGACAACGCGCCTGCGGTGCTGGTGGCCGTCGAGCGAGCGCGCGCGGCGGCGGCGCAGACCGACGTGTCTCGCGCTGGATTTCTCCCCTCGCTCACGATCTCGACCAGCCCGCAGCTCTCGATCTCGAACGGAACGCAGGTCATCGGCCCCGTCGCCGTCAACAACACCAACGTCACGCTCCAAGCAGACCTGTCCGCGAACTTGCGCTGGACGCTGTGGGACTTCGGACGCACGTCGGGCGCCGTGGACGCCGCGGAGATCGGCGCTCGCGCCGCGACGCTCGACCTCGAAGCCGCTCGACGCAGCGCGGTCTCTTCTGCGGTGAGCGCGTTCTACACGGTCGTGCTCGACAAAGAGTCCATCGAGACCGCGCGCATCACCGTCTCGCTTCGCGAGCGATCGCTCGAGGTCGCCCGCGGCTTCACCGAGGCTGGGGCGCGCCCGCCCATCGAGCGCACGCGGGCCGAGGTCTCGCTCGCCTCTGCGCGGCTCGACGTGGCCAACGCCGAGGTGCTCTTTCGGTCGGACCTCGTCGCGCTCGCGGGCGCGCTCGGGATCGACGCGCTCGGAGAGCTCGAGGTCGTGGTCCCCGCTCCGTTGCCTGCGATCGACGACGTGGCCTCGGCCGCGCAGCGCGCGGGGATCGATCGGCCCGAGGTGCTCGCGAGCCGCGTTCGCACGCAGCAAGCGGATCAGCAGGTGGACAACGCGCGGCGCAATCTTCTGCCGACGCTCTCGGCGAGCGCGAGCGCGGGCGTTCGCTTCTCGCAGAACTGGCGCTACGTCGAGCCGACGTGGACCGACACCAACGGCCCTTCGGAGTCGTTTTCTGCAGGCGTCTCGCTCTCGTGGGCGGCCTTCGATCCGACGGTCCGCGCGAACATTCGGCTCGCCGAGGTCAACGCCGCGACCGCGCGCATGCAAGAGCAGCAGTCGGTCGTCGCCGCGCGCACCGAGGCGGTGCAGACCGTGGTCGCCGCGCGCTCGGCGCGACAAGCGCTCGAGCAGAGCGAGACGCTCGCGCAAGGGACGGCGGCGAACCTCGCGCAGGCGCAGGGGCGCTACGAGACGGGCGCGGGAAACATCACGGAGCTGGTCGACGCGCAGATCCAAGACGCGCAGGCGCGGGCGTCGCTCGCGCGCGCGCGGTGGCAGTTCGAAGCGGCCAAGGCCCGCGCGTACATCGCGCAAGGACGCACGGAACCCCTGCGATGAACGCGGCGCTCTCTTGTCAGGGCGCAAGCTTCTCCTACGAGTCCGGCGCGCTCGCGGTGCAGGGCGCGACGCTCGAGATCGAGCGCGGGCAGCTCTGGGCGTTGCTCGGGCCCAACGGCGCCGGAAAGAGCACGCTCATCCGCGGCCTCGCGGGGCTGCTCGCGCCGCGCGCGGGCACGGTCTCGCTCGGTCCGCGCCCGCTCGGATCGCTCTCGACGCGCGAGCGCGCGCTCTCTCTCGCGTGGCTCTCGCAAGAGGACGCCGCGCCCGAAGGGATCACCGTCGCGCAGCTCGTCGCGCTCGGTCGCGCGCCGCACACGCGCTGGCACGGAGCGCTCTCGAGCGAAGACCGCGCCGTCGTTCGCGAGTCGATCGCGTGGGCCAGGCTCGAGGCGCTCGCCGATCGTTGGGTCAGCGAATTGTCCGGCGGAGAGCGTCGTCGCGCCGCGCTCGCTCGCGTTCATGCGCAGCGAGCCTCGGTGCTCTTGTTCGACGAGCCCACGGCGTTTCTCGACCCCAAACAGCAGTGGTGGGTGGTCGACGCGATCGCGCGCATGGTCGAGCGCGAGGCGTGCGCCGCGGCGATGGTCCTGCACGATCCCGCGATGGCGCTGCGGTTTGCGACGCACGCGGCGCTCATGCGCGAGGGCAAAATCGTGCGCGCGGGGCCCGTCAGCGAGGTCGTCACGAGCGACGCGCTCGGCGCGGTCTTCGACGTCGACGCGCGCGTCGGGCGCGACCCCGAGAGCGGCCTGGCGTACGTCGTGACCGTGCGCGGCGCATAACCGCGGCGGTTCTCTCGTCGCGCGCGTCGAGGGCGCGGTGACCCGTGCGCGCGGTCGGGCTACGATGCGCCATGCGCTTGATTACATGGGTGGTGTTGCTTCTCGTGCTGTCGGGGTGCGCGCTCACAGGAGAGCCTCGCTTCTCGCGGCCGCTTCCGTCGATGGCGGACGGCGCGTCGAGCTCGGACGGAGCGAGCGTGGACGGGGCCACGAGCGACGCTGCGGGACCGGACGGGATCGCGACCGACGGCTCGACGGACGCTTCGACGGACGCGCCTCCGAGCTGCGTGCCGATTGGTTTCGAGATCTGCAACGGGGTCGATGACGACTGCAACGGCGCTGTCGATGACGTGCCCACGACGCCGGGCATCCCGTGCGTGATCAACGTGATGCGCGGCGCGAACCTCGTCCCCACGCTCGGCGAGTACCGCGGCTGCGCGTGCGTCGTGAGCCCGCGACCCGCGGAGATCTGCGGCAACGCCGTCGACGACAACAACGACGGAGCGGTCGACGAGGGGTGCGAGTGCGACGCGTATGTTGTTCCGATCGCGCTGCGCTCGGTGCTCGGCCCCATCGCCGGCCGCATCGGAATCTTCGACACCGTCGACGGCGCGCTCGCGGCGACCGCGACGATCGTCGGCCATCGCAACATCTGCTTGTTCACGAGCTTGCTGGGCTCGTGCGCGAGCGCCAACGCGTACCTCAGCAACATCAACGTCCCTGACAACGTCTCGATCCTGGGCGGCTGGGTGATCAGCGCAGGGACCATTCAGCGCTCGGCCTCGCTCGAGTGCCGGACGAAGATCTCGGGCGGCGTGTCCTTCGCCAACACCACGGGGAGCAACACCGTGCTCTCGCGCGTGCAAGTGCGCCGCGAAGGCAGCAGCCCGTCAGTGAGCATTCCCAGCAACGGTTGGCTCGTCGAGAGCACGGTCGAGGCGTACTCGATGGACGGGCCCGCGACCGCGCTCAGCGCGGATGGACCCGCGACGCAGCGCTTCGCTCGCTCGGTCTCGATCGTCGCGGACTCGAGCACCAGCGACGCGGTCGGCGTCGTCGGCGCGCGTGGCTTCTTTGACTTGAGCAGCGCGCAAATCACCGTGCGCGCCAGCCAGGACGCGGTCGGGATTCAGCTCGCGCAGACGTCGTTCGCGAAGGTCAACGACGGAGAGCTCTCGTCGATCACCGGCAGCCAGAGCGTGATCGGCGTGCACGTCGATCGTCCGCGCGGACCCTCGATCCTCGCGGACGTCCGCGGCGGCGCGTCGGGCGGATCGATGGTCGCGACCGGCTTTCTCGCCGAGTGCGACTCGCGCACCCCCGTGCAGATCGCCGGCAGTCGATGGAGAGGCGCGACCGCCACCGAGACCGACGCGATTCTTGTGCGAGGCTGCCGCGCAGAGATCAGCGGATCGCCGCTGCCGACGGCGTTCATCGCGTACAACGGGACCAACGACAACGGCGCCACCCGCGCCGACGCGCTGCGCTGCGAGGGCTCGGCGAGCTGCGAGGTGCTCGGCTCGCCGCTGCGCACGATGAGCTTTCGCGCGACGAGCGCTCCGTCTCCGATGGTGGTCTCGCGGACGCGGGGCGTCGTCGTCACGAACAGCGCGCGCGCGGTGGTGCTCGGCGCGCTCATCGACGGTCGAGGCGGACGCGAAGGGGCGATCGGCCTCGAGATGGGCGGCGCGACGCTCATCGCCTCGCACAACGAGATCATCGCGGGTGGAGCGATGCCGGCCGAGGCCTCGCGCGCGGTCGAGATCGATCAAACGACCGGCGCGCTGCTGCACACCAACGCGCTTCGCGTGCACCAGGGCGTCGGGCTCGTGATCATGGCGGACGCCTCGATGGCCGTGGGCGTGACGGCCAACACGATCTCGTCCGTGGGCGACGTCAACACGAGCAACGTCAACCTGGTGGTGATCAACGGGACGCGTCGCGTGCCCGTCGTCGCGTTCGAGAACAACCTGCTCGCGTGCTCGAACAGCGCGACCGCGCCCCTCGCGTCGTTGCGCGGGATCGTCGTCGGCGAGGTCAATCCGTTCGCTTTGTTCGGCTACAACATGATCGCAGGCTGCGCCGCTCCGGTGGTCGTGGGCGCCGCGAACCTCAGCGATCCGACGGCGATTCAAGGGCGCTTCGACGCGAGGTTCGCTGGAGCGGGCGCGTTGTTGATCCCCCGCGGCTCGGCGGGGATCGACCTCATGACCGGCTGGCGGATCACTGCGTCGTCGCCTGCGCAGGGCGCGGGCTCACCGAACCTCGGCTCGGCGACGGACATGGACGGGCAGCCTCGATCGATGGGGTCGATGCCTGACATTGGAGCCGACGAGATCTGAACTTCTCGCGAGGCGCCGAGGCGAGGGGGCGTTGTACCATCGCGCGCGATGGTTTTTCGAAGGACGCTTGGGCTTTGTCTCGCGGCTGCGCTCGTTCACTGTGGAACGCCTCCGGTTCAGCCCGGTGACGGCGGCGCCGATGGAGCCGCGGATGGCGGCGCAGACGGCGCGATCCCTGATGGCGGCAACGGCGAGGGCGGCGCTTGTACGGCGTCCCCTGCGCTGATCCACTCGTTCAACCCGACGCCGCTGTACTTGCGCGTGGGGCAGACGGCGAACGTGCAGCTTCGTCTGCGCGCGGACCCGCGGTTGTGCCCGATGAACTTCAACGTGACGTCCATGGATCCCGCGGTCGCGCGGCCCATGAGCGGGACGTTCGTGATGCCCTTGAATACCGGTGCCGGTAATATCGCCGTCACCGCGGGCATGACGCCGGGGCGCACGAAGCTGCGCGTCGCGCAGTCGGACGCCGTCGACGAGCCGGGGCAGGCCGAGGTGGACGTGATCGTGACGGCGGCAGAGCGGCCGACGTGCGCGATGGGGACGATGGCGATGGGGACGCTCGCTCCGGGCGCGCGCGTGGCGGGCGCTGCGGGCTCACCGTTGGCCGCGGCGAGCATCAGCGCGCCCATGACGGCGACGACGATCGCGAGCACGCCGGTGACCATCGCGTGTGCGGCGGATCAGGTTCCGATGGGCTTCGACGCGATTGGTCCGGCGGTTTCGTTCGGGCCCAACATGCAGAAGCTCTCGCGCGAGCTGCCGGTGACGTTGCCCATCAACCCGGGGTTTGTTCCGCCGCGGTACGAGCTGCAAGTGGAGGTTTCGTATACGGCGCCGGGGCTGCGAACGGCGCGGATCGTCCCCGTGGCGAACCTGCGATTCACGACGGACGGAACGGCGATCACCTTCGACACCCCGCGCATGGGGACGTATCAAGCGGTGATTCGCACGGGCCTCGGCGCTCGCACCGTGCGTCGTCGCTTCACGTACCGCGCGATCATGGGCGTCTCGATGGGCGCGATCGGAACGTCCGTTCTCGGCACGCGCTACACGGACAAGTTCGACTACATCGGCCCGCTCGGAGGCCCTGCGGATTGGGCGTGGTTCGGGCAGTACTTCCGTGATTTTCATCTCGGAGGCTTCTGCACAGAAGACGAGCGCGGGCGGCTCGGCGCTGCGTGCAATCGCGCGAGCAACGACCGCACGCCGGTGCCCAACGACCTGTGGACGGTCGATCAAAACTTCGAGTTCTGGAACTACCCCGACGGCCGCGGCGGCCAGGGCGGAACGTTCTCTCGCGACTCGTACACGAACATCTTTCGAGACCTCACGCAGGCCTTCGGCAACGCGATTGTTCCCACGAACATGGGCAGCTCGCTGCCGTTGGGCGTCCCGGCGATGGAGGCGACGCGCTCGGACAACGATCGCTGCGCGATGCCCGTTCGCGTGGGCGATCCGTCGGACCGCAACAACCGCTTCTACGACGACGAGTACAACCCCGATGGGCAGTACCCCGTCATCTCGTTCTGCGACGGAAATCGCACGCCCGAACACGCAGGCGAGTGGGCAGGCGGCCAGGGCAACAAGCCCTTTCACGTCTCGCTCGCGGTGGATCGAAACAACAACGGCGTTCGCGACGCGGGCGAGCCCGTCATCCGCTCGTTTACCGAGCCCTTCTCGGACTTCGGTACGGACAACGTCCCGAGCGCGATGGAGCCCGGCTACAACGCGCAGACGAACCCCGATCCCGCGGGCGACGACTACGATCGTCAGTTCAACCCTGGCGGCACCGAGGGCAACTTCGTCCGCGACGAAGGCGAGACGTATCGCGACCTCGGCCTCGACGGCGTCGCGTGCCCCAACGGCCGCATGTGCCCGTTCGATCAGGGCGAAGGCAACGGCCGCTTCGACACGACCGCGGGCGTCGGGCGCTTTCTCGAGCGCAACCCGCGCACGGTGCTCTCGCGCATGACGGGCGCCGCGGGCGCGCGCATGGGCGTGTGGGCCGACGGCGGAACGCGCGACCTCTTCAACTTCGGCGCGGTCGCCAACCACTTCGTCGGCGGCGCGGCGCAAGCGGGGCAGCCGCTGCACTATTACAACAACTTCCTCGCGCTCGACGCGCAGAAGCCCATTCATTCGATGGATGACACGGGCTTCGAGTTCATCGACGTGGACTGGGAGCGCCTGCCTCGCTACTCGATGCTGCGCTATGGCTTCGAAGACGCGACGCCGCAGATGCTCATGGACGGCGACGGCGGGCACGTCGGGACCATCTCGCAGGTCACCGCGCGCTTGTACGCGTCGATCTGGCGCACGCAAGCCAACTGGCCGAACCTGAATCGTCGCACGACGGTGATGACGCCGACGCGCGACGACGCGGGCCGCTGCGCCAATGGGTATTCGTGCGTGTTTCCGTTTACGTCAATGCGCGCGAATCGAACGGCGCCGCTCGGCATCTCGCTTCCGGCTGGCTATCACCGCCCCGAAAACGCGAGCGAGCGATACCCCGTGATCTTCTTGCTGCACGGATACGGAATGGACCCCGAGTCGCTCATCGCGACGGGCGTCCTGCTGAGCGGGTACATGGCGGCGCCCGCGTACGCGAGCTGGCAGCGCCTCGGAAAGGTGATCTTCGTCTTCCCCGACGGCCGCTGCCGCGACGGCGACAACTGCCAGCGCGGGACGTTCTACGCGGACTCGCCGTACACGAACTCCGTGCAAATGGAGCAGTACTTCTTGGACGTGTACGACTTTGTCGAGCAGAACTTCCGCGTGCGTATGCCTGAAGAGGTCGACGTCACGGAGTGAGCCGCCGCGGGGGGAGGGGGGACGGTGTTCAAAAGTTCATTTGTTGGGCCGACGCTCGGGTTGTCAGTGAATTTCCTGCGGATTTGCAACAAATGAACTTTTGAACACCGTCCCCTGTCCCTCTGTCATCGTGGGCAATCCGGGCGCGAGGTGATCCATGCGCGGAGCTCGCAGCGTCAGGATCTTCGCGAGGACTTCGTTGTACGACTCGCCGAGAAACGGGCAGCGGCCCGTAAGGCACTCGAAGAGCACGACGCCCATCGACCAGACGTCTGTCTGCGGCCCGACCGAGCGCTCGCCGCGGGCTTGCTCGGGGGACATGTAGAGAGGGGTTCCGATCGCGGTTCCAGTGCGGGTGACCGAGAGGGGTTCGCCGTCGTGTTCGGTGAGCTTCGCGATGCCGAAATCGATGACTTTGACCTGGGGCGCTGCGCCCGCGCGCTCGGTCACGAAGAGGTTGTCGGGCTTGAGATCCCTGTGAACGACGCCGTTTGCGTGCGCCTCCGCGAGCCCCTCGAGCACGGGGAGCAACAAGCTTCGCGCGTCCTTGGGCGAGAGCTGTGAACACTCATCGAGCAGGGATTTGAGCGACCGTCCGTCGAGGAGCTCTTGAATGAGAAAGAAGCTCCCGTCGGTCTCTCGGCCGACGTCGAGCACCTGCACGATGCTCGCGTGCTGGATCTTCGACGCCGCGCGCGCCTCGCGAAGAAAGCGCTCGACCTGCTCGGGGTGCTGCGCGTGCGACGGAAGCATGAGCTTCAGCGCGACGTTGCGGCCCGTCCATCGATTGAGCGCTTCGTACACAGCGCCCATTCCGGGGGATAGGACATCCAACGGCGGCCTGTCGAGCACGCGTCATCCGTTGGCGCCCCGATCGGTCATCGCGTTGTCTTCGCCCTCACTCGTTGGCTACCGCGCCGCGATCGCTCCACCGCGCCGCACCGTGCGTTCGCCGCTCTTTTCGCGGGCGAAACTGAGTTGGTCCAGAAGAGCGGCGCGAGCTCGAGGTAGCGGTCCTCGGGCCAGCAGGGGAGGACACGGATCAGGTCGCGGATGTACTCGCGGGGGTTCAGGTGGTGGAGCTTGGCGGAGGCGATGAGCGTCAGGTGCCCGCCGGCGTTCTCGGCGTGCTCGTTGCTGCCGGCGAAGAGGGCGGCGTCGCGGATGCGGACGACTTTGCGCAGCTCGCGTTCGCTCCAGTTGTTGTCGATGCGCAGGCGCCCGTCCGTCAGCACGGCGCGCAGCGGCCCCTCCTGACGCACGGTGTAGCCGAGCGCAGCGCGGGCAGGCCCGCGGCGCATCTTCTCGCGCTGCTCATAGGAACCATGAACGCCCCTGGGTGGTCAAGAGAAAAGTTGACATATTGTCAATTCTGCGAAGCAGGGCCGATGGTCCGCGCGCATGAAGGCTGAGGATGCCACGAGCGGACCTCGCGCAGCCAGGCACGGCGACCTGCGCCGCGTTCTCGGGCCGCGCGCAGTTGCTGAGCGCGAACGCCAGCTCGTGGCGGAGCGTCGTGCCCTCCGGCGCCTGATCGCCGTAGAGCTCGGGATGCGTCGTCGCAACCTCGAGCAACCGCGGCGCGGTCAGATCCGCGCCCGCGTCCCACACGCGCACGAGCTCGACCGCGCGCGCCCGCGCGTGCTCGTCGCTGTCCGCGAGCATCCGGCTCACGATCGGCCACACCCGCGTGCGCACCACCGGCGCGCTCCAGTCGCGCACGAAGTCCCACGGGGTGGACTCGTAGGGCGCCGGCGGTCCGTGTCGCCGCGCGCGCAACAGGGCCTCGAGTGCGGCGTCGTCCGCCGGAAGCTCGACGTCGGGTCCGGGCATCTCGCGATCCTACTGTGGGACCACGACGCTGTTCGCCAGATGGATTGCCTGGATGTGGCCCAGCATCGCGGCGTACGAACGAAACACCGGATACATCGATTCCGTCACGGCTTCGCCGTCGGAGATCGCGTCCATGATGTCCTCCGGGCTGTACTCGTACACTGTCGTATCCGCATCGAGCCGGATCGCGAGTGCCGATATCGGGTCTTGCTTCGACCAGCCGATGACGATGAAGCCGGCCTTCAGCATCTCCTCTCGCTGATCGGCACCGTGGTTCCGATACCCGAGGTAGTAGGTATAGGACTTGACACGATCGGCGCGCGGAGACGCGGAGTCCTCGAACGCGTCGAACTGAACCGGGGGAGCGAGTGCCTCCTGGGGCCACCAGCCGCCGATGGTCTCGTGCATCGCGCGGAACTGGTCCGGCAGTCGGAGCTGGAGCCGCTTCTCCCTGCGCTCGGTGCCAGACCTCGTGAACCGATAGAACACCATCTTGCGGAACCGCGTCACGAAGCTGTCGAGGGCGGCCTTGTCGGGGTCTGGCAGCGACGACTCCGCGATCCACTGCTTCGCGTCCTTGCTGTATCCGAGGATCTTTTCCGCGGCGAGCACGGAGAGGTCGGGGGCTTCGATCTGGTCCGCGTGCTGCGTGAACAGCTTCTCGAGGGTCACGTCCGGATCCTGGAGCGCGCTTCTGGCCGTGCCCGTGATGACACGGATCGCATCGAAGTCGTTCTTGGTGAGCGTCGGGATCCCGGGACGAACCAAGAGCCCGTAGCTGTCACCGAGGGCCCCACTGCACGCGCCGAGTCGGTCGTGGAGCTCCCGGCACTCCTTCCAGTCACGCTCGGAGCCGCAATCGATCAGGTCGAACCCATTCTCCAGCAACTCGTTCAGTACGCCGCGAGTCCGGTCATTCAGCGGCGACCCGATAAACGAGCCCTGCCACCCGAGCGCTGCGCCCTGAAAGTTGGAGCCCTCCGTCAGAGAGCTGAACAGGACCTCGACTCGTTGAAGATTGGACGGATCCAGCCCCGAGGTCCTGCCCAGCCGCGAGCACAGGATCTCGAGATGGATGATGGATGCGATCCCCTCGAGCGCATAGAGATCCTCGAGCTCGCACGCGAGGAGACGAAGGTGCTCGAGACCCGTGCAGCCCGCGATGGCGCTCAGATCTCGTGCGTGCTTGATCGTCAGTGACTTGACGGCAGCGAGCTCTTGCTCGCTGAACGGCGGGGAATGCCCGAGCTGTGCGGCGAGTGCCGCGAGACAGGCTGGGTCGGCTGAATCAGGCACCGGTCACCTTTCACCGCAGTCCCCGATCACGTGTCGGGGAAGTTCGCGAGGCAAGTTGTGAAGTTCAGGACCGCGGCGTCGTAGGCAGTCCTCTGGGTGCCGGCGATCGTATTCATGTTGATCGGTTGGCCGCCCGAGTCCAGGTAGTCCTTGTGGACGTTATCACCAAGTGCGCCAGGATCTCCGTTCCAGACGTTCGCCGTGAAGATGGCGAGGATCGCGCGGATGCAGCTCTGGAACGTCCTGTTTTCCATGAACGCCGTGCGAAGCGCGTTGTGGAAGTGGTTGGTGTTTTCGGTCAAGGGTTCGACGCCATCCGCAGTCGCGATGTAGAGAGCTCCGGCGTGACCGCATAGCACCGGCTTCCCGTTGACCTGTCGCTGGGCAATTCCGAACGGGGCCTTCGGCAACATGATCAAGTTCCTCGTCGGAATGCGAAGCTGGTGCTGCAGATCGATCCAGCGAGGAGCCTTGGCGCCTTCGGCCGGATTGGCGCGAGCGAGCACCTCGTCGATGAAGTTACAGGGGATCCACTCGTGGTTTCCGTCGGTCGCGTCGCGGAACTTGTCCTTGATGTGTTTGCTGTTCTCCGACTTCTCCCAATCCGCGATGAAGTTGTCCCGGTACGTGTACGGTGTGTCTTCGCCGGGGACGGTGATGGGAGTGCCGTTCGCCATCGCCTGCAAGAACGGAATGATGCCGGTGGCCGCGATGATCGGGGGATAGGACATCCAACGGCGGCCTGTCGAGCACGCGTCATCCGTTGGCGCCCCGATCGGTCATCGCGTTGTCTTCGCCCTCACTCGTTGGCTACCGCGCCGCGATCGCTCCACCGCGCCGCACCGTGCGTTCGCCGCTCTTTTCGCGGGCGAAACTGAGTTGGCCGCGATCGCGGCGGGCGCGGGCGGGGCTCATCGAGCCCACTGCGCCCGAGCCCACTGCGCCCGATGCTCACTGCGCCCGATGCTCACTGCGCCCAATGCCCACTGCGCCCGATTCCACTGCGTTCGCTCACTGCCCGAACGGAATCGCGATGTACCCCGCGCCCTGCATCACGATCGCCGCGGGGCCGCTCGGGGCGAAGCTCGATCCGGCGGCGGTCATCGCGCCGAGCCACACCGGGCCCGCGCGAAACGCGAGCCACATCTCTGCCTGCAGAGGGATTCGCACGTCCGCCAGCGAGTCCAGGCGCACCGCGAACGGCGCGGCGATCCCCATCGAGAACCACACGCGCTCGCCCCGCACGCGCAGGTGCGTGCTCGGGCTCAGCGTGAACGCGACGCCCGGAAGCAGCGTGAGCGCCGTAAACCCTCCGTGCGCTTGCACTTCGAGCGCCCACCCTCGCGGCTCGCCCACGATCGTGTGCCGCACGCCCACGCCGAGACCGAAGGCGTCGTACGGGTTGCGTTGCTCTTGCGTGATCGCGAGCCACGGCCGAATCCACACGGCGCGCGACGACTCGGGGACGCCTTCGACGAAGACCACGCTCTGCCCGAGGTTGGGCCCGCGCACCGCGAGCCCTTCGGCGCGAACGGACCGAGCCGCGACGAACCCGCTCGCGAAGAGCGCCGCAGCGAAGAGCGTGCGCGCGCTCATCGTTGCACCGTGATCCCGTCGAACGAGCCCGAGTCCAAGCGCTGCGCGGCCTCGGTCGAGCGAGAGAGCACTGCGTCGGTGAGCGCGTCGATCACTCGAAGGGCGTCGCGGCGGGTGAGCTCGCGGGGACGCGAGGGGGTTCCGTCCGTCGAGAGCTCGGCGCTCGTGGCGTTGTCGGTCCAGTCGTAGTGGTTCATTCCGTTGACGAGCCCGAGGAGCTTGGGCGCGCGAAACGCCGCGAATCCTGCGAGAAGATCGCGTTGGTTCACGCGGCGATCCTCGGTTCCGCTCAGCATGACGACGCGCCGTCCGTCGCCGCCGATGAGCTGCGCGCGATCGGCTTGAAAGCTCGCGAGCAGCACGATCCCGTCGTAGCTCTGATCGAGCCACTCCCACGTGGCGACCACGCCGCCCAGCGAGTGTCCGATGGCCACCACCGGGCCGTCCGAGCGAATCGCTCCCTCGAGCGGATGGCCCGCGGTGCTCGCCGCAACGCGCGCCCCTCGCAGCGCCGCGCGCACGTTGTCCGGCTGAAAAAACGCGAGGTCCAACGCGAACGACGGCGAGATCACCACGTAGCCCCTCGTCGCGAGGTGATCGGACAGCCAGCGATAACGCGCGGGCGTCACGAGCCCCCCGCTCACGAGCACGACGGCGCCGAACGGGGCTCCGCGCGCGAGCTTTCCCGCGGCGTCCGAAGGGAACGTCACTTCGTACTCGACCCGCTCGGACACGCGAGCTTGCGTCACGAGCGAGACGCGCGCGGCGCCAAAGGGGCCATCGACCCCGTCGAGACCGTCGCGACTCGATGATGGAGAGACGGAGAGCGACGGAGTCGCAGGGCCGCACGCGGCGGCCGCGAGCGCGAAGGCGAGAGCGATTCGACGGACCATGGGTCGCAATGCGCGTCGAGCGTAGCAACGAACGGCGGCAGACCAGCAGCTTTCGCGCGCCGCCGCGGGCAGAGCCGCGTGGTCGTCCGCAGCGCCAGAGCAGCGTTTGAGCACCGCATTGATGCGCGCTGCATCCACCGTCGGCTCGGCGTGTAGATCAGTCGTTCGCGGATGGACGATGGAGTATGGTTGCGGCCGTGACGCAAGCCGCGTTGGCGCCCGGAACGCAGATCGCCGGGCGATACACGATCGAATCCGTCCTCGGCGAGGGCGGGATGGGGACGGTGTTCGCCGCGACGCAAGCGTTCACCGAACGCAAGGTCGCGATCAAAGTCCTGCACTCTTCGTGGGCGAAGAACGAGACGGCCGTGCAGCGCTTCATCCAAGAAGCGCGGGTGCTCGCGACGCTCTCGCATCCGAACATCGCGCAAATCGTCGATGGCGGGGTGGACCCCGAGTGCGGGGTCTTCGTGGTGATGGAGCGGCTCGAAGGACAGACGCTGCAGCAGTACCTCGCGGCGAACGGGACGCTCGACGTGCGGCTGGTGGATCAATGGCTCGTTCCGGTGATGAACGCGCTGGCGGTCGCGCACGACGCGCAGGTGCTCCATCGCGACGTGAAGCCGGACAACATCTTTCTCGCGCGGCAAGCAGACGGGACGATCGTCTCGAAGCTCCTGGACTTCGGCATGTCGAAGCTCGGGACGAGCCCCTCGCTCATCCGCACCAAGACCGGCTCGATGGTCGGAACGCCGTCGTACATGTCCCCCGAGCAAACGCGGGCCGAGAAGGACATCGACGGCCGCAGCGACGTTTGGTCCATGGGCGTGGTGCTCTATCAATGCCTCTGCGGCGCGCTTCCGTTCGAAGGCGCGAACATCCCCGCCGTCGTCGCGGGCGTGCTGATGAACGCTCCGCAGCCTCTCTCCGAGCGTCGATCGAGCGTCCCCGCGGCGCTGAGCGACCTGGTGATGCGCACGCTCGAAAAGAGCCCCAACGATCGCGTCCCTTCGATGCGCGCGCTCGCCGAAGCGCTCACGCGCATCGCGCGCACCTCGCAGAACCCGGTGGCGTTCGACGCGACGATCCCCGCGAGCGCCTCGGTCTCGCAGCAGATCCGCGCGGCCTACGCCGCCGCTTCGCAGCCGATCGCGCCGTCCATCAGCCCGTCACAGAGCGAGCTCGCGTCGGTGGGCGAGGGCGTCGCACCGTCGACGATCGCGATCCCCGCGGTGATCCGCAAGAAGGTCCTCGCCGAGGCGGGCGTCGCCGACGAGAGCGCGGCGAAAGAACCGATCGCGCCGCCAGTGATCGCGCCCGAGGCGAGCGAGCCCGCGCGCAACGCGACGAGCAAGCCGCTGTCCCCAGTGCTCATCGTCGCCGGCGTCGCGACGGTCGTGTGCGTGATCGTGATCGTGGCGCTTCGGCTTCTGCGCTGACGGGGCCGTGCGTTTTGTAGGGATAGGGGACGGTGTTCAGAAGTTCATTTGTTGCGCATGTGCGCATGATCGATCGTGAATTTGCTGGCGATTCGCGACTGGCAGCGCGCTGCAGTGCGGGGCCCCGCTCTGCGTGTTCGCAGCGGTCGGTGGCCAACAAATGAACTTTTGAACACCGTCCCCTATCCCTACAAAACCCGCTCACAGCTCGCCCGGATCGCGCAATCCCGCGGGCGTCCCGCTCGCCTGCCCCGTTTGCGCCTGCCCCGTTTGCCCCTGCGCTGGTTGCGCCTGCGCCGTTGCCCCGTTCCCCGTTGCTCGGTTGCCCGTTGGCTCCTGCGCCGCTTGTCCCGATGGCCTCGGTGCCGCGACCGCGGTCTCGGGCTGCGCAGCGCTCTGCGTCCCGTGCTCACTGCCGTGCTCGCTGCCGTGCTCGTTCGACTCGTGCTCGCTCGAGCCGTTGTCCCGCACCCGCTGACCGTTGCTCTGCACGATCACTCGACCTGCGCCGCGCTCGAGCGTCACGCGAATGCGCTGCGACTCGGTCAGGTCGATCGCGCGCAGCTCCGTGCGAAATCCGGGCGCGCTGATCTCGAGCCGCGCGGACTCGCGCGCGATGAGCTCGCCGTCGTACGGGTTGTTCAACGTGCGGCCGTCGAGCACGATCGTCGCGCTCGCGGGCGTCGTCGCGATCTGCACCTGCACGCGGCGCTCGCTCGGCGCCGGAGCGTTGGTCGCTGCGTTGTTTGCGTTCGTCGCGGGCGCCGCTGTCGATCCTGCGCGCTCTTCGACGCGCGGAGGAGCGGCCACCGTCGCCGCCGTCGCGTTGCTGTTTCGCGTGAGCGCGATCGTCGTTCCCGCGACGGCGATCGACGCGACCGCGACCGCGCCGAGGATCAGCGGGAGCTTGTTCGCGCTCGTCTGCGTCGGAACCTTCGTCTCGATGTGCACCGCGCTCGCGCCGAGCGTCGTGGACTTCTCGGGCTTGCTCGCGGCCGACGAGCTCGGTGGCGTTCCCGCGGGCTTCTGCGTGGACGAGCCGCTCTGCGCGGTCTTCTTCGCCTCGGCGATCAGCGCTTCGCTCGGCATCGTCGCGAGCGTCGCGAACGGCTCGAGCGCCGCGGAGAACTCGTCTGCGCTGCTCGGGCGATGCTCGCGATCCTTCGAGAGCGCCCGCATCACCACCGCCGTGAGCGCCCCCGGCAGGTCCGGGCGGTGCGCGGACAGCTCGACCGCGTCCGTGTGGCAGAGGTTGTACATGAGCATCGGAAGCGAGTCGCCTTCGAACGGAAATCTCCCGGACAAACAGTGATAGAGCATCACCGCCGTCGCGTAGATGTCCGCGCGCGAATCGAGGTCCTTCTGCCCTTTGGCTTGCTCGGGAGGCATGTAGTACGGCGTCCCGAGCTGCGAGCCCGTGGCCGTGCGAATCGTCGGCTCGTCCGTGCTGATCTTCGCGATCCCGAAGTCGAGGAGCTTGACGAAGTCAGCGTTTCCGCTGCGCTTCACGAGAAACACGTTCTCGGGCTTGATGTCTCGGTGAACGATGTTCGCCTGGTGCGCCGCGGCGAGCGCGCTGAGCACCTGCTGCGTGATCTTCACCGCGCGACCGGTCGCGAGCACGCCCACCTTTTCGAGCAGACCCGCGAGGTCCGTCCCGTCGAGGTACTCCAAGACCAGAAAGAACGACCCGTCCGGCATCTGCCCCATGTCGAGCACGTCCACGATGTGCTCGTTGCCGATCTGCGTCGCCGCCAGGGCCTCGTTGCGAAATCGCTGAACCACGCTCGCGTTGCGCGCGAGCTGTCGGTGCAGGCACTTGATCGCGACCTTGCGCTTGATCGCGATGTTCTCTCCCTCGTACACGGCGCCCATCCCGCCTTCGCCGAGCTTGCGAACGAAGCGGTATTTGTCCTGCACCACCGTGCCGACGTAGGGATCGGGGATGTGCGTTTCGCCGAGCGCCATGTCAGTCATGCTCTTGGGCTCCGTGCAGTTCGAGAGAGAGGGGCGTCGATCGATCGACCTTCGGGGGCGCGCTCATCGGGCGCGTGGCTTCGTGGGGTTCCAGCCGCAGACGTTGGCATAGCGCACGATCTGCTCGGGATCACTGTGCCAGCTTACGGAGGCGGGCGCCGTCGCGCTCGCGGACAACAGCGGCGCGCGCCGCGCGCTCGTGATCGGCGAGGCCAACACCACCGCGGCGCGATCCACCGTGGTCGTCGTCGCCGAGGACACGCGGATCGCGTTCAGCGCTCCTGCCGCCTCGAACGAGAGCAGCCAACCGCCGCGATCGCCGCCCTGCGCTGCGTTGTTCGACCGATCGAGCACGCGATCGTCCAAGGGCACCACGCTCGTGCTCGCCGCGTCCACGCCGCGCGCGAGCTCTGCGCGGCCCTTCTCCATCAGCGCTCCGTTCTCGAGCTCGAGCTGCGCGAACTGAACGCTGCCCATCGCAGACCCGCAGCCCTCGACCCAGCTCACCGCCACCAGCGTGCGCGACCCCACCACGCGCAGCGCCATCGAGACGTGATCCGCGCTCGCGCTCATCGACGCGCGCTGCAAGAGCAACGGAGCCCCCACGCTCAACGGCATCGTCGGCCTCGCTGCGTCGGGCATCGCCGCGCTCCACGCAGGCACCGCCGCGAGCGCTTCGACCTTGCGCACCGCCACCGCTCCGCTCTCGTCGCCGAACGCGACGAGCCACCCGCCCGTCGGAAGCGCCACGATCGCCGGAGCCCCGCCGCCGCTCGTTCGCCCGAGCACCGCAGGCGCGGGCTCGGCCGTCATCGCGTTGCTCGCGAACACTCCGCGCCGCATCGCGCTCGTCTCGATCGAGAGCCCGAGCGCCTCCACCGTCGCCGGCGCGCCGCCGCACCGCGCGCGATCGAGCGGAGCGCCGATCCACGCGGCCAACGCCGTGTCCCTCGCGCTCGTCGACTGCGCGATCGCCGGCCGCGCCGCGCCGCGCGCGCCGCTCGCTCCGCGAGAGGCTCCGCTGCACTGCGTCGCCGCGTCGAGGTCCACCACCGAGAACACGTTGGACCGCGCGATCGGGCCCGATGCGTCGAAGATCGGCGCTCCTTCGCGCGTGCTCACGAGCCCGATGCGAACCCTCCCCGCCGCGCACTGCAGCGGGTCGATCGCGACCGCGAACCACTCGTCCATCGACGACGTGGGCGCGAGCGCCGCCTCGGACACCGTGCACTCGTCGGCGAGCGTGTTGCTCGCGTTCGAGCAGCGCGGGGTCGAAGGCCAGGTGTTCCACGCGGCGGCGCTCATCGCAGGGCGAACCGTGGTGCGCATCTGCAACGTCGCGGCGGCGTTGGCGACGCCCGTCTCGCTCGTGCTCATGAAGACCGGCGCTTGACTGATCCGCATGTCCGGCGGCCCGGCGATCCCCACCACGCCAGCGCCGCTCGACGCGACGCTCGCCGACGAAAACGCCCCCATCGCGAGCGTCTGCTTGCTGTTGTCCACGATCGCGAGGACTCCCTCGTCCACCACGCCGTCGCAGTTGTTGTCGATCCCGTCGCAGACCTCGCTCTGCCGCACGCGCCGCTGACAGCTCCGCGTGCGCTCTTCGCACACGTATCGTTCACACGCGCTGTCCGACAGGCCGTTGCGTCGATTGATCTCTGCGCAGTCGTCGTCGCTTCGACACACCGGAAGCTCGAAGTTGTCGAGCCCGGTCAGCGAGCATCCCCACGACGAAGCTCCGAGCAGCGCGAGCGAGAGCCCCACTGAATGACGGTTCATCACAGCGCGCCTCCCACGGTGATTCCCCGCACGTCCGCGCTCACCATCGGCGCCCACCGCAAGCGCAGCGCCGCGCGCGCAGGGCTCTCTTGCTCCGCGGGCCGTCGCCACTCCGTCGCGACGCCGAGCAGCGTCGCGCCGATCGCCGCGACGCCGGTCACCGCGAACATCACGTCCGCCACGACCGCCGCAGTGCGAATCTGGTCCTTCTGGTCCTGCCCCACGGAGTTGGCCGTCGCGGGGCTGGCGGCGAGGCGATCGACCTCGCCGCGCAGCCCCAACGCGCGAGCGCCGAAGACGATCCCTGTGACGCCGCTCGCAACACCAACGCCCGCCACCGTCGCGAAAAACGCAGGGTGAAGCCCTCTTCGAACGTTGAGCCGCTCGAGCCGAAACGAGAGCGCCTGCGTCGTGCGCGCCGGCAGCTGCACTTGTTGTCGCGACGGCGCATAGCCTCGCGCGCGCAGCTCGACCACGTGAACTCCGCCCGGAATCCTCACGGTCCCCGCGCGATCGGCCACCTGCCGATCGTCGACCCACACCTGCGCGTCGGGCACGTTGGACTGAATCTCGAGCGTCCCGAGCAGGCCTTCGAGCGCGGTGATCGTCGCTTGCGCCGCGGCGCGGTCCGCGTCGTCGGCCGGCGCGCGCTCGAGGTAGCGCTGAAAGTACTGGATCGCCTGGTCGTAGCGAAACATCCGCTCGTAGCAGCGCGCGATGTTGAGCAGATAGATGAACGCGTTGGGCCTGCTCTGCGCCACTTCGTACACGCGCAAAAACTCGGTGAGGGCGGCCTCGTAATTGTTGCGATTGAACAGCTCGTTGCCTCGTCGAAGGGCGGCTCGCGCCTCGGCGCGCTGCTCTTCGGTCAGCGTGTTCGCGGGCTGCGCGACCGGCGTCGCAGCGGGCGTCTCGGGCGACGATTGCGCCAGCGCGGTCGCGGGCGAGAGCACTGCGACGAGCGCGAGCGAGCGAGCGAAAGAGCGGCGGAGTTGCATGGCGAGCGGGCTACGAAGGGAGCATACGCGAAGAGGCAACGCGGCCGCGCCTTCGTGACGAACGAGCGCATTTCAGTGCGTTGCTGACGGGCAACGCGGAGCGCGAGCGATGGTTGAACGTGTGTGCCGATTGCACTTGTGGCGCGCTTTACGGCCGCTGCTAGGCAGTGTTACTGACAATCTCGAATGAGTGCGTGATTCGCAGGGTGAGGTGACCTGCGGGGTCGCGCGGCATTGCGTGAGGAGAGGCTGTGATGCTGAGAAGAAATGCACGCCCATTGCTTTGGGGGCTCGTCGTCGTCGTCGCGGGGTGCGCGAGCCCGCCAGCTCCTGCGCCGGACGCAGCGGTTCAAGACGTCATCGATGTTCAGCCTGCGATGGATACCGGCACCTGTATCGACAATGATCACGACGGGCACCCGAGCGCGGCGTGCGGCGGCGATGACTGCGATGACAATAATCCGCGTAGAAACCCAGGGATTCGCGAGGTGTGCGATTCAATGGGAGTCGACGAGGATTGTGATCCTTGCACGGTGAGCGGGGGAGGCCTCGACGGAGATTCCGACGGTGACGGGTTCGAGCGATCGGTTTGCTCGAATCCTTGGCCGAACATGGCTCCGCCGTCTGGATGCAGTGTGCGACTTGCGGTGGATGCGGCGACGCGCACCGTGCGCGGGACGGACTGCAACGACGTTGCGGCGATGATGGGCGCGCAGCAGAACCCTGGATTGCCAGAGGTCTGCGCGAACATGATCGATGACAATTGCAACGGAGCTGTCGACGAAGCGGTGATGGGGACGCTCTATCGCGACGTCGACAACGACGGTCGCGGTGATCGGTCAGGCGCCGAAGGGACGACGATGATCACCAACGTCTGCTCGACGATCCCGGGCTGGGTCGCGAACAGCGATGATTGCGACGACGCGCGAAGCGAGACGTACCGCGGCGCGCCAGAGATGTGCGACGGACGAGACAACGATTGCTCACTTGCTGGCGCGATGGCGGGCGGCGCAGAGCCCGCGGAGGACGCGGACGGCGATCGCCACTCGGCGGTGAGCGCGATGTGCCTCGGGCGAGGCGAAGTCGGAGCGCTCGGAAGCGCGTTTCCGAAGGACGATTGCAACGACTCGGCGGCGACGATTTACACCGGCGCGATCGAGGTGTGCGGCAACGGAATGGACGAAGACTGCGACGGGGTCAACGACAATCCAGTGCAGCGTGTGTGCGACGACCGCGATGGCGACGGGCACGGCGACCCGAGCACAGTACGAATGGTGATGAACTGCGTGGTACCGGCGGGGACCGTGACTGTGTGCGACGACTGCGAGGACACCGCGGGCACGGGAGCCGCGAGGTTTCCTGGTAATCGAGAGATCTGCGATCGCGTAGACAACGATTGCTCGACGCCTGGGACGCGCGAGGCGATCAACGAGGACGCGGACAACGACGGGTTCTCATCGAGGCTCGCGAGCTGCGCGGGGCGCGGGGAAGCTGGGGTTGCGGCGATGGCGTTTCTGAAGACCGACTGCAACGACAGCGACCGAACGGTGAATCCTGGCGCTCTGGAGAGTTGTGATCGCGTGGATTCGAATTGCTCGTCCGGCGGCGGAGTCGCGAGCGAAGAAGACGCAGATATGGATGGCTACGCCGCGACTGCGGCGATGTGCGTGGCGCGCGGCGAAATGGGGGCGTCGAGCAGCGCGCTGCCGCGAGGTGATTGCGATGAGAGTCGGGCGAGCGTGAATCCAGGCGTCACCGAGGACCTCGAGGTGTGCGACGGAGTGGACAATGACTGTAACGCCGCGACGAGCGAGCTCAATCAACCGTGCCCTGGAGCTGGAGTATGCGTCGTTGGCGCGGTGTGCAGCCGCGGCCCGGTCGGCGACTTGACCGCTGGATTCGCTCACACCTGCGCGCGCCGCAACGACCGAAGCTTGCTCTGTTGGGGGGCGAACGACTGGGGGCAGCTCGGAGATGGAACTCAGACGCATCGTCGTACGCCCACGGTGGTTACGTCGTTGAGCTCCGTCGTCGAGGTTGCTGCGGGCGCGCAGTTCACTTGTGCACGACGCAGCGATGGCACCGTGCACTGTTGGGGACTGAACAGCAACGGAGAGCTCGGGGACGGAACGATGGCGGCGTACCGGCTCCGCCCCACAGCCGTCCCGGCTCTCGACAACGTCTCGGAGATTGCGGCGGGCCGCACTCACGCCTGCGCTCGTCGCAGCGACGGCACCGTGCGCTGCTGGGGAAACAACAGCGTGGGTCAACTGGGAGACGGCACGATCGCCAGCCGGAGGACGCCCACGGCCATTCCTTCGCTGAGCGACGTCGTCGAGATTGCTGCGGGATTCGATCACACCTGCGCGCGTCGAAACGATGGCACGGTGCTCTGTTGGGGAAACAACAACCACGGCCAGCTGGGGGACGGCACGATGGAAAGTCGGCAGAGGCCGACAGCTGTTCCCATGTTGAACGACGTGATCGACATCGCGGCTGGCAGCGAATCGGTGTGCGCGCTGCGTAGCGATGGCCAGGTGCTCTGCTGGGGTTACAACAATGCTGGTCAATTGGGGGACGGCTCAACCACCACGCGATCGATCCCCGCGCTCGTTCCGGGGTTGAGCGGCGTCGTCGGGATCGTCGCAGGTGGCGGTCACGTCTGCGCGCGGCGCAACGACGGGAGCGTGCGGTGCTGGGGATGGAACAGCGTGGGCCAGCTGGGGATAGGTGTCAGCGCCAACCGTCCGAGTCCCGTGCTTGTGTCCTCGTTGAACAATATCGTCAACATCGCCGCTGGCTATGCGCACACTTGCGCGCGACGAAGCGACGATCTCGTGTTGTGCTGGGGAGGCAATGACCTAGGCCAGCTCGGCGATGGCTCGACAGCAAACCGCCCGATGCCGGTCGTCCTTCCGTCCCTGACCATCGTCGCGGAGGTTGCTTCGGGAGGCGAGCACACTTGTGCTCGGCGCAACGACGGCACTGTCCTCTGCTGGGGACGCAACACGTCTGGTCAATTGGGCGACGGTACGACCACGAATCGCTCTGTCCCCACGGTGATTCCGTCGTTGAGCAACATTCTCTCGCTGTCCGCAGGGTACACGCACACGTGCGCGCGTCGCGACGACAGTTCAGTCCTGTGCTGGGGACGCAACAACGTTGGCCAGCTCGGCGATGGCACGACCATCGACCGCCCAATCCCCACAGTCGTTCCCTCGCTGACCGGCGTTGTCGAGCTTGCCTCAGGAATCGAGCATACATGCGCGCGTCGCAACGATGGGACTGTTCTCTGTTGGGGAAGAAACCTCACAGGCGAGCTCGGCGACGGCACGAACATGAATCGCTCGACGCCCGCGATGGTTCCGTCGTTGAGCAACGTCGCACAGATCGGTGCGGGGGACGGTCATTCGTGTGCGCGTCGCAACGATGGGACTGTTCTCTGCTGGGGAAGAAACGCCGATGGCCAGCTTGGTGACGGCTCCGTGGTGAATCGTTCGAGTCCCGCGGTCGTTCCGTCCCTCAGCATGCCTGACCTGCTAAGCGGATTGGCCGCAGGTTGAGTGCGGAACGGCGTCGAGAGCTCCGGTCAAGAAGTGGGATGACAAGCGGGGGCGGCACCTCGCACGCTGGTGGTCTCTGAACTCCAACCGCGTTCGAAGGCCGCCCCACATGAATGGTTCTACGTTGAAGTCGATTCTGGATGCAACGCTGCACGCCGACCGGATCGAACGAGCCGCGCAGCGAGCGGCGCTGGTGCAGCGGCGAGGCGGCAGCGTTCAACCCACGGAGCTGGTCCACGCGGTCTGTCTCGCGAGCGCCGTGGGGCCGACGCGCTCGATCGCAGAGGCGCGCAGACAGTGGGAGCTGCTCTCTGGACGCTCCATCTCTCGGGGCGCGTTCGACGCGCACTTCGACAAGCCCGCGCTCGTCGAGACACTCTGGGACCTGCTTCGCTCGGCGATGGCCCACGCCAACCGCGCGCTTCGACGACAGTGGCCGGCGCCGTTGCGCATGCTCGACGACGTGCTCTTGGACGACGGCTCCAGGATGCGATTGCGCAAAAGCGCTGCGGAGAAGTTCCCAGCGACCGACGAGGGGACTGCGGGGCTGAAGTTGATGACTCGCATGTCGCTCGCGGAGGGATCGCTCTGCGACGCGACCGTCGACGCTGCGCGAACTCACGACCACGCGCTTCGCTTCAAGTCGCCGTTCAAGCGCGGAACGCTCTACTTGCGAGACCTCGGCTTCTACGATCACAGCGAATTTGCAGCGTTCGATGAGGCCTCTGCATCCTTCGTGAGCCGGTGGAAGGACGGCGTGACCGCCGTAGTGAAGGGGCACGCCGAGGGCCTCGTGTTGCCCGCGGCGCTCGCGCAGGGACAGCCACTCGAACGAAGCGACGTCCTCGGTCGAACGAGCGACATCGACGCGACGCTGCGATTGGACAGCGGCAAAACCGTCGCAGTGCGGCTCGTGCGCGTTCGTCTGGTGTTGGTCGACAAGCGCGGCGCAGAGACCGGCGAGCTGGACCGCTGGTACGTGACCAACTTGCCGCGCGCGAACTGGACGGCGGACGCGATCAGCGCGGCGTACCGGCTGCGCTGGTTGATCGAACGCGCGTTTCGCCGCATGAAACACGGAGCGCGCGCCGACCATCTGCAAACGTCGCGCGAGACCGCGGCGATGACGCTGCTCGCGGCGGCGCTGCTCGTGAGCGTGCTGGCCGAGCGCATCCACCACGCGCTCGCGCGGGAGCTCGGTCTCAAGAACGTGAGCGTCGATCGCTGCGAGCTCGCCGTGCTCTCCGCGCTCCATCGCATCGTGATGCTGTGGAAAGAACCTCGTCACAAAGGAACGCTCAGCTACGAATCGATCGCGCGATTCATCACTCATGAGTCGCGGCATCCGAATCGCTCGCAGCCGCACCTAGTTGACGAGGTCTTCGCAACCATCGATGCATCGACTTGACGCGATGCGACACCGATCGTCGAACACGCAGGAAAACATCATGCGGATGTCGTTAGCAGGTCAGGCATGCGTCCCTCAGCAACGTGCTCGAGATCACGGCATCTGGCTTTCACTCGTGCGCTCGCCGCAACGACGGCTCTGTGCTCTGCTGGGGAAGGAACCTCACTGGGCAGTTGGGGGACGGCACGACCATGAACCGCTCGAGCCCGACCCTCGTGCGTGCGCTCAGCAACGTGGTCGAGATCGCGGGCGGCGGCGCTCACACGTGCGCGCGCCGCAGCGACGGCGCTCTGCTCTGCTGGGGATGGAATCAACGCGGTCAACTGGGGATCAACAGCACGGCCACTCAACCGAGCCCCACGCTCGTCCCGACGCTGAGCAGCGTGGTCGAGATCGCCGCAGGCCAAGAGCACACGTGCGCTCGCCGCAACGACGCCGCCGTGTTCTGCTGGGGGCTCAACACCTTCGGCCAAATCGGCGACGGAACGATGAACAACGGGCTGACTCCGATGATTCTCGAACTCTGACTCGCTCGGTGTCCCCCGTGGAGGCCGGCGCGCGTGCCATCGCGACGAACGGGCGTCACGACGGGGACGGGCGAGGAGGTACAAATGAACTTCTGAACACCGTCCCCTACCCCTTGGGGCCCTTCTCGGTTGTTCGTGATGCTGCTAACACCGAGCGGCGAGGAACCTGCGCGCTCGAACGAGCGTGCATTTCGCTGCGTGGACGGCCAAGCGGCAGAGGAGAGCAGTCGTGGTGCGACGAATTCTTGGGTTGCTGGTCGCGGTGGCGATTGCTGGTGCTGGCTGTACTGCTCCACCACCGCCGGAGCTCGACGGCGCAGTGTCGGACGTGGTCGATGTTGCGTCACGTCCCGATGCCGGCGTGTGCGAAGACCTGGACAACGACGGACACCCGAGCGCGGCGTGCGGCGGTGACGACTGCGACGACAGCGATCCTCGGAGGAATCCAGGCGTTCGTGAGGTCTGCGACAACCTTGGGATGGACGAGGACTGCGATCCGTGCACGGTCGCGCAGGTGATGCCGGGCGGTCGAGGAGGTGACGGGGACCTCGACAGCGATGGGTTTCCGAGCGCGGCGTGCTTCAACGTGATCGCAGCGGGAGCGGCGCCGATGTGTTCGTCTTCTGTTGTCGTCGGGGACGCGGGCGCGGACGGCGGTGTCAGCGTCGCGCGCGTTGTCGTCGCGAACGGTCGTGTGACCGGGACCGACTGCGCAGACAACCCTTCGGAGGGCGGCGGAACGAGATTTCCCGGCGCCACGGAGGTCTGCAATATGGTCGACGATAACTGCAACGGGATGGTCGACGAGGGCGTCGCGTTTGCCACTTGTTACGTCGACGCGGACCGCGACGGATTCGCTCCGATGAGCGCGTCGTCGATGACCATGAACGTCTGCGCTGCGTGCCCCGCAGGCTATACGCTTCGCGCTCCCGAAGGCGCCAACGTCGACTGCGACGACGCGGACAACGCGCGATATCCAGGAAACGTCGAGAATTGCGACGGAAAGGACAACGACTGTAATTCGCTCACCGACGACGCCGCGAACGACGCGCGTGTCGGCCGCCCGTGCGTGGGCAGCGGCGGTGGCGTGGGGCGCTGCGCGACCGCGAGCAGCGCGTGCGTGACGGGCGTGATTCAGTGCACGGCCAACAGCGCGATGCTCGAAATGTGCAACGGGATGGACGACGACTGCGACGGGATGACCGATGAACCGCAGTGCGTGGATTCCACGCTCGACGCGATGGGAAGACAGACCGCGAACACGGGCTATGGCGTGTGCGACGGAAGCACGTGCGTGGTCTCGCGATGCGTGGACTTTCGCGGCGACTGCGACGGCGACCCGCGAAACGCGTGCGAGACCGACTTGAACTCGGACCCCAATCACTGCGGCGGCTGCGGGGTGCGCTGCGGCTCGGGCGAGTGCGTCGCTGGCGTTTGCGGCAACTCCACGACGGTCGAAGTCAGCGCAGGCGCAGACCACACGTGCGCGCGCAACGCGAACGGAACGGTGCTCTGCTGGGGCGCCAACGGCGCTGGGCAGCTCGGCGACGGAACGCTGACGAGCCGGGCCGATCCGGCGACGGTGACGGGGGTCGCCGGTGCGCTCGAGATCGACACGGGGTCGAGGCACTCGTGCGCGCGGCTCTCGAGCGGGAGCGTCATGTGCTGGGGGGAGAACACGGTCGGGCAACTCGGCAACGGAGCGGTGACGGCGAGCCGAACCGCGACGCTCGTCTCTTCGATCATGGACGCAGTCGAGATCGCCGCCGGCGGGCGAAACACGTGTGCGAGGACCATGGCGGGTGCGGTCCTGTGTTGGGGCGACAACACGTCGGGACAGGTCGGGGATGGCACGATGGCACCATCGGGGCGCTCCGTTCCGACGCCTGTGCTCGGCGTCGCGGACGCCGTCGAAATCTCAGTGGGAGTCGATCATGCGTGCGCGAGGACACGCGCGGGGACAGTGCAGTGCTGGGGGCGCAACACAACCGGGCAGCTCGGCAACCGAATGACCGCCGACAGCGCTCGGGCTGTCGATGTGATGGGATTGATCGACGCCGAGCAAATCAGCGCGGGAAACGGCTACACGTGCGCGCGTCGAAGAGGGGGAACCGTCGTGTGCTGGGGAGACGGGACCAATGGAAGGCTCGGCAACGGAGGCGTGACGATGCAGCCCCTGCCAGTCTCGGTGGCCTCGCTGGCGGGCGCCGCGACGCTCGATCTCGGACCGCAACACGCGTGTGCAGCGCGCGCCGACGGCCGGGTATCGTGCTGGGGTAGCAACGGTACGGGGCAGCTCGGCGACGGAACGTACACGGACCGATCGATGCCCGTCGAGGTCACGGGCATCGCCGATGCGATCGCCGTGAGCAGCGGCGATTTCCACACGTGTGTCGTGCGACGAGCCGGGCAGGTCGAGTGCTGGGGACGCAACACGAGCGGCCAGCTCGGCGACGGGACGCTCGTCGCACGAAATACTCCGCGCCCGATCACGTCCAACGACATCGTATCGCTGGCCGCTGGGCAATCACATACGTGCGCACGAAGTGCGAACGGCCAGGTGTTTTGCTGGGGACGCAACACGAGCGGCCAGCTCGGCGACGGAGCGACGACGGCGCTTCGAAGCGCACCCGCCGCGGTGATGCTCGTCGACAACGCCACCGACGTGAGCGCGGGGCACGCGCACACGTGCGCCACTCGCTCGAACGGCGAGCTCGCGTGCTGGGGAGCGAACACGTGGGGACAGCTCGGCGACGGCACGACCACGCAGCGCCCGACGACGGTGCGCGGGACGTCGCTGACGAACGTGGTCGAAGCGCGCATGGGCCAGTTTTTTACCTGCGCTCGCACCGCGAACGGCCAGGTGTTTTGCTGGGGATACAACTCTCAAGGTCAGCTCGGCGACCGCACGACGACGTCGCGGTCTTCGCTCGGCGCGAGGGTCGACGCGCTCGATGACGCCGTCGAGATTACCGCGGGCGCCGCGCACGCTTGCGCTCGGAGTCGCAACGGCGAAGTCCGCTGCTGGGGCTCCAACTTCTACGGGCAGCTCGGCGACGGGACGTCCAACAACGCGACGAGCCCCACGCGCGTGCGCTCACTGCCAGAGGCGGTCGAGGTTGCCGCAGGACTGCAGCACACCTGCGCGCGCACCGCGCGAGGGACGATCTCTTGCTGGGGCTTCAACGGCAACGGGCAGCTCGGCGACGGCACGCTCACCGGACGCAACGACGCTGCGCCCGTTCTCGGTATTACCGACGCGGTCGAGCTCGCCGTCGGGCATCGCCACAACTGCGTACGTCGCGCGAGCGGACAAGTTCTCTGCTGGGGCCACAATCAAGTCGGACAGCTCGGCGACGGGACACGGCGAACGAACAGCACCGGCATGCCCGTGCCGGTCGTGGGACTCACGGACGCGACGAGCATCGTGGCAGGCGAGCGCCACACGTGCGCGCGTCGACGCGATCGATCCATCGTGTGTTGGGGCAGCAACTCGTTCGGCCAGTCCGGTCAGAGCACCACCAACCGACTCGTGCCCGTCTCCGTGCCGGGCCTGACGGACGTGAGGCAGATCTCAGCGGGTGACGATCACGTCTGCGCGCGCCTCGGCTCGGGCGCGGTTCAATGCTGGGGCTCGAACTTTTACGGACAGCTCGGACGAGGCGACAACACGTCGTCCGCGACGCCTGTGACGGTCGTCGAAGCGCTGGGCGGATCGCTCTCCGCTGCCGATGTGACCAGCGGCGCTGTCTTCTCGTGCGCTCGGCAATCGGCGACGGCCACCGCAGTGTGCTGGGGCAACAACTTCTGGGGGCAGCTCGGCGACGGCTCGCGCGTGGACCGCAACAGCGCGACGAGCGTGCTCGACCTCACGATGGTCTCGCAGGTCTCGGGCGGCGAGCGACACTCGTGTGCGCTGAACTCGAACCGCACGATCAACTGCTGGGGGGCGAACGCGTTCGGGCAGCTCGGCAACGGCAGCACCATGGACTCGATTCGGCCAACCGCCGTGATCGGGGTCATGGATGCGATCGCGGTGCGCGCGGGCGGAGCGCACTCGTGCTCGATTCGTGCGGGCGGGCAGGTTCACTGCTGGGGCTCGAACGCACGCGGGCAGCTGGGGGTCAACTCGATGGCCAATTGGGCGACGCCGCAGCAAGTCACCATGGTTGCCGCGGCAGACGCGATTTCGCTCGGGGACGCACACACGTGCGCGCGGCTCACGGACGCGCGTGTGTTCTGCTGGGGCGCCGGGGGCACGACCGGCGACGGAACGACGACGCCGCGGCTGGTTCCGGTCGAGGTGATGGGCTTGTCCGACGCGCGCACGATCGCTGCAGGGCCGTCGCACACGTGCGCTGTGCGAGCGATGGGACAAGTGTCGTGTTGGGGGGGCAACACGGACGGTCAGCTCGGCGACGGGACGGCGGTCGATCGGACGGCGCCGGTCTCTGTTTCGACGATCCTGGACGCGGCCGAAGTCGCGAGCGGAGACGGGTTCACGTGCGTCCGTCGCACGAGCAACACGGTGGCTTGCTGGGGGTCGAACGACAACGGTCAGCTCGGCGACGGGACGTTCAGCAGCTCGCCCGTTCCCGTGTTGGTGACCGGGTTGTAAGCGCGCGGGGACCAACAAATGAACTTTTGAACACCGTCCCCTATCCCTACAAAAACCGCGCGTTTCCCCCGTGAAAGCGCCCGTCATTGTAGGTCTCTTCTCCGATTCACCCAGGCTCTCTACTCTTCACTCTCAGGAGAGCCCGCCTTGCTTCGTCCGCTCGCTCGATCGCTTTCGCTGCTCGCGCCGCTGTTGCTCGTGCAAGCGTGCGCGCCAACGCCCATGCCCATGCCCGACGCGTCCGAGCCACAGGACGCTGCCTCGCCGACGATGGACGTCGTCGCTGACGCGCGCGCTCGACTCGACTCGGGCGTGTGCGTCGATGAAGACAACGACGGTCACCCGAGCGCAGCGTGCGGCGGCGACGACTGCGACGACAATAATCCCAGGGTGAATCCAGGGATCCGTGAGTTCTGCGACAACCGCGGCGTCGACGAAGACTGCGACCCGTGCACCGTCGCCGAGGTCACTCCCTCGGGCTTCGGCGGCGACGGCGATCGCGACGAAGATCGCTTCGTGTCGACCGGGTGCTTCAATCGGTTGCCCGCTGGCGCGTCGATGCCGATGTGCTCTGCGTCGATGCCGGACGCGGGCGCCGACGCGGGCTCGACCGTGGGCTACGTCACCGTGAGCGCCACCGAAGTGCGCGGAACCGACTGCGCAGACGACCCCGTCGCCGGCGGAGGATCGCGCTTTCCGGGCGCGCTCGAGATCTGCAACGGCGTCGACGACAACTGCGTCAACGGAACGATGGACGAAGCGCGCGTCCCCTACTACCGCGACGCCGACGGCGACGGCTTCGGCGATCGCAACGCGATGGGCGCGGACCTCGTGCTCGCCTGCGCTCCGCCCTTCGGCTTCTCGCGGCTCGGGACCGACTGCAACGACGCGAACGCGATGATCAACCCCGCCGCGCGCGAGGTCTGCGACGCCCTGGGAAACATCGACGAGAACTGCAACGGAACCGCCGACGAAGGCTGCGGCTGCCCTCGCGTCGGCGAGACTCGCAACTGCTGCAGCGCGCGCGGAGTCGAGACCTGCACCGCCACGGGCATGGGCTCGGTGTGGGGCGCGTGCACCGCAGAGATCCGCGCAGAGACCTGCAATCGACTCGACGACGACTGCGACGGAACCGCGGACGAAGGCCTCACCATCCTCTGCTATCCCGATCAAGACGACGACGGCTGGGCCGCGATGAGCGCGACGCTCGAGCCCGTCTGTCCGGATCTGGGCCGCATGCGCCTCGGCAATTGCCCCGCGCGGTACACAAACATCGCTCCGACGGACGCGAGCAACACCGACTGCAACGACGCGCTTCCGACGCGTCACCCCACGCGCACCGAGCTGTGCAACGGACTCGATGACGACTGCAACGACGGGACGAGCGACGGCAGTGGGGACCTCATCGTCGGGACCGCGTGCGGCGTCATGGCCGGCGTCGGCCGCTGCGGAACCGGCTCGAACGCCTGCGTCAGCGGCGCGATTCAGTGCCGCGCCAACACCGCGATTCAAGAGCTCTGCAACGGCGTCGACGATGACTGCGACTCGTTGACGGACGAGGGGATCTGCGTGGACTCGGCGTCGAACCCCACGGGCGCGGGCGCGTGCCTCGGCGCGGGCGAGTGCTCGATGGGGCGCTGCTTCGACGGTCGCGGAAACTGCGACGGAAACAACCGCAACGGATGCGAGATCGACCTCGACTCCGATGCGAACAACTGCGGCGCGTGCGGGCAGCGCTGTCTCTCGGGCCTCTGCGATCGCGGCCGGTGCTCGGGGGACGCGGTCGTCGCGGTCGACGCGGGAATGTCCAACACGTGTGTGCTGCTCTCGAGCGGCCGCGTCGCGTGTTGGGGCAGCAACTCGAACGGAGAGCTCGGACGAGGCGACACCGTCCCGTCGTCGCGGTTCGACTTCGTCTCGTCGTTGAACGACGCGGTTGGGGTCTCGGTCGGCACTTCGTTCGCGTGCGCCGTTCGCAGGACGGGGCAGGTCGTGTGTTGGGGATCGAACTCCTTCGGTCGACTCGGCGACGGGACAGTGACCTCGCGCTCGACGCCCGTCGCGGTCGCGGGGCTCTCGGACGCGGTCGAAGTGAGCGCGGGTGACGCCTTCGCGTGCGCTCGTCGCTCGTCGGGGGCGGTCGTGTGCTGGGGCTCGAACAACAACGGACAGCTCGGCACTGGATCGACGATGAACGTCCTCGGACCGGTCAGCGTTGTTGGGGTCGCGAACGCCGTGCAGCTCTCGGCGGGCACGTACCACGCGTGCGCTCGCCTCGCGAGCGGCGAGGTTTGGTGCTGGGGAACCGGCTATCTCGGCCGCGGGATCATGTCCGTCGGGCCGACGAACGCGGGCGCGGTTCTCGGACTCACCGACGCGACCGACATCGACGTCGCCGAGCAACACTCGTGCGCTCGGCGCGCGACCGGCGGAGTGGTGTGCTGGGGCGCGAACGCGAGCGGACAGCTCGGCACCGGTACGACGACGGCGTCGCTCTCGATCGTCGCGGTCTCGATGCTCACGGACGCGGTCGAGGTCGCCCTCGGTCGCGCTCACTCGTGCGCTCGCCGCACGGGCGGGTGGCTCGTGTGTTGGGGAGCCAACGGCAGCGGACAGCTCGGCGACGGAACATCGACCGATCGACTCAGTCCCACGGGCGTTCCCCAGCTCCCGTTGCGTCAAATCAGCGCGGGACCACTGTCGACCTGCGGCATCGACCTCGCGGGGGTCGTGCGTTGCTGGGGCTACAACGTCGCTGGACAGCTCGGCGATGGAACCACCGCGATCCGTCGTCGCCCCACCGAGGTCCTCGGCCAAACCGACGTCACTGCCGTGGAGCTCGGCGATCTGCACTCGTGCGCGCGTCTCGCAAACGGCCAGCTCTCGTGCTGGGGTGACAATGCGTGGGGACAGCTCGGAGGGCTCATGCGCTCGTCGCTCGCTGCGACGCGAGTGGGCACGGTGAGCAGCGTCGCGCGCTTCGCGACGGGGTCGGTGCACTCGTGCGCTGCGACCGCCACGGGCACGGTGTATTGCTCGGGCTCGAACACGAACGGGCAGCTCGGCGACGGCACCATGTTGTCTCGCAACAGCTTCGCTCCCGTTCCCGGTTTGACGGACGTCGCCGAGGTGAGCGTCGGATCGAGGCACTCGTGCGCGCGACAGACCACCGGCGCTGTGTACTGCTGGGGCTCGAACGCGAACGGGCAGCTCGGAACGGGGACGTTGAGCTCGAGCACCACCCCCGTCGCCGTGACGGGCATCCGCGACGCCGTGCAAATCAACCTCGGCGAAGACTTCTCCTGCGCGGTGCTCGCGACGGGCGAGGCGCGTTGCTGGGGCCTGAACACGATGGGGCAGCTCGGCAACGGAACGCTCGTGCAGGCGCTCTCTCCGACTGCCGTGATGGGGGTCTCCGACGTCGTTCAGCTCTCTGCCGGCAACAAACACGCGTGCGCTCGACGCGGCAACGGAGCGGTCCTGTGCTGGGGCAACAACGCGTCCGGACAGCTCGGCGACGGGACGCAGGTGAATCGCAGCACGCCTGGCCTCGTCCCGGCCCTCGCGCCCGCGCGCAACGTCGCCGCCGCAGAGTTTCACACGTGCGCGCAGCTCGTCACGGGCGCAGTCCAGTGCTTCGGCAGCAACGCCGACAGCCAAATCGGCGACGGCACGACGACGCGTCGGTTGGCGCCGACCGCGGTCACGGGCGTCACGGCCGCAGCGCACTTCGACTCGGCGGGCTCCCACAGCTGCGCGCTGCGCCCCACCGGCGTCGTCTCCTGCTGGGGCAGCAACGCCAGCGGCCAGCTCGGCGACGGCACCACCACCGCTCGCACGACCGCCGTGGACGTCTCGAGCCTGTGATCCGCGTCATGCCCCGCAATCGCTGATCGCCCGGCAAATCGCGCAGCGAACTTCACGATGTGACCGTTGCTCTCTAACATTACAGCTTTCGTAGCTGTCACGAAGGAGAGCCCTCCCGTTGCTTCGCCACACGCTTCGTCCGCTGTCTCTCTTGGGATCGCTCTTGTTCTTGCAAGCGTGCGCGGGGCCGATGCCCGTGCCCGACGCGAGCGCACAAGACGGGGGCAACTCAGACGTCTCGAGCATGGACATCGTCCCTCGCGACACAGGCGTCTGCGTGGACAACGACAACGACGGTCACCCGAGCGCGGCGTGCGGCGGCGACGACTGCGACGACAATAATCCTCGACGAAATCCAGGTATTCGTGAGGTCTGCGACAACCTCGGCGTCGACGAAGACTGCGACCTGTGCACGGTCGCCGAGGTCTCTGCCACAGGGCGCGGCGGCGACGGTGATCGCGACGAAGACGGGTTCTTCAGCCGCAACTGCTTCAACGCGATCGGCGCCAACGACACGCCGCCCATGTGCACAGCCACTGTTGACGCGGGCGTCGCCGATGGCGGCGGTCGCTCGTTTGATCCCGTCGCCGTGAGCCCCTCGGAAGTGCGCGGAACCGACTGCGCCGACGACCCCGCCGCGGGCGGCGCGAGCCGTTCGCCTGCGTCCGCAGAGATCTGCAACAACCTCGACGACGACTGCGACAACGAGGTCGACAACGGCGTCGGCCTGCGCTGCTACCAGGACAACGACCGCGACGGATACGCAGCGGTCGGCGCGATGACGCTCGCGATGCCTCAGTGCATGGTGTGCCCGTCGGGCTGGACTTCGCGCGCGCCGCAAGGAGCAGAGGTCGATTGCAACGACGCTCCGCCCGCAGACGGCTCTCGCGGAGGCATGGACATTCACCCCCGCGCGAGCGACTTGTGCAACGGCGTCGACGACGACTGCGATCCGATGACGCTCGACGGGACCAACGACCTGCGCATCGACGCGGTGTGCTCGATGACCGGGGGCGTCGGCCGCTGCTCGACGGGGCGCAACGTGTGCGAGCCGATGACCGGGCTTCGATGCGCTCCGACCGTCGCGGTGCGCGAGATGTGCAACGCTGAAGACGACGACTGCGACGGGATGCGCGACGAGTCGCTCTGCGTGGACTCGACGATCGACCCGCTCGGAAGGCAGACCGCGCCGTCGGGCTTCGGCGTGTGCATCGCGGGAAATCGCTGCCAGATCGGCGTGTGCGTGCCTGGCCGCGCGAGCTGCGACAACGACGCGACGAACGGCTGCGAGACGGACCTGCGCGCGGACGCCAATCACTGCGGAGCGTGCGGGGCGAGCTGCTACGGCGAGGCGTGCGTCAACGGAAGCTGCCAGCGATTGCCCAACGCGCTCTCGTTCTCAGTGGGCGCGCGGCACGCGTGCGCGGTGCTTCCGAATCGCACCGTGGTCTGCTGGGGCTCGAACGACAACGGGCAGCTCGGCGACGGAACGAACACCGATCGATCGCAGCCCGTCGCGGTCCTCTCGCTCTCGGACGCGGTCGAAGTGAGCGCGGGCGCGACCTCCACGTGCGCTCGACGCACGAACGGCACGGTCCTGTGTTGGGGCGCGAACAGCAGCGCGCAGCTCGGCGACGGAACCACCGTCGCTCGTCGCTCTCCGACCGCGGTGGTCGGCCTCGTCGACGCCGTCGAGATCAGCGTCGCGTATCGCCACGCGTGCGCGCGCCGGATGAACGGCCAGGTCGTGTGCTGGGGCGCCAACGATTTCGGTCAGCTCGGAATCGGCCGCGCTTCTCCGTTCGAACGCGCTCCCCAGACGGTGGTGAACATCACCAACGCCGTCGAACTCGCTCTCGGCGGTGGCGACAGCGGCGTGGGCTCGGGCTTCTCGTGCGCGCGGCTCGCGACGGGGCAAGTGCAGTGCTGGGGCGCGAACAACATGGGCGTGCTCGGCAACGGGCTGCTCGCGGGCTCGTCGCACACACCCGTCACGGTGATGGGCATCAGCCGCGCCGTGACGCAGATCAGCGCGGGCACGACGCACGCGTGCGCGTTGTTGTCCGATGGCAACGTCGGCTGCTGGGGCGTCACTTCGATGTGGGGCCCGGCTGCGGGAGCGCGCGCCATGTTCACCCTGGTCTCGCCCTTTCGAAACGCCGCTGGAATCGCAGCGGCTTCGCACGGGACGTGCGCGTGGTTCGCGAACGGAGGCGCCGCGTGCGTGGGCGGAAACCAATGGGGACAGACGGGCTCGAACTTGATGGACCTCGCGTTTCCGGCGCCCGTTCCTGTGCAGGGCGTGATGGACTTCGCGCGGCTCGAGGGCGGCAGCTCGATCAGCGACTCGTTTGTGTGCGGGCGTCGAACGAACAACGCGATCTTGTGCTGGGGCTCGAACGCCGTCGGTCAGCTCGGCGACGGAACGACGGTGCGCCGAGGATTTCCTGCGCGAACGCTGCTCACGAGCGCGTACGGCGCGGTGTCCGGCGGTCGCGACTTCACGTGCGCGCGCCGAGCGTTCGGCGAAGTGGCGTGCTGGGGCTCGAACGCGAGCGCGCAGTTCGGCAACGGCGCAATGACGTCGTCGCCGTTTCCGACGCCGGTCTCGTTGCTCACGGACGCTGTGCAAGTGGCCTCGGGCCGCGGTCACTCGTGCGCGATTCGCTCGACCGGTCAGGTGTTCTGCTGGGGCGACAACCGCGTCGCGCAGCTCGGCAACGGCGGCACCGCTACGACGCTCACGCCCACCGCGGTGCTCGGGATCACCGACGCGGTCGAGCTCTCGGCGGGAGCGGTGCACACGTGCGTGCGACGCGCGAACGGGACGGTGATGTGCTGGGGTGACAACGTCTCGGGACAGCTCGGCGACGGATCGACGCTTCGTCGAATGACCCCGTCGACGGTGATGGGCCTCACGGACGCTCTCTCGATTTCGGCGGGCGAAGCACACACGTGCGCGGTGTCCGAATCGCGCGGCGTGCTGTGTTGGGGGAGCAACACGGACGGGCAATTGGGCGAGGGGACGCTGATGAATCGCCTGCTCCCGACGCCGAGCGCCACCGTCGCAGCGGCGGTCGAAGTGCTCGCGAGCGCGGGCTTCACCTGCGCGCGAAGCGCCAGCGGATCGGTGTCCTGCTGGGGTCGCAACGCAGGCGGTCAGCTCGGCGACGGAACGACCGCCGCTCACCTCACCCCAGCGCCGGTGATGGGCCTGACCAACGCCGTCGAGCTCGTCCGCGGAACGAGTCACGTATGCGCGCGTCTCGCGGACGGCGCGGTCGCGTGCTGGGGCGACAACAACGCCGGCCAGCTCGGGGACAACTCGTCGACGAGGCGCCTGACTCCGACGCGCGTGACGGGGCTGACCAACGCGGTCTCATTGGGCGCGGGCGATCAGCACACCTGCGCTCGTCGCTCGAACGGAACGCTGTTTTGCTGGGGCGCGAACGACACCAATCAGCTCGGCACGGGCTCGCCCGCGCGCAACGTGGCCGTGCCCGGCCTCGTCTTGGGCTACTGAGCCCGCACCGCCCCCGCTCGTGCGCTCAGACCTGCAGCGTCTTCCACTTGCCGCGCGCGAAGCGCACAGCCATGAAGATCGTGAGCAGCAGCGCGTAGAGCCCAGCGCTCATCCAGATGCCGATGAGCCCGCCGTTGAGCGTGATTCCGAAGAGCCACGCGCAGGGGACGAGACACAAAAAGTGCAGCGCCACTTCCACGGCCATCACGTAGCGCGTGTCTCCCGCGCCGAAGAGCGCCTGCGTGAGGATCATCCCGAACGCGACGATGGGCCCGAGCGCCGAGACCAACCGCAGCGGGTTGGTGCCCGCTTGGATCACCACGGCGGCGTCGGAGAACACGCCCATCACGTTCGGGGCCCACGTGAAGATCACCGCGCCCAAGACGCCGAAAATGATCGCGCCGAGCTTCACGCTCGTCCACGCGTAGCTCGCGGCGAGGTCGGGGTTCTTCTGTCCCAAGCTCTGCCCGACGAGCGTCGCGGTCGCCGTTCCGAACGCCATGCACGAGAAGAACGTCGCGCTGAGCACCTCGATGATGATCGTCGTCGCCGCGCCGTTGGCCGCCACGCGCACGCCGTGGATCACCACGGTGGCGCTCTGCGCGTCGAGCCGCCCGACGATCTTGGTGAAGAGCAGAAAGCCCGTCATCACCGCCACCGTCGCGAGCCCGCCCGGAACGCTCAGCTTGAGCAAATCCCACATCGTCGATCGCGAGAGGTTCTTCGCTCGGTAGAACTTGAACCGATCGCGGTACTGCTCGCCCATCGAGAAGATCGCCATCGCGATCAAGCCCACCCAAGACGCTGTGGCCGCGGCGATTCCCGCGCCGGCGATGCCCAGCCGCGGCGCGCCCCAGTTGCCGAAGATCAGCATGTAGCAGAGCACGGCGTTGAAGATGTTCATCACGATGGCGGCCCACAGGTGCAGGTGGGTCTTGCCGATCCCGTCGAAGAAGCTCTTGTACGCCGCGGTCATGGCCATCGATGCGATGCCGACGAAGCGCCAACGACAGTAGATCGTACCGAGCTCGGCCACGTGCGGGTTGCTCACGATCGAGCCGAACATCTGCGGCATGAACACCCACCCGATCGCCGAGAAGATCACGCCGCCGACGAGCGTGAGCACCACGGCGTTGGGGACGACGGCGCCCGCGGCTTCGTGGTTGTCCTCACCGTACCGTCGAGAGGTCATGGCGAGCGTTCCCACTGAAATGGCCGAGAGAAAACCTCCCACAGCCCACAGCAACATCAGCGATGGCGTGAGCGCTGCCTGCGCGTCCGAGGCGTCTTGGTACGGCAGCTTCTTGAGAAAATACGTATCGACGATGTTCACGCCCGTCTGCGTCAGCATCGCCAGGATCACCGGCGCTGCGAGCGTGAGGATTCGTCGGGACTGGGCGAGATCGAGCCAGCTCTTCTTCATGCGAGGCTTGCGGCCGGAGGAAATACCGCAAATCCCTCGTCTCTGGCTCGCGATACCGCCCGCTTTGGTTGCCACGACCGGACCGGGTGCGGTACGCAACCACAACTGTTCGTCATGAGCGAATCGATGTCGTCGAGCACCTCTACGCTGCGTTCACTCGCGAGAGTGTTCTCTCTCTCTGCGCTGCTCGCGCTGTTTGCCGTGGCGCTCTCGGGCTGCCCCGGCGTCGAGTACCCCAATTGCCGCAACGATCAGGACTGCAGGCAGCGCCGCGAGGTGTGCGTCAACGCCCGCTGCCAGCAGTGCCGATCGACCAGCGATTGCCCGGCTGAGCACACGTGCCTCCGCAACCGCTGCGTCCCCGGCCTCAACGCGTGCGAGGGCGACAACGACTGCCTGCAGAACCAGCGGTGCGAGAATCACCGTTGCGTCCCCAGGACCGAGTGCGACGCCAACCGCGCGTGCCCGTCGGGCCGCGCCTGCGTCTCGGGCCGCTGCGTGGTCGAGGCCGAGGCGCCCGACCCCGAGGACAACCGCGGCCGCTTGTGCAACTTCGAGCCGATTTACTTCGGCTTCGACCGCGACGACCTCGATCAAACCGCGCGCGCTTCGCTCGCTCGCGGCGCGCAGTGCCTCGAGCGCGAGCGCAACTCCCGCTACGTCCTCATCGGCCGCACCGACCCGCGCGGAACCGCGGAGTACAACCTCGCCCTCGGCGAGCGTCGCGCGCGCACCGTCCAGCGCTACCTCACCGCGCTCGGCGTCGCGGAGACGCGCCTCGCGGTCTCGTCCGAAGGGATGGAAGCCGCCGCGGGAACCGACGAGCAAACGTGGGCTCGCGATCGTCGCGTGGACTTCCGTCCGCGGGACTGAGCGTTGTGGTTCATCGAGCGCGAACTGCCACTTGCGGTGAGTGATCCAATCGTCCGTCCAACGAGCGGTGCAATGACTGTGAAGAAGGTGATTCAACGAGCCCTCAGCGTGTGTGCGGTGGGCGCTGTCTTGTCGGGCTGCTTCGCTTCGTCCTCCGCGCACGAGGCGCTCGATCGCCGCGTCGCAACGATCGAGGCCAACGAGCGCCAACGCCGTCCGCAGATCGAGACGCAAGAGCGCCGAGTGAGCGCGCTCATCGACAGCCTCGAGCGCGTGCGCACGCAGCTCGGCTCCGTCGCGGACATGGCCAATCGCATGGAGGGCTTCGATCGCGACATCCGCGAGCTGCGCGGCGCGGTCGAGCAGATGCGCGCGACGCTCGGCGACGTCGGAGAGAACCGCACGCAGCTCTCGCAGGTGCTCTCGCGCATCGAAGAGCGAGTGCTCTTGCTCGAGCGCCGCACGGGGCTCGCGCCCGCGGTCGACCCCGCGTCGATCCCCGCGGACAACGCCGCGCTCATCGCCGACGCCAACCGCTCGCTGCAGAACAACGACCTCGTTCGCGTTCGCGCGCTCGCGACGGCGCTGCTCAGCCGCGCTCCGCAAGATCCGCTCGCGGACGACGCGCGCATGATCCTCGGACAAGCGTCGATGCGCGAGCAGCGCTGGGCGACGGCGATCCAAGAGTTTCGGCGATTGGTCGCGGATTATCCGCAGGGAGACCGCGTTCCGGACGCTTTGGCCGAGATGGCCGAGGGCTTCGTGCGCCTGGGCTGGTGCACCGAAGCGCAGCGCTCGTTGCGCTTGATCGTGGATCGATACGCGAGCTCTCCGCGCGCCGCGGCGGCGCGAACGAGGGTCGAAGAAGTGCGACGACTGCCGCGTTCTGCGTGCTCGCAGTGAGCGAATCGTCGCGCGAACGCGAGGTCGGAGAGGGCTCGGGCGCGCTGGTCGTTCCGGGCGTGCGCGTGGGCGTGAAGCTGGGCGAGGGCACGCTCGCCGAGGTCTTTCGCGGAACGCAGCGGTCCCTCTCTCGCTCGGTCGCCGTCAAGGTCCTCAAGCCCTCGATCACCCCCGCTTCGCAGCTCGGAAAGCGCTTCCTCCGCGAGGCGAGCATCCTCTCGAAGCTCTCGCACCAGAACGTCCCGCACGTCTACGAAGCGGGCGACGCCGACGGTCGCCCCTTCATCGTGATGGAGCTCATCGAGGGCCCCTCGCTTCGCAAGGTGATGGACGCGCAGGGCGCGCTTCCCGTGGACACCGCCGTCTCGATCGCCCACGAGATCGCTGGCGCGCTCGCGCACGTGCACGCGCTCGGCTTCGTCCATCGCGACGTCAAACCCGCGAACATCTTGTTGTCCCGCCGCGGCGACGTGAAGCTCACGGACTTCGGCATCGCCCGCGACACCAGCGAGCCGCACGACGGCCTCGGCGTCGTCGGAACCCCCTCGTACATGTCCCCCGAACAAGTCCTCGGCGATCGCGTGGACTTTCGTTCGGACCTCTTTTCGCTGGGGATTTTGCTGTACGAAATGCTCACTGGCCGTCGCCCCTTCGAAGAAGAAGCGGGCCGCACGGTGATGCAGAAGATCCGCCTCGACCGCTATCCGTCCCCGTCGTCCCTGCGCTCGGGCGTGAGCACGGTGATCGAGCGCATCCTCGCGCGCTGCCTCGAAAAGAACCCCGCGAACCGCTACGACAGCGCGGACACGGTCACGCGCGACCTCGGCGATTACCTCGCGTCACGGGGCGCTGCTTCGACCCGCGCGCTCGTGCTCGATCGACTGCTCGCGCTCAAAGAAGTGACCAACGCCGAGGTGCGCGCTGCCCTCGGACCTTCGGGGTTCAAAGACGGCGCGGCGGCCAGTCGCGCGGCGCACGAAGACCGCGCGGTGCTCCGCGCGCAGCGCGCGATGTGGCTCGGGCAAGCGGCGAGCGCGGCGGCGCTGATCGCGCTCGTCGCGTACACCGAGGCGACCCGAGAGCGCACCGGAGACGCAGGGCGAACCGCGACGGGGCCGCGACCCCCAGGGACCGCGGACGTGGGGCGATTGCGCGTCGTCGCGCGCCCGTGGGCCAACGTCACGATCGACGGAATCGCCGTCGAGACCGCGCCCACCAACGAGTCGTTTCGATTGTTGCCGGGGCTGCACTACGTTCGCTTCGCGCACCCCACGCTCGGGACGCTCGATCGCGTCGTGCGCGTCGAGAGCGGCGCGACGGTGTGGCTCGAGGTCAACCTCGAAGGAGCGCAGCGATGATCGGCTCTGCCCCTGGCCTCTCGTTCGCGCGCGCGTGGCGCCGATCGATGAGCGCGCTGCTCGCGACCGCGCTCGTGTGCGCGCCGGTGACCTCGGCGCGCGCGGACATCGTTCACACCGTTCGACACGGAGAAACGCTGGCCTCGCTCGCGCAGCGATACTACGGCGAGTCCTCGCGCGAGCTCATCGTCGTCGCGGCCAACGCCCTCAACGTTCAAGCCAGCGCAGGAATCCTCCCCGGAACCCGCGTCGTCATCCCCAGCGTCAGCTACTACCGCGTTCGCGAGCGCGACACGTGGGAGCGCATCGCGTACCGAGAGTTCGGCAGCGCCACGCGCGCTCCGTACCTCGCCGAGGTCAACCGCGCGGACGTGCGCGTGGACCCTTCGCCCGGCGCGGTCGTTCGCGTCCCGTATCTCCTTCGCTACGTCGTGCCCGAGGACGCCGAGCCGCTCTTCGAGATCGCGCAGCGGTTCTACGGCGACCGCGCGCAGACGCGGTTCATCACCGAGTTCAACCGCCTCGCGTCCATGCGCCTCCAGCGCGGGCAGGTGCTCTTGCTCCCGATGGCCGAGCTCACGCTGCGCGAAGAGCCCGTGTGCGAGGGCGGCCCTTCGCTCGCGCAGACCGCCCGTGCGCAGCGCGAGCTCGAGAACCGCGCGGTGGCCCTGCGCTCGATGATCGACCACGGCCAGTACGTCGAAGCGCTCTCGTTGGGCTCGCGATTGCTCGGCGGCGCCGACGTGAGCGAGACGCAGCGCGCGCGCGTACAGCGCATGCTCGCTGAAGCGTTTTGCGCGGTGGACCGCGTCGACCTCGCGGCCGAAGCCCTGCGCGACGCCCTGCGCGTGCAGCCCGACCTTCGCTTCGACGAGGTCTCGATGCCGCCCCGAATGATGGACGCCCTCGCGATCGCGCGCGGTCAGTACGCGGCGCGCGCGTTCTCTCCCGCTCCGTCGACGGCGCGCCCGGACGAAGCGCACTGAGCGCCGAATCGCGCGCGGTACACTGCGCGCGATGTTCACGGTCACCATCATCCCGTGCCTCTCGGACAACTACGCGTACTTGATTACGTGCGCACAAACCAAGGCGACTTTGTTGGTGGACCCGTCCGAGCCCGAGCCCGTGCTCGCGGCGATCGAGCGCGGGGGCGGTCGGCTCGACGCCGTGCTCTGCACGCACCATCACATGGACCACGTGGGCGGGCTCGACGCGGTTCGCGAGCGATTTCGCTCGGTGAACGTGTACGCGCACCACGAGGACGCGCCGAAGATCGACGGCGTGAACCGCGCGCTCGGCCACGATGATGGCTTCGTGTTGGGGGCGGTGAGCGTGTGCGCGAAGCACGTTCCGGCGCACACGAAGGGGGCGCTCGCGTACGTGATCGACGAGCGCGCGGTGTTCACGGGCGACACGCTGTTCACCGCGGGGTGCGGTCGGCTGTTCGAGGGGAGCGCGGCGATGATGCACCACGCGCTCAACGAGGTGCTCGGCGCGCTCGGAGACGACGTGCTGGTGTACCCGGGTCATGAATACACTGAGAAAAACCTGCGCTTCGCGCGCTCGGTCGAGCCGGGCTCCGAGGCCATCGCCGAGCGCGAGGCGCGCGTGGCGGCGGTGCGGGCGAGGGGAGAGCCCAGCGTTCCGAGCACGATGGGCGAAGAGCGGGCGAGCAACCCGTTCTTGCGCGTGAGAGAGCCGTCGGTGCGTGCGTTTGCGCGCGCGCGCGAAGCGAGCGTAGACGAGGGGGACGCGGCGCAAGTGCTCGCGGTCGTGCGTCGCGCGAGGGACGTGTTCTGACAGCGTGAGCGCGGCTACGAGGCCGGGGCGCGCTTCTTCGCTCCCGCGCGCTCGACGAGCTGCACGAGCACTTCGTACGGCTGCGCGCCGACGACCCCCGCGCGACCCGCGACAAACGTCGGAACTCCGCTCACGCCAATCGCCCGCGCCTCGCTCCACTGCCGGTCGATCACCGCGCGAAACGACCGCTCTTCGAGCACCGAGCGCGCCTCGCTCTCGTCGAGCCCCGCGGCCTTGGCGATGCTCACGAGGACGTCGTGATGGGCGAGATTGGCGCCGTCGACGAAGTTCGCGCGATAGAGCGCGTCGACGAGCGAGACGCCCTTGCTCAGCGCCCACGCAGAGAGCTCTTGCGCGAGGCGCGTGTTGCTCACGAGCTCGTGCGGGACGAAGTCGAGCCCCTCGGCCTTCATGCGCGTGGCCATCTGCGCCTGCATGGTCTTCGTGTCGAAGCCGCGCCCAGCGAAGAGCTTGCTGAGCGTCGTGCCTTCGCTCGGCAACGACGGATGCAGCGGAAAGTGCACGTACTCCAGGTTGATGTCGTACTCGCGGGCCAGTCGTTCAGTACGGACCGTACTGAGGTAGCACCACGGTCAGATGAAGTCCGTGAAGATCTCGAGGTCGATGGTCATGGCGGCTGCATATCTCCGAGGGACGGTGTTCGCAATCGCAACAACGCGATTGGCGCTCGGCCCTCGTCAGCCCCGCAGCGCTCGATACGCTCGAACCAGCGCCGCCGCCGCGCGCTCGACGTCGCTCGCGCTCGTCCCGCGGCCCAGCGTGAGCCGCACCGTGCCCACAGCCCGCTCGGCGGCGACCCCCATCGCGAGGATCACCGCGGACGCGCGCTCGTGCCCGTCGTGGCACGCAGAGCCCGTCGACGCTGCGATCTCGCTCGCCTCCGCGAGCAGCGCCGTCCCTGTCACGCCCTCGAACCGCACGCTCAACGTGTTGGGCAATCGAAGCTCCTCGTGCCCGTTGAGCTTCGCCTCGCTGATCGAGGTTCGAATCCGTGTCCACAATTCATCGCGCAGCGCCCGCTGTCGCTTGGACTCGCTCTCGAGGTCGTGGCTCGCGAGCGCGCACGCCGCGCCCAGCGCGACGATCGAGGCGACGTTCTCGGTCCCCGGACGCAGCCCTCGCTCGTGCCCTGCGCCCAGCGCAAACGGCGCGAGCTCGACGCCGCGCCGCACGTACAGCGCGCCCACGCCCTTGGGCGCGTAGAGCTTGTGCCCCGCGATCGTCAGGAGATCCACGGGGAGCTCGCGCACGTTGATCGGGACCTTTCCGACGGACTGGGCGGCGTCGGTGTGCACGAGCGCGCCGTGCGCCCGCGCCATCGCCGAGAGCTCAGCGATCGGCTGAAGCACCCCCGTCTCGTTGTTCGAGTGCATCACGGTCACGAGCGTGGTCTGCGCGTGGATCGCGTGCCTCGCGGCGTCCAAGCGCACTCGTCCGTCGTGGTCGACACCCACCCGCGCCACGCTGAACCCGTTTCGTTCGAGGTGCGCGCACGGTCGCTCGGTCGCTGGATGCTCGATCGACGAGGTGACGATGCGCCGTCGATGCGGCGCAGCTCGCTCAGCGACGCCTCGGATCGCGAGGTTGTTCGACTCGGTTCCGCCCGAGGTGAACACCACCTCGTCGTCGCTGCACCCGAGCAGCAGCGCCACTTGCTGCCGCGCTCGTTCGATCGCTGCGCGCGGCGCGGCGCCGAAGCGATGGCCGCTCGACGGATTGCCGAAGAGCTCGCGCAAATACGGGAGCATCTCGTCGAGCACTTCCTTGCGGATCGGCGTCGTCGCGTTGTGGTCGAGGTAGATCGTCGCGTCGCTCACAGACGGACTCTACGACCGTTGCATCGCGCGGATTCGAGAAGGACTCCATCGGTCACCAGTCTCACCTGGGGCATCGGTAGCCTCACAGGCTGGCCTGGGCAGAGGGATGCTTCGCGCATGGCTCACTCCCGGAACAGCGGGAATCGCTCAGCGAGCCATGCGCGAAGCATCCCTCTGCCCAGAAGCCAGCCAAGAACAGGCTACCCTGCGCTGAATGTGACGTTGAAAGGCCTGCCCGACGCGACGTCGGACATGTGCTCGAGGCACGAAGGCTGACCCAATGGAGTCCCTCTCGAATCCGAGCGGGCGCGCCGAGCGTACACAAGTCCGCGAGCGATGAGCGCGCAGAAACAAGCGCGCTGTTTCCTCTCGGTCTCTGCTCGTGCTACGGATTGGCGATTCAGTGACACGCGGCGGCTTTTCTCGAACCAAATGCGCGATTGGGGCTGCGTGCACCCTCGTCGCGCCGGGGCTCTCGGCGCAGACGCGGCGCGCTTCCGAGCCTCCCTCTTCGCAAGGGGCGACGGTGCGCGGGCGCTCGCGTTCGACCACGGCGACCGAGCAGAGCATCGCGCCTCGCGAAGTGCGCGCGGTCCCTCGTGGCGGAGCGGCGGACCTGCTCGCGCTCGCTCCGGGGTTCTTTCTCTCGTCGCACGCGGGCGAGGGAAAAGCGCACCAGATCTTTCTTCGCGGCTTCGACGCGCAGCACGGACAGGACGTCGAGTTCTCAGTGGCCGGCGTTCCGGTCAACGACGTGTCCAACGCGCACGGGCAGGGGTACGCCGACCTGAACTTCGTGATCCCCGAGGTCGTCGAAAGACTCACGGTGATCGAAGGGCCGTACGACGCGCACCAGGGCGATTTTGCCGTCGCAGCGAGCGCGCGTATGGACCTCGGCGTCCGTGATCGCGGCCTGCTCGTCCGCGGCCAATACGGAACCTACGACACCATGCGCGCCGTCGCCGTCTGGGCCCCGCGCGGCGCTTCGAACGAGACCTTCGTCGCAGGAGAGCTCGGTCGATCGAGCGGCTGGGGACCCTCGCGCGCCTTGCAGCGCGCCGCGGCGATGGCGCAGTACCAACGAGACTTCGGCGCGGTCTCAGTGCGTGCCATGGCGCAGTCCTACGTGGGCTCGTGGCAGAGCGCTGGCGTCGTGCGAGAACCTGACTTTCTCGCAGGAAGACAGGGCTTCTTCGACGCGCTCGACCCACAGCAGGGAGGGCTCTCGGCGCGGCACGGCGCGGTGCTCGAAGCGCGCTTTCGTCACGGCGCGACGGACGGAGCGATCCGCGCGTGGCTCACGCGAAGAGAGTTTCGCGCGCGAGAGAACTACACGGGGTTCGCGCTCGATGCGCGCGGCGATCGCTACGAGCAGCGGTACGAAGCGACCTCGTTCGGGCTCGACGGCGAGGTGCGACAGCCGTTGCTCTCGTGGCTGAGCGTCCGCGGCGGAGCGTTCGCGCGGCACGACGTCACCACGCAATCGATGCAGCGGATGCGCTTCGTCGACGACGTGGCGTACGCGCGGATGATCGACGCGGACGTCAACGCGACGGACATCGCGCTGTGGGCCGAGCTCGAAGCGCGCCCGTGGCCGTGGCTCGACGTGCGCGTCGGGCTGCGAGGTGACGGCCTCGCCTTCGAGATCAACGATCGAATGCCGCGCTCGGGCAGCGCGATGGAGCCCCGCGGAAGGCGCGACGCGCAGGGCGTTCACGTCGGTCCCAAGGCGAGCGTGCGCGCTCGGTTCGCGCGCGATTGGTCCGTCGAGCTCGCGTACGGAAAGGGCTTTCGCTCGCCGCAAGCGACGACGTTGGGGCAGGGAGAAAACGCTCCGTTCGCCACGGTGCACTCGGGCGAGCTCGCCCTGCGCTTCAACGGCGCGCGCGGCAGCGCCTCGATCAACGGCTACGCGACGCACGTGGATCGCGACCTCGTGTTCGATCCCGTGCTCGGGCAAAACCTCACGATCGCGGGCGCAGAAGCGACGACGCGTTGGGGCGCGAGCGCGTTCGCGAGGCTCGCGCCGATCACGGGCCTGGTGCTCATCGCGAGCGCGACGTACGCGAGGGCGACGTTCGACGCGACGGGCAGGGCGGTGCCGTACGTTCCGTCGTTGGTGGCGAGGCTCGACGCGGCGTTCGAGCGAGAAATCGCGCGCGTTCGTGGTGTGCCCGTGGGCTTGGCCGTGGGCGTGGGCAGCTCGCTCATCGGCTACCGCGAGCTGCCGTACTCCGAGCGCAGCGAACCCGTGTGGCTCGTGGACGCAGGAGCGAGCGTGCGCGTGAGCGTGGTCGAAGTGGGCGTGAAGCTGCGCAACGTGTTCGACGCGCGTTGGCGCGACGGGCAGTTCAGCTACGCGAGCGACTGGGATCCCTCGCCGGGAGGCAGCCGCGTGCCGGTGCGACACTTCACCGCAGGGCGGCCGTTTACCGCGGATTTTACGCTTGGAGTGCAGCTGTGATGAGCAAGCGACGATGGTTCTCTTGGACCATGGTGACGTGCGCGTTCGCGATGGTCACCGCGTTTCACTGCGGCCCCATGGGAACGGGCGGTGCGCGCACCCGTATTCAAGCGAGCGTGCGCGGCGCGACCCCGACGAGCGCCACGAGCCTCGGGTGGTCGATCACCTACGAGCAAGCGTTGATCAGCGTCGACACGATGCGATGGAGCGCGGGCGAGCCCGTCTTCGACGCGCGACTCCGTCAGCGATTTCTCCGGTCGATCTCGATCGGAACGGCGTTCGCTCACCCTGGTCACTACACGCCCGGCGAGGCGCTCGCCGACGTCTCGGTCGCGCGCTTGATCGACCTGCTCGGCCCCACGATTCAACTCGACGCCATCACCGCCGTCACTGGAACGAGCAACTCGGCCTCCATCTCTCTTCGCCCCGCAGACGCGGCGCGCGCGGCGGGCACGAGGCTCTCTGCGGGCAGCAGCGTTCGAGCGCAGGGGACGGCCACGAAGGACGGCGCGTCGGTGCGATTTCGTCTGGAGATTTCCGACGCAATCGATATCGAAGGCGCGCCCGCGCACGGAGAGATCCGGGCCGACGGAAGCACGTCGTTCGAGCTCTCCGTGGACCTGGGGTTGTGGCTCGACCGCGCGGACTTCGCGACGCTCGCGATGAGCGCGCCCGCGATGGACGGCGTGATCGACGTGCCCGCAGACGGCCAGGTGCGCAACGCCTTCGTGCGCGGAGTGAACAACGGAGCGGCGTACCGCATCACGCTGCTCCCCTCGTCGCGGTGAGGCGCTCCCGCGCGGGCGCCGAGCGTCTCGGCGTGACCGTGAGTGCTACGAAATTCACAAAGGTAACAATGACAATTCGTCAGCAAAAATACTGGCAAACAGCGATCGTGGCGGCGGCGGTCTCGCTGGGCGCGTGCGGCGCGCCGGTGGGTTCGATCGACGTGCGCGTGTGGGGTGAAGAGTACGTCGCCAACGAGATTCCCTCGTCGCTCTTCGAGGATCAGTGGGGCGTGCGCTTCACGAAGTTTCTCGTGCACGTCACGGGCGTGCGCTTCGCGGCGACCTCGGGGCCGAGCTACGCGCTCGCGGGCGGAGGGCGCGTGTTCGACTTGAAGCCCGCAGCGCAGCCGCTCTCGATCGGAGCGATCTCGATGGTCGAAGCGCGCCGCCTCGATCAAGTGCAGTTCGAGCTCACGACGGCGAGCGCGAGCTCGACCGCGGGCAACGCGAGCGCGAGCGACGTCATGGTGATGCAGGGCGGCGGATACGCGCTCTACGTCGAGGGCGAAGCGACGCACGCGACGCGCGGGACGTACGCATTTCGCTGGGGTTTTGCAGGCAATACGCGCTTTATCAACTGCCGCGACGCCAACAACCAACCGGGCCTCGTGGTGGTGGGAGGAGCGTCGGCGACGCCCGCGCAGCTCACGATTCACGCGGATCACTTGTTCTACGACGGGCTGCAGAACCCCGAGGCGAAGATGCGCTTCGACGCGATGGCGGGCGCGGATCGCAACGGCGATCGGATGATCACGCTCGACGAGCTCGCGACCGTCGATCTGACGACGCTTCCGACGGGGCAATACACGACGGGCTCGGCGCGCAACGTCAACACGCTGCGCGATTTTGTCGCCGCGCTGGTGACCACCGTGGGCCACTGGAACGGCGAGGGTCACTGCGAAGAGACCCGATTCTGATCCGCTGAATCGCGCCGTTGCTCCATTGCTTCGATGGGCCGCGGAGAGGTAATCCCTCCGCATGCGGACCACGCTCGCGCTCGTCGCGCTCTCGACCCTGGGAACTCTCAGCTGCGCCAAGGCCGGCATCCCTGTCGGAAGCGTCAATGAAGACAACGCGACGCTCGCGTCGTCGCCGTTGTTCGCGCACTACCAGGGCGTGATGAGCGGGGCGACGACGATGGGCGATCTGCTCACCAAGCCGCTGACGTTCTCGGGCCGGCCCACGCCGACGGCGCTGTTGCAGGGCATCCAAGCGAGCAACCCCGCGATGCCCGCGAGCGGAACGCGCCTGAAAATCCTCACCCTCAACGTCGGCCTCCTCGACGTCCAGCTCTTCGGGCTGGTTCAGTACGCGCGCACGCCGGACCTCGAAGTGCGCGCTGCGGTGATGGGGCAGACCATCTTCGCGGCGGGCTACGACATCATCGCCGTGCAAGAGCTCTGGCGGCCCGTGGACGTGCAGCGCTTCAAGACCGCCGCCGCGAGCGCGGGCTACTGGGTGGTGACCTCGCCGCGCTCGGGCTACACGGACGGGCTCGCGATCGCCGTGAAGAACACGGTGGCTGCTGCGCCGGGCGTCGTTCGAAGCGAGCCGTACAGCGAGATTTCGGCGAACGAATTCTATCCGGCCAACGGCTACAGCCGCGGGTTTCTGTCGGTGCGCTTCGAGCATCCGCAGATCGGCCCAGTGGTGGTGTACTCGACGCACGTGGCGGCGTTTCCCGCGGCGTATCGGCTGCGGATGTCGCACGTGAGAGAGCTCGGGTTGCACATGCGGCGCAACGTCCCCGAGGGCGAGCTGGTGTTCGCGATGGGGGACTTCAACGCGGGCGCGTACTACTCGAAGGACGTGTGGGATCTGCCGGCGAACGGCCGCGAGCCCGACTGGTTCGCCAACACGCTCTCGTACCCGATGCTGATGCACTACGCGGGCGTGACGGACCTCACGGTGCGCGGTCGCACGGCGATGGAGGCGACGCTGGACATCACGCTCGGCGACACGGTTCCGAACAACCCGGCGACCTCGACGATGACGCCGTTCGGAGACATGGCGTGGTGCACGGCGACGCCGCGGATGTTTACGGCGACCGACTGCAACTCGATGTACTTCCAGCAGTACGCAGCGACGGAGTTTCCCGCGCGCATGGACCTCGTGACCGCGCGTGATCCGAGCAACCGCGTCCACGTCGCCAGCGCGCGCGTCGCGTTCGCCGACCCGGTCCCCTACTCCGACGGCCGCATGGGCCCGCTCAGCGACCACTACGGCCAAGAGGTCGAAGTGGTCGTGGCGAATCGATAACGCGCTTTGTAGGGATAGGGGACGGTGTTCAAAAGTTCATTTGTTGGGCGCACGCCAGCGCGCACGCGGCCAGCGCGCACGCGGCCAGCGCGAAAGCGCCCAGCGCGTGAGCGGCGCGCGAGCGGCTAGCGCGTGAGCGGCTAGCGCTCGATCGCAACAAATGAACTTTTGAACACCGTCCCCTATCCCTACAAAACGCGCTGGTCAGAACGAGTACCCAAACGTGATCGCGGGGACCGTGACGATCGCGTTCGTGTAGTACATCAGCAGCCCGCCGCGCTGCGCATCGGGCGCGCCCGCATAGCCCACGAGCGGGAGCTTCACCGCGAACGTGAAGCCCGACCGATGCACGAGCCTCACGCCCGCGAGCACCCCGATGCTCAGCAAATTCACTGGAGCCGCGTGCGTGTACGTAAACGCAGGCGCCGCGTCGAACGTGAACCGCAGGTCCTCGCGCTCGATGATCGGCAGCGCCACTCCGCCAAACGCCTGCAACGACAAATTGAAATTGCGCTCGGTGTTGAAGAAGAACCCCAGCCCCGTGAGCTGCGTCGCCGCGCCGAAATACCAGATGCTCGACGCGGAAACGTCGAAGAGAAATGTTCCGTTGATCCCGAGGTGAACTCCGAACCGACGCATGCGCCACCGCGGCTGCTCGGGCTCGCGCAACGGCACCGGGTACTCTGCGGGCTGCGGTCGCACCGGCGCTCCCGCGCTCGGGTCGGCTGGCATCGTCGCAGGCTGCGGCGATGGCTGCGGCGCGACGACCTCGGGCGCTTGGTCAGCGGTCGTGGCTGCGACGGGGGCGGCTTGCGCGAGGACTCCGAGCAGGATCAGCGGTGACACAGCGATGGGGTATCGCACTCGCGCCGCGCTGTCACCCGCGACGCCACGCACTCTTTGGCAGCGTCAGCGCGTCAGCCCGTCGATGCGATCGACGGTGATGGGCTCGTCGAACGCGGTGCTCGTTCCGCGGTAGTGCACCCACAACACCGGGCCGTCGGCGCTCGTGATCGTCGCCCACTTCTGCGCTCCGCCTTGGCGCACGACCACGCGCTGGCCCGCGCGCAACGCGCTCTGCGCGTCCACCGTTTGCCACTCGCTCTGCGGCGGAAGCTGCGGAACCGGTCCGTCCACCTCGGGGTCCCGCAGCCGCAGTCGCGACCGCGTCATCTCTTCGTCCCACTCGCTGCCGTATCCGTCGTAGCGAATGCGCGCTCCGGCGGCGCGAACGCGGAGCACGCGCACGGGATACCAGCTCCCGTGCCACTCACCCATCAGCGATTCGCCTCGGTGAATCACGTGATCGTCCGGCATCGCGACGGTCGCGGCGGTGCTCTGCCACGCGGGAAGCGCGCTCTCGTCGCGCGCGCGCAGGTCGCGCTCGTGCACGATCGAGTCCCACTCGGCGCCGTACCCGTCGAAGCGGATCAGCGTGTAGGGGCCCCACACCGTTCGCAGTCGCGTCGCGGGATACCAGCTCGTTCCCCAGCGGACACGCACGAGGTTCGGGTCCGCGCTGGTGTTCGCCACGACGGTCTGCGCGACGACCACGGGCTGCTGAATCACCGCGGGTTGCTGGACGATCACCTGAACAATCACAGGCGGTTCACTCGCGCGCGACTGCGCTCGAAGCGCCATCGGCGTGAGCGTGAGCGCCAGACCCGCGAGAGCAAACGATGCGATCGAGACTCGTGAGGCGATGAGAGCAGCCATGCGTTGACCTCGTCGAAGGGCTACGACACCCAGAGATCAACGCCGATTGGGCTCGAACATCATCCCGTCATTCGGGCTCGCCGCCCCACAGCCCCACGGTTCCTCCGACCCAGTCGAAGTCGCGGTTGTGGTCGACGCCGTGCATCTTTCCGCGCGAGAGGCGCGAGAGGTTGAGCACCAAGCGAGGCTCTTGATCCTTCTCGGGGCGGGCGAACATCATGCGGACCTCCGCTTTGATTCCCGGGCCCGAGAGCGGCTGAATGTCTGGCGCGTACGAGATCTTCTCTTGCAAGAGCCACTCGTGCTTCTGCGCTTCGGGCACGCGCTTGATGTCCTCGGGCGTGACGTCGACGACCACGCCCGTCCCCGCGAAGGAGAACAGCGGCTTGAGCACGTACTTCGACAGGTCTGCGGGAAGCTCCTTCACGTCTGACAGAAACCGCGCCTTCGGAACGCTCGAGTGCTTCAAGTACGGGATCGTGAACTTCGACCACACCCAATACCAATTCGGGTGCGGAACCCACGTCACGTCCACGTCGTCCGTCCACGCGAAGGGCATCTTGGCTCCCTTGCGCTCGAGCTCGTCGAACACGACGCGGTTGTAGATGCGCTTGACCCGCGTGCGCTTGCCGTCGTGCTGGCGATAGAGCTTGTTGCCCTCGACGACGAGCTCGCTCGGATCGCAAAAATCCACGCCGAGCAGCATCTTCGTCGCGACGAAATCCGGAAACGTCTTCTGCTCGCGCGGCGTGAGATCCACGAGGACCACTTCGTTCGGGTCCTCGTCGGCGACGATCATGTCCTTGAGGATCTTCACGTAGCCGTCGCGGTCGCAGTTGAACAGCGGCGTCCACGGGCGATCGAGACCCGGGATCGCGCGCAGCTCCTCGGCCATCGCCTCGGCTTGCAGCAGCGTAAACGCATAGAGCGAGGGGAATCCCTGAAACTCCACGAGCTTTCCGTCGAGCTCGCCGTTCTCGTCGCGCACGATCGCGAAGTCCACTTGAATGCAGTGCGCGACCGAGTCCATCCGCGGGACGTTGTAGTGCGCAGGAATCCCGTGGTTGTGATCGCGGATCAACGCCGGATCACAGATCTCTTTCACGATCGCGCGCGCGTGCTCTTCGAGCCGGTTGCGCAGCTTCGTCGGGATGAAGAACGGCGTCTCGGCGACGCGAAAGGGGACCTCGCACCCGACGATCTTCTCGATGCGAGCCATGTATCGTCGGTAGAAGTCCGGCGTGTAGTGCGCGTTGAACGCGCGGCGATAGTCGCTCTGCATGCGGGTCCCGATCGTACCCGAGCCGCGATGAAAGCGAGCGCAGATCGCGCGGCGCTCAACGCTGCGAGGACAAGGGCGGCTCGACCTCGCGGGCGACCGCGGCGAGGTCCATCCGCGAGTCCGTGAGCTTGCGTCCGTCGGGCCCGAACACGAGCACGCGCGGGGCCACGCCAGGGGAGGAGGCGAAGACCAGCGCTGTTCCGCGCGGCGTGGCGACGAGCGTGTGAACCGCGCCTCCGTAGTAGGTCGCGAGCTTCACGCGCTCGCTCGTGCGTCCCTCGTCGTCGATCACGAAGGCCTCGAAGCTCTCGTCTCGGCTCGTGTACGGGATCCTCCCGTCGTGCACGGTGTAGACCGACTGCGCGCCCGCGACGAGCCAACGCGAGGTTCCGATCGGGGCGATGGAGAGCGGGTTGAAGTGCTCGAAATCGAAGCGCGCCGGCGTCGGGTTCGACGGTGAGAGGATGTGCACCGCGCCGATGGGCCTTCCGTTGGCGAGCTGCGACTGCGTCGTGATCGCCACGCTCATGTCGTCTCGCACCGCCACGGACGGTTGAGACAGACCACGTCCCTCGGGAGGATTGCTGAGCGCTTCGTGCGCGATGTTCAGCGTCGCTGCTCCGCGCGCATCGAGCACCACGAGCGTGCTCTGCGCGGTGCATCCCTGCGATTCGAAGACGATCGCGCGCGTTCGATCTGGCGTCGCGAGCGACGATGTGGCGCAGCGAACCGTTGGGTCGAACTCGCGCCTCCACTGGACGCGCCCGCGGTCATCGAAGCCCACGAGCGCGGGGCGCGCGTTCGTTGGATCCGTGTCGATCGCGAGAAACAGCGCGGTGAGCGACGAGAGCGTCGGGTTGCCAAAGATCGGCGCGAGCACGAAACCGTCGGGGCCCGTCGCGAACACCGCGCCGGATGATCGCTGAACGAGCACGGGAAACGGCGCTTCGACCGCGGCGATGATCGAGGCCGGGTGGACGAAGCTCAGGGACATTCCCGACGAGCGAACGAAGCGCGCGCCGTCGAACGAGAAGACGTCGACGCGCGGGTGGCGAAGCTCCGAGCTGTCCCAGCCGAGCGCGAACGTCGGCTGCGACGCGCTGATCGGGACGGCGTTTGTGACGTTGAACAGCGGGCCGCGGTCACACGCGGCGAAGCTCGCCGCGACGAGCGTAGCGAGCGAGAGAGAAGCGAGTTTCGAGCGAAGCATGAGCGCGATTGTACCGAGCGAAATCAACGCGCGCCTCTGTGACACCGGCGCCTGTGGCGGCCGTGTCGCACCGTCGAAACGACTGTGAATTCAGCGGCCGATCGCCGCGCGAACGAGCAAGACGATGAGCGTCGGAAGCCAGAGCAGGCCGACGACGACCGCCTCGAGCACGCCCCACACGCGCTCGGTCCAAGCGAGCTTTCGACGGCTCGAGAGAAAGCCGCCGCTCGCGATCATGTGCGCGGCCACCGCGATCGCGGGCCCGAGGTAGGCCATCGCGAGAAACGCCAGGATCAAGCGGCCGAAGCCGAGCGCGCGCATGACGTCGAGCGGTATGGCGCAAGTGTGGAGCCTCGGCAATGGCGAGCGAGGCGCGCGCGCCTCGGAGCGCGGGGCGTCGGGGCCTCGTGCGAGCGGTGCTGCGAGCGATCGATCGGGAGAAATACAGCGCAAATCAGCGCTCGGGGTGCTTGGTATCGAGCGTGCGTTGCAGTCGAGCCACGGTCGATCGCGGTTGCTTCGGCCGCACTCGGTCGAGCGGCGCTCGACCCACCAACGAGAGGCTCGATGATGAAGATTCGAATGGGTGTGGTGTTCTCTGCTCTGTCCCTCGCGCTTGTTGGGTGCGCGCCGGCGCCGTCGGGCAGCGACGCGGGCTCGGACGGACAGGCTCCGCGAGACGGCTCCGCGGTGATGGAGGCGAGCGTCGAGCCCGACGGAGCGATGATGGCTTCGGACGGCGCGACGACGGCGCCCGACATCGTGGGGACGTGGGTCTACACGAGCGGGTCGATCGAAGAGCGACTGAATTTTCGCGGCGACGGTCGCTTCGAGCTCGTCGCGAAGTTTACGAGCTCGAGCTCGGGCTGCGCGACGTCGACGAGCTACGCGGGGACCTACACGCTCGCGGGAGAAGAGCTCATGGGGACGGCGAGCACCGCGAGCACCGAGACCACCGACTGCACCGACCCTGCGATGAACCGCCCTGCGCGAGACATCACCGACGCCGCCGCGATCGCCCGCGGAAACCTCAGCGGAACAGCGGCCGTCTCGGGCGATCGACTCACGCGCACCTACGACTCGAGCGGCACGCCGACCACGCGCGAGTACCAGCGCGCGATGTGAACTCGGACGGCGCTGCCTCGATCGCCCGCAGCGCGCTCAATCGTGGTCGGCGTCGCTCTCGCTCTCGCTCCCGTCCTCGCGCAGGCCGATGCGGCGGATCGAACGAAAGAGCGTTCCGCGGTAGACGCCTGAGCGACGGGCCGCTTCGGCGACGTTGCCGTTGGTCGCGTCGAGCAGGCGCTGCAGGTACGCGCGCTCGAAGCGATCGACGAGCAACGCCTTCGCGCTGCGCAGCGGCATCGACCACAGGTCGTCCGAGAGCGCCTCGTCGGGGCTCGCGCTCGGCGCCGCGCTGCGCTCGAGCGACGAGAGCAACGCTGGATCCCTCAGCACCAAGAGCTGCTCGAGGTAGTTGCGAAGCTCACGGACGTTGCCGGGCCAGTCGTGGGCCGAGAGGTTGTGCCAAAACTCTTCGTCGAGCGTCAGGCTCGCGTCGATGCCTCGCTGCTTCGAGATCTTCGGGACGAGCGCGCGCACGAGCTGCGGCACGTCGTCGAGCCGCTCTCGCAGCGGCGGCATGCGCGCGACGAGGACGGCGAGTCGAAAGTAGAGGTCCGCGCGAAAGCGTCCCTGGTTGACCTCGCGGCGCAGGTCGCGGTTGGTCGCCGCCACGACGCGCACGTCGATCTTCTTGGTCTTGCGCCCGCCCACGCGACGAACCTCGCCTTCGGCGAGCACGCGCAGAAGCTTCGGCTGCAATTCGAGCGGGAGTTCGCCGAGCTCGTCGAGAAAGAGCGTCCCTCCGTCGGCGCGCTCGAACGCTCCGGCGCGGTCGGCGGTGGCGCCGGTGAACGCGCCTCGCTCGTGGCCGAACAGCTCGCTCTCTGCGAGCGTCGGCGGGAGCCCTCCGCAGTCGACGACCTCGAACGGCCCGCTGGCGCGCGACGAACGAGCGTGCACCGCGCGCGCCGCGAGCTCTTTGCCCGTCCCGGATTCGCCGAGGATGAGCACGGGCGTGGTGGTGGGCGCCGCGCGCTCGAGCACGGTGAAGACCTTGCGCATCGCGACCGAGCCGCCGATGAGCTCTTCGAACGCGCCCAGCGAAGACAGCTCGACGGGCACGCGCTGCGGCTCGAGCTCGACGCGCAGCGTGCTCTGGCCCACTTGGATCTCTGCGCTCTTGTGCACGCGCAGCTCGGTCACGCTCGCGCCGTGAAAGTACGTTCCGTTCGAGCTCGAGAGGTCGCGGATGGTGACGCCGTCGCCGTCTGCTTCGAGCTCGCAGTGAAATCGCGAGACCGTCGGATCGCTCAGCGCGAGCCTCGCGCTCTTGGCTGTGCCGACGGTGAGCGTGCCTTCGTCGCACACCACGCGCGCGCCACAGTCCGCGCCAGAATCCACGCTGACCGAGAATCGTCGCACGGCCTTCGGGTGCGGCGCGCGCTCGATTTTCTGTGTCTCCGTCTTCTCTCCCACGAGTTTGACTGATAACACACAGCACGATCGCGTGGGGCCAGCGACCTATCGCGGCTTCGCGCGCAGCGCTTCCTCCGATTCCATGTCCGATCGAAGCACAGCCCGATTCGAGCGCGTCGAGTTGATCGGCAAGGGAGGGATGGGAGAGGTCTACCGCGCGCGGGACCGCGACGGTTCGTGGGTGGCGCTCAAGTGTATTCGCGACGCGACGCCGCTGGCGACCGTGCGCTTTCTTCGCGAAGCGCGCGTGCTCGAGTCGCTCTCGCACAAGAACATCGTGCGCTTGATCGCGAGCGGACAAGACGATGGTCAGCCGTGGATCGTGACGGAGCTGCTCGAGGGACAGCCGCTCGATCGTTGGCTGCAAGCAGAGCGGCGCTCCGAACGCGCGGCGCTCTCGATCGTCGCGCAGTTGTGCAGCGCGCTCTCGCACGCGCACGAGCGCGGGATCATCCATCGTGACGTCAAGCCGTCGAACGTCTTCGTCTGCGCCGACGGGACAGTGAAGCTGCTCGACTTCGGCGTCGCGCGCGTCGCCGAGGCCCGAAGGCTCACGGCGTCGGGGCAGGTCATCGGGACGTGGGACTACCTCTCTCCTGAGCAGGCGCGGGGCGACTCGGCGCTCGACGCGCGCTCGGACCTGTTTTCACTCGGCTCGTTGCTCTACGAAGTGCTCACTGGACGCACGCCGTTCGCCGCCGAAACTCCACAGGGAACGCTGTACGCGATCCTGTTTCAAGCGCCGCTGCCCGCGAGCGTCCTGCGCCCCTCGATCACGCCCGCCGTGCAAGCGCTGCTCGCTCGGCTGCTCGAGAAGAACCCGGCGGACCGGTTCGTCGACGCCGCCGCAGCGCGCGCCGAAATCGAGGCGCTGATCGAGCGCGCGTCGGACACAGCGAGCGCGGCGATGGACGCGACCGTCATCGACGCAAAGAGCCGCACCGCCGCCACGGTCGAGCGCAGGCTGCTCGTCCTGGTTCATTGCAGCGCGTTGAAAGATCCCGTCTTCATCGAGGCCACCGCAGCGCAGCTCGGCGCCGTCGCACGCCCGCTCGTCGATCGCTCGACGGTGGTGCTCTTCGGCGCGGGCCACTGGCGCGGTGACGAACCGCAGCGCGCCCTTCGCTTCGCTTCTCTCGCTCGAACAGCGGCCGCGCGCGTGGTGATCGCGGCGGTGCGCGCGGACTGGCAAGACCCTCGCGACTGCGCGCGCGTGATGGACGAAGCCGTGGCGGTCTCCGAGGGCGAAGGCGTCTTCGCGACGCCGTCCGCCGCCGCGTTGCTCCGCGGATTCGTGCAGCTCCACGGAGAGAGCGGCGCGTCGCAGCGAGTCGAGCCGCTCGCGCCGAGCGTGGCGCAGGACACCGAGATCTCGCCGTTCGTGGGGCGAATCGCTGAGCGAGCGCTGCTGCAACAGTGCTTCGAGCGCGTGAGGGACAGCGGCTTGTCCGAGTCTGCGTTCGTCATCGGCGCGCCGGGGTTCGGAAAGAGTCGCTTGCTCCGCGAGGCGCTCTCGACCGCGCGGATCGCCGGAGGCGCGACCTCGCTCGTCTTGCGTGGTGAACCGCTGCGCTCGACGGTCGCGTTTGGTTCTTTGCGCGCGGCGCTCGAAGAGCGCGAACCCGGACTGCTCGCCGCGCTCGACGCAGCGACGTCGATGGCCGATCCGAGCGAGGCGGCTGAGCGCGTCAAGAGCGTCGTTGCTCTCGCGCTCCGCGCGTCGGACACCGCGGTGCTGCTCGCCGTCGATGACGCGGAGTGGATCGACGCTCCCACGCGCGCCGTGATCGTGCGGCTGCTCGCTGACCAGGCGCTCTCGCTCTGTTTGTGGGTGTTTTCTGGGCCCGAAGGAGCGCGCGCTTGGGATGGACTCGTGCGCTGGGCCGCGCGCGTCGAGCTCGACCTGTTGCCGAGCGACGCGTGCGTCGCGCTCGTCGACGCGCTCTGTCCGTCGATCAGCCTCGAGCGCCGCCGGGCGATCGCCGAGAAGAGCGCGGGCCACCCGCTGTGCGCCGAGTCGCTGTGCGCGATCGCCGTCGCGGGAGCGCTCGATGACGGAGCGGTTCCGCCCGACGCCGAGGCGGCGATGCTCGTGCAATTGGACCTGTGTCGCGAGCCGACGCGCGACGCGCTCAAGCGCGCGGCCATCGTCGGCTGCACCTTCTGGACGGACGCGGTCACCACCCTCGGAGGCGCAGCGGACACGCTGCCGGACGCGCGACGCGCGCGCATCATCGCGCCGCACCGAGCGACGCGCCTCGCGGGAGAGAGCGAGCACCGGTTTCGATCTCCTGTGCTCGCAGCGGTCGCCGCTTCGCTCTTCACCGAGGACGCGCGCGCCGCCTTGCACCGCGCGACGGCGCAGTGGCTCGAGCGGCACCCCGACGCGGATCCCGCTGAAATCGCAGCGCACTTCGACCTGGCGAGCGCCCCGACCCTCGCGGCGCCCGCGCACGCGAAGGCCGCCGAGCGACTCGCGCGCGCAGGGGCTCTCGAAGACGCCGAGCGCCACGCGACGCGCGCGCTCGCTTCTGCTCCCGACGCAGAGTGCCGCTTTCGCGCGTGGAGCGCCCTCGACGAATGTCGCTTCGCGAGCGGAACGCACAGCTCCCGCCGCGAAGCCTCCGACGCCCTCGTGGCGCTCTCGTCGTCCATGAGCGACGCCCGTCGCGCAGAAGCCGCGTGGCGCGCGTGTCGCGAGGCTCGATTGTGCTCCGATCACGACCGAGCGATGGCGATGGCCACCCTCGCGACGAGCTTCGAAGCTTCGACCGACGCTGCTCCGTGGGCAGCCAACGCGTGGATCGATCGCAGCACCCTCGACGCGCGCGAGGGCAGAGGCGACGAGGCGCGTGCCGCCGCTCGACGCGCGGTCGAGTTGGCGACGCGCATCGGTGATCCTTGGCTGTTCGCGCGAGCGAGCGCTGCCTGCGCGGTGGCCATCGAAGCGAGCGGAGAGCAGGACGGAATCGTCGAGGCCTACGAGCGCGCCTCGCAGTTGTTCGCGCGGTGCGGGGACGGTCGGCGCGCCGCGGCGATGAGCTACAACGCCGCTGCGTGCGCGCTCGATCGAGGCAGGCTCGTCGAGGCTCGCGCGGCGCTCGAAGCGGCGCTGTCCCTCGCTCGCGCATCGCGCAACGTGCGCACCGCGGCGGCCGCGCAGCACTCGCTCGGAGTGATCGCGCGATGCGAAGGCGACCTGCGCGGCGCGGTCGAGCTGCAGCGCGCGTCCGAAGCACAAGCGCTCGCGCTCTCGCATCACGCCCTCGTCGCAGCGTGCGTGAGCGAGCGAGCGTACCTCGCGATCCAAGGAGCGATCGACGAGGACCGCGGCTCGTTGGCTCGCGCGTTGATCGAGAGCGCGCAGGTCGCCCGTGTTCGCAGCGCGGCGCTCGTCGCGCAAGCGTTGTCCCTGCGCCTCGGGCTCGCGGGGGATGACGCCGTCGCCTCCGTCGAGGCCGCCACGAGCGCCGCGCGCGGCGCGCTCGCGATCGAGCTCTCTGCGGCGCTCTATGCGTTCGATCCCAACGATCGCCGACGCGCCGCGCTCGAGGACGCGCTCGCGAAGTGGCTCGACGACGCGCCCGACACCGACCGAGACACAGGACGCGCCGCGCTGGCGCGTCGGTACGCGATCGCGCTCTATACCGCGCCCGCGACGGGCATCGCAGATGCCCAAGCGGATCAGGGTTTGTGAATCCGTTGAAATCCAGTGCAAACCAAGACCGCGGACGGAGAACACTACGACGACCGTCGCGGTATTGGTTTAACGCACGCTGATCGAGTCGCGCGCGGTCACCGGTGGAGCGCTCGGCGCGACCGCCCCTCGAACGTCGTTGCCCGTGTCGACGAAGGTAGTCGAGTACGCGCCGACAGCGAAGCCGTTGTTCACGCCGCGGTTGCCCATGAACATGCGCACGTTGGACTGTGTAAATACCGCAGCGAATCGGCCATTTTCGTCGAAGCGGCTCGCGAGCACGAGCCCGATCGTCGAGCCCGCGGCAGACAGGCCGTCGCCGCCGAGCTCGACCGCGGGAGTCGTGGCGAGCGTCCCCGAGCGGGCGTCGCGAAAGATGTCGCAGCGAAACTCGACCACCTCGGACCCAGTCGTGAGCCCGACGTTGAGCGCGCGATTGCGCTCGAAGATCGAGTAGCCCACGACCGTGGCCCTCGCGCCTCGCTGCAAGAAGAGCCCCGATGCGCCGTTGCCCTCGACGCGCGCGCCCAACATTCGAAGCTCGACGGGCGAGGGCTGCCCCGCGTCGTCTCGGCCGTCGACGAGCAACCCCACTCGCTCGTTGTCGAGCACGAGCGAGTGCCTCCCTTGATCGGCGTCGGACGGAGCCGCGATCGCTCCGTCGATCGCGAGCTGCGCGCTGTCGTGAACGAACACTCCGTCGCCGCCCACGGTGCCGGCGGGAGCGGTCGTTCCTGCGATGTAGAGCTGCGTTGCGGCGAGGGTCGCGCCGGGGCCTTGAACGCGCAGCCCCGTCACGCCGTTGCACGCGAGCGAGCTGTCCGCGAGCGATCCGCGCGCCTCGAACCCCGAGCCGACCAGCGCGAACCCGTCGCGCTGCTGCCGCCGAACGCTCACGTGTTGCGCCGAGAACGACGCTCCTTCGAAGACGATCCCCGGTCCGTCTCCGTCTTCGACGAGCACCGAGTCGAGCGTGCTGCTCGGCGCTCCCGCTGCGCTCGCCGTCGCTGTGATCGCTCGACCACGCGCGCGCCGCACAGTCACGTTGCGCGCCGAGAGCGCGGAGTCTCGCGCTGAAATCGCTGTCTGAACCCCGTCGAACACGAGCTCGCGCATCGCCACAGTGGCGCTGCTCGCGGAGAGCACCTGCGTCGTGCCGCCCTCGAAGCGAATCTCAGAGAGCGAGCAGCTGCCGGTGAGTTGAATTCCGGTGCTCGTCTCGACGCGCACGACGCTCCCGTCGAGCCCTGAGCCGACGCCCACGAAGGTCACCGCGCTCGCCGCGACTGGGCTCGAAATCGTGTGCGCTCCTTGCGCGAGCACGACCTCCGTCGCCCCGTCGGCGATCGCCTGCGCGATGGTCGTAAACGCAGCGGACTCCGAGCGCCCGTCGCCGCCCGCAGCCGCCATCGGGTCGACGTATCGCCGCGTGGGAGACGGCGCTCCGACGGCAGGCCATCGCCCGGTCGCAGCCGCGCTGAGCGCGCCGATCGAGAGGCACTCGAACGCGCCGGCCCTCGCCACGAGCGACTGTCCCGACGGGCACGCGCGGTGATCGCAGCGCGCGACGAAGGGTGTCGTCGGGCGCGAAGGGCCGCAGCTCGACGAGAGGGCGACGAGCGCGACGAGCGGCCAACGAGTGCGAGCGGCGATCGGTGTGCGTGCCATGCAACGGCGACGACGATCGCACGATCCGAGCCGACCGCGTGCGCGCTCTGTGCGGGCTGTCTCGCGATCGAAAGGCGAGGCTCGCGCGCCTCGGTGCGAGGCGCGACGGAGACGGTGTCGCGTTGCATCGCAGCGTGGCGGCGCAGCGGCGCAGGTCGCGATCGTGAGCGAAATGGCCGTGAACGTCGCGCTGCGCGCCGTTGGTACGCGCGTTGAAACGGTGTGCGCCGAACGCGACGCCCGATCGGGAGGCGTCGTCGGGAGAGCAGCAATGGCAGAGGACGATGACGATGGCGCGAGCGAGACGGTGTTCCAGTCGCTCTTCGCGCTGGAGCTACGAGAAGCGAGGCGTCGATTGCTCGACGCGTTCGACCGCGCGTACCTGCAAAACGTCCTCGATCGCGTGCACGGCAACGTCGCGGCCGCAGCGCGCGCCGCAGACGTCGATCGCGGAACGCTCTTTCGCATGCTTCGCCGCCTCGGGCTGCACGTCGAGCGCCGCGGGGCGACACGAGTCACGCACGAGTTCGACGCGTCGTCCCCGCGCCCGCGCTCGCGAAACGTCGTCGACGAGTGAAGCCCTCGGACCAACGCGCGCTCGTTCGCCGATGGATTCGCAAACGAACACCTGAACAGGAGAAGTACGATGAAGAATCAAGTGGTTTTGCTGTTGTCCCTGTCGCTGGCGGCGTGCGCGCCGATGCCGATGAGCAGCGGCGCGTCGGTCGTGGGAACCTGGACCGGTCGGCCTCGAGACACCGCGCTATACGAGCAACGGCAGTATCGCCTGGTGTTCGTTGGCTCGGCGCAATCGGGCATGTTCACCTGGCAGAACTCGGGCACTGGAAAGGCCGGCGGTGATTGGTCGAGCTGCGTCGCGACGCACACAGTCCTGGGGAGCTACACCGTCAACGGATCGTCGCTCTCGCTCACGCCTGCGAGCGGGACGGTCACGCGCACCGGGTGCTCGAACACGGCGGACAACGCAGAGAACGCCGCGATCCCCAGCGACTCGCTCACCGACTACAACGACAGCGGCACGTTCTCGATCGCGGGATCCTCGATGACGTTCGCGTCGATGTTCGACGGCACCATCACGTTCACCCGCCAGTGATCCGTCGCGCTCAGAGCAGCGGCGTGGGGAGCGCAAACGACACGTCCGGCAGCGCTCCCGTGAGCACTTCGTTGCGAGCGTTGCCGTTCATCCCGACGCGCACGAGCGACACCGGCGGAGCGTCGGGCTGCACCAATCCCGCCGCGTCGAGCGACTCGCTGATGGCGCCGTCCTCGATCGCGAGCGCTCCGCGCGCGACCATGAACCCATACGACGATCCGCGCAGCGCGCACCGCTCGCAGCGCACCGCAGACTCGCTTCGCACGTAGAGGCCCACGTTCGAGCGCTCTTCGGGGCGCGTCGAACTCACGCGAGAGAGCTGCATCTCGCTGACGTACACGTCTGCGAGCGCGAGCGTCGCGCTCGCGCCGGGCTCGGCTACCGTGGCGAACGCCGCGCCCACGCCGCGAGAAACCGCGATCCGTCTCGCTGTGATCGAGCCCCCGACCTGCGCGATCACCGAGGCATTCGACGCGTCCTCTCGCGGCCGCAGCTCGTCGACGAACACGTCCGTCGCCTGCACGGTAGCGCCCGTTCCAACCGCGGTCAGCGCCGTCGGAGAGCGGCGAATCACCGCGCGCTCGACCGTGATGCTCGCGCCGTCGAGCGCTGCGATCGCCCAATCTCCGCCGCGCTGCTGCTGCCCCGCTTCCACGAGCGCGTCGCCGATGGTCACGACCGTCCCAGGGTCTTGCGCGCCGACCCCGAAGCCGGACGCGCCGCGCGCCACGAGCCTTCGCGCCGTCAGCGATCCGCCCCGCGCAGCATAGAGCGCAACAGAGCTGTCGTTGGCCGCCGTCTCGATGCGCGCGTCCTCGATCGTGCTCGCGCCGCCGAGCACGAAGAGCCCGCCGCTGGTGCCTCCGGTGCTCGTGAGCGCGCGCGCCGTCAGCGTCGCTCCTTCGCCCACGGCGATCGCCGAGTGCCGCTCGGTCAGCCGCGATGCGACGCGAACGCGATCGAGCGCGGCGCTCGTCGCCGCGAGCAGGCGGATCGCCGTTCCGAACACGCCGTCGATCGCCAGCTCGCTCGCGCGAAGCGCCCCGCCTGCGCTCACCGTGATCGCGTCGACTTGCTCTGTCGGGGCCCGTTGAAAATCCCGCGCGAGCACCGATCGAAGCTCCACCGACGACTGCTCGACGAGGATGCACGGCGAGCCGGGGCAGCGCTCGATCACCGCGCGCTCGAGGTCGATCGGCTGCGCGTTGTTCGTCGCGTACAGCGCCGCGAACGAAGAGGCGTTCGGCGCGTCGGAGAAACGTACGCGCAGCCGCGAGACGCTCGCGCGCTCGTCGATTCGTGTCATCGAGAGAAGCCGTCCTCGATGCTCGTCCGCCACGACCTCGCTCAGCTCGAGCGCTCCGCCGTCGCTGTCCACCGCGGAGGACGGCGCGTCGTCGGTGCAGGCCTTTCCCGCGCGCGAGAGGTGCAGCCCACGGACGATCACCGAGCCTCGCTCGGAGCGGATGAAGCCGAATCGCACGTCGGTCGCGCGGATCGCAGCGAGCGTCGCGCTCGCTTCGTACACGCCGATCGCCGGCTCGGTGCGGTCGGTTTGTGCCCGCGCGAGCTCGCGAAGCACGCACGATCGCAGCTCGATCGCCGATCCCGCGTCGCGCACGAACCCGGCATAGTGCGCGGTCTCGACGATCGAGCTCTCTTCAACGGTGACCCTTCCGCCGCCGTCCGCGTAGACGCCAGCGCTCAGCTGCGAAGGAGCGTCCTGCGTGACGCGCGTGAGCTGCAGCGCGCGCGCGCTGATCGATCCCCCGCTGCTCGCGTACAGACCGATCCCCGCGATGTCTCGCAGCACCGTTCGCTCGACGCTCGTCGTCGCGTCGCCGTCGCTGCTCACCGCTGTGCCCTGTCCTGGCGATCGACCGGCGCGAATCCCCTCGATCACGCTGTCGATCACGGTCGCCACGGTCGAGCGTCCGCTGGCGTTCACTCCGATGTTGGTCCCGTCGCCGATGTGCGACTGCTCGACCCGCACGCGCGCGCCGCTCTCCGCGTCGATGGACCAGCCGCGGCGCCCGTCGCTGCGCGGCCGCATCGCCCGAATCGCGCTGCGCGCGACAGTGACGCTCGTCCCGACGCCCGAGGCCTGAACGCCAAACCCCACGCCTCCGGTGATCGCGCTGTCCTCGAGCGAGACCGAGGCGCCTGCGCTCGCGACGATCACGCCGAGCTCGCTCGCGCCGCGCAGGCTCACTGCGCGAAGCAACACCGCTGCGCCCGCGCTCGCGGTGACCGTGGGAGCCGCTGCTTCGCCATCGATGAGGACGCGCTCAGCGCAGACCCCGACGAGGTTGACCGGCCGCGTCGCGCTCAGGGGGCCGCGGTACGTTCCGGGGCCGAGCACGATCCAAGCGTCTGCGGGCGCGCCGTCCATCGCCCGCGCGATCGTGGCGAACGGTCGAGCGAGCGAGCCGTCACCGTCGTTCGTCGCGCTCGCAGAGACATAGCGAACGTGCGCTCCGGCCGGCGTCACCACGCCTTCGATCGCGACGCACGTCGTCGACGGAACGCACCGCGCGACGCTCGCGAACTGCCCGCTCTCGCACGCCGTCGCGACGGGCGCTGCGCAGCTCCCGTCGCGCTCTCTCGTCCATCCCTGCGAACACGCTCCGATGCCCGCCGTCGGAAGCCACGGCTCTGCCACTGCCAATGCCTCTTCCGGAGCCCAGTCCGTCGCTGGCGCCTGGCTCCCCTCGCTCCACGGACCGGCCCACTGACCGTCCCCCGAGCGCGTGATCGCTGCGGACGGCGCTCCGTTGTCTCTGCGCGCGGACCGGTCTACGCCCGCGCACGCGCGCGCCGCGCTCGCGCCGGGCGCACACGCAATCAAGACCGGGGCGCACCCGCCGCGGTCGAGCGCGACCCAGTCCGCTGGGCACTGCCAGGACGCCGCTTGTTCGGGTTGCGCTCCGCCGCACTGTGACTGCGCCGCGCCGAGCGCGATCAACGTCGACCAAACGCCCGCGCGCGCGCCCCTCGATCTCCTCTTCACGATGCGACGGTATCACCGCGTCGCGAGATCGACCGCGTCCGCGAGCGTGGCGCGCGCGCCTCGCAGGGGCGCGGCGGCGTCGCGTTCTGTCGCTGAAATCGCTGTGAAATCACTATCAGAACGAGATGGTTCGGTCGGCACGGCGATGGCTCTTCGAGGGCGTGGCGCCGCGAACACGAGGCGCTCTCCACTCCAACACGACAACGCTCTTCACGAAGAACACCGCCATGAACCGCACTCGAACGCTCGACGCCCTGCTCCCGTTGCTCTTCTCGTTCGCCGCCTCTGGCTGCGTTGGATGGGCGGGGACCTATCAGGGCCGCACGACAGAGACCTGGAGCTCAGCGACCGGCATCGACCTCACCGCTGAGAACAACCCCTCTTCGTACGAGGTCGACATCGACGTCGCAGAGCTGCCCAACGACCGGCTCCAAATCCGCCTGCGCGAGGTCAACAACGAGTATCTCTGCGAGGTCCGCGGCCGAAAACAGGGCAACAACTTCACGCTCGACCCCAACCAAACGTGCAGTGGTCGCGGCGCGGCGGCCTCGTACACGTTCACCTTCCTCGGCGGCTCGGGGCAGCTCTCGACGACGCAACGCCGCGACTACGTCGGAACGCAGATCACCCAATCCTGCCGCAACGGCGTCTGCCGCACGGCCACTCGAGACATCTCGCACACCACGACGACCGCTTGGGTCAACCTCTCGTTCAGCGCGCGAATCACCGGTCGCTACGACCCGACCGAAGAGCAGCCCGAGCCACAGCCGTACTCCGCGGAGGTGCGCTACGAGTTCGTCGGAAGCCGCGGCGCAAACTGAGCGGTCACGACTCGCGTCGGCGCGCTCTCGCATCACGCTGGTGTACCGTCGCCCTCGTGGACAGGAGCGATGGGATGCGGCGCGCGTGCGCTGTGGGCGTCGCGTTGTGTCTCTCGAGCTGCTCGGGAGAAACGACGTCGCAACGTTGGGATTGCCCTGCCGGCTGGGCGCACACCGCTCGCGGCGGCTGCGGGCCTGCAGCGCTGATCTGCGGCACATCGCAGGCAGATCAAGTGGAGTGCGCGGCGGCGATCGACGTCGCTCCGACGATCATGGAGGAGGGCGGCGAGAGCCATCGCGGCTTCGGCCGATCGTCGAGCGGGGCGATCGTCGGAGGTTGGCCCGAGGTGGGATCGTCGATGATTCCTGGGGCTGATTTTCAACCGACCGCGCCCGTCGGAGCGCCCGCAGCGGACTTCGCTCCCGCCGCGCCGCGCATGGCGTGTCCGCCCGGCTGGAGCGCGCGCGACGCGCTCTGCGATGCCTCGCTCTCGACCTCGTGCCCGACTGGCACTGGACCCTTGCCCGGCGGAGCGTGCACCGCGACCGGCGCTGATCAGTGCCCGACCGGGGCGTTCGCGAGCGCTCCTGCGGGCGCCGTCGTTCGCTATGTGCAATCGGGCGCGGTGATGGGCGGCGACGGCAGCGAAGCGCGCCCGTTCGCGACGCTCGCCGACGCTGTCTCGAGCGCGCCCGACGGCGCGGTGATCCTCGTGGGCGAGGGGACGTTCGCTGCCGTGACGCTCACGCGCCCGGTCACGATCCGAGGAAAATGCGCGGCGGCGACGCGCATCGAAGCGCAGCCTTCGCAGAGCGCAGCCGATGTTCGAACCCCAGGAGCGCGCATCGAAGGCGTCACGCTCTCGGGCGGAGCCGCGGCGGTGTCCGTCGCCGCGATGGCCTCGCTCTCACTGTCGAACTGCGTCGTGCGCGACGCCGCGGGCTACGGCGTCCGTTCGAGCGGCGCTCTCAACATCGCGCAGACGTGGGTGACGGCGATCGCTGATCACGCAGACGGTTCAGCGGGCGTGCTCGTCGAGTCGATGGGCGAGGGGACGCTCAGCTCGGTGAGCGTGACCGCGGCGGCGCGCATCGGAGTGAGCGTTCGCAGCCCGATGTTCACGCTGCGGGACGTCACAGTGCTCGGCGCCGGCGTCGGGGCCACCGTCGATCCAACGGCAGGCGTCGAGCTTCGCGACGGCGGAGCGCGGCTCGAGCGCGTGGCGGTCGTCGGGTGCAGGCAGTACGGCGTGCTCGCGGCGCAGGCGTCGAGCTTGACCGCAGAGGACCTGTTCGTGGCGAGGACGCTCGCGACCAGCGCGGCGGGCACGGGACGCGGCGTCGACATCGAAGGCGCGAGCGAGAGCACCGTTCGACGGTTGAGCTGTGAAGGCAACCGCAACGGGTGCTTTCTCCACTTCAGCCGCCTGCGCTCGACGCTCGAAGACGTGGTTACGCGCGGAGGATCGAGCGGGTTTGGCCTCTATTTTAGCGGAGGAACGACCACTGCGAACCGCGTGGACGCCTCGGGCGTCGCGGGCTCAGCGATCGTCGCCGCTCGGGGCGCGCAGGTCACGGTGACGGACCTCTTCGTGCACGACCCGGCCGCGGCGCCGGCGACCGTGGCCGATGTCTCGTCGCAGAGCGGCTCGACGCTCGTGATCGAGCGCGCTCGCGTCGGCGAGCGCAATCGCAACGAGAACGCCGTGCTCGCGACCGGCGCTCGCTCGCGGTTGACCGTGCGAGAGTCGCTGCTGTTCGGCTCGCTGGCGAGCACGCTGGGCGCTGCGGTGGAGGCGTCGAAACTGCGCGTCCGCGGCAACGGCGCGACGGTGATCAGCGCGCAGGGCGCTTCTTCGACGCTTCGACTCGAGGACGCGATCGTCGCGCCCGACGCCGACAACACTGTCAACGCGCGGGTGTCGAGCACGGACTCTGCGACGCTCTCGCTCGCTCGCGTGGTGCTGGACGCGCGCGCGGCGACGGGCGTCACCTCCGAGGGAGCGCGCACCACGCTCACCGACGTCGTCGTGCGCTGGCTCTTGGCGCCGGGCGCGACGCGCATCGGCGGAGCGCTCGCGGTCGGCGCGGCGGCGCGCGGGCAACTCGAAGCGACGAGGCTGCGCACCGAGGTGGCCTTGGGTGCGCATTTGGGCGCCGCGGACGCGAGTCAGCTGCGCGTGTCGCAGTCGTTGATGCTCGGCCAGGGATCGAGCGCGCGCTGCGAGTCGTGCGTCGGGGCGGCGGCGCTCTCGGGCTCGACCATCGAGCTGCGCGACGCGCGCTTCGAGCGCGTCACCGGAACGGCGATCGGCGCCGAACAATCGAGCTCGCTCGTGGGCGAACGCGTGATCGTCCACGGCCCCGTCGAGCCAGCGCCCACGCCCGGACCGCTCCGCGTGTACCGCGGCGGAATCGGCGTGCTCGTGCGCGGATCGTCCACTGCGACGCTGCGCGGGTTCGTCGTCGACGGCGCGGTGAACGCCGCGATGTTCGCGACGCAAGGCTCGACGCTCACCGTGCGAGACACTGTGCTTTCTCAGTCCCTTCGCTCGACGGACGGAATGCTCGGCTGGGGGCTCGGCGCCGTCTCGGGCTCGCGACTGAACGCGTTCGGCGTGCTCGTCGACGGCGCGTTCGAAGGCGGCGTGCTCTCGGTGGACGAGGGCACCACCGCGACCATCGCCGACGTGATCGTTCGATCGGTCGTCGCCTCGTCGCGAGGGCTGGGATGGGGCGTCGTCGCTGCGGGGGGCGCGGCGATGACCGCGGCGCGGGTCGCTGTCGACGCAACGCAAGGCATCGCGATGGGCGCCGTGCCCAACGTGGCTGAGAGCGCGCCCGCGATCCTCCAGGCAGACGACGTGTACATCCGCGACGTTCAGCCCGGAACGCTCCGCGCCACCAGCGACGGCAGCCCCGCGCCCAATCGCGCGAGCGCTGCCATCGTCGCGTCGAATCGCTCGCGCGTGCAGCTCCGACGCGCGACCGTCCTCGACTGCGGGTTCGGTCTGTACAGCGACCGCGGCGCGCTCTCGATCGATCAAGCAGTGATCTCGGGCATGCTCGACGCGGTGGGGGCGTTCAACGAAGCCGCTCCGCAGATGAACGCGGTGTGGGCGCACGGCAACGCGAACAGCGGCGTGGTCTCGAACTCGACGCTCGGAGACGTGTCGTTCTCGCTCCCAACGGGGCTCGAGCCCTGAGCGTCGATCGCCCCCGTTCGAGCCGTTCTGTCCGTTTCCCCTGTTCGCTCCGCGGTTGTGGCGAACCTGTGGAGCCTCGGCAATGGCCTCGCCCAGCTCGCTCTCGTCTCGGCCCTCGATCGCCCTACAATCAACGGCCATGAGCACAGCGACCGTCCCGCACGCGCAGCCCGCGCACAAGCGCCCGGTGATCACTCCGCGCAGGCCCGGCCTCGAGTTCGACGACGTCCCGCGGTACTGGTTCGGCGGACACGCGATCGCCACGCACGGGGTCAACGCCATCAACCTGCTGTTTCCCGACGGCGAGCGGTTCTTCGTGCGCAGCGTCCGCGCCTACCTCGATCGCGTGACCGACGAAGAGCTCAAGCGCGACGTCCAGCGGTTCATCGCGCAAGAAGCGCGGCACGGCGTCGAGCACGAGCACTTCTTCGAGGCGCTCGAAGAGCAGGGATTTCGCGTGCGTCCCATGCTCGCGGCCTACAAGTTCGTCGCGTACAAGGTCATCGAGAAGGTCTCTCCGCCGGTCTTGCGCTTGAGCGCGACCGCGGCGCTCGAGCACTTGACCGCCACGTTCGCTCGCCTCGCGCTCACGCAGCCGCTGCTCGACCGCGCGCACCCCACGATGCGCGCGCTGCTTCGCTGGCACGCGGCTGAAGAGATCGAGCACCGCGCGGTCGCCTTCGACGTCCTGCAGCTCGTGGACCCGCGGCTGCGCACCAGGGTCGCAGGGATGGCCGTCGCGCTGGGGACGCTGTTTCCGTTCTGGGTGCTCTTTCACGGCTCGCTCTTGTGGCAAGACCGGGCCAACCTCTCGCTGGCCAGGCTCAAAGAAGAGCGCGAGCTGGCGAAGGGCGAGATGAGCCTGCGCCGCGACGCGCAGAAGCACGCGGTGCTCGACTACGTTCGCCGCGATTTTCACCCGCTCGACGACGACACGACGCCCCTGGCTCAGGCCTACTTCGCCGAGCATCCCGTCGTCGCGGGGTGACTGCAATTCGCAACCAACGACGGTATAGAGCCATCGCAAAGGTCGAATGGACTTCAAGAAGCTGCCCAAAGGACGCCTCGGAAGGATCGCCAACCTCGCGTCGATGGGCGTCAAAGCAGGCGCCTCGCTGCTCAAAGACAAAGAAGGCAAGGACGCCGCGCAGCACGCCGCAGAAGTGCTCGGCACGATGCGCGGGCTCGCCGCGAAGGTCGGCCAGATGGCCTCGTACGTCGACGGCGTCGTCCCCGAAGGACAGAAGGACGCCTTCGAAGGAGCGCTGAAGAAGCTGCGCTCGATGGCTCCCACCAGCGACCCCGCCGAAGTGCGCGCGGTGCTCGAAGACTCCATCGGAAAGAAGATGGAAGAGCTCTTCAAAGACTGGGACGACAAGCCCATCGCGAGCGCTTCGATCGGACAAGTGCACAAGGCCACGCTGCACGACGGGACCGAGGTCGCCGTCAAAGTGCAGCACCCCGGGATCGATGAAGCCGTCGAGAGCGACCTGTCCAACGCAGGCCTGCTCGAACGCATGGTGGCCGCCACCGCCGGCTCGAGGTTTCAAACCAAAGAGTGGCTCGAGGTCATCCGCGCGCGCTTTCGCGAAGAGCTCGACTACGGGCTCGAAGCCGAGCGTCAGCGGCGGTTCGCGAAGCTGCACGAGGGGGACGCGAAGATCCACGTCCCGCGCGTGATCGACTCGCACACGGCCAAGCACGTGCTCACGACGGAGTTCGTCCGCGGGCTCGACTTCGAAGACGCGCAGGCTGCTTCTGAAGCGGATCGCAAGCAGTGGGCCGAGGCGCTCTGGCGCTTCGTGTTCAAAGGCACCCTCGTCGGCGCGATGTTCAACGCCGATCCCCACCCGGGAAACTACATTTTTCAAGAGGGCGGCCGCGTCGCCTTTCTTGATTATGGGTGCGTGCAAGAGATCGAGCCCGAAAACCAACGCAACGCCCGCAAGGTGCACCGCGCCGCGCTCGAAGGGGACCGAAAGCGCTTTCACCAGGCGTCCATGGAGCTCATGGCCATGCGCGCAGGCCCGCTCGCGGACAAGGCGCTCTCGTACATGGACCTCAACTATCAGCCGCTGTTCGAGACGCCGTTTCGCGTGACCAAGCCCTTCGCCGCGCTGATGGTCGAGCGCATGACCGAGATGGCCAAGATGGCGCGCACGCTGCCCGAAGAGCACTTCTTCACGATGCCGCCCGAGATGTTCTTCATGAACCGACTGCAGTTCGGCTTCTACTCGGTGCTCGCCAGGCTCGACGTCGAAGCGGACTACAAGGGGACCGAAGAGGCGTTTCTTCCGACGGCGTGAGGGCGGGCGTCGATGCGCGATTGGCCGCATGAAACACGGCGCAAACGAAAAATCGACGCAGAGAATTTAGCGATTCGAACGCCCTCGGATACAACCCTTTGTGTCCGCGGCACCCCACCGCGGATCGCGAGAGACAGCGCGGAGCCAACGCGTCGTCCCTCGTGAACAACAACGTGCCGAGCTAGGGCACGGGCCTTCGATGTCTCGCAGATCGCATCTCCGAGCGCGCAAGGTCGACCGCAGAAACTTCCTCGGTTCGTGCGTTGCTCGCAACGCCCCAACGGAGGTCGGCACGCGCGGTCGGACGCAGTGATCACCGAGCAGACAGCGCTCTCCCGGTCGTCGAAAGGCGACGGCAGACCGCACACGAACCTCGACCCACCGCGGCCCCGGTCCGAGCTCAGCCCCCAGATCGCAGAGTCAACGACCGATGCGGCTGGGCGGGCAATGTCGAACGCCTCGAAGAGAATCGAGCGCGCCTCCTCTGCGAAAGCGAAGAGCGCGAACGAGCCTCCCGAGCGCGAGCGGCGCACGAGAGCCCGACACCAAACTCTACGCGGCCAGTCACACTCTAGGAGCTTCGAAAGTGTGTGCGTGAATTCAACTTCGCGCGCACGGTCTCGATGAGAGCAGAGGTGCAGCGCCGCGGACGCTCCCGAGCGCTCGTTGCCCTGTGCAGCGAGCGCGAGGCGGCGCGGGACGGACGGCGGTCCGTGAGGAAACCACACCCTCGTGTCGAGGACACGACCCCGCGCTGGGAGCTTCGTACAAGGGCGCTTCGATCGAGCAGCGATGCTGCGACCGACGCGCGCGAAGGCGAAGACACTCCAAAGGCGTTGTGCAGATCGCCCGCTGCGGCCTCTCTGGTGCAAGCCAACGAGGGCCGCGGCGTCTCGGCGGAGCAGCGAAAAGCGGACACTCTGAGATTCACGCAGGTTCGAGCGCGGCAGTCGCGAGGCGCAGCGCTCGACGGACGAAGACGCCGAAGCCCTCATCGAGAGATGCGGGGCAGAGGGGTCAGCGGACGAACCCTCCCCAAGCCTGGTCGACTTCGAGAGAAGCGACGGGTCCTCCCAGCGTGATCGATGTTTGTTCTCGGCGCCGCGACCAAAGCGCTCTCGATTCGAAGCGAGAGGGCGTTGTTCGCAGCGTCGAGGCAGACGAGACGAGCGTCTCCGCGGTGCGCCCACCGCGCGCAAGCTCCGAGACATTGAACACCGAGGCGATCTCCGTGACGAGCACCGGCGACGGTGCCGCACGCCGCGACCCGCGGCCTGTGCGCTCGCACTTCGAAGGCGAACGCAGAGGTCCACGGGGCGCAACCCCCACCACTCGCGACCATGCAGCGCCCGACGGATCCACCCTCTTCACCAGGGAATTCGCCGGGTGTTCGTGTTTCTCCGGCGCTCGATCACTCAGCCGAGCAGGTACTCGAGCGCGCGCTTCTCGTCGTCGAAGATCTCCGACCGCGTCCCGCGCTCGGTGCGAATGCGCATCTGCTGGAGCTTTCCGATCGCGGTCTTCACGAGCACCGCGCTGCGCTTGAACAAGTGCGACAGCTCGGGCCCCGTGCCAGTCATCACCTTCTCGAAGTCCTTGTCCGAGCGCAGCGGCCCTTCGCGCACGTCCATCAAGAACACGTGATGCTCGAGCTTCGTCCCGACCGGCAGCGAGCTGCGCGCGTTGGTCACAGACTTCGCCGCGTCGTCGAGCGTCGGATACGGCTTCGCCGTGCGCCGGTACCAGAGGAACTTGCGCTCGGGATCGTAGGTAACCGTAGCAAATTCATCCTCGTACACCGTTCGAGCTGTCATCGATGCGAAGGGCAATAGGGCACGCGCGCGCAGCCGCAAGTGTCACCGCGCGGCCTTCACAGTGAAGTTTCGTAAACTGCCCTCGGGGTGGCTCTCATCGGCGTGCAGCGATGTTAGGCACGTGCGGTCATGGTGAGAGAGCGCAGCGCGCCGGGCCAACGCGAAGACGTCATCGAGATCGTCGGCGCCAAAGAGCACAACCTCCACGTCGATCACCTCGTGATCCCCAAGCACTCGCTCGTGGTCTTCACGGGACCCTCTGGCTCGGGAAAGAGCTCGCTCGCGTTCGACACGCTCTACGCCGAAGGCCAGCGCCGCTACGTCGAGTCGCTGAGCGCGTACGCGCGACAGTTTCTCGGCAGGCTCGATCGCCCCGCGGTCGAGCGCATCCGAGGGCTCGCCCCCACGATCGCGATCGAGCAGAAATCCGCCAGCGGAAACCCTCGCTCGACCGTCGGCACCATCACCGAAGTCTACGACTACCTCCGCGTGCTCTACGCCAAGGCGGGCCGTCAGCACTGCACGGTGTGCGGCAAAGAAGTGCGAGGCCGCTCGGTCGACGAGGTCGTCCGCGACGTGTTCGCCTTCGCCAAGGGCCAGCGCATTACCGTGCTCGCTCCCCTCGCGGCCAACCGAAAGGGCGAGTTCAAAGACCTGCTCACCGGCTTCGAGGGCAGAGGCTTCACGCGCGTGCGCATCGACGGCGAGGTGCATCGCTTGGACGCGCTTCCGTCGGTGGACAAGAAGAAGAAGCACGACGTCGAGCTCGTCATCGACCGCGTCGCAACGAAAGACGAAGAGCGACGCCGCGTCGCCGAAGCGGTCGAGCTCGCGCTCAAAGAAGGCAAGGGCGAGTGCCTCGTGCTCGGAGAAGCCGAAGGAGCAGAGCCCGTGCGCTTCAGCGAGTCGCGCTCGTGCTGCGGCGTCGCGTACCCAGAGCTCAGCCCGCAGAGCTTCTCCTTCAATTCACCGCTCGGAATGTGCCCCGCGTGCAACGGCCTCGGGACGCGCTTGGAGATGGACCCCAAGCTGATCATCCCCGACGCGAGCAAGAGCATCAACGAAGGCGCCATCGCGCCGTGGGCCACCGCCGTCGATCGCGGCGAGGGCTGGACGTTTCGCATCATCGAGGCGATGGCGAAGGCCACCGGCGTCGACCTCGACAAGCCCTGGAAGAAGCTGCCCGAGAAGCAACGACAACAAGTGCTCTACGGCCTCGGCGACAAGCGCATGCGCGTCACGTGGGGCAAAGAGGGCACCGAGAGCCACGGGTCGTGGGCGATTCGATTTCACGGGGTGATTCCCACGCTGATGCGGCGCTACCAAGAGACGAGCAGCGAGCGCATGCGCGAGGTCTACCGCAAGTACCTGCGCGACATCCCTTGCGACGTGTGCGACGGAAAGCGCCTCCGCGCCGAGAGCCGCGCGGTCAAGCTCTCGGGCAAGAGCATCGACGAGTTCACCGCTCTCTCGGTGCTCAAGGCCTCAGCGCACGCCGACGGGCTCGTGCTCACAGAGAACGAGCTCAAGATCGCCGAAGGAGTCCTCCGCGAAGTGCGCGCGCGCTTGGGCTTTCTGCGCAACGTGGGCCTGGGCTACCTCACGCTCGATCGCGCGGGGCCGTCGCTCTCGGGCGGAGAAGCGCAGCGAATTCGCCTCGCGAGCCAGCTCGGCAGCGAGCTCACGGGCGTTCTGTACGTGCTCGACGAGCCGTCGATCGGCCTGCACCCTCGCGACAACCAGCGCTTGCTCGAAGCGCTCGAAGGCCTGCGTGACATCGGCAACAGCGTGCTCGTCGTCGAGCACGACGAAGACACCATCCGCCGCGCGGACCACGTCGTCGAGTTCGGCCCCGGCGCAGGACACCTCGGCGGCAACGTCGTGTTCGAAGGGACGCCGCTCGCGCTCGAAGCGCACGCGGGCAGCGCGACCGGCGATTTTCTCAGCGGCCGTCGTCGCATCGCGCGACCCAAAGAGCGCAGAAAATCCAAGGCGAAGCTCACCATCCGCGGCGCGCGAGAGAACAACTTGAAGGGCGTCGACGTGGACATTCCCCTCGGCTGCCTCGTCGCCGTCACCGGCCCCTCGGGCGCAGGAAAGAGCTCGCTCGTCCAAGGCATCCTCCTCCCGGCGCTCTCGCAAGCGCTGCACAACGCGAGCGAAGCGCCCGGCGCGCACGACGGCATCGACGGCATCGAGCACCTCGACAAGGTCATCGCGATCGATCAGCAGCCCATCGGCCGAACGCCGCGCTCGAACCCGGGCACGTACACCAAGCTCTTCGACGACATCCGCGAGGTGTTCGCGCAGCTCCCCGAGGCGCGCGCGCGCGGCTTCGAGAGCTCGCGATTCAGCTTCAACGTGAAGGGCGGCCGCTGCGAGTCGTGCCAGGGCGACGGCGTCGTGAAGGTCGAGATGCACTTTCTCTCGGACGTGTACGTCACGTGCGAGGTGTGCAAGGGCCTGCGCTACAACGACGCGACGCTCTCGATTCGCTACAAGGGCAAGTCGATCTCGGACGTCCTCGAGCTGAGCGTGGACGAGTGCCACGCGCTCTTCGCTGCGCATCCCTCGGTCGCGCGGGGCCTCCAAACGCTGCGCGACGTGGGGCTCGGTTACATGAAGCTCGGTCAGCGCGCGACGACGCTCTCGGGCGGAGAAGCGCAGCGCGTGAAGCTGTCGAGAGAGCTCGCGCGCAGAGAGACAGGGCGCACGCTGTACGTGCTCGACGAGCCCACGACGGGGCTGCACTTCGTCGACGTCGAGCGCTTGCTCGCGGTGCTGCAGAAGCTCGTGGATCAGGGCAACACCGTGCTGGTGATCGAGCACAACCTCGACGTCGTTCAGTGCGCGGACTGGGTGATCGACCTCGGCCCCGAGGGCGGCGACGGCGGAGGAAAGCTCATCGCCGAGGGAACACCCGAGCGCGTCGCGAAGGTGAAGGCCTCGCCCACGGCGAAGTTTCTCGAAGACCTCCTCGCGCGGGCTTGAGCGTTGCGCGAGGGCGCCTCGCCCAGTACACCGCCTGCTTCGTGAAGCGAACGAATCGTTGGGCCCGCGCGCTCGTCGCGCTCTCTCTTCTCGTTTCTGCGTGCGCGCCGGCTCCTTCTCGCAGCGACGCAGCGCTCGACGCAGGCTCGTCCTCCGAGGGCTCGGTCGCGGACGCTTCGCCCGCGAACGACGCGAGCGACGACGTCGCTGCGGACGCGGGGCTCTCCCCGGACGCCTCGCTCGCAGCGCTCTGCACGGACACGTTCGGAGCCTCGCTCACCAACGCCTTCGGTCGCGCCGACGGAACGGTCCTCGCCGTCCTCCGCCCCACCGATCAACAGTGCCCGAGGCCCAACTCGACGCACGTGATCGCAGAGATCACCTTCGGCGGCGCCGCGTACCGCATGGTGATCAATATTCAATCCACCCGAGGAACTCCCAACGTTTTCTACCTCGAGCACCGCGCCCCGCTGAGCGGTCCCGCGTGGAGCGAGGGCTGGCACCCAGGGCTCTCGTTCGACTACGCCACGACGCTCTCGCTGCACTCTCCGCAGTTCACCGAGGTCGACGCCGCGACGGTCACCGAGCGCGTGCTCGCGCGCTTTCGCGTGGGCGCGAAGGTCTCGTTCTTCGTCACGAGCTCGGGCGGAGACAGCGCCCACCTCGTGCACCGCAACGTCACCAACCAAGACGGCGCCATCGTGATCGACCCCGAGAGCGCCGAGCCCACGTACCTGCTGTTTCGCTTCTCGGATCAGAGCTTCTGAGCGCTCACTCTTCGCTCTTCTCTCCGCTCTGCCACTGGCCGAAGAGCACCTTGCGCGTGCGCTCTCGAAACGCCGCGCGCCGCTCTTGAATCCGCGCTCGGTCCTGCGCCGGAAGCCACCCGCGCACGATCGCCGCCGTGAAAATCAAATTGCTCGCGCTCATGAGCCACAGCGTGCTCGGCGGGACGTGCGCCGCGAGGCCGAAGCACAACAAATCAAGCATCGCGAGCGCGAGAAACCACCGCTCGATCCACACGGCCACCAGCAGCTTCGTCAGGGCCCAGGTCAGCACGAACAGCGCCATCAACCGCGCGGGCGTGAGCTGCATCGCGGGGGCTGCGACCAGGAGCGCGACCTGCGTCCCGAGCTGCACGGCCATCGTCGCCGAGAGCCCGCGGTTGATCTGTGTTTTGCCCAGTGATTCGCGGGCCCACACGCGAAAGAAGAGACCGACGGTGGTGAAGACGCCCATGGTCCAGGCGATGCCGGCGAAGGTCACGGGAGTTCCGCGCAGCTCGCTGATCGCGCCGACGAGCGGGATCACCGTCCACGTGACGCCCATCATGACGCCGAGGACCATGCGCGTGCGCGTTCCGGCTTCGCGGTCGTAGTCGTCTGCGAAGCGCCGGAGCCGATCGTCCTCCGCTTGTCGCTCGAGCACCGCGCGCTCGACCCGCGCCTGCAGCGCCGCGTCCTTCGCGCTCACCTCTGCGAAGAGCGTCTGCGCTGCGTACGCGTCGCCCTCGCGCAGCTCGGACTCGATCACCGCCACGAGCGCGCGATCGAGCCCCTGCCGCGCCGAGGCGTTCTCGGGCCACGCCTCGAGCGCCGCGCGATAGCCGAACCGACACTCTCCCAACAGGTTGAACACGCTCGCAGACCGAGCGGCGCCCGCGGGCTCGGTCGAGAGGATCTCTTCGAGTCGATCGAGGCTCTTTCTCGCGTGAAACGCCAGCTTGCGCGAGCCTCTGTGCTGCAGGTACCGCTCGATCGTCGCGCGCAACGCCTGGGCGCTCTCGAAGCGCTGGCTCGGGTCGCGCGCGGTCGCACGCTCGACGATCGCCCGCGCTTCTGCAGGAAATCCGCTGCTGAAATCGAGCTTCGACTCGATCACGCTCGCGAGCACCTGCTGCATGTTCTCTCCGCGATGCGGGGGCATGCCCGAGAACAGCTCGTACATCATCGCGCCGAGGAGATAGACGTCGGTGCGCTCGGACAAGAGCTCGGGCTGCTGCATGAGCTGCTCGGGCGCCATGTACGAGGGCGTCCCCGCGATGTCGGTCGCCGTCGAGAGGTCAGGGAGCCGTCCGGTGGGGTCTTTTGCGAGTGAAACCGCGATTCCCCAGTCGAGGACGTAGACCTCGCCGAACGTCCCGATCATGACGTTCTCGGGCTTGAGGTCGCGGTGGATGATGCCGCGCGAGTGCGCGAAGTGAACGGCGTCGCACACCGAGAGCAGCACGCGCAGGTGCCACTCGATCGGGTCGTTGGAGGCTCCGTCCGCGCGTCCTCTCACGAGGTCTGCGTCCGCGAGAAAATCGCCCCACGGGCGCCCCTCGATGCGCTTCATCACGATCACCGGCGCCCCGTCCTCGCCGATCGCGACGTCGTACACCGGAACGATGTTCGGATGCTCGATCGCCCCCGTGATCCACGCCTCGCGCAACGCTCGCAGCGTCGTCTCCGGGTCGCGCACGCCCTCGCGCAGCGTCTTGACCGCGACCTCGCGCCCCATGCTCCGCTGCTCGGCCAGACGAACGACGCCCATCCCGCCTTCGCCCAGCGTGTCCTTCACGACGAGCCGCTCGTCGACGGACTTCGACGCGAGCTCTCGCAGCGCGACGATCGCCTGCTCTCCGCCCGCCGCCGGGTGCTGCGGCTCGATCGTGGAAGACGGTCGCTTCTCGAGCGTCTTGGCGAAATCCAAGTCGTCCGCGAGCGTCTTCAACACCGCGGACACTTCGTACTTCATCGGCTCGAGGTCGCTCATCGCGCTGCGCGATGGTCGCACAGCCGCGGCACGGCATTGAGCGCGGCGCGCGAGGCTGCCTCGTTACCGACCGAGGTCAGCCTCATCCCCGACCCTTCTCCACGCCTGATGGCGTGGAGAAGGGTGCCTTTGCTGCGTATACGGCGCCGGAGAACGCTCGCTTCGACCATCGAGCAAGAGTGACTCGATCGGTGCCATTGCTGCGTATACGGCGCCGCAGAACTCTCGCTTCGACCGTCGAGCAAGAGTGACTCGATCGGTGCCATTGCTGCGAATACGGCGCCGCAGAGCGCTCGCTTCGACCGTAGAGCAAGAGTGACTCGATCGGCGCCCGATACGCAGCAAAGGCACCCTTCTCCACGCCATCAGGCGTGGAGAAGGGCCGGGGATGAGGCCCCCCTTCACATTCTGCCACTCGCCCTCGCGCGCTTCGAGGTCGATCTCGACCACCCGCGGATCCGGGTTGCGATCGACCGCGCGCGCGACAGCCATCGTCGTCGCAAACGGGTCGGGGCCGCTCCGCTGCGGCGCGGGCGCGCACTGAGAGAGCGACGCGAGCGCTGCGAGCGAGCAGCCGATCGCGCGACGAACACGAGCTTGGGTCACGGCGGGTGCGCGCTGCTAGCGAGCGCCGTTCGTTCCGTGACCAGAAATCAAGCTCGCCAGTGCACGTGGAGAACTGCCCCGTCGACGGTGCGCTCGGTCTTCACTCGGACCGCCCTGCGCCCGAGCTCGGTGAGCAGCGCTTCGAGCGTGAAGGACATCCCGCGCAGCAGGTAGTCCGACGGCGTCCCGAACTCGCTGACCCGCACGATCGCGCTGTTGGGAGCGGGGCTCTCTGCCTGGATTTTTCCTGGGTGATAGGTGCGCGACCAGAGCAGACCGATGCGCGAGACGATGAGCTCGGGCGAGATCGCTTTGGCCAGCACCTTCCAGATCCCCGAGAGCACGTCCTTCGTCGTCGTGAACACCATCTCGCGCTGCAGCGCTTCGACGGTGCGACCGCTCTCGTCCGCGACCGCGTTGACCACAGCCTCGATCACCGTGAACGAGACCCAGCCGATCGCAGCGCTGGTGTTCACCGTGAGCTGCACGTCGGGATCGAGCCGCGAGAGCGCGCGCGCAAACGTCGTTTCGCCAGCGATTTGCCGGAGAATTCTCATGTGTGCGCTGAAGATGGGCCCCGCGAGGGATGGCTCGATCGCCGCCATGAACCGAACAGCTCTCTCACAAGTATGACAACAGCGGGTCCTTCTTCGCCGGCCGTCGTCGAAGAATGCGCAGCCACCCCGCGGCGCCCATCGCCAACAGCACGTACGCGAGCACCGCGAGCACACCTGCGGCCTTGAGCGCCTGGTGCAGCGAGGCGCTCTCGGCAGCGCGACCGAAGAGGGCGCTGGCCACGGCGAAGAGCACTTTTCTCGCAGCGCTCTCGATGGAGAACAGCGTCGCTCGCTCGGTCGGCTGCTGGATCGCCGAGTGCAGCAGCTTGCGCGAGAGCGGCTGAAAGAGCCCGAAGAGCCCCGAGGCCGCGAGCATCATCACCACGCACAGCGCGTCGTTGGAGGCGCCCATCGCGAAGAACAGCGCCGTGGTCGCGATCGAGATGCACACGACGACCAGCGCCCCGCGGACCCGCGCGAAGAGCGCCCCGGACGAGGCCGCGCTGAGCGCGGTGACGAGCTCTTTGGCCGAGGCCAGCGCGCCGAGCGCGAGCGCCATTTCGCCGGCGTTTGCACCGCGAAAATGCAGCGGGAGGTGCGCCGCGTCCGTGAAGAGCGTGAGCTGCAAGAGCGTGAAGGTGACCGCGGCGAAGCTCATCACGAGCAAGAGCTTTCCGTCGTGCGCGACGATGCCCGCGGCGCGACGAAGGTCTTGCAACACGCCCCGGCGTCGAGGCTCGTGCGCGGCGTCCGAGAGCGTCCGCGCGATGAGCGCCGAGCCCAGCGTGAGCGCGCCCGAGAGCACAAACGGTCCGATGGGAGAGAGCGAGAAGAGAAAGCCCGCGAGCGCGATGGCGACCACGTTGCCGAGGGACTTGGCCGCGTTCGAGTAGCCCTCGAGCTGCTGATAGCGCCGCTCGTCCTCCGCTCCGTTGGCGCTCTCGTACAGCCACGTCGAGTCCGCCGCGGTCGAGAGCGCCATCGAGATCGCGCACAGCGCGTTGGCCAACGCGAACCACAGAAACGACCGCCCCACGATGAACAGCGCGCTCGCCGCGGTCATCGTGAGCCCCGCGAGCACCATCGCGCGCGCGCGCCCCTTGCGGTCCGCGTACAGCCCCGCGGGGATCTCCGCGGCCATGCTCGCGAGGATGAACACCACGTTCAGGTCGAACACGGCCGAGAGCGAGAGGCCACGGCCCTGCAAAAACACGAGCAAAAATGGAACGTACGCTCGAATCGAGAGCGCTCGATACGCAAGAAACCTCGAGTGTGCAGACCCGCCAGTGCTCATTGCAAACGCAGCGTGACCGCGCAACGAGTACCCTCACTCGCGGCCCGATGCACACCCCCGAACTGCAATCGTTGATCGATTCGGCACGCGAGCGCCTCGAGTCTCTTCTCTCAGAGAAGGGCAGAGGCGCGGCGACGACCCTCGCGAGCTGGCGCGGCGTCTACTACCTGCGACCGCTCGGGTTGTGCGCGAACCTCTCGCTCTACAGCAACGAGACGTACCAGGGGCCGAACGGAGACTTCGTGATCCTCTCGAACGCGCAGCTCGAAGACCCGGCGAGCGCGTTCGCGGCCCTCGAATCGCGGGTCGAAAGCGCGCTCTCCCGCGGCGCTGCGGCGCTCACCGAAGAGCTCTCAGCCCTCCTCGGGATCGAGCCCATCACGCCGTCCGAAGCGCTCTTCGTCGATGAGTCTCGAGACGCTCTTCGACAGGCCTCGCTCGACAAGATGCGCGCGCGCTTCGACGCGGTGAGCGCGAAGTTCTTCGAGCACTTTCAGCTTCGATTGCCGCGCTGGATGGCGGTGCTCGCGGCGCTCTTCGACAGCTTGTCCCCCATCGAGAAGAGCGGAACGGAGTGGATCGGTCGCAGCCCCGGCGGCGTGCTCGACTACTTTTGCGACGGAGGGCTCGATCGAGCGACGCGCGACGGGCTCGACCCGCGACTGGAGATGCGCTTTCGCTGCGATCCGCCCGAGATGGTCTCGTTTCTCTGGGGAGACAGCGACGGGCTGCACTACGGGCTGTTCTACGACGACCCAGCGGAGCTGCCGGGCGCCATCGTTCACAACTACGCGAGGGACAGCGCCGAGACGTGGGTCGACGAGCAGACCACCGGAGTGAGCCTGCTCGCCGCGCGCGTGCGCGAGCGCTTCGAAGACCGGTACCGCGACGAAGCGCCTCCGCTCTCGCTCTGGGCGCTGCGCGCGGCGTTGCGCTGGTTTTCCGAGGCGGATCGTCGCGCGGTCGACGAGGACGGAATCGTTCGCTATCGCGGCGCCAAGCGCGAGTCGATGCTGGGATCGATCAGCGCGGTGCTCCCCAAAGACTCGGGCAACCCCAGGCTCTCGCGCGACAAGGTCGACGCGCGCGAGGTCGAGTACCGAAAGAAGCGCACGCCCAAGATCGTGCGAGAGTGGATCGCCGAAGCGCGCGAAGAGCTGGCGAAGGGCAAGCCCGCCTTCGCGTACACGCTCGGTCGCGAGCTGCACTGGCTCGACAGCGATCGCTATCGCAAAGAGAGCGCCGAGCTGCTCGTCGCCGCGTACGAGGCGATGGGCCGCCACGCGCTCGCAGAGATCACGCGCGTGCACGTCGCCAACCGAGACCTTCCGAGCGTGGGAGTGTTCGATCGCTGAGAGCCCAGTGTCACTCGATGCGTCGCTTGGCAGAGAGCGCCGCGGGGCATCGCTCGGGGCCCGCGGCGCGAGCGCCTTCGTCGCGAACGGCGAGGGCGATGGTGACGAGAGACTCCGCTGTCTCGCGGGAGGGCTCGAGCTCGTCGAACAGCACGCGTCCTCCGTCGCGCGGAAGAATCGCCGCTGAACACGAGTGCGCGCAGCGCGCGAGGCAGTGAATCGGCAGCACCGCGATTTGGTGCTGCGCCCCGCGCTCGCGCACCGCGCGCTCGACCTCGCCCACGAGCAACGATCCGGGCCGCGGACCTCCGTTCGCGTTCCACCCGACGGGGCGACACGAGCGGCAGACGAACAGAGCGATGTGTCCGCTCGAATCGATCACTTCGCCGTCGGACGTCATCTTGTTTTCGTGTGTGTCTTCGCGGGCCAAGCGTTCGTTCGAACCATAGCGCACGAATTCAAGTTCGGCAGCGTCACAGACGAACGTCAATTGATGTAGGGTCCGCCCCCACAAGAAGAGCTGTTGTTTTCGCCCTCTGTTTCGAGCCGTGTTGAGTGACGTCGTGTTGACCGTTCGTGAGCCGCGCATCGAAGAGATCCCGACCGCTCCGGGGCACAGCCCGTTTCGGATCAAGGGCCTCGCGTGGCGCGACACGATCGCGCGGCACGACGAGCTTCCGGGGGGCGCGAGCGCGGTCTCTGCGCTGCTTCCGAGCGAGGCGCTGCGGCGCTTTTACGCGCAGTCGTTTCTCTCGTCGGGCTGGTACGACGTGATGCCCATGATGTTCGTGGACGCCGCGGCCGCGAAAATCCTGGGCGTCCCGTTCGAAGAATCGCTGCGCGCCGGGACGCGCAGGCAAGCGCACCGCGTTTTGTCCGGCATCTACCGCAGCTTCGTGAAGCTCATGGTGCCCTCGGCCATCGCGTGGGCCATCCCCAGGCTCGCCGCAAACTACTACGACTTCGGCGAGGTCAAGACCGAGCGCGTGAGCGTTCAACACGTGCGCGGCGTGGTGGCGGGCGTCCCCGTCGTGCTCGCGGATTGGTACGCCGTCACGTCGCTCGAGTTCGTGCTCGTCGCGCTCGAGCTCTGCGGCTGCGTTCGGCCGTCGCTCGAATGGGTGATTCCCGCGAGCTCGTCGTTTCGCGAGGGGTTCGCGCTCGCGGACCTCGAGTTCGACATCCGCTGGGTCGGAACGCGGGAGGCTTGACGCCCCCGTCGCCGTGCGAGAACCATCGCACCGTTTCAATGCGTCCTCGCGTAGTTCTCGCCGCCCTCGCGTCCACGTCACTGCTCATCGCGCTCGGGAGCGCCGCCACCGCGCAGCGCCGAAATCCCCGCGGAGCGACCGCGACCGCGGACGGAGGCGCCAGCGCTGACGCCTCGGCCGCCAGCGTCCGCGACAGCGCAGCGCCCGCGACGGACGCCGCCCGCGCTGCCGACGCTGCCGCTTCGTCCATGGACGCGAGCGCGCCGGTGAGCAACGCCGCGCCCACCGCCTTCGACCTCCCGATGAACCAGCGGGGAAACGGCGCGCTCGTTCACTACCCGATCCTCGAGCAGCTCGCGCGCAACGACGTCCCCGTCTTCGCGCAGGTCCGCTCGTCGGCGCCCATCGACCACGTCTCCATGTTCTTTCGCTCCGCCGGCGCAACGCGATACCGCGAGCTGCGCATGAGCAGCATGGGCCACGACCTCGGGTTGCCCGGCGGATACGGCTCGCAGATCCCTTGCGAAGACGCGTTTCCCCCGGCGATCGAGTACTACGTCAACGTCGTGGACACTTCGGGTGAAGTCATCGGGCACGCGGGCACCGCGACGCAGCCCGTGCGAATCCCGATCGTGACGGCGCGCACGCGCAACATCGTCCCGACCCTTCCGGGCCAGCCCCCGCCCCGCAACTGCGGGTCGATCACGGGCATGTCCACGCAACCGCAAGTGCGCGACTCGGGCGTCGAAGAGCGCGGAACCGCCGACCTCGGCGAGCCCTGCGCCCGCGACAACGACTGCCGTCGCGGCCTGCGCTGCGGCTCCGCGCGCTCGTGCGTCTTCGTGAGCGCCCCGCGGTGAACCTTCGTCCTCCGCCCCGACCGACCGGACAGAATGTCAGTCGGGCGGAGCGCGGAGGCAGTCGAGACAATTTGGCAACGGGCCCGAAGGGGGGAGGGCCCATGAGACCGCACTCAACACCGGGCCGACGCCCGTGGGGCGTGCTGGCACGACTGCCGCAAGACGCTGAGGCAGTCGAGGACATGGCGTGATGCAGAAGCTCTGGTCGTATGTCGAGTTGGTCCTCCGGAGGCATCCCTGGGCGGTGACGCTCGTGGCGATGATTCCGTGCGCGTTCTTCAGCGCCGCGATGGTCAACAACGTGCTCGCCGCCAACGTGTTCAAGGCCGACGTCGCCGCGCTCTCGCGCCCAGCCTCGGTCCCGTTCGAAGCGCAGCAACGCAGCAACAGCCAGTCGTTTCGCTCGCGCGACACCGACAACATCCTGCGCCGCAACATGTTCGACGCGGACTCGGGGTGCTTGAACTGCCCGCCGCCCATCCCCGAGACGCCCGACGCCGGCCCCGAAGCGGACGACTCGAGCCCGCCCATGCCGTGCGACGGCCAGGTGAAGGTCATGGGCGCCGTCGAGTCCGACGACCCGACGTGGTCGTTTATCTTCGCCGCGCAGGCGGCGGGCGGACCCACGATGCCGTTTCGCTTGGGGCAAACGCTGGACTCCAAGACCGTCGCCTCGATCGGCTGGGCGCAGGACTACGGCGCGTACGTGATCCTTCGTCCGAGCAGCGGCCCGCGCTGCTTCTACGCGCAGGTGATGCCGCCGCGTCAGGCCGCGCCCGCCGCGACGGTGGCCGTCGCCTCGCCGGTCGCCACCGCCGCAGAGCCGGGCGACAGCCTCTCGCAGATCCTCGAGTCGGGCATCTCGCGCGACGGAGCGAACCAGTTTTCTCTGCGCAGAAGCACGGTGGATCGCATCTTGGAGAACCAGGCTGAGCTCATGCGCACCACGCGCGTGATGCCTCACACCGAGGGCGGTCGCATCGTCGGGTTGACCATGTTCGGCGTGCGGTCGAACAACCTGCTCGGTCGAATCGGCCTGCAAAACGCCGACGTTCTCACGCGGATCAACGGGCTCGAAATCGCCTCTCCGGACAAGGCCCTCGAGGCGTACGCGCGCCTTCGAACGGCCGATCGACTCACGGTGTCGGTGCTGCGCAACGGCCAGCCCGTCAACATCGACTTCAATATTCGTCCCTGAAAATTCAGGCTCTTCTCACTCTTTCGAGAGAATCAAGGACTCGAACTGTGAAGCTCCGAACCGCTGCCGCCCTCGTGCTCGTCTCGCTGATGACGTTTGTCGCGAGCCTGTCCGTGGCGCAGACACGACCCCGCCCCGGACAACTTCTGCCCGGTGTTCGCCCGAACAACACGCTGCCGCCGCTCTCGCAGTTTACGCAAGGAGCAGCCGGCACCGGCACCCCTGGCGCCACCGGAACTCCGGGCGGCACCGGCGTCGCGGGCCAGCCGAACCTGCGCGAGTTCGAGGGCGGCATCGACTATCAGCCGCTTCCTGCGGGCGCGCGCATCACGTTCAACCTCCAAGACGCGGACCTGCCCGACCTCGTGCGCGCGATCGGCAACATCACCGGTCGTCGCTTCATCATTTCGGGCAAGGCGCGCTCGATCAAAGCGACGATCTACTCGCCGACGAAGGTCTCGCCCGCCGAGGCGTACCAGGCGTTCTTGAGCGTGCTCTCGACGAACGGGATGACCGTCGTCCCCTCGGGCCGCTACCTCAAGATCGAGGACAGCGCGGGCATCGCGACGCAGCCGGTACCGCTGTACGGCGCGGGCGAGCAGGCGCCGACCGAGGATCGCTTCGTCACGCGCATCCATCGCCTGCGCAACATGACCGCTGAAAACGCCGCGCAGCTGCTCGGCCACTTCAAGTCACAAGCGGGCGACATCACGCCGTACGCCGCGAGCAACACGATCGTCATCACGGACACCGGCGCGAACATCCGCCGCATGATGCAGATCTTGTCCGACGTGGACACGCCGTCGGTGGGCGAGCAGATCTGGGTCGAGCGATTGCAGTACATCGCCGCGACCGAGGCGGTGCAGCGCATCAACGAGATCCTGGGGACCACCGCGGGCGCGGCGGGCGCGAGCGCTCCGGGCGCTCCGGGCTCGGACGTGCGGCTCGTGCGCCTCGTCGCTGAAGACCGCAGCAACGCCGTGATGATCGTCGCGACCGAGCGCATGTACCAGCGCGTGCTCGAGATCATCCGCGTGCTCGATCGTCCGACCGCGCAAGAGACGGGCAACATTCACGTCTACGCCGTGCAGCACGCGGACGCAGAAGAGCTCTCGAACACGGTGAACAATATTGTCTCGGGCGGCCGTCAGGCGGGGCAGGCCGCGGGGCAGCGCGGCGCCGCGACGGTGTTCGAAGGGGCCATTCGCATCACCGCGGACAAGCGAACCAACTCGATCGTGGTGACCGCGACGCAACGAGACTTCATCGAAGTGCGCGCGATCTTGGAGCGCCTCGACCGCGCGCGACGCCAGGTGTTCATCGAGGCCGCGGTGATGGAGCTCGAGGTCACCAACGGAAACACCTTCGGCGTGAGCTTTCACGGCGGCGCGCAGCTGACGAACTTCTTGGGCATCCCGGGCGCGACGATCCCGCTCGGCGGGTTTCAAGCGCAGAACTCGATTCAGTTTCCCGCGTCGCAGGACGCGCTGACGGGCCTCGCGCTCGGCGTGCGCGGCCCGGCGATCCCCAACCTCAACCTCGGAATCCCTGGATTTACCCTGGGAATTCCCGCGTTCGGCATCGTGCTCCGCGCCCTCGCGGACAACGGCGACGCGGACGTGCTCGCCACGCCGTCGATCATCGCGATGGACAACGAGCCAGCGGACATCAACGTCGGAGCGAACATCGCGCTGCAGAACAACGTCGGCGGTGGCCTCGGCGCGGCCGCCGGCGCTGCAGGACAAGCGGGCGCCGGCGCGCTCGGCCTGCTCGGCGCGTTCGGCGGCTTCTCCGCGCCCCGCGGCGACGTCGGAACGAAGATCCGCATCGTCCCCCACATCAACGACTCCAACGAAGTGCGCCTCGAGATCGACGAAGAGATCTCCGAAGCCGGCGCCGCCGAGGGAACGTTGGGCGTCGTCCCCATCAACCGCCGCACCGCCAAGACCAAGGTCGTCGTTCAGGACCAGCAGACCGTCGTGATCGGCGGGCTCATCCGCAACGCCGTCCGTCGCAGCACCACGCGCATCCCGATCCTCGGCGATCTTCCGCTCATCGGCGCGCTGTTTCGCACGGAGACCCGCCGCGTCGAGCGTCGAAACCTCCTGCTCTTCATGACCCCGTACGTGATCCGCGACCAGAGCGATCTGCGACGGATCTTCGAGCGCAAGATGCGCGAGCGTCAGGAGTTTCTCGACCGCTACTTCGTGATGTCTTCGAACTCGGAGGTGCGGCCCGAGGTGGACTACTCGCGCACCAACGGCCTGGTCGAAGAGATCCGACAAGCGATTCGACAGCAGCGCGAAGAGCAAGAGCGAGAGCTGATCAGCCTCGAGCGGGCTCCGCCTCAGCATCGAACATCAGCGCCGATCGAGCTCCCACCCGGGACGGTCACCGTGAGCGGAGGTGCGACCGCGTCCACTCCGACCGCGACTGGAACCGTGGCAGCAGACGCCACCGTGAACACAACGGCTCCGTCGGCGACGACGATCCGACTCCCGCTCCTCGGCCGCCCAGTGGCCCAACCGCCGCAGTAAGTCACACTCTCTCTCGAGACAGTCCCGAGTTGGCCATGCAGCAGAACGTTCGATTCGTCGGAGAAATCCTGAAGCGCGCGGGGACCATCGACCCCGAGGCGATCGACGAGGTCGTCTCGTCCATCGAGCGCGAGGGCCGCGGCACGCGCCTGTCCGACGCCCTGGTGCGCACGGGAAAGAGCGACGAAGAGACCATCGCGCAAGCGCTGGGCGAGGGCTTCGGGATGCGCGTGCAGCTCGAAGTGCAAAACGACAAGATCCCGCGTGATTTTCTCACTGAGCGCGCGTTCGACTTCGGATTCGCGCGCTCGCACCAGATGCTCCCGCTCTTCTTCGAAGGCGACATGCTCGTCGTCGGCGTGGCTGATCCCTTGGACACTTGGGGCCTCGACGACCTGCGCGAGCGGCTCGGCTTCGAGATCGACCCCGTGGTGGTCCCTGCGACCAAGCTCATGGACGCCGTGTCCTGGGCGCAGACGCAGATCGAGCGCGCGGGGCACCTGCAAGACGACGGCGGGGCGTCCGAGCCCGAAGAGATCCGACAAGAGATCCTCGAGAGCGACGACGACGCGCAGATCATTCGGTGGGTCAATTCGCTGTTCGTCGAGGCGCTCAAGGATCGCGCGACGGACATCCACGTGCAGCCCGACGACAATCAAGTGACGGTGCGCTTTCGCGTCGACGGAGACCTTCGCGAGGTGCGAACGACGCCGAGGAGATTTCTTCCGGCCATCGTGGCGCGCATCAAAGTGCTCTCGGGCTTGAACATCGCCGAGAAGCGCCTGCCGCAAGACGGAAGGTACGGCTTCAAGATGGGCGGCAAGAACGTGGACATCCGCGTCTCGACGATCCCCATCGGCAACGAGCGCGGCGAGCGCGTCGTCATGCGTATCTTGAACAAGTCGTCGATCCAGCTCAGCCTGACGGACCTCGGCTTCGCGCCCGATCGCTTGGAGCTCATCCACAGCTTGATCGAGCAGCCGCACGGAATCGTGCTCGTGACGGGACCGACGGGCTCGGGCAAGACGACGACGCTCTACGCGTGCTTGAACCGCATCAACCGCGCGGACCTCAACATCCTGACCGCGGAAGATCCCATCGAGTACGACCTGCGCGGCATCTCGCAGATGCAGGTCAACGCGAAGATCGGCCTGACGTTCGCCTCGTGTCTGCGAGCGTTTTTGCGGCAAGACCCCGACGTGATCATGGTCGGCGAGATCCGCGACAAAGAGACCGCTGAGATCGCCGTGCAGGCCTCGCTGACGGGCCACCTCGTGCTCTCGACGATCCACACCAACGACGCGGCCGGAGCGCTCACGCGCCTGGCCGAAATGGGGATCGAGAGCTTTCACATCGCCTCGACGTTGCAAGCCGCGCTCGCGCAGCGCCTCGTTCGAACGCTGTGCCCGCACTGCAAGCAGCGATACTCGACGGGCGAGCAAGACTGGGCTCGCCTCGGGCTCGATCGCGCGCGGGCGATTCAGCGCGTGACGAGCGCGCGCACGAAGTACGGCGCGAGCGCGTTCGGCGGCTCTCCTGCGGGGGCGCTTCTGCACGAGCTCGCCGAGGGGCGAAGGGTCCCTGCGTATCGCGCGGTGGGCTGCCCGAAGTGCCAGGGGGTTGGGTTCACGGGCCGCACTGGAATCTACGAGCTTCTGCTCGTGACCGACGCGGTGCGCGGTTTGGCGCTCAAGAGCGCGGACAGCGTGACCATTCGCCGCGCGGCGATCGAAGAGGGCATGGACACCTTGCGCGACGACGGCGCGCGCAAGGTGCTCGAAGGAACGACCACGATCGAAGAGGTCCTCGCGGCGACGCAGGACGAGCACTGAGGCTGAGCGATGGCGGTCTTCGCGTATACCGGCGTCAACGACAAGGGACGCACCGTTCGAGGGACGATCGACGCGGACAGCGAGAAGTCCGTGCGTCAGCTCCTTCGCAAGCAGGGCGTGTACGTCGAAGAGACTCGGCCGCTCGCGAGCGACGGAAAGAAGTCTGGCGCTTCTTCATCGAGCAACGCGGCGTCCGCGTCCAAGGGAAAGGTCGCCGGAGCGCGCGCGCTCGCGGCGCTCGGGACGGTCTCGAGCACGCCCACGATCGAGGCGATCGTCACGGCGATCAAGAAGGCCGCGTCGAGCTCGCAGCGGCACGTCGCGGTCGCCACGCGGCAGCTCGCGACGCTGTTGAAGGCAGGGATTCCGCTGCCCGAAGCGCTCTCTGCGGTGACCGACCAGGTCGATCACAAAGAGCTTCGCGCGGCGTTCGAGACCGTCGGCGTGAAGGTCCGCGAGGGAACGTCCTTCGCGAAGTGCCTCGAAGATCACCCGAGCTTCTTCGAGCCGCTGTACATCAACATGGTGGCGGCGGGAGAAGCCTCGGGCAACCTCGAGGGCGTGCTCGCGCGGCTCGCCGAGTTCATCGAAGCGCAGGTCAAGCTCAAGGGAAAGATCACCGGCGCCATGGCCTACCCGGCCTTCATGGCGATGTTCGGCTCGCTGATCATCGGCGTGCTGATGGTGGTGGTCGTCCCGAAGGTCTCTGCGATCTTCTCGGACTTTCAAAAGACCCTGCCCTGGTACACCGAGCTGCTCATCGCGGTCTCGGGCTTCTTGGGGCGTTGGTGGTGGCTGCTCGCTCTGCTCGCGATCGTGGCCTTCGGCTTCTTCATCCGTTGGAAGCGCACGCCCGAAGGCGCGTATCGCTGGGACGAGATCGTGCTCAAGCTCCCGATGTTCGGCGAGCTCGCGAGGCTCGTGGCGGTCACGCGCTTCACGCGCACGCTCGCGACGCTGCTCGCCTCGGGCGTGCAGCTCGTGAAGGCGATGGAGATCGTGAAGAACGTCCTCGGCAACCGCGTGCTCGAAGCCGTGGTGACCGACGCGACGGTGAGCATCAAAGAGGGCGAGAGCATCGCCGAGCCGCTCAAGCGCTCGGGGCGGTTTCCCAAGCTGGTCGTGCAAATGATCGCGATCGGCGAGCGCTCGGGCGACCTCGAAGGGATGCTCGTGGCGGTGAGCGACAACTACGACGGGATCATCGACGCGCGCGTGACGCTGCTCACGAGCATGCTCGAGCCCATGATGATCGCGGCGATGGGCGGCACCGCCGCGGCCGTGGCCTTCTCGATTTTGATGCCGCTGATGCAGCTCAACGAGTTCGTGCAGTGACCGAGTGACGTGATGGCGAAGAGGAGCGAGTCGCGACTGTTGTTTCCGTGGGAGACGCCTGGAGAGGGCGCACTTCGACGGGCTCGTCGCGCCGCGCGTCCGGCGCTCGTGGTGTGCGCTGTGCTCTTCGCGCTCTACTCGCTCGGCAACGTGCACAAGCAGCGTCGCGCGGAGTTTTCGACGCGCGCGGCGATCGCCACGGTCCTGCGCGCGGTCGAAGCGTACCGCGTCGATCACCAGGGGCGCTGCCCTGCCGGGCCCGATCAGCTCGTGGCTCCTCCGGACGGAGTGCAGCCGTATCTCAGAAAGGTCCCCACCGATGGATGGGGCCGGCCGCTGCGCATCGTGTGCCCAGGCCGAAAGAACCCCGAGATCGCCGACGTGAGCTCTGCCGGACCGACGGGCAGCTTCGACGACCCAGGGCAGATCGAGTGAACTTGAAAACGTGTGTCCGCGAAACGCTCGTCGAGGGAATGCCCGACGAGCGCCGAGCGTGAACAGAGACAACAGTGAGAGACGCGATGGAGACGCAAGGAGAGACTGCGATGAACACTGCGAAGAGCACCGCCCGTGATCGGGCCCGCAAGACCGCGCGCGCGCTGCGCAAGATGCTCGGAAAGGCTCGCGCGGGCCTCACGCTGATCGAGATCATGATCGTGATCGCGATCATCGCGATGATCGGCGGCGGCGTGACGTTCGCGTTTCAGCAGCAGCGCAAGGCTCAGATCAAGACGACGAAGACCAACGCGACGATGCTCCGGTCGCTGGCGCAGCAGTACTACACCGAGCACCGCGACTCGTGTCCCACCGTTCAGTCGCTGATCGCTGCGGGTGAGATGGACACGCGCGCGAAGACCACCGACGAGTGGAGCAAGCCCTTCACCATCGTGTGCAACGGTGAAGAGCTCGACGTGACCAGCAGCGGACCCGACGGCCAGGCGGGGACGGGCGACGACATCACCACCGCCGCGCGCCCTGCGAACTGAGCACGCTCGGGTGGTCCGCCTCATCCCCGACCCTTCTCCACGCCCGATGGCGTGGAGAAGGGTGCCTTCGCTGCGATGAGGCCAAGGCAGAAGAGCAACTCGAGAGCGGCAACCAAGCGCGAAGCGAAGCGAGCGCACGGTGAAGCGAGCGAACGGTGAAGCGAGCGAACGGTGAAGCGAGCGAACGGTGCAGTGCAGTGAGCGAACGGTGAAGCGAGCGAACGGTGCAGTGCAGTGAGCGAACGGTGAAGCGAGCGAACGGTGAAGCGAGCATGGTGAAGAGCGAGCAGTGAACCGAGAGCGGGGCTCGACGAACATCGGGCTGGTGAAAGACTGACGTGAGGCGATGGTGAAGCGACGAGACGATGAATGGACGAAGGCTGTGCGAGCGGTGGCGCGAGCGCGCTCCGTTGCGCTCGCCGTCTCGGCGTCGCTGTCCTCGATCTCTGCCCGCTTTCTTCCCTCTTCGCCGCCATCGCAGCGAAGGCACCCTTCTCCACGCCGCCGGGCGTGGAGAAGGGCCGGGGATGAGGCTCCTGCCGCGCGCCGCGCGCGCGCCGGCATGACGCTGATCGAGATCATGATCGTCGTGGCGATCATGGGCATGCTCGCCTCGGGCGTGCTCATGGGGCAGGGCGCGCTTCCTCGCGCGCGCCTTCGCACGAGCTGCATGCGCCTCGCCGCTGCGTACCGCTTCGCCTACGTGCACGCGCTCACCAGCGGAAAGACGACGCGCGTGAGCTTTCCCCTCGGCGGCGCGCGGATCTCTGTCGAAGAGAGCGACGACGCGATGCAGCTCGACCCTCGCGATCCGCTTCGCGCGGGCGGCGCCGAGGCCATCGAGGCCGCCGCCGTTCAACAAGCGGACGCGATCCAAAATCTTCGCCCCCGCGCGCCGCGCGCGCAGTTCACGGCGATCTCGGGCGCGCGCTTTCGCCCGCGCGACCTCGATGAAGGCATCACCGTCGCGAGGCTCTACAGCCAGCACGACGAAGAGGCGCGCACCGAAGGGCCCGGACACGTGTACTTCTTCTCGGGAGGACAGGCGGAGAGAGCCGTTGTTCACCTGAGAAATTCCCGGGGAGATGTCTTCTCGATCGTGCTCGACCCGATGACCGGACGCGCCGAGGTGTTCGATCGCGCCGTCGAGCCGCCGCAGCAAGAAGAGCGCGACGACGTCGAAACCGACTCGCGCGAGCGCGTGTTTCGCGAGGTGTCGCAATGACCGACGTGAAGCGAAGCGAGAGCACCACGCTCGACGGCGAGCTCGACGAAGCGACGCTGCGCGAGCGCGTGCGAGCGCGCCGCAAGGCCATGGGCGTCACTGTCCTCGGGTTCACGCTGCTCGAGGTGATGATCGCGACGGCGATCCTCGCGATGGGGCTGGCCTCGGTGTTCGGCAGCAACGTGATCGCCGCGCGCCGCGTCGCGCACGCGCGGATGATCACGCAGGCCACGCTCGTCGGTCAGTGCCGAATGACTCAGGTCGAAGCGTGGATCCGCAAGAACCAGCTGCCGCAGACCGATCAGCGCGTGGACGATCCGCCGGACATGGGCGGGACGCGCTGCTGCGAGGCTCCGTTTACGTGCGAGGCCAACGTCGAGAAGATCGAGCTGCCCAGCCCGCCACAAGTGAACTCCGACGCGACGAGCCAGCTGCTCAACACGGCCACGAGCGCGCTCGCGGGCTCGCAGTTCGGCGCCAACGGAGCGCAAGGCCCCAACGGCGCCAATCCTCTCGCGGCGCTCGCGGGGTCGCTCGGCGGGCTCGGCGCTGCGGGCGCTCCGCAGCCAGGACAAGGCGCGATGGGAACGGGCTCGAACGCGCCCAACATCCAGGGCGCGCAGGCGGCGATCCTCGCGGGCATCTATCCCTCGCTCAAGCCTCTGCTCGAAGGAGCGATCCGCCGCGTCACCGTGCGCGTCGCGTGGGAAGAGGGCTCGAGAGAGTTTCACTTCGACTTGATTCAGTACGTGACCAACCCGGGGCAGACGTTGCAGTCGGGAGCGACGATGCCGGGCGTCCCGCAGGATGCTCTCAATTCGCTGCTCGGCGCCGGCGGCGCTGCGGGCAGCCTCATGGGCGGCAGCGGCACTCCGACCGGGCAGGGCATCCGATGAAGACCGTGCAGCGCAAGCGCTCGCGCGCAGGCATGACCTTGCTCGAAGTGATCGTCGCCACGGCGGTCTTCGCGATGATGGGCCTGATGCTGCTCACTGCGTTTACGCACACCGGGCGCATGCGCGATCGCTTGAGCGCGCGCATGGAGCGCGATCACCAGGCGCGCACCGCGGCGCTCAGGATCTCTCGCGACCTGCGCGGGGCGTTTTTGTCCGCGCACGTCAACGGCGCGAATCCCACGCAAAACGCGGTGCTCACGGCGTTTGTCGCGCGCGAGGGGCTCAACGGAGACGCGCTCGAGATGACGGCGTTTACGCACCGAAGGCTCCGCCGCGGCGCGCACGAAGGGGACGCGTGCGAGGTGGGCTATCGCGTGGTCGAGCGGCGCAGCGCGCAGCGAACGACGTACGACCTCATGCGAAGAGAGACCACGCGCATCGACAACGATCCGCAGCGCGGCGGGACGCTCGACGTCCTCGTGCAAGACGTGACCCTCTTCGACCTGAAGTTCTTCGACGAGACCACCTCGCAGTGGATCGAGAACTGGAACACCACCAACGCCACCGGCCAACCCGCGCGCCTCCCGCAGCGCGTTCGCATCACGATCGAGCTGCGCGAAGAGAACGACCGTCGTCGTCGCTACAGCACCGAGACCCCGGTGATGCTGCAGTCCATGCTGCGCTTCGGCCTCGGCCTCGACTGGCGTTGAACCTGAGAAATCACAGACATGTTGAATACTGAGCACACGACACCGCGCGACGAGAGCCCGTCGGGAGAGCGCCTCCCCGCCGAGGCGAGCGCGCGCGCGGACGGTGCTCGCAGGGCGCGGCGCGCGAAGCGACGCAAGCGACGCAGCCGCAGCGAGCGGGGCGTGGCGCTCTTGATGGTGCTCACCTCCGTCGCGCTCTTGTACGTGATGGCGCAGCAGACGCGGGACGAGGTCGAGGTCTCGTACGCGGCGGCCGCCGCGGGACGCGATCAGGTCATCGCGCACTATGAAGCGAAGAGCGGGATCAACCTCGCGCGCTTGCTGCTGCATTCGGAGCCGACGATCCGCCGCGCGATCACCGGACAATTGGTGGGGCTCATGGCGCTGTTCGGCGGGCCTCCGGGGCAGATCCCGGTGTGGGAGCAGGCGGACACGCTGTTCGGCGCGTTTCGTCGCGAGGGCGGGACGCGCTCGCTCAGCGAGAGCTTCGGCGTGGGCGAGCAGGGGGCGAAGAACCTGGGGTCGCTGCGCGGCGCAGAGCCCATCCTCATCGTCGACGAGGACTCGAAGATCAACGTGAACGGCGCGTATCGCGGCGCCGAGGTCTCGCGTCGCGAGGCGGCGCGCATGGTGGGCCTGACCGCGAATCCCGCGTACGAACCGCTGTTTTCGCAGCGCGACGCGGACGGGCAGTTCACCGATCGCGCGACGCTCTTGCGAGAGATCATCGATTACTCGGACGCGGATCAGACGGCGTTCGACATCGGGCAGCTGATCACCAACGACGTGAGCGGCGCGGGCGCGGGCGGACCCGAGGACAACTTCTACGGCCGGCTCAGGCCCAGCTATCCGCGGCGCAACGCGCCGTTCGACTCGGTCAACGAGCTGCGGATGGTGCGCGGCCTGGGCGACGATGATCTCTGGGCGGCGATCGTCGATCCCGACCCGTCCAACCCGCGGCGTCGCAACCTCACCGTGTGGGGCTCGGGGCAGGTCAACGTGAACACGGCCAACGCCCAGACGCTGCTCGCGCTCATCTGCGCGTTTGGCCGCGCCAACCTCGCGTGCACGGACCCCACGGCGGCGCGGCGGTTCACGACGGGCATCACGATGGTGCAGGGCTTCACGCTCTCGATGGGGCTGCCCATCTTCGGCTCGGCGCAGATGTTCACGGCCACGCTGCAGGGCCGGGGAATGCTGGGCCAACTATTCAAGACGATGGCCGGCGAGCAGCCCATTCAGATCTCGGACACGGCGGGGCTCGAGCGCGCGATCAGCGTCGAGTCCAAGGTGTTCAGCGTGTTCGCGGCGGCGCGCGTGGGGCTCTCGTACACACGAATTCATGCGGTGATCGACATGCGCCCGCAGCCGCAGATCGACAGCACGTTTCTTCGGGTGACGACGGGCGGAACAGACGTTCCGCAGTCGGCGCCGGTCGTGGACGCCACGCGCGCGAACAACCTGGTGCAAGGGCCCTCGGGCTCGGTGCAACAAGTCGACGAGCGCGGCGGCACCATCATCTATTGGCGAGAGGACTGAGAGCTTCGGCGATGGCCCTGTATCTCGGAATCGAATTGAGTGAAGGTCAGCTGCGCGTCGTGCGGATGCGCGGTCAGTACCGCAAGCTCGTGGTCGAAGCGATCTATCGCATCCCACGCGAGAGCGGCCCCGAAGGCATCGCGATGGCCGCGCAGTCCATCCGCGCGGCGCTCCCGCTTCCGCCGGACGGAGTCTTCGTCGCCATCCAAGGCAGCGACGTCTCGCTTCGTCCGCTCTCGCTCCCCAAGGCGCTCTTGCGTCGCGGCCCGAAGGTGCTCGCGGCAGAGCTCGACGGGCAGATCCCCTTCGACGTCGAGTCTGCGGTCATCGACGCGCAGATCATCCGCGACGGAGAAGTCGCTGAGCTCATCGCGGCCGCGACGCGCACCGAGCGCGTGCAGGCCGTGATCGACGCGTTCAAATCCGCCGACCTCGAGCCGCGCGAAATCGGCGTGATGCCCCTCGCGCTCGGCGAGCTGTCCTCGGCCTTCGTCGAGCTCAACTCCGCCGATCCCATCTTGCTCGTGCACGGCTACGAGTCGCGCGCGGACGTGTGCGTGATCGCCAACGGCCGCGTTCAATTCGCGCGCACGCTCACAGGGCAGGGCAACCCCGCGGTGCGCGAGCGCTCGATTCGCCAGTCGCTCGGCGCGCACCTCGCGTCCGGCGGAAGCTCGGTCGTCGCGGCGTTCTTGCTCGGCGAAGAAGGGCACCTGTTTCAAGAATCCGTGGAGAAAGCCTCGGGGCTCGACGTCTCTGCGATTCGCATGTACCCGCCCGCGGGCAGCTTCACGCTCGCGCCCGAGGTCAACCCCGAAGAGCTCCGCTACGCGCCCACGGCGCTCGCGCTCGCGATGCGCGGCGTGTCCAAGGCATCGCGCATCGATCTTCGCAAAGGCCCGCTCGCGCTGCAGGGCAACACGACGATCCTTCGAGAGCGCGCGCCGATGTTGGCCATGCTCGCCGGCGCCGTCATGCTCACCTGGGTGGGCGCCACCGCGGCGCGCTACTACGCGAGCGCGTCCGAGCGCGATCGATTGACCACGGCGCTCGCCCTCGTCACGCAAGAGGTCTTCGACGAGCGCATCACCGATCCGCAGCTCGCCATCGCCAAGGCGCGAGGCTCGGGCGAGACGATCCAAGACCCGTTGCCGCCGGCGGACGCCCTGGACGTGATCGGGACGATCTCGTCGAAGATCCCTGAAGGCACACGAAATCATGACATCACGCAGCTCGAGGTGAGCGACGAGCGCGTGCAGATCCAAGGGATCGCCGCGACCGTGCAGGACCGCGACTCGATCGTGGACGCGCTCAAGACGTACGAGTGCTTTCCGACGGTGACGCCGGGGCGCACGCAGACCAACCCCAACGACAGTCGACAGCAGTACACCGTGGACATCGAGTTTCGTTGTCCGGGTCGCGCGTCGAGCTCGCGCAGGCCCGGAAGCAGCGCGGCCGGCGCCGGCTCGTCGGGATCGAGCGGCACGAGCGCGACGGGCTCGAGCGGCGCGACGGGAGGCTCCAATGGCAGCAACTGACTCGCTGCGCGCCGCGCTCGCGGGCATGTCCGCGAAGGACAAGCGTCAGCTCGGCCTGCTCTCTGCGGTGCTCGTGCTCGGTTTGGTGGTCGGCCTCTGGGTGATCTCCTACGCGCTCTTGAGCAACCTCGAGATGGAGCGATCGTCCACGCTCGACGCGCTGCGCGTGATTCGCACGGAGCGCGCGCGCATCCGTCAGCGTCAGCAAGCGCGGACCCAGGTGCTCTCTCGCTACGAGCAGCGCGCGCCTGCGCTCGGCGGCTTCATCGAGCAGTCCGCGCGCACCGCGCAGGTGACGGTGAGCGAGACCAACGATCGCCCCGTGCAGCGCGTGGACGGGGGGCGCTTCGAGCGTCGCTCGGTGTCCATTCGTCTTCGAAGCGTGAATTTGCAGTCGCTGATCGCGTTCATGGCGCAGATCGACAACGCGCCGTTTCCCGTGGCGATCACGACGCTGCGGCTGCGCAAGCGCTTCAACGAGAGCAACAACTACGACGTGGATGAAATGGTGATCACGACGTTCGACCGCGTTGTGCGCGCAGGAGAGCGGCGGCCCGGCGCGGACGGCGGAGTCGCTACGCCCGCGACGACCATCGCGGTACCTTCGGCGGGAGCAACACGGTGAACGAGCGCACTCGCGAGATCGCCCTGAAGGCGCTGCGATACCTCGGGTATCCGGCGTTCTTTCTCTTTTTCTTCGTGCTGTTCGTCTACTGGACCTTTCCGTACGACCGGCTCAAAGAGTTCATCATTCACCAGGTCGAAGCCCCGCGCGCGACGAGCGCGGGGACCGTGCAGCCGGCGAGCATTCAGCTCGAGATCGACGAGCTCGGGCCCACGTTCTTTCCGGGGCTCTCGGCGCGGGGCGTGCGGCTCACGTGGCTTCCGCAGCAGCAGGGACAGCGCGCGATCACGGCGCGGATGGACAGGGTCACCGCGCACGTGAGCTTGTTCGGCCTGCTCTTCGGCCGCGCCAACGGAGACCTCGAGATCGAGGGCATGGGCGGCACCGTCGAAGCGACGTTTCAGAGCACGTTCAGCGGAACGCGTCCTGGCCTCCGCAAGCTCAAGCTCGTGCTCAAGGACGTGCGCGCCAACGAGATCGGGCCGCTCGTTCACGGCATCGGGCTCCCTGTGCAAGGGCGGCTCGGCTCGAACATCGAGCTCGAGATCCCCGACGGACTGGTCAATCGCGCGACGGGCAACGCCTCGCTCACGATCGACGGGCTCAAGATCGGCGACAACGTCGCGCAGTTTCAGATCCCCGGTTTTGGCGGCGTGACGATCGCGCAGATCGACGCGGGGACGCTCGCGGGCAACGTCGCGATCCGCGACGGCAACGCCAACATCGAGCGCATCAGCGCGCGCTCGCGCGAGCTCAACCTCGCGCTCTCGGGTCGCGTCGAGCTGCGCGCAGACCCCTCGCAGACGGGGATCAACCTGCTCACGAGGTTTCAGCTCACCGACGCGTTTCGTTCGAAGAACGAGCAGGCGGGCCGCATCATGATGGTCCTCGACATGGTCCCCGACCTGCGCGCGGCGCGCGACGCGAGCGGGATGATCTCGCTGCGTTGCCGCGGGACCGCGGGCGTCGGCGTGCGATGCGCGGCCGAGGGAGCGAGCGGCGCTGCCGGGACGCCGGGCGCCTTCGGCGAGCCGCGCCGAGGGTTCTGAGCGTCTCGCGAATGTGGGGCGGTCGGTCAAATTGACCGAGCGGGTATTCTCCTCAGAAAATACCGGGAATCATCGCATCGCTCCTCCTCGTTCTCGCTCGTCGGAGGACCGCGATGAACAACGGAGCTGGCGACGCCGCGACGAGCGCGACGTTGTACGAGGGCGTGCTCTTGGGGACGGCGATCGGCGACGCGCTCGGCCTCGCGTGCGAGGGGCTCTCGCCGGGCGTGATCGCCAAGCGCTTCGGTCGCGTCGATCGGTATCGCTTCCTCGGCTCGGCGGGCTGGGTCTCGGATGACACCGAGCAGAGCGCGCTCGTCGCGCAGTCCATCGCTCGGTCGCGAGGCGAGTTGAATTCGTGTGTGCGGGCGTTTCGAAGGGCCATGCTCGGGTGGTTTTGGCGGCTCCCGTGGGGCGTGGGCTGGGCGACGCTGCGCGCGTGCCTGAAGCTCTCGTTGGGCTTGCGCGCGAGCGCCGTGAACAGCGCAGGAAACGGCGCGGCGATGCGCTCTGCGGTGATCGGCGCGTTCTTTCGCGACGACCCCGAGCGACGCCGCGCGCTCGCGCGGGCGATCGCCGGCGTGACCCACAGCGATCCGCGCGCCGTCGAGGGGGCGGTCTTCGTCGCTGACGTCGTCGCGATGAGGGGCTCTCTCGCGCGAGAGCGCGTCGAGGGGGCCCGCGCGCTCGTGAGCGAGGCTCGCGTGGCCGCGGTGATCGACGCGGCGCTCGCGCTGGCGGACGAGCGAGCGACGATGCTCGAAGCGGCGAAGCAGCTGCGCACGACGGGGTTCATCGAGCACACGCTCGCGATGGCGACCTTCGCGTTCGCGACCATGGGAGACGAGCCGATGAGCGAGCTGCTGCCGGCGCTGTACGCCGCGGGCGGAGACACCGACTCGATCGGAGCGATCGTGGGCGCGTGGTACGGCGCGCTGCACGGGCCCGACGCGCTTCCGGCGCAATGGACGAGCGCGCTGCAATCGGGCCCGTTCGGCAGAGCGCACCTGCGCGCGTTGGCGAGCGACCTCGCCGCGATCGAGCGCGGAGATCCCGTGGAGCGTCCCGCGCGATTCTCCTGGCCGTGGGCGCTCGTTCGCAACCTGCTCATGTACCCGGTCGTGCTCGCGCACGGGTTTCGGCGATTGGCTCCGCCGTATCGCTGAGCCCGTCGGTCCAATTGACCGAGGCTGGTTTTCTCGGTTCTTTCGCAAGGGCGCCCGTTCGTTGTACGCCCGCGTGGCAGCCGCGCTCGCGCGCGCACGAACAGAACTCTCGCTTGTTCGCGGACGCGCCGCGACGCTTCGAACGCTGAGCCCATGAAACGATCCTCGCTTGCGGTTCTTCTCTCGCTCTCGACCGCGTGCGGCGCGCGCTCCGAGCTCATCGTGCGCTCGCCGGACGCGGGGGCGATCACGCCGTTTCCGCCGACGTGTGAGTGGCAGCTCGGCGAACGAAGGCCGATCGCGACGGACGTCGCGCGCCCGTCGGCGACCGTCGGCGCGAGCTCGACCACGTTGGGCCTCGCGTCCGGCCACGTTCTGGCCGCGTGGAACGCCGCCGAGGTCACGAGCGGCGAGCGCGTCTCTCTCTATCGCTTGTTCTCGCTGCGGCTCGATTTCGAGGGCCGACAGCTCGGCGCGACGCAGAACGTGTTCTCGATGACCGAGCCGAACAACGTGCTCGGGCTGTTGACGGTGCCCTTGCTCGCGCGCACGTCGAGCGGGTTCGCGATGCTCGCGCTGCGCGGAAACTCCGGGTGCAGCGCGGTTCGCATGGACGAAGCCGGCTCGCTGCTCGGGGTGTCGCCGTCGTTCGCGCCCGGCGGATTCTGCGACGACATCGCCGCGCTCGACGACGGATCGCTGCGGGTGTTCGCGGGGGCGAGGCCCGTCGGGACATCGCGGTTTCCGATCCTGCACGTCGAGGAGTGGAGGGACATCGCGCCGGACAACTCCGTCGGGCCGTCGCAGCGCGGAGGGCTCACGGTGATCGCGCGCGCGACGTTCGGCGACCGCACGGGGATCGCGCTCGTCGGCGCGGCCACGGGGGTCTTCGCGCGACGGGTTTCTGCGAGCGGAGCCTTCGAAGGCGAGCCGACGCAGCTCGATCCGCTCGCGAGCGACGAGAGCGTCGCGCTGTCCGCGATGCGAGTGATCGACGACGGAGCGCTCGCGTATTGGGTAGGCCCGCGCGGGTTCAACGTCGTGCGGTTCGATCGCCGTCGCGCCGTTCGTGAGCGCTGGACGCTCTCGTTGGTGAGCGGTGCGACGTTGCTGCAGATGGTGAGCGCGGACCTGCGCGACGGGCTCTTGTACGTCGCGTGGACGACGACCGAACGGCGGTCGTTTGCGCAGGTGTTCGATCGCAATGGCAACGAGCGGTCGCCGCGGTTCACCGTGGCGACGAGCGAGCGTCGCGCGCTCGCGCACATCGTGGCGACGCCCACCGGCGCGCTGATCGTCGGCACGACCGGCGACCTCGGGATGTTCGAGCCGTACGCGGCGGCGCTGCGCTGCGCGCAGTGATCGAGCCCGTTGTTGAAGGCGCGAACGTCGTTTGGCTACCAGTCGATCTCGGCGACCGCCTTCGCGAAGTCGTCGCCAGCGTGGGCGGGGATCTTCGAGAACGAGAGCGTTCCGTCGACGAAGACACAGCGCACCTCGCGCAGGGCGGGGTACGCCTCGAGCGCGCGTTTGGCGGCGAGCTCGAGCCGGTGCGGCGCGTCGCTCGATCCCTTTTTACGAGGCACGTCCGCGTCGATCTCCGCGGGCGAGGCGTCGATCGCGGCGACCCTCTTTCGCTCTCCGTCCCTCACCACGGTGATTCGAATCGCCTCGAGGTCGAGCGGAAATCTCCCGATGATCTTCTTCTTCGCGCGCTTCTCCGCCCACCGAACGAGCGCGTCGAGCCGGCTGACCTTGTACCGCGCCTCGTCCTGCGGCGAGAAGAACTTCGCCACGCGCATCCACCGCCGCACGTTGCGCTCTTCTTCGCCGAGCTCGGCCTCGCAGAACTTCGCAAACGACGAGTACTTGAAGAGATACAGCGGCGGCTGGTGCTCAGCGATCTCGGCGACCGCTTCGTACTGCTGATCCCACAGCGACGAGCCCTTCGAGCGCGAGTCGCGCACCGTGGTCAGCAGGCTCGTCCATCGGTCTTCGAACTTCGCTGGCAGGTGCAGCTCGACCGTTCGCTCGTCGTCGGTCGCCGCTTTCTTGCGCGACGCGCCCTTCTTTTGCTTCGCGCCCGTCGCGGGACCGCCGCGCGCTCTTTTGGTCGTTCGCTTCGATTCGCCTCGCGCTTTGCTCTTGCTCGTCGCCATCAATCGCCGGCGCGATCGTATCGCGTCGGGCGCGGGGGGACGCGCTCCGTAGGGGAATTCCCCGTCAGGCTGCGGAGCTGCTCGCTTCGCGCGTGCGCGGATTCGCCGCGAAAACCGCGGTCGGTCAAATTGACCGACCCTGTAAAGAAAGTGGCCGCAATGCGGCGTCATGGACAGCCGTCGCGATACGCTCTTCAGGATGCCCACTCCCAACCGACTGACTCCACCAACCGACTGACTCCAACGTGCGGGGCGCTCGCGGTCGCGGCGCTCGTCGCGATGGCGGGCTGTTCGCCGCCAGAGATGCCACAACCCGACGTCGTCTCGATGGACGCGACGATGTCCATGGACTCGAGCGCGTCCTCCTGCGACGCGGGCCAACAAATGTGTTCGGGGGCGTGCGTGGACCTGCGCACGGATCGTCGCAACTGCGGAGCGTGCGGCGCTGCGTGCACCGGCTCCAGCGTCTGTAGCGACGGTCGTTGTCAGCCGACGTGCCCGATGGGGCAGGTCGCGTGCAACGGGCTGTGCGTCTCGACGACGAGCGACCCGGCCAACTGTGGGGCGTGCGGACGCGCGTGCGCCGCGGGGCAGGTGTGCTCGCGCGGAGCGTGCGACGTCGTGTGCGCCGCGACGCTCACGCGATGCTCGATGAGCGTCAGCGGCGCGGACGGAGGGGCGAGCGACGGGGGAGCGGCGGTCGAGCTGTGCGTGGACACGCGCACCGACGATCGGCACTGCGGGATGTGCGGGCGCGCGTGCGCCGCGGGCGAGTCGTGCGTGGGCGGCAACTGCCAGGTGCGCTGCGCCGCGGGGCAAACCACGTGCAGCGGCCGCTGCGCCAACCTGATGACCGACCCGCAAAACTGCGGAACGTGCGGGATGACCTGCACCGGCACGCAGTCCTGCGTGAACGGCGTCTGTCGCGCCGGCTGTCCGATGGGGCAGATGACCTGCGCCGGTACGTGCGTGGATGTGCAAAACGACCCGCGCAACTGCGGGGCGTGCGGTCGCGCGTGCACGGGTTCGCAGGTCTGTCAGACGGGCGCGTGCGTGACGCGCTGCCCGGCCTCGCAGACGGTCTGCGCCGATCGTTGCGTCGATACGAACACCGACGCGGCCAACTGCGGGCGCTGCGGAGCGCCGTGCGCTGCGGGCCAGCTGTGCGACATGGGCATGTGCGTCAACCAGTGCGTGATGGGCAACCTGCTGTGCGCGGGGCGCTGCGTGGACACGAGCGCGGACCCGCGCAACTGCGGCTCGTGCGGGATGAGCTGTCCTGCGGGAGCGTTTTGCTCGGGGGGCGCGTGCATGACCGTGTGCGCGGGCGGCACGACGATGTGCGGCGCGAGCTGCGTCGACACCAACAGCGACAACGCGAACTGCGGCGCGTGCGGGCGCGCGTGCGCCGCGGGGCAGAGCTGCGTCACGGGGATGTGCCAGACGCTCGCGATGGTGGACGGAGGATGCTCTCCGCCCAGCCAATTGTGCGGCGGAACGTGCACTGACCTGCGCTCGTCGAACTCTCACTGCGGCCGCTGCGGCAACGCGTGCAGCGCGGACCTGACGTGCGTAAACGGCGCCTGCGTCGCGCCGTGCGCCGCGGGCGAGACTCGCTGTGGCGCCGCGGGGACGTGCACGGACGTGCAGCGCGACTCGCGCAACTGCGGGATGTGCGGCCGTACGTGCGCCTCGGGCGAGTCGTGCGTGCTCGGGATGTGCGCTCCCGACCCGAGCTTCCGAATGACATCGTTTACCAACACCGCTGCGCTGTGCACGGTCTCGGGCGACGTCGAGTCGATGATGGCCGGCGATCAGGGCTCGGGCATGGTCGCGACGGCGGCGTCGGTGTTCTACAACGGAGACACTTCGACGGTGGTTTTGCCGGCCGCGGACCTCTCGACGAGCACGGCGGTCTCTCCGATGGCGAACTACGAGCAGCTCGCTGCGGATCTTCGCGGCAACGTCGCGTACGTGATGGCCACTGCGACGGACGGGGTGATCTCGTTTGGCGCGACAGGAACGATCACGCAGCTGCGCGCGCTCTCGTCGATGGGCGCGTACACCGGGGCGCGGGTGATGCTCTCGCGACCGATCGCGTTCAGCGGCTCGAACTACGGCATCTTCTCGGGCTACGGCCGCATCCTCGTGTACATGGGCGCGGGCGCAGACATGGGCTACTGGCAGATCGAGATGCCCACGGGCGTGGTCACGCGGCTCACGGGCGCGATGGCTCCGTCCGCTCCGTACAGCTGCGAGCGCACGGGCTACTGGGGCATCGCCGAGTTCTTCGGCGGCGATCACTACGTCGTGTACATCCGCTCGGCGCCTGCGGGGATCGTCCGTCAGCGCGTGCGCGACGGAATGAGCACGGTCCTGCTCGCGGCGGACTTCGGCGATGCGTGCACGCTGGCGCTCTCTGCGGGGCGCAACCGTTGGTTCGCGCAGTACGAGGCGGCGCCGTCGTGGGTTCCTCCTGCGATGGGCTTCGGCGAGTACGTGGTGTCGTGCCCGGCGACTTGGGAGCTTCCGTAGCGAGCGAGCGGGGGTGACGCGCGTCTCACACCGGCGCGATGCCGAGCAGGACCGCGTCGCGTCCGATCGAGATCAATCGATAGCCGCGGCTCCACAGCTCGAGCACGGGTTCGAACGGGTCTGCGAGCGCGTCGAACGCGCGCCCTGCGACGGCCTCGGGCGTCGGGTACTCGAGCGCTCCTGCGTAGCCCGACGAGAGCGTTCGCGGGACCGTCGCGCGCGCTGCGGCGGCGAGCTTCCACGCGCGCGCGCCGAGCGCGTACGGAGCGGCGCGCTCCATGAGCACCGTGGAGACGCCGACGGTGGGGCGCCACACGCCGCGCTCGCTCGCGCTGCTCTCGCCGATCGCGAACAGCGCTGCGTCGTGCGCGACGAGGCACCCTTCGACGAGGTCCGGGGCCTTGCGGCCGAGCAGCGCCGAGCGCGTGTGGGACTTCCAGACCACGCGCGTGGGGCAGGGGCCTTTGGACTGCGCGCGGACCCACGGCCACAGGCGCGCGGCCGCTTCGACGGCGAGCGCCTCGGCGCTGACAAACGCGTCGAAATCCGCGGCCACCGCGAGCGCGAGCGCGACGCTCGTGGGAAACGGCGCCGTGCGCGCGAGCCCCTTGGGCATCGCGACCCCGAGCGAGGTGATCTCGTCTTCGCGCAGCTCTTTGGTCGCGGTGGTGAAGGCGAAGCGCCTCGCGTCGTCGCTGAGAAACGTGGGCGAGACGAGCCCCTGCGCCGCGAGCGCCTCGCACGCCTCGCGCGCCGATCGAAGGCCGCGCACCGCGGCGCGCGCGGGATCGAGCTGCGACCGCGCGGGTTCGAGCGTCCTTCGGGCGAGCTCAACGAGGAGCGAGTCGATCACAGAGTCCATCGCGCCGAGGGACGGTGTTCGCAAATTCAACAACGGGCAACGGGTTTGTTCGGGGAGGGCGTGCAGGGACGGAGTTCGCAAATTCAACAACTCACCAGATCCAGCAAAAATGCACGCCGATGCCTCGTCGAGCGCGCCCCGTCAGCCCGCGGGAGTTGTTCAATCGGCAAACACCGTCCCTCGGGCGCGCGCTCGGTATACTCCTGGGCCGCATGACCCAACGCCCCAACGTCCTGCTCGTCGTCTCGGATCAAGAGCGCTCGCGTGAGTGGCTTCCGCCTGGATTTTCTCTGCCCAATCGCGAGAGGCTCATCCGCGAAGGCGTCGAGAGCACCCGGTACTACACGCACACGAGCCCGTGCTCGCCCTCGCGCGCGACGCTGTTCACCGGGCGCTATGTGCCGCAGCACAACGTGCGCGAGAACGTGATCTTCCCCGCGCACGCGGCGCTCGACACCAGTATTCAAACGCTCGGGCACCGCATGCGCGCCGCGGGCTATCGCACCGCGTACCTCGGAAAGTGGCACCTCGCGCACGGCCCCCAGCCGGACATGGAGTCCTTCGGCTTCGGCGACTGGGAGGGCAACGACCAGCACTACATGGGCTGGGCCGGAACGGGCGTCGAGTACGACCCTGTGATCTCGTCGCAGGCGGCCCGGTGGCTCCGCGCCAACGCGAGCGACCGAAGCAAGCCGTGGTTTCTCGTCGTCGCGCTGGTCAATCCGCACGACGTGATGTGGTTTCCCGCGGACCAGCCCTACTACCAGCGCGAGCACGCAGAAGAAGTCGAGCGCTTCAAAGACCTCCTGCGCATGGCCAACTGGAAGGACTCGGACCCGATCCCGCCCTTCACCGACGAGTACCCCGAGCTGTTCGACAAGCTCCCGCCCAACTTCGACGACGACCTGCACACCAAGCCCGCCGTGCAGCGCGAGTGGATGATCGAGCAGCAAAAGTCCTTCTGGGGACGGATCGAAAAAGAAGACCACAAGGCGTGGCTTCGTCAGCTCGACTACTACGCGGCGCTGCACAAGCTCGCGGATCGAAGCCTGGGCGAGGTGCTCTCGGCCCTCGATGACTCGGGCCGCTGGGATGACACGGCGATCTTCTTCACGAGCGATCACGGTGACATGTGCGGCTCGCACGGGCTGCGATCGAAGGGGCCGTTTGTCTACGAAGAGATCATGAAGATCCCGATGTACGCGAAGGTTCCGGGGGTGACGCAGGCGGGCGCGAAGAACCGGTCGCTCGCGACGCACGCAGACCTCGCGCGCACCATCGTGAGCGTCGGCGGAGGAGACACTTCGGGGATGTCCGGCGTGGACATGACCCCGTCGCTGCGCGGAGAAAACGCGGGTCGCGAGTACATTCTCTTCGCGCAGGACCAGGCCTGGTACGAGCGCTGTATCCACGTTCGATACGCGATTCGCTCGGTGTTCGACGGGCGCTTCAAGTACGCGCGCTACTACGGCGTCGGCGGGAGCACCACGCAGTTCGGGCAGCCTTGGGACTGGGACAAGAAGGTCGGCGAGGACGCGCCGTTCGAAGAGCAAGACCACGAGCTGTACGACCTGCAAGAGGACCCGCACGAGCTCGTCAACATCGCCATGGATCGCGGGCGACGGAGTGAAGTTCGTCAGTGGTTCGAGCGTATGAGGGAGCTCGAGCGGACTGACTTCGCTCCCCTTGTGAAGACCGAACGGTGAGAGGTGCCTCGTGCGAAGCGTGAGTCGATGGGTGTGGTTGCTCTCTTCGGTCAGTGTTCTCACTGGCTCGGTCGCGTCCGCGCAGAGCGCTGCGGACGCGGGCGCAGCGGCGCCGGTCGCGCGCCCCGCGCAAGCGCCAGCGGCCTCGCCGTTCACGGGCGTGTGGCGATTCGCAGGCGGAGACGCTGAGCGCCGCGCGTTCGAAGCCTCGGTCAGCCGCACGGTGCAGGGCATGGGGTGGATCGTCGAGGGCATCGCCGCGAGCCGTCTGCGCGAGCGAAGCCCGATCCCCGACGTGATCACCATCCGCGTCGAGAACAACGTGATCGAGTACACGGGCGTCCGCGGCCGTCTCTTTCGCACGCCCGCCGACGGAACCTCGGTGCAGACCACCAACCCCCAGGGCGAGCCCATCTCGCTCACCACGCGGATCACGGGCAATCAAATGGTGCGCCTCGGCTCGCGCGCCGATGGCTCGCGCCGCGAAGTGCTCACCGTCAACGGAAACACCCTGGTGATCGAGGGAACGGTGACCTCTCCGCGCCTCCCGAGGCCGCTCACCTATCGGTTTACGTACCGAAAGTGAGCGGCTCTGACAGTCGCTGACTCGCAACTCGAATTCGTGTGTCGTTGTTGAACAACCGCGCGACGATCTGCGTCGAGCCTTCACGTGCCGAAGACGGCGTGCACGCGAACGAGGCAGAGACTTCACGATGAAGAGCATTCAGGCGCTGGTGATTTCTGTAGCGGTGTTGGGACTGGCCACCGAGGCTGATGCGCAGGCGCGTCGCCGCTCGACGGTCGTCCCAGGAGAGCTGCGATTGTCAGGCGGACGCCGCACTCCCGAGGCGGTTCGATTTCTGCTCGAGCGCAACCATGCGCGCGTGCACGTTTGCTACGACACCGCGCTTCGCACGAACGCGACGCTCGCGGGCACACAGATCGTGCGCTTCGTGATCGAGCCGGACGGCGTCGTGAGCAGCGCAACTGCGGGCGAGCGAACGATGTCCGATCCGACGATGGTGAGCTGCGTGTTGCAAACGTTTTCGGCGCTGCGCTTTGTGCCCACGCCCAACGCAAGCACCACTGTGACGTACACGCTTCGATTCGTTCCGGTGCTCGCGCGCTGAGCGCATGGTTGAACAACATGCGCGACGCGAGTCGATGCACGAACAGGGAGAGAGTCTCGATGAACAGATCTACGGCGTTGGTGTTCGGTGTCGCGACGGTGCTGACGGTCGCGACGGTCTCGCACGCGCAGACCGCACAACGCGCGCCGGTGCGGGTGGGCGATTCGCCTCCGTCGATGACCGGCGGGCGCATCGACGCAGCGGTCGTCACGCGGATCGTGCGGCAGAACATGGCGCGCTTTCGGCTCTGCTACGACAACGGGCTACGCACCAACCCCAACCTTCAGGGCCGCGTGAACGTGCGGTTCATCATCGGCGTCGACGGCGCGGTGAGCCGCGTCGGGCACGGCGGCAACTCGACCATGCCCGATCAGGGCGTGCTCTCGTGCGTGGTGCGCGCGTTCAACGGGCTGAGCTTTCCGCGGCCGCAAGGCGGTGAAGTGACCGTCGTGTATCCCGTGAACTTCGCTCCGGGAGCCTGACTGTCGCTGAGCGCCGCTCAGATCCAGCCGTTTTCGCGGTACCACTTCGCGGTGATCTTCGCGCCGTCGGCGAAGTTCACCTTCGGGCTCCACCCGAGCTCGTCGCGCGTGGCGGTGAGGTCGAAGTCGAAGTTCTTGATCGCGAGCTCGTTCACCTTCTCCTGCGTGAACATCATCGCTTTGTTCGCGGCGCGGCCGTACGCCTCCGAAAACTTCGCTGCGAATCGCAAGACGGGGATCGGGACGATGGGCCTTGCCCAAAGCTCGACGTCGAGCGCCCTGGCGATGGTGTCGGCCATCGCGTCGAAGCTGCGCGCCTGTCCGTCGTGCACAAAGTACACGCTGCCCGAGGGGACGCTCTTGTTGTCGACCGCTTGAATGCACGCGTCGGCGCAGTCCTCGCCGTACACGATCACCATCGAGTCGAAGCCGCCGCCCATCTTCACGGCGAGCCCGTAGGACACCATTTGAAAGAACGCGAACATCTCGGTGTCGCGCGGGCCGTAGATCGCGGGCGGGCGAATCACGGTGATCGGGAGCTTGTCCTTGAGCGCGACCACCGCGCGCTCGCCGCGCAATTTGCTGCGGCCGTACTCGGTGACGGGGTTGGGCTCAGCGTCGCGCGCGCGCTTCTCTCCGGCTTCGCCCGGGCCCATGACGGCCGCGGACGAGACGTGGACGAAGCGCTGCAGGCCGGGGTTGTGCTCGATCGCGGCGAGCGCGAGCGCCTCGGTGCCCTTGTAATTGACCGCGTCGAACTCCTCGGGGTCTCGGGCCTTCACGAGCCCCGCGCAGTGGATGATCGCGTCGACGTCCTTCACCGCGGCGGGCAGGGTGTCGTGTTGATCGATCGCTCCGTACGCGAGCTCGACGCCGAGCTTCTCCAAGAGCTTGGTGTTGGACGACTTGCGAACGAGCGCGCGGACCGTGTCGTTGCGCGCGATCAAGTGCTCGACGATGTGCGAGCCGAGAAAGCCCGACGCGCCTGTGACCAGAACCTTCATGGATCGTCTCTCTCAGCCTTCAGAGGGCCCATCGACGGGCTTTTCGTACACGCGATAGGTCTTGTAGGGCTTGGCGCCCATGGCCTTGATCGCGACGTTGACGGGTGCGTTGTCTTCGAGGGTCCAGCCGAGCTCGCCGTGGGTCATTCCGAGCTCGCGGCCGCGGTTGTTCATGGCGACGTAGAGGGCCACGCTCAGCGGCATCCACTTCTTTTGCTCGCGAAACTTCTTTCGCACGCCGAGCAAGATGAGCCGCGCGGTCTTGGGGTGAGCGACCTTCAAGCGCCAGAGAAACTTCGCCCAGCCGAAGGGAAACAAGCTGCCGCCCAAATCGCGGGCCGCTTCGTTGAGGTTCGGAACGGCGATCGCGATGGCCGCGGGCTCTCCGTCGATCTCGGCGATGAGCGCGATCTTGGGCTCGAGGATGAGCTTGAAGTCCTGGACGGTCTTTCGCAGCTCGCCTTCGGTCATGGGGACGAAGCCCCAGTTGTTGCTCCACGTGTCGTTGAAGATGTCCATGACGATGCGCATGTCGCGATCGGCTTGCTTCAGGTCGACCTCGCGGAGCTTGAGCGACGGCTCGGCCATCATCTGGTCGTACGCGCGCTGCGCCCTCGCAGGGACGTCGCCCACGGAGTAGTGCCAGGCGAAGACGTCCTTGGCCTTCTTGAATCCGTGTGCCTCGATCAAGCCGCCCTGATACGGGCGGTGGTGGGGCATCATCATGTACGGGGGCGAGTCGAAGCCGTTGACGAGGCAGCCGAGCTCTTCGTTGATCGAGAGCGAGACGGGGCCGCGGATGGTCTTCATTCCGCGCTCTTTGAGCCACGCCGTGGCGGCTTCGAGCAGGGCCTTGGCCACCTCGGGGTCTTCGATCGTGTCGAAGAAGCCGAAGAACCCGACGGCGTCGCTGTAGCGCTTCTGGTGCTCGTGATCGATCTGCGCCGTGCACCGACCGGCGAGTTTGCCGTCTTTTTTGGCGACGAAATACACCGCCTCGGCGTGCTCGAAGAACGGGTTCTTCTTGGGGTCGAGCTGCTCTTCGAACAGCATCGAAACCGGGGCGATCCAGTGGGGATCTCCCTGATAAACAACGTGGGGAACCTTGATGAACTCCGCGACGCTTTCGCCGGGAGCGATGCGCTTGACTTCGACGGCCATGACGGGCGCGGAGGATGCGCAGCGTCGGGCGCGAGACGCAAGCGCGGGGAGTGCGGTATGATTTGCGTCCTCGGGTGCAGTCGATGAAGCGAGTGACGCGGATCTTTGCGTTGATGGCGGCGTTGAGCGTGGTTCCTTCGGTGGCGGGCGCGCAAGCCGAGCCCACGTTGGAGCAGAGGCGCGAGGCGCAAATGGCGTATTCGCGCGCGCAGGCGCTGAGGGCTGGGACGCAGCACTCAGAGGCCGCGGCGTTGTTCGAGACGGCCGATCGTCTCGCGCCCAGCGTGCAGGCGCTGGGAAACGCGATTCGCGCGCACAAAGACTGTCGCACGCCCGAGCACGACGCGCGCGCCGCGACGCTCGCGCTGCGGCTGCAAGCGCGGTACGGCACGGACCCGCGCTACGCGAGCTTCGCCGAGCAGGTGATCAACGAGCTTCGCGGCAACCTCGTGCGCGTGACCGTCGCGTGTGATGGCTGCGAGGCGGAGGCGGACGGATCGCTGCAGCCGGGGACGGAGTTCTTCGTTCCGCCGGGAAGTCACCGCATCGTCGCGCACTGGTCTGGCGGACGCTCGCGAGAGCACCGGATGACCAACGCGCGTGCGGGCGTGGCAGAGAACGTCACGCTGCAAGCGCCGCCCGAGGCCCGTACGAACACCGGCGGCTCTGGGTCGACAGACCCGATGGGAAGCTCTGGCTCGTCGGGCAGCGGCTCATCGGGCACAGGATCGTCGGGCTCATCGGGCACGGGATCCTCGGGCACCGGCTCGAACGGAACCGGGACGGGCTCGACCGGCTCGGGCTCTTCGGGCACCGGCGGCACGGGCACGAGCGGCGAGGGCTCGGGAAGCGGGTCCGGCAGCGGCAACGGCACGGGCGAAGGCTCGGGAAGCGGGTCTGGAAGCGGGTCTGGTGAGGGCTCGGGCAACGGCGATCCCGGGGCCGGACTCGTGCGGCCGCCGCCGTCGCGAGGCGGGCTCCACCCTGCGATTTTTCTGACGAGCCTCGCGTTGGCCGTCGGCGCAGGCGGCGTGCTCACGTGGTCTGGGATCGACACGCTCAATGGGGTTCCTGCCTATCAGATGGCCGCGCAGCAGGGGGACCGAACGCGGGCTGAAATGCTGCTCGCCGACGGTCAGGGCCGCGAACTTCGTACGAATATTCTCATCGGCGTCACCTCGGGTCTCGGCGCCGTCGCCGTCGGAACGCTGATCTTCACCCGCTGGGGTTCGCCCCGGTCCGAACAGGCGCCGACCGCGATGCTGGTTCCGACGTTTGGCCCGTTGCCGAGCGTTGCTCTCTGGGGGAGATTCTAAGCGTGGCAAACGAGGCACCCATCGGGCAGACGCCCACCGTCGAGCGGCTCGGCCGATACGAGCTCCTCGGAGAGATTGCGTCCGGCGGCATGGCGACCGTGTTTCTCGGTCGCGTGACGGGCGCGAAGGGCTTTCAGCGTTTGGTCGCGATCAAGCGGCTGCATCCGCACCTCGAGAGCGAAGAAGAGTTCGTCTCGATGTTTCTCGACGAGGCGCGGCTCGCTGCGAAGATCCGCCACCCGAACGTCGTCGCGACGCTCGACGTCGAAGACGACGAGCACTTGTACCTGGTGATGGAGTACGTCGAGGGCGATCGGCTCCTCGCGTTGCTTCGTCACGCAGCGAAGACGGGCGAGAAGATTCCGCCTGCGATCGCGGTGCGCATCGCGATGGACACGCTCGCGGGTCTGCACGCAGCGCACGAGCTCGTCGACGACGACGGCTCGCTCATCGGCCTCGTGCACCGCGACGTTTCTCCGCAGAACATCCTCGTGTCCGTCGACGGCTCGGTGAAGCTCGTCGACTTCGGCATCGCGAAGGCCTCTGCGCGCTTGAGCGTCACGCGCGACGGTCAGCTCAAAGGAAAGATCGCGTACATGGCCCCCGAGCAGACCAAGCGCTCGGAGATCGACCGTCGCGTCGACGTGTTCGCCATGGGGATCATCACGTGGGAGATGCTCACCGCGAAGAAGCTCTTCAACGGTGAGTCCGACGTCGAAGTGCTCAATCAACTGCTCTTCGAGCCGATCCCGCGGCTGCGCGAGGTCGCGCCGACGGTGCCCGCCTCGCTCGATTCAGTGGTCGCGCGCGCGCTCGAGCGGGACCCCGCCAAGCGCTTCGCCACCGCTGCAGAGTTCGCCGACGCCCTCGAGCGCGCGAGCAAGATCTTCGGCGGCCCCGCGGCGACCAAGACCATCGCCGCGCACTTGCAGAAGGTCTCGGGCGAGAAGATCGCGAAGGATCGCTCGCGCGTGCTCGCCGGAGCTCCGCCGGTCCCCGACAACGGCGCGACGCCTTCGGGTGTGAAGCGCCGCGCGACGGGGCAGTTCTCGGTCCCTTCGTTCACCAATCCGGGCGCGCCGATTTCGCCGACGCCCGCAGCGGCGCCGGCGACGCCTCCGCCGCGCAAAGCGACGATGGTTGGGATGGGCGGCACTCCTCCGCCTCCGCCGGCGCGTCCGTCGACGCCGTCGTTCGACGCGGGGCCCTCGTTGCTCGACGACGACGAAGACGTCCCGACGTCGGCGATCGTGCGCGCAGACGTGAGCAAGTCCATCGCGGCGATCATGGGCCCGCCTTCTCCCTCGAAGGCCGCGAGCGTGCACATGCCGCTCGACGTGATCGACGAAGAGCCGACCGCGCTCGGCCCCGCGATCATGATGCCCGAGCCCACGGACACCTCGCGCGAGGCTGTTTCGCCCGCGTCGATGAACCCTAGCGCGTCGATGCTCGCTCCGACCGCGAACCCGCGCGCGATGACCCAGCAGCTTCCTGCGGTGCGTCCGCCCGTGGCCTCGGCGCCAGTCCCCTCGATGGCACCGCCTCCGATGGCGCCCGTGGCCGCTGGGGTGTCGATCGAGACTCCGTTCGAGGTTCCTGCGCCGCGCGCAGAGGCGCCCAAGTCGAAGGCTGGGCTCATCGCGGGCGTCGCGATCGCGCTCGTGCTGCTCGGCGGCGGCGGCGCTGCGGCGGTGATGAAGATCACACGGCAGAACACTGCGACTCCAGGCGGCGTGATCTCGAGCAACTCCGTGCAAACGAGCGCGACCAACGGCAACGCTGGCGCAGGTTCGACCGCGCAGAGCGGCAGCGCGGGCACGACGGCCACGGGCACGGCTCCTTCGCAGAACGCGCAGAACGGCGCCGTGGGCACGACTGCTGCGAACACTGCGAACGCAGCGAACGCAGCGAACACGGTCAACGCTGCGAACACAGCGAACGCTGCCAACACGGCGAATGCTGCGGCTCCGACCGGCGAAAACGGCGCGGCTGCGCAGGGCACGACGGCGACCAACGCAGCGGTGAACCCGCAGCAGCAGCCCAACAACGGCGCGACGAACGCCAACGCGGCGACGACGAACACGGCCAACGCCAACACCAACAACGCCAACACCAACGCCAACACCGCCACCACCAACGCGGCCAACGGCAACACCACGCAGCAGGGCGCGTCGACGAGCACGAGCACGGGGCGACGCCGTACGAACGGCAGCGGCGGCCGTCGCACGAACGGCAGCGGTGGTCAGCACTCGGGCGGCGGCGAAGATCTCTTCGGCGGAACGCCGTACTGAATCGCTCAGCGGTATGCGCCCGCGGCCGCTTCGAGCATGATTCCGTCTTCGGTGTCGCGCAGGGGGCTCTCGCGTAGCTGCCACAGCACGACGGCGCCGCGTCGGCAGCCTTCGTCCATGAGCAGCCGTTCGCACCGCGCGCGATCCGCGGCGATCTCGCCCGTGCACCTCGCTCGCACGTTCGAGAGCAGCCGGACGTTCTGCGTCGGAACTCCCTCGCGCAGCAGCTCGATGGCGCACCCGGCCTCGCGCGGGCTCACGCCGCTCGCGCTCTGCGCGGTGTTGCTCGTGGCGCACGAGAGGGAGACGAGCGCCAAGATCGCTGAGAGAACAGTGGTCGGTCGCACGGACGGCAGCGTATCACCGGCCCGAGACGGGCGGCGACGATCGCGAAAAAGCGCGGGGCGGTGAGCCGAAACGGCGGCTGCTCTGCTCTCATTGGGTACCGGACTCTCTCGTGGCGACCCGACCTGCGACCGTGACTGTGCTGTCGATCGACGACGCGAGCCTCGTCGAGCAGGCGCGCGCGGGCGATGAGCGCGCGTTTGTCGCGTTGTTCAAGCGGTATTCTCGGTACGTGGCGGGCGTGGCGTACCGCCTGCTCGGCGACAGCTCCGAGGTCGAGGACGTCGTGCAAGAGGCGTTTACCGACGCGTCGCAGCACATGGACCAGCTTCGCGACGGAGCGGGCTTCAAGAGCTGGCTCGTCACGATCTGTGTGCGTCGCGTGCACAAGCGACTGGCGAGGCGGAGGCGTTGGCGTTGGTTCGTCTCCGAGGCGGTTCACTTCGAGCCGACCACCACGGACCCCGAGCTGCGCGCGAAGGTCGTCGCGATCTATCAAGCGCTCGAAGGCGTGGCGGTGGATGATCGCGTCGCGTGGGTGTTGCATCACATCGAAGGCGAGACGCTCCCCGTCGTGGCCGAGCAGTGCGCGGTGTCTCTCGCGACGATCAAGCGCCGCATCGCGAGGGCTGAAGAGGTGATCGAGAGGAGGCTCCATGATCACTGAGCGATCGCAGGATCTTCGCGACGCGACCGAGCCGCCTTGGGACGAGGCCGCCGATCAGCGCGCGCTCGCGAAGGTGCTCGCTGCGCGTCGCGGTGAAGTCGCTCCCGCGCGTCCGCGCCGCGTTGCTCGTTGGGCTGTTGCCGCGGCGGCCCTCGTCGCGGTGAGCGTGGCGGGCGGCGCGTGGGTGCGTTGGCAGCGCGCGAACGCGCCCGGTGGCGAGCGTGCGAGCACCGTGGGTATCGCTGGCGCTGGGGCGCGGCTGGCGCTTCCCGATGGGAGCGAGGCGATGCTGAGCGCGGACGGCAGGGTCGAGCTCGAGCACGCGGCGGCGCAGAGCGTTCGACTGCGGCAGCAGCGCGGGACGGTGACGTATCGGGTTCGTCGCGATCCGTCGCGCAGCTTCGAGGTGCGCGCAGGGACGGTGACGGTCAGCGTTCGAGGGACGGTCTTCGACGTCGCGATGCGCGAAGGCGCCGTCGAGGTCTCGGTGAGCGAAGGGCGCGTGCTCGTCGAAGACGATCGGACGCGCGTCGAGCTGACCGCGGGCGAGCACGTGAGCCTCCGTCGACGCGACGAGCCAACGCTGATCAGCGAGGACGCCTCGGCGCTCGCGCTCGACGCCGCGAGCGCGCCGCACGAGGCCGATGCCGCTGTTTCGGGCAGTGAATTGCCTCGCAGAACGAGCGTGGCTCCGTCGGTCGAGTCCGTCGCGTCGCTGCTCGATCGCGTGGACGAGGCGCGCTCGAGCGGAGACAACGAGACCGCCGCGACGCTGCTTCGACGCCTGCTCGGGCGAGAGCTCTCTTCTGCGCAGCGGGCGAGCGCGAGCTTCACGCTCGCCCGCGTCGAGCGCGCGCGAGGGCAGCACCGCGCCGCGGCTGAAGCGCTCGCCGAGTGCGTCGCGCGCAGCCCGAACGGGCCGCTCGCCGAGGACGCGCTTGCTGAGCAAGCGCTCGCGTGGGAGCGCGTCGGTGACCGCGCCCGCGCGCAGCGGACCGCGGCCGAGTACGTCGAGCGCTATCCGCAAGGGGCGCACCTGGCGCGGCTGAGGCACCTCGGTCCATGACCGTGCGCGAGCGGCGCGGCGCGCTGATGATCGCGGCGGCGCTCGCGCTCGTCGAGCGCGGGGCCTCCGCAGAGGTCCCGGTTCCGACGGTGCGCGCGGAGGGGTGCGGCGCGCTCGAGCTCGCGGCGGTCGAGCGGCTGCTCGCGATCGAGTGGCGAGACGCGAGCCTCGCGGCGGTCGAGGGCGGCTCGTCGATCGAGCTCGTGTGCCGCGAGCGCGCGGTGAGCGTGCGATTTCGCCTGGACGAACACAGTGAATTTCGCGTTCGCGCGATCGAGGTGGGCGAGGGCGAGTGGGCCGTCGCTCCGAGGATCATCGCGCTCGTGAGCGCGCAGCTCGCGGTGAGCGAGGCGCGCGAGCGCGAGGACGCGCGGAGGGCCGCGATCGAAGCCCGCGAGCGAGAGGCGCGTTCGCGCGAAGAGCTCGCGCGCCAGGCGAGCGCGTCGCCGCCCCGAGCGATCGAGCCGCCGTCGAGCGCGAGATACATCGTGGACTCGAGCGTGGGGCTGCGAGTGCGGCAGTGGGACGCGCCGTGGTGGAGCGTGGGAGGCGCGATTTCGTTCGCGCTTCGCGCGGGGCGAACGCCGGTGTGGATCGGGGCGTGGGCGGACGTCGACGGCGCGGCGCGGCGCGAGTCGCTCGGTGACGTGAGCTTCGTTCGCGCGGCGGTGGGCCCGGCGCTCACGCTCGCGAGCGATCGCGACGCGGTCGTCTCGGCGCACCTTCGCGTCGCGGCTTTGCTCGGCGCGCAGTCGCTGTGGGCGCGCGCCGCGCAGTCCAACGTGGAGGCCGGCGCGCTCGTCTCGTCCAGCGTCGAGGCGCGCGCGCGCGCGGGAATCTCCGGCCGAATCTCTCGCTCGCTCTCGCTCTCGTTCGACGTGGACGCGGCGATCGAGTGCGTCTCGCTCGACGGAGCGGTCGGCTCGTCGCGCGAGCTGCGCACGGGCGGCGCGATCTTGGGCGCGGCGCTCGCGCTCTCGTGGCGCGGTCGATGAGCGGCGCGGCCGCGCTCAGCGTAGAACGGGCGTGAAGCTCGAGCGTCGCGCGGTGTCGCCGACCGCGAGCTGCCCGCGGTTGTTCTCTCCCGTGCAAAACGCGCGACGGGCGCCGTCGAGCACGCACGAGTGAAAGCGCCCCACGCCGAGCGCAGTGGCGGCGCTCAACGCGGCGACGGTGGTGGGCTCTGCGCGCGCGGCGGTGTCGCCGAGGCCGAGCTGCCCTTCGTCGTTGCGACCCCAGCACGAGAGCGCCTCGCTCGCGTGCGTCGCGCACACGGAGAAGGTCGAGACCGAGACGTCCGTCCAATCGCCGAGCGCGCCGATCCGCGTCGGGACGCGCGTCGCGGTCATCGCCGACTGCCCGTCTTCTCCCCAGCAAAACAGCTCGCCGTTCGCGCGGATCGCGCAGGCCGAGTCTTGTCCGAGGCTGAGCTTGCTCCAGTCGTCGAAGCCCTCGACTCGCTGCGGAGCGCGCAGCTGAATGGGGCTCATCGGGCCCAGGCCGAGCTGTCCGCCGGTGTTGCGTCCCCAGCAATACAGCGTTGCAGGTTCTGCAATACCGCACGTGTGCCCTTGTCCCGTGGCGACCGCCCGCCAGCGAAGCGCGGGGCCGACGCGGACCGGCGCGAGCGCGTTGCGACCGGGATAGCTGTCCATCTGCCCGAGCTGCCCTTCGTCGTTGCGTCCCCAGCACCACAGCCGCGATTGCCCGTCGATCGCGCAGTAGTGCTCGAACGTCCCCGAGAGCGCGCGCACGTCGCACAGCCCCTGCACGAGCGAGGCGCTCGCGCGCGGAACAGTGTCGTTGCTCGCGAGCTGCCCCGAGCCGTTGGCGCCCCAGCACCACACGGCGCGCGAGGCGTCGATCGCGCAGGTGCTCGAGTCGGCAGCGGCGACGGCGAGCCAGCGAACCGAGGGGCTGACGGCGGTGGCTCGCGTGCGATCGGCGCTGTCGCCGGTGCCGAGCGCGCCGTCGTTGTTCGCTCCCCAGCAAAAGAGCGCTCCGCGGTCGATCATGCACGAGTGCGACTGGCCCGAGGCGATGGCGAACACCGCGCTCGTGTCCTGCGCGGGGCCGCACGATGCGCCGGCTTCTGCCGCGTCTGCGCTCGCTTCAACGGCGCTCGTGTCACGAGTCGCGCCGTCGCTCACGGGCGCGCCCGCGTCGCGCTCGGTGAGCAGCGCTCCGCGCACCGAGCACGCGGCGCAGAGCGCGGCGATCAGCAGCGCGAGGGATCGATGAGGTGCAGAGCTCAAAGCGACGAGCGCGCAGCGTATCGCAGCGGCGCGAGGCGAGGACTACGGACGAAGGTACGCGAGCCGATCGCTGTAGCCCGTGAGCGCGGCGGCTGGATAAAACGAGCGATAACCGGTGCCGACGAAGGGGACGCCGTACCCGCCGCCGGGCTCTTCCCACTGCGCGGTGGGGATGCCCATGACCTGCAGCGCGTTGGCGAGCCACTGGTTCCAGATGAGGCCGGTGTAGCGAGGCTCGGGCGTGCCTTGAAAGCGCTCGCCCATCTCGCGAGACGTGTCGCGGTAGTCCACGAAGCTGCCGGTGCGAAGACCGCCGCCGCTTCCGAAGGTGACGAGCGGCATGGATTGATTCTCGTGGGTCATGTTGCCGGACTCTTGCGACCAGACGAGCAGGGTGTTGTCGAGCACCGTTCCGTCGATGTCCGTGAGCGCGTCGAGCTTGCGCGCGAGGTCGAGAAACGTGTTCGCGAAGAAGTACTGATGCGCCGCCGCGATGGTCATCTGCTCGGTCATCCCGGGCAGGTGTGACTTGTGCGCGATGTCCTGGTGCCAGTCTCCCGAGAACGTGCTGTACGTTTCTCCCGCAGCGACGACGGCCAATCGCGACGCGCCGCACGCGAACGCCAGGGCGATCACGTCGTTGTACAGCGCGTGCGCCTGCGCTTGTCGCTCGGGCACCAGGCCGTAGTCGCTCGTTTGAAGGAGCGGGATCGAGCCCTGCGTCGGACGCGTGAGCGCCCCGCACGAGACCGTCGCCGCGAGCCTCCGCTCGAGCTCGCTCAGCCCCTGCATGTGCTCGTCGAGTCGTCGCCGATCACCGGTGGACAAGCGCGACGATCCGTTGCGCAAACGCCGGTAGTTTTCGAGGACGCGATCGACGATCGGTCGGCGCATCGGGCCCGGCGTGATCGGGCCGAACACTTGATCGAACAGCTGCAGCGAGTCCACGGTGCCGTCGATCTGCTGGATCGTGCCCGAGCGCGTCGCGGGGTTGGACCAGTAGTACGAGTAGCGGTTGCCGACGATCATCACGCGCTGGCGCACCGAGGTCGCGTAGAACTCGGGCGACCAGGCCATGATCTGGTCGATCGTGGGGCGGGGCTGCGATTGGACCATCATGCCATCGCCGCCGTTGCCGTCGTTGCGCGCGTAGTTGCCGAGGTGCGCGCCGGTGTTGTGCGCGATGTAGAACGGGATATCGAGCCCGGCGACGATGTTCATCTTCGCGAGCAGCGCCGGCGTGAGGCGATCTGCTGGGGCGCTCACGATGGGGCTCACTCCCATGCGCGAGCCCTGCGCGCTCAGCCGCAGGTCGCCGCGGCGCGCGGTGCGTCCCTTGAACGCCATCTGCTCGGTGAGCATCGACGCCGCGGGAAACATGTTCGAGTGCCACAGCCCGCCGTGGTTCGTGCACATCTGCGCGAAGCGCTTTCGGTTGGGCATCCCCTGGGCGAGCGCTTCTCTCGGCAGCAGCGACGGCAACAGCGGGATCGCCAGCGCGAAGCCGCCCGCGCCCTTCAAGAACTGCCGTCGGCTCGCGCCGTCTTTGCGCGTGAGAACAGGATCGTCGTTCACTGGAAGTTCCTCGTGCGAAAGGCGGGGTCCAAGGCGATCGCGCGCAGCACTTCAGCGAGCGGCCTGCCCGCGAGCGCCGCGTCGTTCAGTCGTTGCAGCGCGCAGTCGTCGCGGCCGAGCGTCTCCAAGCGCCCGAACGTGTGCCGGAAGTACTGCCGCGCGAAGCAGGCTTGCATGCGATTGCTCTCGACCAACATCCGCGAGAGATCCACGGCGTCCTGCGACGGTCGCGGGTCCGACGTCGAGACGAGCGGCACCGAGCGCGTGTCGATCGGAGCCATTCCTGTGGGCATCCCCATGGAGTTGTAGAAGGTCTGCTGCGCGCGGACGCGGCCGAGCGCGTCGAAGTTCTCCGAGGCAAATCCCAGGGGATTGATGAGCGTGGTGTGGCAGCCTGCGCAGGGCGTCCCCGGCGCTTCGGTGAGCGCCTCGACGACCTGGCGAGTGGTGCGCCCGTCGAGCATCGGGATCGGCGTCGCCGCGGCGTTCGCGGGCGGCGCAGGGATCACGTCGCAGAGCATCCCGAGGCGAATGAACACGCCCTTCATGATGGGCCGCGTGTTGACCGTCCCCGTCGAGAGAAACGCCGCGCGCGTGAGCAGCCCTGCGCGCTGCGGCTGCGTAAACATCGGCGGCTCAGCCATCCCGTCCCACGCGGGCGTCTCGTAGATCGCCGCGAGCGTCGCGTCCCTCGCGAACGACCGTCGGTTCGTGAAGAACTGCGCGAACGTTTCTCCGCGTCGAACGCTGTATCTCGCCGCGCCGAGCACGTCGTCGATCATCGCCGTGCGCAGCCCCGACGAGGTCATCACCGACCCGCGAAACGCGTCGAACGCGGCGTCTCCGTTGCGCGCGTTGAGCGACGGCAGCGTGTCGAGCCAGAGGTACTCGCGAAAGAACCGGTCGAGCGACGACTCGGTGCGCGGGTCGTCGAACAAGCGCTGCACCTGCCTCGCGTAGCCCGCCTCCGTGGCGAGCTCGCCCGAGCGCGCGCTCTCGCGCAGCGCTTCATCGGGCGGCTGCTGCCAGAAGTGAAACGAGAGCCTCGCGGCGAGCTCCCACGGGCCGAGGACGAACTGCGAGGCGCGCCCGTCCGCGGTGTCCCCGTGCTCGACGTGATAGAGAAATTGCGGGGCCGTCAGGATCAGCGCGACCAGGTCCGCGAGGTCCGCCGCGGCGACGCTGTTGTTGATCGACGTCTTGTAAAACGCGCGGTCCTCTGCGGTGAGCGGCCGTCGCAGCGCACGCGCACCGAAGCTGTCGAGAAACGCGTCGAGGCACATCCCGTCGTTGCCCGCGTTGCCGTCGGTCGCGCACGCGCCGAACACCTGCGTGATGCGCGAGGCGTCCCTCGTGAGCTGCTGCCCGACGCTCGTCGCGATGTCGTACGTGACGTCGAGGTGCTGCTGCTGCACGACTTGATCGGCGCTCGTGTAGCCGCCGTGCTTGCTGTCGGCCGAGGCCTCGAGGTGGTCCTCGGGAAACCTCGCCAAGAGCCCCGAGAGCTGATTGCGCACGTCGTTGGCGATGCCCGCGTTGACCGATCGGACAACGTTGTCGAGCGCGTTGAGGTACTGCGTTCGACCGAGCCGGCGCAGCGGCAGGTCTTCGGGGACCTGCTGCGGATCGCAGCGAAACGAGGGCGTTTGCGTCGCTCCGTCCGCGCCGATCGCGCCGTCCGCGAACGGGACAGCTCCGTCGCCGGGCATCGAGGGACGATCACCGATTTGGCCGGTGCACGCTGCGCTGAGCGCGAGGCTCAGCGAGCAGAGCAAGAGTGGGGACCGCGGGGGGCTCTTCACGGGTTCGACCATGATGAGCGCGGCTCGCGCGAAAGCGGCTCACGCCGCGGCGCATTTTGTGTGGGCGCTCGGCGTTTCGAGGGCGCAGCCGCCAGCGAGACAGCGGACTCGTGCGGTTGCCGAGCGCGTCGACTTCTCACCGTGGTTCACGCGATGCTCTCTTTGTGAAGCTCGCAGTCACGAGTGATTTGCATGTCGACCCGTCGGGGCGGCTCACCACGCGCGCGCGCATCGACGCGCTGGCGCAGGCGATCGCCGATGAAAGCCCGGCTCTCGTGGTGCTCGCCGGCGACCTCGGGCACACGCTGCGCGGGTGGGAGCTGTGCCTCGATGCCTTTCGCTCGATGCCGTGCCCCGTCACAGCGCTCGCGGGAAACCACGACGTGTGGAGCGATCGAGCCGCGCAGCAGGGCTCGGAGCAGCTCTTCACGCAGACGCTCGCCGCGCGCTGTCAACGGGCGGGTGTGATCT
>JAXLYJ010000007.1:0-182500 GCA_046351515.1 Polyangiales bacterium
CCCTAGCCCTACAAACCCCCTTCACAGCCGCGGGTCCACGGGCTCGCACTCGAGCGCGAGCGTCGCCACCGCGCACGCGTGCACCCTCGCGAGCGACTCGTTGCGCGCGAGCCTCCGCAGCCCCTCGACGCCCAGCGAGAACTCTCGCATCGCGAGCGATCGCTTCGCCGAGGTCCCCCTCGCGCGCAGTCGCTGCAAGTTCTCTGGCGCTGTGTACTCGGGCCCGTAGATGATCCGCAGGTACTCGCGGCCCCGCACCTTGAGCGCTGGCTGAACGATCCCCTTCGCGCCGCGCGCGATGAAGTCCCACGGCTTCACCACGCACCCCTCGGCGCCCGCCTCCGTTCGATCGAGCCACCACTGCACCGCCTGCGCGCGCTGCGCTGCGTCCGCGAGCGCAACGATCAGGCGCCCCGTGCGCGTCAGCGCGTCCGGCCTCGCTTCGCACAGCGCGTCGCACTGCTGCAGGTGCCAGCCGTGATCGCGACCGACGTGCGCGGCCCCCTCGCTCGCGAGAAGATGAAACGGCGCTACCCGAAGGTCCGAAGGCCCAGCGACGGTCCAGCAGTATCTTTGATACGCGGCCACATAATCAACCAGCATCTCTTGTCGAAGCGCCGTGCGCGCGCGCAGCTCGCTCACCGGGACGCCCCTCGCCAGCGCCTCGTCGAGCGATCGAAGCACCGCGCTCACGTGGCCGATTCCCGCGCTGCCGGTGGGGGCGTACTGCAGTCGCAAGAGCTCTTTGGCCTTCTCGCTCCATGGCAGGATCTCGGTGTCCCACAAGAGCCACCGCGACGAGAGAGCGTCGAACAGCCCCGCGCGCTCGGCGGCGTCGCGCAGCGCGTCGACCAGGTGCGCCTCCGTCGCTTCGCTGCGAAAAAACGCGCGCCCGTTGCGCGTGTAGATCACGCCCGCGTGCGCGTTGCTGTGGCCGAATCGCTCGTGCATCGACGCTCGATCGCGCGCGATCAGCGTGAGCGCGCGCGAGCCCATGTGCTTCTCTTCGAGCACCACGCGCTCGACGCCTTGCTTCGCGAAGTACTCCAGCGCCTGCTCGGGTCGCTCGAGATAGCCCTCGACCGCCGAGGTCTCGACCGGCGACATCGTCGGCGGAACGTACACGAGCCACCGCGGATCCACGGCGAAGCGCGAGACGTGCTCGATCGCGGGAGCCACGAGCGACGGAGAAACGGTCACGCGTCGCACCACCTCGGTCTCCGCCGTGATTCCGCCGATGAGCGCGGTGAGGTCCAAGCGAAACCGCGCTTCGAGCGAGGACGCTGCGCCGCTCGCCATGCTCTTCGCGATCGGCCTGTGCGCCTCGACGTACGCTCGCTTCGCGGGCACCGACCGCACCTCGCGCTCAGGAAACCGCAGAGCGCTCAGCGCCCCTCCGTACACGCACCCGGTGTCCACGCAGATCGTCTCGTTGCGAAACTCCGCGCGCTCGACGGGCGTGTGACCGTAGGCTACGAGGGATTTTCCACGGTAGTTTGCGGCCCAATCGAAGCGCACCGGCAGCCCGAACTCGTCGGTCTCGCCCCGCGTCTCGCCGTACAACGCGAAGTCCCGCACCGCGCGCGACGCGCGCCCCTGCATCTCTTGTCGCAAGCCCGCGTGCGCAACCGTGAGCCTCCCGCCCGCCAGGACGTAGTGCGTCGAGAGCCCGTCGATAAACGTCTTCACGCGCTCGGTGAACTCGCTCGGCAGCGCCGCGAGCTCGTCGAGCGTCCGCGCGAGCCCGTGGCTCACGGTCACCTCGCGCCCGCTGAGCTTCTTGCGCAGCTTCGCTTCGTGGTTGCCCTGCACGCACAGCGCGGTTTGGGCCTGCACCGAGTTCATCACCAGCGCGAGCGTGTCTGCCACGCGCGGGCCGCGATCGACCAGATCGCCCAGAAAGACCAGCGTGCGCCCTTCGCTGTGCGGCTCGACCACCGCGTCCAATCCCTGCCCCTTCACCTCGTAGCCGAGCTGCTCGATGAGCTCGACGAGCTCGTCCGCGCACCCGTGCACGTCGCCGATCACGTCGAACGGCCCGCTCATGGCTCGCAAATCGCAGCGCAGCCGCTCGCGAACGACCTCCGCCGACGCGATCGCTTCGGGCCCTTCGAGCCGATAGACGTAGCGCACGCCCTCGTCGTCGAGCTTGCGCAGCGACTGGCGCATGCGCTCGTGTTGTCCTCGCACGACGCGCGCGCCGAAGCTGCGATCGGGCCGGCTCTTGTTGCGCTCGACGCACACGTCGACGTCCACGTCGAGCACGATCGCGACCACGTACACGTGGTGCTTGCGCGCGAGGGCGACGAGGGGCTTTCTCGAGTCAGCCTGGACGTTGGTCGCGTCGATCACCGTCAGCAGCCCGCGCGCGAGCCGTCGATCCGCGATGGTGTTGAGCACGGCGAAGGCGTCGGCGCTGGCCTCTTGGTTGGTCTCGTCGTCCGAGACCCAGCCGCGCAAGGCGTCGCTCGAGAGCACTTCGGTCGGGCGAAAATGGGTCTTCGCGAAGGTGGACTTTCCCGCGCCCGACGGCGCCACCATCAACACCAACGACGGCTCAGGAACGACCAACTTCATCGCCCGCCCCCCTTCGTCTCTTCAGTCGACTTGATTGTGTGTGCTTGATCGATCGCCCGCTCGAACACCGCCGCTTGCGTGGGCGGGCCGAGCTCAGCGTGCGCCTCGCCGATGTCCTCGAAGCTCACGACGTAGCCGTGCTCGCTCGCCACGCGCTCGGCCCACGCGCGAAAGGTCGCGCGGTCCCACTCGAAGCGGTGATCCGAGTGGCGCATGGCTCCGAGAGGGATTCCGGGCATCGCGGCGTTGGCCTCGGCGTTGGGCGTCGAGAGCAGCACGAGGGGAGGGCGCGCGACGGCGAAGACCGCGTCTTCGAGCCACGGGAGCAGCTCGGGCTCCAAGTGCTCGATCACCTCCATGACCGTGGCCGCGTCGAAGCCCTGCAGCCTCGCGTCGCGATAGATCAACGAGCCCTGCAAGAGCGTCACGCGCTCGCGCTGGGAGGGGCCCAGCTTGTCCACGCGCTTCTGCGCGATCATCAGGCTCTGCGGGCTCACGTCGACGCCCGTGATGTGAGCGACCGTCGAGTGCTGCGCGAGGTACGTCACGAGCTTGGCTTCTCCGCACCCGAGGTCCACCACGCGACGCGCCCTGTGCTTGGCGAGCTGATCGCGCACCCACTCGCGCCGCTGCGCGTCGAGCGGAACCTTCGCTGCGCTCTCGCTCCCCTCCCAGCGCTGCTCGAGCTCGCGCTCTCTGCGGTCTTCGGTTCCGGGCTCGATCGCTCCGTCCGCGTCCATACGAGCGCGGGCGAGCTCTTCGAGCGATCGTTGGTGCTTGAGGTAGCGCGCCGTCACCAGCTCGCGCTCGGGGTGCGCGCTGAGCCATCGCTCTCCTTTGCTCAAGAGCTTCTCGACGTCGGCCTCGGACACCCAATAGTGCTGCGCGTCGTCGAGGACCGGAAGCAAGACGTACAAGTGCTCGAGCAGCGATCGCACCGTCGTCCGCGCGCTCAGCGTGACGGACCAGTACGGGCTCTCGCCCCAGTCTGTGAAGCGCGTGTCCAACGGCAGCCGCTCGAGCTCGAGCTCGTAGCCGAGCGGAGCGAACAGCCGTCGGATGAGCTCGTCGCCACGCGCGGCGCTGCGCGCGGCGATCACCGGCAAAATCGCTCGAAGATCGAGCGCACGCTCGACGAGCTCGGGGCGCTTCTCGCACCGGCCGTTGAGCGCCGAGCCGAGCACCTGCGCGATGGTGGTCGAGAGCATCGAGGACGCGACGTAGGGCCGATCGTTGACGTACGGCTCGAGCGGCGTGGTCGAGCGCGCGCCCTCGCGGCCGCGAGAGAGCGCGACCGGGTCGACCTCGACGGCCACGGCGATCGCGCAGCGCGCCTCGGTGGCCGCGGGATAGAACACGTGCGCGACGCCGAACGAGAGCGCGAACGACTGCGCTTTGTCTGGGTGTTTGTGCGCGATCCACGAGAGGTCCGTGGCGGGCGCCGTCGTGCACTCGATCTGCAAGAACATCGGCGCGCAGGATAGCCCTCATCCCCAGAGCGCATGCGCGGCGCGGGCGCAGTTGTTCGTCGAATGCGCGGCGCGTCGGCGCGCACATGGCGCGGGCGGGCGCGATGAACGAGCGCGGAATGAGCGCGGTGCGCGTCGCAGAATCGTGCTATTTCGTGCGCCGAATCGATGGCGGACAAACAGAGCAAGAAGAAGTCTCAGGGCAAGGCGAGCGAGGGCGACGCGAAGAGCGAGCCGAAGGCGAGCCGGCCCACCAACGATCGCGCGCAAGAGAAGAAGCCCGAGCCGCAGGATCCGGCGAACTACTTCGTTCCGGCGGCGCTCGGGCTCGCGGTGGTGGTCGCGATCGGATTCTGGGCGAAGAACAACGCTTCGCCGCCCGAGCCTGCCTCGGTGCGCAGCAGCGAAGGTGAGTCGCGCCCCGCCGGCACCTCGCCGATCATCTCGCCCACGGGCGGCTTCATGCTCCCTTCGCCGCAGCCCGCGCCGCCGGGCGCCGATCAACCCCTCGAAGCGCGGGCGCCCACGCCCACGTCGCCCGACCCGCGAGGCGGACGCTTCTCGCTCGAAGACGCGACGGACGGCCTCGGCCCAGGCTCGACGCTCGTCGCCGAAATCGAGACCAACTACGGGACGTTTCGCTGTGATCTCTGGCCGGATCGCGCGCCGAACACCGTCGCGAATTTCGTCGGCCTCGCCCGCGGAAAGCGCGAGTTCTGGGACCCCTCGATCGGCGAGTGGACCCGTCGCCCGTACTACAACGGGACGATCTTTCACCGCGTGATCCCCGGCTTCATGATCCAGGGCGGAGACATCATGCGCACCGGCCGAGGCGGTCCCGGCTACGAGTTCGGCGACGAAAACGTGCGCGACCACAACGAGGCCGGCTTGCTCTGCATGGCCAACCACGGGCCCAACACCAACGGCTCGCAGTTCTTCATCCTCGAAGAGCCCAAGAGCCATTTGAACACGTCGTACTCGGTCTTCGGTCGCTGCTCGCCCGTCGAGCTCGTGCGCGCCATCACGCACGTCCCGCGCTCGCCCGAAGACCGGCCCAACAGCGCCGTCGTCATCCGCGGCGTGCGCATCCATCGCTGAAATTCCAGGGGAGAAACCCGCGTTGAAGGTCGATCTGCTCGACTACGAGCTCCCGAGAGAGCTCATCGCCGCTGAGCCCCCGCCCGAGCGCGACGGCGCGCGCATGCTGGTCCTCGATCGCGCGAGCGAGACGTTCGCGCACGACTTCGTGCGCAACCTCGCCGAGCGCATCGAGCCCGGCTCGGTCGTCGTGGTCAACAACACCAAGGTCATCAACGCCAGGCTGCACGGGCACAAGCCCACCGGCGGCTCGATCGAGATCTTTCTGCTGCGCGTGCTCGACGGCCAGGCGCGGCGATGGAGCGCCTTTGGCCGCGCCTCCAAGCCCATTCGCCCGGACCTCGTCGTGAAGGTCAGCGACGCGCTCTCGATCCGCGTGCTGAGCAAAGACCCGCAAGGCGTGCTCGAAGTTGAATTGTTGTGCGACGAGCCGTGGAGCGCGATCGAGCAGTACGGAGAGGTCCCGCTGCCGCCGTACATGGAGCGCGCCCCCAAGCCCGAAGACCGCGAGCGCTATCAGTGCGTGTTCGCAGAGAAGCCCGGCGCGGTCGCCGCTCCGACGGCGGGGCTGCACTTGAGCGAGCGGATCTTGCGCGCGCTCGATGACAAGAAGATCGAGCGGCTCGCGGTCACGCTGCACGTCGGGGCAGGGACGTTTCAGCCCGTCACGGCGAGCGACCTCGACGAGCACAAGATGCACTCGGAGTGGTACTCGATCCCCGAGCCCGTCGCGGCGCGCGTGCGCGCGGCCAAGCGCGAAGGCCGCCCCGTCGTCGCCATCGGCACGACCGTCGTCCGCACGCTCGAGAGCTGGGCGCTCGACGACAAGCCACTCACCGGCGACACCTCGCTGCTCATTCAGCCGGGCTATCGCTTTCGCGTGATCGACCAGCTGCTGACCAACTTTCACCTCCCGCGCTCGACGCTGCTCGCGTTGGTGATGGCGTTTGCGGGCGAGTCGTTCGTGCGTCGCGCGTACGAAGAGGCGGTGCGCGAGCGCTATCGCTTCTTCTCCTACGGCGACGCGATGTTCTTGGGGTAAACCATCGCGATGAAGCCGGGATTCTCTTTTCAAGTGCAGGCGCGCGACGGCCACGCGCGCGTGGCCGAGCTGACCACTCCGAGCGCCGTGATCGAGACGCCCACGTTTATGCCCGTGGGCACCGTCGGCTCGGTCAAGGGCCTCTCGATGGAAGAGGTCGCCGCCACGGGCGCGGGCATCGTCCTCGCGAACACCTATCACCTCTGGCTTCGACCGACGCCCGAGGTCGTCCGCGCGCTCGGAGGGCTGCACGAGTTCACGCGTTGGCCCAAGGCGATGCTCACGGACTCAGGCGGATTCCAGGTGTTTTCGCTGGCGAGCCTGCGCACCATCGACGACGAGGGCGTGACGTTTCGCTCTCACCTCGACGGGACGATGCTCAGGCTCACCCCCGAAGAATCCATGCGTATTCAAACGCTGCTCGGCGCGGACATCATGATGGCCTTCGATGAATGCCCTCCCGGTGACGCCGATCGCGCGACGGTCGAGCGCGCGATGGCGCGCACCACCGCGTGGGCCAAGCGCTGCATCGACGCGCCCCGCGGAGAGAAGCAAGCGCTCTTCGGAATCGTGCAGGGAGGAGTGCACGAAGACCTGCGCCGAAAGCACATGGACGAGCTGCGAGAGCTTCCGTTCGACGGCTTCGCGCTCGGCGGCTTGAGCGTCGGCGAGCCCTGGCAGGACATGCATCGGATCCTCGACGCGGTCGCGCACGAGATGCCCGAGGATCGTCCGCGCTACCTCATGGGCGTGGGCACTCCGCGGGACTTGATCGCGGGCTCGCTCGCGGGCATCGACATGTTCGACTGCGTGCTTCCCACGCGAAACGCTCGCAACGGACAGGCCCTCACGTGGAACGGGCGGGTCAACATCAAGCAGCTTCGCAACCGCGAAGAAAAGGGGCCCATCGACCCCGAGTGCGACGGACCGTGCTGCACGACCGGCTATTCACGGGGCTATTTGCGGCACTTGTTTCAGGCGCAAGAGATCCTGTGCGGCCGCGTGTTGACCCTGCACAACCTGTATTTCTTCGGTCGATTGATGAAGCGGCTGCGCCAGGCGATCCGCGACGGAGACGCGCGCTCGTGGGCGGACTCGGTCCTCGATCGCATGCGCGAACATGACGAGGTCGGACCCGCAGACGACGCGTGATACCGTGAAGGCTCCGCTGTCTTGGATTTCACTCCACGGTTGATCGAACCGATTGCAGGAGGAGCGCATGCGTAACTCGACTCTCTCGCCGCGCGGCGTCTTGATGGTGTGTGCCTCGATCGCAGCGCTCGCGGCGTGCGGCGATCCGCCGCCGGTCGCCCCGGGGATGGACGCGAGCTCGACGGGGCGCGACGCGTCGATCGCTCCGCGCGACGACGGCGGCTTCATGGTGCTGCCCGACGCGAGCACGATGAATCCTCCGCCTGGCAGCACGTGCGAGCGGGTGTGTCAGCACATCTACGGCGACTGCATGTTCGCCTTTCGCACATCGAGCGGGCAGACCGTCTCGCAAGCGGCGTGCGTGCAGGGCTGCTCGATGGGCGCGCTCAACGGCGCCGAGAGCTGCCTCGAGAGCGTCGCGTGTACGCAGGCCGCGGTGAGCGCGTGCTTGCAGCGCGTGATGCCTCCGCCGATGGGCGACGCAGGCTCGCCGCCTCCGCCTCCCGCGGACAGCGGAGCGCCCGCGGGCAACGCCTCGCTCGAGGATCAAGTCCTCGTGATCGTGAACCAGCGTCGCGCGATGGGGGCGAACTGCGGCGGGACGATGTACGGGCCCACCACGCCGCTGGTGATGAACGAGCAGCTCCGCGCCGCGGCGCGCGGGCACAGCTTGGACATGGGCACGCGCAACTTCTTCGATCACAACTCGCCCGAGGGCACGACGCCGTTTCAGCGCATCGCCGCGGCGGGATACACGGGCTCGCCGCAGGGAGAGAACATCGCCGCGGGCAACGCGACGGCGGCGGCCACGATGACGCAGTGGATGAACAGCCCGGGCCACTGTCAGAACATCATGAACCCGCAGTACCGCTCGATCGGCGTGGGCTACGCCAACGTCGCGGGCTCGCGCTACACGCACTATTGGACGCAGACGTTCGGCGGTCGTTGACCGCGCGAGGCCAACGGGTTCGACGACGCTTCGACTGGAGGACCTGATGCGATTCGACGCAATGACTCCCGCGATTCGGGCTCTGTCTTCGCTGTGCTTCGTCGTCGCTGCGTCGTGCGGCGCGCCGCCCGCGAACGGCGACGGCGGCATGAATCCCGGCGGCGACAGCGGCGCGCCCGCGGGCAACGCCGCGCTCGAAGACCAGGTGTTGGCCATCGTGAACCAGCGTCGCGCGATGGGAGCGAACTGCGGCGGGACGATGTACGGCCCCACAGCTCCGCTCGTGATGAACGAGCAGCTCCGCGCCGCGGCGCGCGCGCACAGCTTGGACATGGGTACGCGCAACTTCTTCGACCACAACACGCCCGAGGGCACGACGCCGTTTCAGCGCATCGCCGCTGCGGGATACACGGGCTCGCCGCAGGGCGAGAACATCGCCGCGGGCAACGACACCGCAGAGGCCACCATGATGCAGTGGATGAACAGCGCGGGGCACTGTCGCAACATCATGAACCCCGAGTTTCGCTCGATCGGCGTGGGCTACGCTGAGGTCGCGGGCTCGCGGTACACGAACTACTGGACGCAGACGTTCGGCGGTCAGTGACCCGCGCAGCGCGGTGGGGACGCGGGCTCAGAGCTTCGCGAGGATCGCCTCGCTCACGGTCCACAGGCGCTCGGCTTGCGCGTCGTCTTGCGCGTTCTTGCTCGGCCTCGCGATGTTGCAGTCGGCGAAGTACTGGCCCGAGACGTCGGCGAGCGAGGGGTGCGTGGCGACGTAGCACTGCGTGGCCGCGCCCTCGTGCACGTTCTTCATCGCGAGCGCGCTGGCGACGGGCGAGAGCGCGCGGACCGCGGCGCTCATGTGTCGACCGAGGTTGGTCATGATCACGCCGGGGTGCACGGCGTTGGCGGTCTTGCGCGTCCCGGCGAAGCGCTTGGCGAGCGCGCGCGCGAAGAGAATGTTGGCGAGCTTGGACTGCCCGTAGGACTCGAACGGGCTGTAGCCGCGCTCGAACGAGAGGTCGTCGAAGCGAATGCCCTCTTTGGGCGCGCGAAAGTGCGCCGAGCTCGCGAGCATCACGACGCGCCCGCGCTCGGTGAGCGCGTCGAGCAGGCCCGTGACCAGCGCGAAGTGCCCGAGGTGATTGGTGAGAAACTGCAGCTCTTGCCCGTGTTTCAGCGTGCGCTCGGGCAGCGCCATGATCCCCGCGTTGCAGAGCAAGACGTCGATCGGGCGCTTCGTCTCGAGCACGCTCTGGACGCACGCGCGCACCGATGAGGGCTCAGAGAGCTCGCACGCGACGGGGATCGCCTCGCCCGAGAGGGACTTGCACGCTTCTTGGGCGCTGGCGAGCGAGCGAGCGCAGGCGATGATCGTCGCGCCGCGCTGGCTGAGCACGCGGGCGCTCTCGAGGCCGAGGCCCGAGTTGGCGCCGGTGACGAGGATGGCCTTGTCGCGAAGATCGAGGCCCGCGGTCACCTCTTCGGCGGTCGACGCGTAGCCGAAGCCGCTTGCACCGCGGCGACCGAGAACGAGCGAGAGCAGTGACATGCGCCCCACGCTGAACGAGCGCGCGCCGCGAGACAAGCCCCCTCTCAGCCGCCGACCGTGCACACGCCCGGACGCGGGCGCAGGACGCTCAGCGCGAAGCCTCCATCGGGCAGCGCGATGACGTCTTGCGTGGGAGAGATGCCGAGGTCGGCGTCCCAGCGAACGGTCCCGCCGGGATCGATGGCGTACGCATGTCCGTTGACGCCGAACGCGAGCGGAGCGTCGTCGGGGTCGAGCAAGACCGAGAGCAGTCGACCAAAGGGGAGGAGGGTGCGGGTGACGGCCGTTCCGCGGCGGTCGTAGACGACGAGCTCGGTGTGCGTGGGCTGCGGCGCGGTGGGGATGCGGCCGATGCCGGGGCGCACCACCGTGGGGCCCGGGCGCGGCCCGGTGGTAGGGCTCGTCGCGGTGCTCGTCGCGCCGCCCGAGCTGTCTGCGACGTACTGCTGCGCGAGCGCGAGGTGCCCGCGCGGCAGCAAGAAGATCTGATCGACGAAGGGGACCGTCGCGCGCACCACGCCGTTTCGCGAGGTAAATCGCAGCTCGGACGGGCCGTTGCCGAACTGAACGGCGATCGTGTCCTCGTCGAGCTGCCACGCGGCCACCGCGGTCCGCGCGAACGCGAGCGGCTCGATGGCGGGGCGATCTCCGCTGATCCAAAACGGCCCCGTGCTCTGCGTGTTGAACCAGAGCGAGCCGTTGTGTCCGCGGTAGAAATACTGGTTCTGAACGATCCCTGGGATGTGCAGGCGCGTCTGCTGCGTGAGGTCTGCGCTGACGACGGCGAGGTCCGAGGTGACCCCAGCCGAGAGCGGGACGAGCAGCGTCCCGTCGTTGAGGGCGGACGCTCCGTAGATCGGAGCTGCGGGGAGCGGCAAGACCGCGCGCAGCGTCCCGTCCGGCGAGTACGCGCGGATGGCGGGAGAGTCGTCGACGATGACGACGCGGCCGTCGGCGCCTTCAACGGCGGTTCCCTGGATATTTCCCGGTAGAATGTGCTGTCGGACGAGGGCGCCGTCCGCGAACCACGCGAGGCCCGTGGGCGCGCGAGTCACCAGCGTGAGCGTCCCGTCCGTCATCGGAACCGGGACGCCGAACGGCTCCCCTCGGTTCAGCGGCGCGCACCGCACCGCGCGTCGCGCGATTGGCTGCGGTTGAATTCGTGTGCGCAGCGAGTGCCGGTCCCCTTCGCTGTCGGGCACGCGCTGCGTCACCGTCAACAGCCTGCCGCCCGACGCCGTGTATCGCTGCTGCGCGTGCGCCTCGCGCGCGGTCATCGCAGCGCAGAGCAGCGCGAGGGTGAGTGAGCTCGTTCGGTTCATGGCGACATGGGCTCGATGGTGTACGGGTGCGCGGCGTCCGCGCGCTCTTGCGGGTGCGTCTGTGATGCGCGGATTTTCAAGCACGGCGGCTGCGACGCGGACGGTCCGAGCGTAGCAATTTCTGCCTCGCCCGCTCGCGCCGAATCGATGGTCTCTGTCGCGCGTCCGTCGCGGTACAGCACGCTCACCTCGACGTCGAGCCGCGGCGGTGGGCTCACGCGAAAGCGCATCGCCGACGGAATCGCGCGCGGACACCACACGTCCGCGTCGCCCACGTTTTCGATGTACCCGTGGCGCTCGGTGTTGATCGGAAGCTCCGAGGCCAGGTCCTGATGATCGTTGGGCTCGCTCTCGTAGTCGTCGTTCGTGGGCAAGAGCGTGTAGCGAAGCGAGTACGTGTCCGAGAGGTTCTCGGACGGAACCGAGCGCGACTCGTCCTCGTGCACCGAGATGAAGTACTCGGCGCCCGGCTGCAGCGCGAGCCCCGCGACGATCTCGTCCTCGCCCACGCGCGCCTCGCGCGCGACGAACACCGCGCGCTCGGTCCCCTGTCGAAACACCTCGACCACCGTGTCGATGTTGGGCTGCGGCGAAAGCTCGACGCGCAGCCGCCAGCTTCCCGACGGAACGGGCGATAGCCTGAAGAAATCCACGTCGCCGTGCAGCCGCTCGGGGCGCTGGCCGATCCCTCCGCGCACGGTGGTGTTCGGCGCGATCAGCGTCGCTTGCACGGGGCTGTTGTTCGGCTCGACCTCGGCCTCTTGCGCGGTGAGCGCGCGGCGCTCTTCGACGCGATTGCGCCCGAGCACGACGATCACCGCGGACACGATCGAGAGCACCGCGATCGCGAAGAGCAGCCCGCCCGCGATGCGTCCGCGGCGAATCGAGCGCTCGAAGGCCTCGACGTCGTCGCGCGTCGCGGCCTTGGCCTGATCCGCCGCCCGCGCGCGCGGTTTGATGAGATCGGTCCCAGTGACCTCGCCCGAGGCCGTCGCGAGGTAGCGCAACAGCGCGTCGCGCACCTCGCTGATCCGCTGCGGCCGCTGCTCGGGCTCCTTCGCGAGGCACGCGCACACGATTTCATCGAGCTCTGCAGGGACGTCGATGTCGGGCCGTCGCTTGGAGGGCGGGACGAGCTCGTCCGTCAGCGCTTTGGTGAGCACGGCGATCGGCGAGTTGCCGGTGTACGGAGGGACTCCGACGAGTCCGCGATAGAGCATCGCGCCGAGCGCGTAGATGTCCGCGCGCGGGTCCGCCTCGCGGCCACGGATGACCTCGGGCGGCATGTAGTACGGCGTCCCGAGCAGCGCGCCCGAGTTGGTGATCTCGCTGCGGTCCTCGCCGTCGCGCAGGCGAGCGAGGCCGAAGTCCAAGAGCTTGATGCTGTCGAGCCCGTCTTTTCCGCGCGTGACGAGGATGTTCTCGGGCTTCACGTCGCGGTGAACGATGTTCTTCTCGTGCGCTTCGGCGAGGGACTCGCACGCCTGCGCGCAGATCCGGGCGAGGCGCATGGGCGAGAGCGTCCCGCGCGCGCGCAGCAGTCGACCGAGGTCTTCTCCCTCGACGATCTCCATCACGAGGTACGTGAGCCCTTCGCTCGTCCCGTAGTCGAAGACGCTCACGGTGTACGGGCTCGAGAGCCGCGAGACCGCCTGCGCTTCGCGGCGAAATCGCTCGACCACTTTGCGGTCGCGCGCGAGGTCGCCGTGCAGCAGCTTGATCGCCATCGCCTTGCCCATCTTCGTGTGCTCGCAGCGGTACACGACGCCCATGCCGCCGCGGCCGAGGACCGAGACGATGCGATAGCGATCGGCGACGGTGATCCCGACGAGCGGGTCTTGCGGAGCGACGGTCATCACCGGCGTCCCGCACGAGGGGCAGTAGTTGGGCCCGAACGAGAACTGCGCGCTGCACGAGCCGCACGTCACGAGGCTGTCGGTCGACTCGCCGCCGTGATCCGTCGGTAGCTCGCCGAGCTCGCGCGGTTCGTGTTCGTCGGCGGCGTGGTCGTTCATCGCTGCACGAAGGCCGCATGAAGCACGCGATCGGTGCGGCGCTCTCCCGTTGCGGTGACTGCGGTGCGCGAGCCCGTGACGGTCCCTGTGATCCTGAGCGTCTCGCCTTCGCGCACGGTGACGTCGGGCTCGGCGTCGACCCAGAGCGCGGCGGTGCCTCGCGGGCAGCGACGGTCTTGCGCGACGAGTTGAAACGTGGTGCCGCCGTTGAACGTGCGCGGCGCGCCGATGACTTGCCCGCGAAGAGAGAGCCGCGCGCCGTCGATCGAGTCGCCGCAGATCGAGCCGTCGGCGGCGCCGAAGCGCGCGACCCCTTGCGCGTCGTTGGTCATGCGCTCGATCTCGACGCTCGCGAGCCCCGGCGCGAACTGCGGGCGAAACGCACGGACCTCGACGGTGCGCGTGGCGGTCGCGGGCGTAGCGACGACCGCGCTGAACACGTCGCCTTCGCGCGTGGCGGGCTGCCCGTCGATGAGCACGGTGGACGCTCCTGCGGCGCGCACGCGGATCACGGCGCGTTCGCTCGCGGTCTTGAGCGAGGCGCGCGCGGGGCGGTCGAAGGTGATGTTCGTGCGCGGGAGCTCGAAGCGGTAGGTGCCGTCGACCCGCGTTCCATCGGGGTTTTGCACGCGGATGGCGAACGAGTGGGTGAGCGTGGGCTCGCCTTGCGGCAGCGCGTGAAGGTTCGGGATCGTCGCGACGCCGCGGCCTTCGGCGTCGGTCTGCACCGCGGTCCCGTCGAGCTCGAGCCGCGCGCCGGGCGCCACGCGAAACGAGAGCCGCGCGGTCGGCGGGCTCTGCCCCATGCCCTCGAGCTCGGGTCGAACGACGTAGCCGATCACGACCTGTGCGATGCGCGCGACGGGGCTCGCATTCGACGCGACGATTTGCACAGGAAGTTCGACGCGCCCGACGCGATCCCCGACGACCGTGCCCGGCAATCGCGCGACGCCATCGCGGATGGGCACCTCTTGTGATTCGTAGCGCAGCGATGAATTCGCGGGCGCGTCGGGGACACGAACGGCCAGCACCCTCGAGCCGTCTGCGCTCGCTTCGAACTGCGCCGCGAGCGGCAGCTTGTTGTTCTTCGCGCGGAGGTTGAGCGCGACGAGCACGCCTCCGCCGACGAGCGCCGCCACCACGACGAGCCCCACGACGGGCGCCCACGAGCGGCCGCTCTTGCTCTGTTTCGGCAGCCCCGGGATCGAGATCGGCTCGTCGTTTCCCTGCGCCGCATACGCGAGAGGAACGGTCTTCGCCCTCGGCGACGCCGTCGGAGAATACAGCCCATCTTGATTGTTGGTGTCTATTTTCGAGACGCCCGTCGCCGGCGTCCCCGCCGCCGCAGCGCTCGCCGGCGGGGCGCTGTACCCGCTCACCGCTGAAGGCGCGTTCGCAGAAGGCGCGCTCGGCGCTGCGGTCGCCGCGGGCATCGCTGCCGGCATCGCCGCGGGCATCGCTGCGTGGATCGCTTGCTGTGCGGACGCTTGCAGCGAGACGCCCACCATCGTCTGGTTTGCGTTGGCGACCTTCGCGGGCACCGGCGCTGCGTGCGGGCTCGCGGGCGCGCTGGCCACGGCGGCGCCGTTGTTGGGCGCGCTCGCTGCGGGCGCGTTGGGCGCTGCGAACGCGCCGGGCGGGACCATCACGCCGATCATCGTGCGGCTCGCGTTGGCGACCTTCGCGGGCGAGGCTCCCGCGGGCTGCGCAGGAGGAGGCGTCGACGGCTGCGCTGCGGGCTGTGCGGCCGGAGGCGTCGAGGGCGTCGTCGCGCCGAGCGCGCCGGGCGGCATCATCACGCCGATCATCGTGCGGCTCGCGTTGCGCACAGCCGCTGGCTGCGATGGGGCGACCGTCGGCTCAGGCGACGGCGCTGGCGTCGCGACGGGGGCCGTCGGTGCGGGCGGAGAGCCGAGCGGAGCGGTGGCGATGGCCGGCGCGATGGGCGCCGTTTCGATTGGTTTTCCGCAGCTACCGCAGAAGCGTCCCTCCATGGGGAGGGGCCCACCACAATGCGGACACACGGTCGGCGCAGCGCCCGACGAGAAGGTCATCGGAGCGAATGCTACCTCACCCTTCGGCTCGTCGCGTGTGGTGCGAGATATTGCGAGAAGAGATGGCGCGAGTTCCGTCTTCGTTCGGTACAATCGCATGACTGCGGCGCGTCGCGCGTCGTCGTGTGAGGAGGCTTTGGACGTATGCGCTTTGGCAGGCTCGTTCGAGGGAGCGGTTCGCTCGTGTGTCTCGCGGCTGCGTTGGGGGCGTGCGGCACTCCGCCGCGATCGGACGCGGGCGTCGAGGACGCTCGCAATCTTCGCGACGGCACCGTGACGTTGCCCAACTTCTACGACGCGACCGCGGACACGGGCGCGGACACAGGCGCGCCGATCGATACGGGGGTGCCCGTCGATACGGGCGTTCCCCCGATGATGGACGCTGCGCACGACGCGGGCGCCGACGTGGTGATGGACAGCACGAGCCCGCCGACGACGACCAACGTGCGCTTCGCGTACGCGCTTCCGCCGGGCACTCCGCCGCAGGTGGACTTCTGCGTTCGCCGCACGGGAAGCACGGATTTCACCGGTCCGCTCGTCCGCACGGCGCGCGGAGGGATGGGCAACGGGCTCGATCTTCTGCAAGTCACTCGATACTTCACGGTCCCGTCAGGAAGCATCGACGTGATCGCCGTCGCAGGAAGCGCGACGGACTGCATGACCCCGGTGCTGCCGCCGATGGCGGGGCTCAACGTGGGCGCGGCCAACGAGTATCGAACGGTGGTGATCTCGGGCATCCCCGCGGCGGGGCCCGACGGCGGACCGCAGCCGTTTCCGTTCGCGGGGCGCGTGTTGACCGATCGCGCGCCGAGCTCGATCGCGCCGGGACAAACCGCGCTGCGGGTCTTCAACGCGATCCCTGCGCCGACTCGGTTGGACATCGGCATCGTCACCACGCCGATGGGCACGGCGATCGACGTCGTTCTGTTCAGCGCCGTCGGCTTCGGCGAAGTGGGCGGCCCGATGGGCGGAAGCTACCCCGGCGGCTACTACCCCAGCATGCCGCTCCCCATCGCGGTGAACGTCGGCCTCCGCGCGAACTGCGGCGGGATGGGCTGCGGGCCCATGACCACGGTCACGCTTCCCGCGTCGGCCAACCCCGCGACCGATCGCAGCCTGACGTCCGTGTTTCTCGCGCTGCAAGTGCGCGCGACGGACGGAGGCGCGCCGGCTCCGACGCCGATCGCGATCTTTTGCGCGGACCTCGCGCCGGCCGTGGGCGCCAACTCCGCGTGCCTCGTGCAGCCGATGTGAGCGCGGCTCGCGAGCGTTGAATCTCGCGGCGCACGTCGGCCCCTCGCTACCCCGCGCTGCGCAGCCAGCTCTGCAGCGCGTTGCGCAGCGCGCTCGCGTCGGCGAAGCGCTCGTTCGGCTCTTTTTGCAGGCACTGCGTCACGATGAAGTCCAGCGTCGGGTCCACTTGCACTCCGCGCGAGGCCATCGACGGAGCGTCCGTGGTGAGCACCGCCATGAGCAAGTTCCACACGCTCTCGGCGCGGTACGGAAGCGTGCCCGTGACGAGCTCGAAGAGCATCACGCCGAGCGACCACACGTCGCTGCGCGCGTTGCCGCCGTCGTCCGAACGCATCATTTCGGGAGCCATGTACGCAGGCGTTCCGACGGTCTCTCCCTCGTTGGTGAGGCGAAAGTCTTTGCCGCCCGAGACCGCGGCCGGCTTCGAGAGCCCGAAGTCGAGCAGCATCGGCGCCCACTGGCCCTGAGCGTTCTGCGCGAACGCCACGTTCGACGGCTTGAGGTCTCGATGCGTGATCCCGAGCGCGTGCGCCTGCGCGAGCCCGTCGATCAACGGCAACAAGATCTGCACCGCCACCTTGGGCGCGAAGCGCTTCTGCGACTCGAGCGCCTTCTTCAAATCCGGCCCCGAAATGAACTCCAGCGCCATCCACAGCGTGGGTTCGCTGCCGCTCGCGATGATGCCCACGATGTGCGGGTGCTTGAGCTTCGCGAGCACTTCGGCCTCTCGCTCGAAGCGCTTGCGCATCACCGGGTCGCGCAAAAACTCGCGACGCAGCACCTTGAGCGCCACGGTGGCGCCGTGATTGGCGCGGTCCGTTCCGCGGGAGACGCACGCGTGACCGCCTTCGCCGAGCGCCGCGCCCACTTCGAAGCGATCGCCGAGCAGCGCGCCGAGCGGCACCGGCGCCTCGAGCGCCGCCGGCTCGTCCTTCGCGCGCAACACGATGCGTGGCGGTTTGGGGCTGTTCGCGTCGGTCATGGCTTTCTTCGGAGCGGTGCAGTCGGGCCGAGCGAGGGGCTCTGCGCTGCGCGATCGCGCGCGAAAGCGGTACTGCTCTGCGCGATCGCAGCCGGTCGTGATGGTACCCGCACGACAAGCTCCGCCCCAAGTTTGCGCGCACTCGCTGTCATGACGCGAAAGCACCGTTGCGAGCGCGCCGAATTGTCGTAAAAGCTCCCCTTCTCATTCATGGCCATGGTCCAGCAGTCGCTCTCGGATCTCGTCGCCTCGCGCCGCGTGATCGTCACCGTCGGCTCCGGCGGCGTCGGAAAGACGACCACCGCCGCAGCGATCGCCCTCGCCGCGGCCCGCGCCGGCCGGCGTGTCCTCTGCCTGACGATCGACCCTGCCAAGCGCCTCGCCACCTCGCTTGGCCTCGGCACGATGTCGCACGAAGCGCAGGTGATCGATCGGTCGATCATCGGTTTGCCCGAAGGGAGCAAGGGCTCGCTCACGGCCATGATGCTCGACGTCCGGCGCACGTTCGACGAGCTCGTCGTGCGCTACGCGGCCAGCGCCGAGGCGCGCGACCGCATCCTGAACAACGCGATCTACCAGCAAATCGCCGGCTCTCTCGCGGGTACGCCCGAGTACATGGCGATGGAGAAGCTCTACTCGCTCAAGGACGACGCGCGCTACGACCTGATCGTGTTGGACACGCCGCCGACGTCGAACGCCATCGATTTTCTCGAAGCGCCCGACAAGATGGTGGCGGCGATGGACTCGCCCACGGTGCAGGCCTTCGTCCAAGCGTTCGAGAAGGGCGGCTCGCTCTCGCTCAAGCTCTTGTCCAAGGCGATGGCGCAGGTCCTCTCGGGGCTCTCGAAGTTCACGGGCGCTGGGTTTCTCGAGCAGGTCGCGGGCTTTCTCACGGACATCCAGAGCTTGTTCGGCGGCTTTCGCGATCGCGCGCTCAAGGTTCGCGAAGAGCTCAAGGCGCCCAACGTCGCGTTCGTGATCGTATCGTCTCCAGAGCCGATGGCGGTCACCGAGGCGATGTTCTTCGGCGAGAAGCTCACCGAGGGCGGGATGCGCGTCGAGGCGCTGGTGTTCAACCGCGTGCGCCGCGCGCGCGCCGTCGAGATCTCGTCGCCAGCGCGCATCGCCAACGTGCTCAGCGAGGCCGGCGTCGAGCCGCACGCAGAGCTCGCCGCGGGCGTGCTCAAGGCGTATCAAGACGCCTCGGTGTGGGCGCGACGCGACGCGAGCGAGATCGCCCGCGCGATGCGCGAGATGCAAAACGTCCCGCGCGTGGTCGAGGTGCCCGCGTTCGACGAGGACGTGTACGACGTCACGGCGCTCTCGCGCGTCGCTGAGATCGTCGCTGCGTGAGCGACTGAGGCAACGGGGCCCCATCGGCAGCGCTGGTGGGGGCTAGCGAACGACCGGGTTCTGCACGAAGCAGTCGTAGATCACTCGAAGCGCCGTGCTCGAGACGTCCGACGGGATCGCCGGTCCGCGCGCGCCGTCGATCGCGCGCCGCACGTTCGCGTCGAACTCGGCGATGCCCGAGCGTCGCGTGAGCTGCAGCACGCGCAAGGCGCCGTCGGTCTCGACGCGCAGCTCGACCATCACCCGTCCCTCGCGCAGCTGCAGCGCGTCTTCTTCCGGAAAGCTGTTCGCCGTCATCCTCTGCAGCGCCCTCCTCAGCGCGAGAAAATACCGGCGAAACCGCGGGTCTGGTGAGCTCAACGAGAGCGCTCCGTCGCCCTCTCCGTAGGCCCGCGCGCGGCCTCCTTCTCCGACGCCGCCGCCCACGCCCGCGCGCCCTCCGCCGCCCACGCCGCCGGCGCCAGCGCCCTGTTGTGCGCCGGCGTGCACCGTCGCGTTGAGCGCGTCGCGCGCGAGGCTCGTCGCGAGCTCTGCCGCGTCTTCGTCGTCGCTCGGACGAGGCGCGATCCGCTCGGCGGTGGTGGACGCGTGGCCCTGCTCGATGTTGGCGTTGGCCCGCGCGGCGAGGCCCGTCGCGCTCGTGCGAGCACCGTGCGTCTCGCGCGTGCCTGCGGCGGCGCGCGCGGCTTGCGCTCCGGCGGCGAGCGCGATCGACGCGCGCTCGGTGTCTCCTTGCGGTCTCTGGTCCGTGGGCCTCGATCCCTGAACGGTCGCGGCTCCTGCGCGGATCGCCTCGCCGCGCGCGGGCGCCGCGATCGCCCCAATCGGAACGCGAAACCACAGCTCTCCCGCGCTCAACGACACGTACGCCTCGTCGCCGGGGTTGGGCGTGCGTCGATCGTTTTGCCAGCTCTCTCGTCGTCGACTCGTCCGAATGCGCTGCACTTGATCGACGCCCTCGGCGTTGCGCAGCTCGACCCCCAGGTTGATGGACTCGGCGCGAGTGGCCATGAGCCTTCCGCGCTCGAGCGAGCGGCCGTCGCCGCGCTCGCCGCGCTCGATCGAGTCGATGTTCTGCGCGTTGCGCGCGCCGCCGAGCGCGACTTGCGTCTGCGGGCGCTGCGTGGCGCCGCCGTCCTGTGACTCGCGCTCGCGCCCGGTCGGCGCCGCGCGATCGACCACGGGCGCCGGCAGAAGCTCGAACTCCATCCTCTGCGCCGCGCGTTGTTCGCTCGACGCTCGCGGGCGCGGCGTCGGCGCGATGGTCACGCCCACGACGATGCTCGTGTGAACGAGCACCGAAGCGAGCCACCACCATCGACCAGCGAGCCGGTGCACCCTCGAAGTGTAGTGCATCGCTCAGCGCTGTCGTGGCGCGGGCTCGACGGTGACGTTGGCGCCGTGATTTCTCACTGATCGCGCAGGCACTGCACCGAAGGGTAATCGGGCCCGAGGCAGGCCTGCACGTGCATCAGGCAAGCGGGCTCGCTCTCGCGACGGCGGGCGCAGGACTGCAGCGCGTTCCACTGGGCGCCGCACATCGAGAGGATGCACGCGTCGGTCTCGCAGTTGTTGTCGATGATGCAGGTCTCGAGCGCGGCGTTCTCCATGGGGCAGCACATCGTCAGCGCGGTGAACAAGCAGTCCGAGCAGTTCGTGTCGCCCTGCACGCACGCTTGTTGGCAGGTCGCGTTCGCGCCGCAGCCGCAGAAGCAATCGCGCACGGATTGCCCGCACATGCCGGGGTTGATCACGACGTCCACCGCCTCGGCGTCGTCGATCGTGCCCGAGTCTCTCGTGGCCGAATCTCGACGCGCGTCCGCGGCGCTGTCGGTCGCGCTGTCCATCGCGGCGCTCGCCTCCACGCTGGCGTCTTGCCCGCCGTCTGGCCGAAGCGCGGGCGCGCACGCCCCGAGGCCCGCCGCCACAACAACCGCTGCGAAATCCATCGCTCTTCGTCGCTGACCCGCGTTCATCACGATCGCGAGCGTACCCTGTCAGACCCCGGCTCGGCTGCGCGTCTTCGTCCCTACCCGTGGCTCCGTCAGGATTTCGCGCGCCCTACCGAGGTCGTGCTACGCGCGTAGCAATGGCTTTTCACTCTGCGAACACATGGGGGCGGCCGCGACGGGCCGCGCTCGGGGCGGCGATGGCCGCGGCTGTGCTCGTCGCGAGCTCCACCGCGCACGCGCAGACTCCCGACGTGACGACGCGCCGTATGCTCATCGAGCAGGGGCAGCAGGCCTCGCAGGCGGGCAACCACACGCTGGCGTTGCAGCGCGCTGAGCAGGCGATGGCGATCCAAGTGACGCCGTCGCTGCGGCTCTTTTATGCGCGCGAGCTGCAGCACGCCTCGCGCCCGGCGGACGCGTTTGCGCAGGCAGAAGAGTGCGTGCACGAGGCCGAGCGCGACACGACGGTGCCCAACCGCGAGGCGCTGATCGACGGCTGCCGCGCGATCGCCCAGCAAACGCGCAGCGAAATTGGGCTGCTCACCGTGACCATCAACGGAACGCGCCCGTCGGACCTGCGGGTGACCGTGGGGGGGCGTGCGTTGAGCGAGGGGCTGATCGGCGTTCCGAGCGCGGTCAACCCGGGGCGCGTGATCATCGAGGCGAGCGCGCACGGGTATCGGACGACGCGGAGAGAGATGGACGTCCCCCGCGGAGGAAACGAGGCGATCGCGCTCGAGCTCGAGCAAGACCCGCACGTGCCCGTCGGGCGTGGAGCCGCGGGGCTCGAAGGCGGCGGCGAGACGAACCCCGATCCCAGCGGGCGCCCCGTGACGCGCACGCGACCCATTTCGATCGGCGCCGTGGTGGTGACCGCCGCAGGAGGAGCGCTGCTCGCGAGCTCGGGCTTGTTCTTCGCGCTGCGACAAGGCGGCTTCGGCCGATGCTCGGTCGTCAACGGAGCGGCGCTGTGCCCCGACATGCAATCGGCCGATCAGCTCGCGGCCAACGCCGACTCGATGGAGACGATGAACACCCTCACCAACGTCGCCCTCATTGGCGGAACGATCGTGCTCGCCGGCGGCGTCGCCTGGCTCGTCGCCGACCGCGTCACCGCGCGAGAGCAGGTCGTGAGCCGAAATCGCCTCGCGCCGAGGTTCGCCTTCGCGAGCGACGGTCGAAGCGCCAGCGTGATCGTGGGAGGTGCGTGGTGAGTTCGGTGTTCACGAATCAAGTCAGCGCGTCGAAATGGGCTGCGTTCGTCGCGGCGATGAGCGCGCTCGTCGGCTGCTCGCTGCCGGCCAACCTGCGGGACGCCAACGTGTCCGCCGCGGACGCGGCGCCGATGGACGACGTCGCGCCGATCGATGACGTCGCGTCGATGGACGACGCTCCGGCGATCGACACGTCGATGGGGGACACCGGCGTGCCCACGGACACCGCCACTCTTCCGGACGCCGACGTCGTGTCGGACACCGGCGTGGTGCAGCCGTGCACCGCGGCGACGGTCCCGACGATGATCGCGCCGATCTCGGGCGCGGCGTACGCCACGAGCTTCGTGACCTTCACCGCAGCAGCGCCGCTCGGCTCGCGGGTCGAGTTCGAGTACTCGACGACGCCGGGCTTCTCGATGGTGAGCACCACGGTCGTGCCCGCGGTGGTCGTCAACGCGAGCGGCCGCGCTTCGACGACGATCCCGTTCGCCATGGGCATGATGAACAAGGTCGCCTTCGTTCGCGCGCGCGTGATCTGCGCGGACACGACGCGCGGGCTCAACCCCACGCCCACGCGGCTCTTTCGCGTGGGGACGCGCGGGATGGCGGGCAACTGGACGGTTCCGATCGTCGAGCGCTACGAGCTCGACATGGACGCCGACGCGCAGACGGACGTCGCGATCGGCGTCGCCACGGGATATGTGGGCGTCTTTCGAGTGCGCGGGGCGTCGTACAGCACGCTCTCTCCCACGATGGCGAGCGCGAGCTTCGGCGAGCAGCTCGCGGCGCTCGGCGACGTCAACGGCGACGGCTTCGGCGATCTTCTCGTGGGCGACCCTCGCTTCACGAACATCACGCAAGTGGGCCGCGCTGCGGTGTACCTCGGCAGCAACGGCGACCCGCGCAACGTCCCGGCGTACACCGTCGAGGGCAACCGCGTGGGCAGCGTCGGGCAGACCGTCGCCGCGCTCGGCGACCTCAACGACGACGGGCTCGCGGACTTCGCCGTCTCGTACGTGATGGGGTCGGACACGCAGATCGCGGTCTATTTGTCGCCGCATCGATCTCCGCTCAGCGCAGCGCAGTCGCTCACGGTCACCGGGCTCACGGGCGCGACCGCGATGGTCGCAGGAGACCTCACCAACGACGGGCGCGCCGAGCTCGCGATCGGCTTCGGCGACGCCAACGATTTTGTCGGCGCCGTCTTCGTGTTTCGCGCGACCGACGCGGGAACAGCGCTGCCGTACATGACCTCGTCGGTCCGTCTTCGCACGGGCTCGACCGTCGGGCGAATGGGCGCTGCGCTCGCGATGGGCGCGATGATCGGGGACACGGCGCTCGACCTGATCGTCGCCGCTCCCGGAAAGGCCTCGGTCCCAGCCGCGGCCGGCGGCATCCTCGTGTATTCGAACCCGTACTTCAGCGACACCACCTCGTTGCTCACTTCGCCGTTCGGCGCGAGCATGCCCTCGTCCGAGAACTTCGCGCGCGCGATCTCGATCGTGGGAGACACCGACGCGGACGGAGCGTCGGAGCTGCTCATCCTGCATCCCGGTCGAACGACGGGCTCGAATCGAAGCGGTGTGTTGCTGACGGAGTTCTATCCGATGGGCGTCGGCTTCTTGCTCGACGTGCGGCCGATCCTGCTCGGGACCACGACGTCGGTGACCTTCGATCGCGCGCTCTCGGCGTCGGCGAGCTTCCTCGACAGCACCAACGCGGGTCGTCAGTCGTTGGTGCTCACCGTCGAGCAGGGCGCTTCGACGCGGGTGCTGCAGTCCGCGCCGCTGAGCGGAGGCGGGACGGGCAACAGCGGAGTGTGGAGCGCGAGCCCGCTCAGCAACATCGGCGGCGGCGCGCCGCTCAACTACACGAGCGCGGTCGCCGCGCACTGAGCGCTCACATCGTCGCGGTGATCGTGAACGGCCCGCACATCGCGGCGTTGTTCGATCGCACCGCGATCATCGTCGTGTTGCCCATCACGAAGAAGCCGTTGAGCGTCGAGCCGTAGCACGTGTGGACGGTGCGGCAGTCTCCGGTGTGCGTGCTCAGCGAAAACGGCGGTGAAACGCTGATGATCCAGCTCCCCGTCGCGGGCGGCGACCAGTTGAGAAACACGTCGGGCGCGCCCGGGGCGCCGCACGAGGTGAGCGAGGCCTCGCCGCCGCACGTCGTCCCCATGAACATGGACGAGCTGAAGGGGACGGGGCTCGCGCAGGTGTCGCCTGGGGGAGGGCTGACGCACGCGCCGCTGCGGCACACGGCGCCCGCGGCGCAGCGACGGCCGCACGATCCGCAGTTGTTCGAGTCGGACACGAGGTTCGCCTCGCATCCGTCGCCGCGGTTCGAGTTGCAGTCGGCGAACCCCGACGAGCACGCGAACTGACAGGCGCCCGCCACGCACGTCGCTGTGCTGTTGGGGCCCGACGGGCACATCGCGCCGCACGCTCCGCAGTGGCTCGTGTTGCTCTGCAGGTTGACGCAGCTGTTGCTGCAAATCTGCTCGGGCGCAGCGCACCCCGACGCGCAGCGCCCCGCCGAGCACACGGGCATCGCGCCCGAGCATCGCGCGCCGCACGCGCCGCAGTTGTTCGCGGTGTCGAGCCGAGCCTCGCAGCCGTTGGACTCGGTCGCGTCGCAGTCGTCGAAGCCGCTCGCGCACTGAAAGCCGCACCGCCCTGCGACGCAGCGAGGCGTCGCGTTGGCGCGCGCGGGGCACGCGTTGCCGCAGGCACCACAATTCAAAGGGTCCGTCTGCGTGTTCGCCGCGCACGCGCCGGTGTCGATCGCGGCGTCCATCGCGCTCGCCTCGACGGCGGCGTCACTGGCGGGCGCGCCGTCCATGGACGCGCGATCGGGGCGGGCTCCCGCGTCGTCGCCTGCGGGCGTGGGCACGACCGACTGCGAGACGCACTGCGCGTCGTCGCCGCACGTGAGCCCTCGCTCTTCGCACAGGGCGCTCAGCGTGCACTGCGCGGCGGCCGTTCGCGCGCAGCCGCTCACCGTCGCTCCGCAGCGCGTCGAGAGAAACACGCGCAGCTCTGTGCGTTGATTGGGGACGAAGTTGAAGCGGTGCACGCGACGCCACCGCACAGCAGGCGCGCTCGGCCCTGCGCTGGTGAGCTCGGCGTCGATCACCAACGTGACGCGCTGATCGCGGGGCGCGTTGGCGGCGGGCTGCGTCGCGAACGCCCCTGGCAGCGTGACGGCGTTCGAGAGCATCGCGCCGCGCGCGACGGTGAACGTCCCTGCGTCCGCGCCGTCGGCGAGCACGCTCGCGGTCACGAGCAGCGCGCGGTCGAGCGGCGCGTCGGTGTCCACCGTCACGAGCACTTCGGTCACGGGCCACCTGCAGCTCGCGAGCAGCGCGCCCGCGAGGCTCATCGCGATCAACGAGCGAGCCACGGTCTTGCCGTCGATTGTGCCACTGAAATCGCTCGGGCGTCTCGACGGTCTTTCTCTGTCCGCGTCTGCAGATCGCCGGTTGGCGACGCGCGCCGCGCGCGTGGTAGCGAGTTGGCGATGACCGACGAGCAAGAGCCGAAGGCGAAGAAGGCGAGCAAGAGCAAGAAGAGCGCGAAGCCCGCGGACGACTGGACTCCGAGCGCTGCGGCGCGAACGGACGTTCGCAAGCCCGAGGCCTACGACGAGCGGACCAACCAGACGGACGCCGACAACGAGGCGGACGGGCTCTGGATCTTGGTCGACGGGCAGAAGAACACGTTCGAGCGTCGGTACGCGCACGGGTGGGTCGAGGGGCTCGAGCGCACGTTCTACGAGAGCGGCGCGCTGCGACGAGAGTGCACGTGGGTCCCTGCGAAGCGCGCGTATCCCGACGGGCCGAAGAGCGAGCACAAGTACGTCGCGCGCGAGGACGGCGCGGGGCTCACGTTCGTCTTCGGCTCGCACCTGCGCGGGACCGACCGGATGTTCTTCGAGAACGGGTCGCAGTGGAGCGAGCGCTCGTTCGACGAAGAGGGCTACCTGCACGGCGTCGAGCGCGTGTGGGAGACCGACGGAACGCTCGTGAGCGAGACGCACTGGCAGCACGGGCTCAGGAACGGCGCGCACCGCGCGCGCAACGCGAAGGGCGCGTACGACCTCGTCGAGTTTCAGCAGGGAATTCCCTTGCTCCCCGAGAAGACCGTGAAGTCCATCCTGGGCAAGATCGCCAAGGCCAAGGGCGACGGGCACAAGATCGGAAAGGCGCTGCAAGACTACGTTCCTTACGACGTTCGGCACCCGTACGCGTGGCACCTCGCGAGCGCTGGGCAGTGGGACGTCGTGAAGGACGGCTGGGGCGCGGTCGGATTTCTCGCGGAGGACGGCACGGCGCACGGCCCCACGGCGATCGCGATCCTCCGCGCGATGGCCAGCCGCGACGACGCGAGCGGACAGTACGAGATGCTCCCAGGTTGGCCGTACATCCTCGATCGCATCGCGTCGCGCGGGTATCGCCTCGACGAAGACGATGCGTGGAAGCAGCTCGCCGCGTCGCTTCCCGCGTCGTGCGCGACGGGCGTTCACTTCGTGCGCGGACGCTTCGGCGCATCCCTCGCGGACCGAGAGCGCGAAGCGGTGGTCGAAGCGCTCGCATCGGGCGCCGTCGCGGGGAGCCCCGCGTTCGTCAACGAGCAGAGCTACCGCGCTCCAGACGGGACGATCGCGCGCACGCCGCACTCGCGCCCGGCCGACGTCGCGACGCTCTACCTCGGCATCTTCGGCGGCGAAGCGACCTTCGCAAGGGCCGTCGAAGTCGCGGTCGATCGCGCATCCACCCTCAGCTCGTACCAGAAGGACATGGTCTTCTCGCGGCTCAGCCCGAAGGCGCTCGGCCGCGCGCTCAAGAAGATCGAAGGGCACGAGCCGTCGATGGTGAGCGCGTTCGAGTGCGTCTCGCACTGGAGCGTCGAGCAGTGGCTCGAGGTGGCGAACGAGTTTCAGCCCAAGCCCGAGGCTGAGACGGATTACCGCAGAAAGCGCGCTGCAGACACGATCTTTACCTTCGCGGCCCGCGCCGCGGCGCGCGAGAAGACCACGCTGCCCGAGCGCTTCGATTGGCTCGTCTCGTGCGACGCCATGGAGTGGAGCCCCGGGACGAGCGACATCTTCAAGGGCAGCCAGCCCCTGCGCGACGCGCTCGCGACGCTGCCGCCCGAGCGCTTGCACAAGATCGCCCAGCGCTTGCTCGATCTTCCGTGGGGCGAAGAGCGCGCTGCGCTGGTGATCTCGGTCGCGCCCACGGACGAGCTCGTGCTCGCGATGCTCAGCAAGGCGCGCGCGTTTGCCGCGAAGACGCCCGATCGCTCGAATCACAAGCACTTCGCGCACGCCTTGGGATGGCTCGGCGAAGCGGGGCTGCCGTTTGTGTACGAGGCCTACAACGACGCGCAGAGCTCGGACGTCGGCAAGTCGATGTTCTTTCGCGTCGCGCTCTGCTGCATGGCGACGGCCGCGCGCAACGGCGCGACGTTCGACTCGCGGTACGACTCGTTTATCCAGGTGCACCGCCCCAACGGAGAGCGCGTGGACAAGTACGACGTCGAGTGGCTCTTCGCGCCGCGCTGCGCTGAAGCGGTGCGCGCGCTCACGGCAGAGCGCGCCGAGGCGGTCGTCTTGCGTCAGCTCGACGCGAAGCAGTCACAATGGACCGCGCCGTTCGCGATGGTCCCGCACGCGCTCACCGACCGCGTGATCGAGGCGCTCTCGAAGCTGTTGGCCGAGAAGGGGCTGCAGCTCGACACCTGGGACCGCTACTTTCAGAGCATGCTCGGCGCGCTCGGCGCTCGGCGCGTCGAGGTGCTCACGAAGGTGCTCTCGTCGAGCGGCGACGCGCGCACACACCTGCGCTCGGTGCTCAGCCATCACCTCTCGCCCGACGAGCAGCAGCAGCTCGATCAGGGCGCGCCTGCGCCCCAACGCGAGGGGCTCGGCGCGCTCGCCGCGCGCGTGCAGAAGCTCAGCGACTCGCTCGAGCTCGCGAAGGTCTCGATCTATCTGCTCGATCGCAGCGACGCCGAGGCTGCGTCGAGCGAGGTGGGGCGCAGCGGAGGCCCAGCGATCGGAGTCGTCTTCGAGCAGTGGCCTCGCTTGAAGAACGGCGCGCCGATGGAGCACGTGCTCACGCTCGACCTCGAACTGCTGCCGGACATGCGAGCGCGCCGCGGGCTCGGGGCGTATCGCGCGGTGGCGCTGTTCGTTCCGAATCGAGAGACGGGGACGAAGCTCGAGAAGGGCGCGGTCGTGATGCTCACGCAAGCGCAGATCGACACGGGGGCGTGCGAGCATTTCGCGCCCGAAAACGAGCCCGCGCGCAAGATCGACGTCGAGCGCGTCGTGGTGCCCGAGCTGATCTTCGCGCCCGAGTCCGAGTGGGGAGCGAGCCCTTCGATCGAGGCCACGCTCCGCGCGATCAAGCGCGCGGTCAGCGCCGCGCACGGCAGGGCGCTCGGGCTGCCGTTCTACATTCAGAGCTCGCCCGATGAAGACGGGGACGGCGAGCCTGGGCGGTTTCTGCTGCAGTTCGACGACGGTCTCGCAGAGATCAACACCGGGGACATGGGGTTGATCTACGTGTTCACGGGCGGCGTGTTCATGCAGTGCCATTGAGGGCAGAGGGAGCTTGCGTGATTGGGTAACGGTCGCGGCAGAGCGAGTGCTGCAACGGAGCCGCCACCCGCGCTGCCGCGCGCCCGGTTGGCAGCTCCCACCCGCGCTGCCGACGGAGTCACAGTGCGTGCAGAGCGAGTGTGGCAAGCGGCCCCCACCCGCGCTGCCGCGCGCCCCGCCCCCGCAGAGCGAGGGCGGCGGCTCTGCACTGCGAAAACAGCGATGGAATTGACATCGTTGATCGCTGGGAACCCTTGCTCTGCAAGGGCTTCGATGGACGCGATCGCCACCACTCACTGAGCGAAGCGGCTCCGCCGATCACGGTTTGCTCCAAGAGTTCGCGTTGCGTCGTGTCGCGCAGTGTTGTGTGGCGAGCAACTTCGCGCACCGAAGAGACCTTGCAGAGCAAGGTCTCCGTGCGATCAACGATGTCAATTCCATCGCTGTTTTCGCAGTGCAGAGCCGCCGCCCTCGCTCTGCGGGGGCGGGGCGCGCGGCAGCGCGGGTGGGGGCCGCTTGCCACACTCGCTCTGCGATCGCCGTCACCCAATCGCGGCAGCGCGGGTGGGGGCTCCGTTGCTGCTCTCGCTCTGCGGGTGGGGGCCGCTCTCTCGACAGCGGCGCTCACTCGCCCGTGGCGTCGAGCATCTCGGCGAGGATGCGGTTCCAGTTGGCGCGGCAGCGGAGCTGCGCGAGCACAGCGAACAAGCCCACTTGCATGCGCGCCACCATCACGAAGTCCGGCGGCATGCGCATGGTCTTTCCCTTGGTGGGCATGACGCCGAGCTCTTTGATCACCTTCTTCACCGTGTGCGCGCCCTGCTGCACGGCGTCGCGCAACAGCTCGCGATCGACGGTGATCTCTTCGTTCTTCGCGATGACCGCCGCGGAGTACAGCTGGTACTCCTGGTTGATCTCCCTCGCGCGAGGATCCATGTGATCCATCCCGAGCAGGCTCGAGCCCTTCGTGCGCCACTCGTCGATCTCGCCGCGCACGAGGTGCTCAGCGAGCTCGCGCCACGGGGCGTGCAAGTCCTTTGGCAGCCATTTGACCGAGCCGAAATCGAGAAACGCCACCTGGCCGTCGGGCTGCACGATGTAATTGCCCGGGTGCGGGTCGGTGTTGAACACGCCCTTGGTAAACGCGTTGCCGAGCGTGAAGCGAAAGATCGCCTTGCCGACGCGATCGCGAAGCTCTTGATCGCCCTCGAGCGCGACCTCGCGGATCGAACGGCCTCGGATGAACTCCGACGTCAGCACGTTGTGCCCGCAGTGTGAGCGGTGCACCTTCGGAACGATCACGTCCGGATAGCCCTCGACCAACGTGCGAAATCGCTCTTGGTTCTCTGCTTCATGCAGGTAGTCGAGCTCTTCGCGCAGTCGCGTGACGACCTCGTCCATGCCCGCGCCCGTGTCCGCGCCGGGCGCCATCATCGAGAGGACAGGGCGGATCACCTCGAGGTTCTTCAGGTCGCTTCCCAGGGCCTTGTCGATGCCCGGAAACTGCACCTTCACCGCGACCTCGTGCTCGACGCCGTCCACCTGGATCACCGCCTTGTGCACTTGTCCGATGGACGCAGCGGCGATGGGCTCTTGCTCGAAGCGCACGAACGCCTCGTCGAGCTTGCGGCCGAGGCCGCGCTCGAGCTCGGCTTTGATCTCGTCGAACGAGACCGTCGGCGCCATGTTCTGCAGCTTGGCGAGCGCTTTTTGATAGGCGTCCGTCGCTTGCGGCGGAAGGATCCCGTCGACGTACGAGAGCGTCTGTCCGACTTTGAGCGCGAGCCCCTTGAGCTCGCCCAGCGTCTTCGCTGCGGCTTCGGCGGACTCGCGCAGCCGCTGCTTGTCTTTCTCGTCGAACTTGCGACCGGTGACGACCTTCTCGCCGATCATCGGCAGCTCTTTGGCCGCGAGCGAAACGAGCTTCAAACCACGGGCGATGCGCCCTTTCGGCATTTCGTCAGCCACCAACGCCTCCGAGACGGCATCACCGAGCAGCTGGCGCGGCATGAGTCGATGCTGTCGGCATCAACCATGACGGCGCGGGGGTCAGTTGCCGGGGATGCGCTGTAAAGTGCGCTGACCGTAGCACACACACAAGAACGTGCCTTCGCTCGTTTGCCACCGAGGCCCTTGTGGTGGCATCTGAACGCCGGATCGATGGCCTTTCAATTCAGAGTCAGCGCGCTCTCGGCGGCGCTCGCGAGCGTCGCGCTCGCTTCGAGCGCTTCTGCGCAGGGCGTGTTCACCGCAGGAACGTCGGGTGACGCCGACGCTGGCGCCCCCGCCGCGGACGCGGGCGCCGTCGCCGATGGGCCGCCGCGCGTGCTTCGCTTCGCCGAGGCTGAGTATCCCGAAGAAGAGCAGCGCGCGGGCCGAGAGGCTTCGGTCATGCTCGAGCTCACGGTCAACGCCGAGGGGCGCGCGCAGGACGTTCGCGTGGTCGAGTCCGCGGGCGCTGCCTTCGATCGTGCGGCGACCGAGGCGGTGCAGCGCTTCGAGTTCACCCCGGCGACGCAGGGAGGTCAGCGCGTCGCCGCGACGATTCGCTATCGCTATCGCTTTCGACTGCGCGCGCAGCAGAGCGCCACGCGCGAGCCAGCGGCTGTTCTTCGGGGCGTCGTTCGCGACGCGAGCAACCAGCCGGTGCGCGCGATCACCGTGCGCGTTCAGTCGGGCACGCGCGCGCCGCTCACGACGACGACGGGCGAGGACGGGAGCTTTCGCTTCGCGCTCGAGCAGTCGGGCGGCTACGACGTGAGCATCGAGGCCGAGGGCTATCGCCCGTTTCGCGCGCGCGAGCGCTTGTACGACCGCGACGACGTGCGCGTGACGTACCGGCTCGCGCGGCCGTCGCCCGCGAGCGAGACGAGCCAGGGAGCTGCGCCCACGAATTCAAGTGGCGCCGCGAATCCAAGGTCCAATCCGAGGTCCAACGCGCCGGCGCGATCGCCCGAAGACGACGGAGAGGGCGTGGTGGTGCGCGCCGTGCGTCCGCCGCGCGAGGTGACGCGAACGACCCTCGAGCGCCGAGAGATCACGCGCATCCCGGGCACCGGCGGCGACGCGCTGCGAGCGATCCAGAACTTGCCCGGCCTCTCGCGCGCGCCGTTTCTCTCGGGGGCGCTGATCGTGCGCGGCAGCGCGCCGGCGGACACCAACGTGCTCGTTGATGGAACGGCGGTTCCGCTGCTCTATCACTTCGGCGGACTGTCGAGCGTGATCCAGACCGAGATGCTGGATCGCATCGATTTTTACCCGGGAAACTTCAGCGCGCGCTTCGGTCGCGCGATGGGCGGCGTCGTGGACGTGGGCCTGCGCGCGCCGCGCGATCGCGGGGTGCGCGTCGTCGCCAACGTGAGCCTGATCGACGCCTCGGTCTTCGTCGAAGGCGCGATCTTGCCGAACCTCACCTTCGCCGTCGCGGGCCGTCGCAGCTACGTCGACGTGATCTTGAACGCGGTGCTCGGCTCGTTCGAGTCCGTCAACCTCACGGCCGCGCCGGTCTATTACGACTATCAGGGCGTGCTCGAGTGGAAGCCGCATCCCAAGCATCGACTGCGGCTCGCGCTGTTCGGGACGGACGACCGGCTCGAGGTGCTCTTTCGGCAGCCAGGCGACAACGCGCCGTCATTTGCAGGCAATTTCGCGTTTGCGACGCGCTATCACCTCGCGCAGCTGCTCTGGACGCACGACATCGCGCCCGGGACGCAGGGGCGCTTGATGCTGAGCGGAGGGCTGACGGGGCTCGGGATCAACGGAGGCGACCTGATCAAGTTCGACCTGCAATTCTTTCCGCAGAACCTTCGGTACGAGCTCTCGCACACGTTCGTTCCGGGCGCGCGGCTCAACGTCGGAATGGACATCGAGTGGAACCCGGGGCGCATTCGCCTCGACGCGATTCGCCCCGAGGTCGGCCGCCCGCTCTCGTCTGCGCCGAGGGTCACCACCGAGTTCAACGGCGTCGCGTATCTGCCCGCGCTCTACGCGGAGGCCGAGCTCACGCCGCACACCGGTCTTCGCTTCGTCCCTGGGATTCGTCTTGATTACGTGGGCCCCACGCGCCAGTGGGACCTCTCGCCGCGCGCCTCTGCGCGGTGGGACATCAATCGCCAGTGGGCCATCAAGGGCGGCGTCGGGATGTTCACGCAGGGGCCCTCCGCGCAAGAGGCGTCCAACGCGCCGAACAACGCGTTCATGGGGCAGACCATCGGCAACCCCAACCTTTTGACCCAGCGCGCGACGCACTACACGCTCGGGTTCGAGCACGTGTTTTCGCCGTACATCAACCTCTCGGTCGAGGGCTTCGTGAAGGTCCTCGATCGATTGGTGGTCGCGACGCCGACGACCGCGCTGCTCGCGCAAAACCCTCCGCCGCCGTACAACAACAACGGCTCGGGCCTGGTGTACGGCGCAGAGATCCTCCTGCGTCACAAGCCCAGCAGCCGGTTCTTCGGCTGGCTCGCGTACACGCTGCTCAGCTCGCAGCGGAGGGACTCGCCGAGCGGCGCGCTCTATCCAACGTCCGCGGATCAGACGCACATCCTCACGGTGCTCGGCAGCTACCGAATCGGCGCTGGCTGGGAGGTGGGCGCGCGCTTCCGTCTCGTGACGGGCTCGCCCAACACGCCGGTCGCGGGCGCGCTCTACGACGCCAACTCGTTTACGTACACGCAGCTCAACGGCGCGAGAAACTCCGGGCGAAACCCGTACTTTCATCAGCTCGACCTGCGCGTCGACAAAGCGTGGACGTTCTCGTGGGGCTCGCTGAGCTTCTTCGTCGAAGTGCTCAACGCGTACTACGCGCAAAACCAAGAGGGCGTGCAGTACAACTACAACTACACGGAGAGCCAGCCGGTGATGGGGCTGCCGATCTTTCCGAACCTCGGGTTCAGAGGAGAGTGGTCGCGATGAAGCGCCTTCGATTCGCGCTCGCGGCGGCGGTCGCGCTCGCGAGCAGCTCGTGCGGCCAGCAGACAGAAGTCTGGCAATTGACGGACTTTCGCATCTTGGGCGTGCGCGCGTACCCCACGAGCGAGCCCGCGCGAAACTCTCCGCGCCACGGCGAGCGCGCCACGCTCGAGCTCGTCTCGGCGGACACCCAAATGCGCACGGTGAAGGTCGCGTGGCTCATCGTGAACTCCGCGGCGTTCGCCGTGACGGGCATGAGCAGCGGCGGCGACGCGGGCGGCTCTCCGCTGCGGTTGCCGGCGCTCGACCTGTGCGACGTCGACGCGTTTGCCCTGGATCTCGGCGGAATTTCTCTGCGCTGCGGGGCTCGGACTGAGTTCACCGTTCCGATGACGGGCGCGCCCGACGCGCGCGGTCGCGAGAGCCTCACGGTGTTCGGAATGGCCTGCGCCGGCGGCCGCATCCGCACCATCGCGTCGAGCAGCGAGGGAGGGACGGCGAACACCGGGGGCGTTCCGTTCGAGTGCCGCGGTGAAGGCTCGCGAGGGTGGCCCTTTCAGTACACGCTCTTGCTCGGATCCACCGCAGGAAACACGGGCAACGACAACATGCACCCGCGCATCACCGCTGTGCGCGCGGGGGTTCGCGGCTCGACGCTCGCGCCCGTCACCGACGGCGTGATCCCCACCATCCCGCGCTGCGCCGATCAGAGCCGCAACTCGCAGTGCCCGAGGCTTCGCGTCGAGGTCGACTACAACGACGGCGCGCGCGAGACGTACCCCGAGCTCGACCCCAACACGCAGATGAACGTGCAGCGCACCGAGCGACTGATCACGGGCTTCATCGTCTCGCGCGGAAAGCTCTCGGGCGGATTTCGCACGGACAGCGAGGCGGACCCGATGTCCGTCATGGGCAACGACCTTCTGCCGCCGACCGAAGCGGGCGACGTTCGAATGATCTTGTACAGCACCGACGGGCGAGGGGGCTTCGACTCGCGCGAGCTCACGCTGCGCGTCGAGTGACGAAGCTCACTGCGAGAGCTCGTCGCGCAGCGCGCTCTCGAGCGGCGCGTACCCTCGCACGTCGGGCTCTTCGAGGCCCTCGGCGCCGAACACGTCGCGCAAGAGCGACTGGTGCTCTCGCGCTTCGGCCGCGCCGCGCACGGCGTCCGTCCACTCATCGAGCGACGGCGCTCCTTTGCGTCGCACGCGCGCGATCACGTCGCCCGCGATGGGCTCGGACAGCGCGATCACGCGCACGCGGTCCGCGCCGGTCCACCCCGCGCGAATCACGGTCTTGAACGCGTCGACCGAGCAGAACACGCCCGCGATGTCCGCGCGGTCGAGCGCGAGCGCCTCGAGCACGTTCGAGTACGAGCCGAACATCCGCTGCCAGATGTCTCGATCGGGATGAACTCCCGCCTCGCGCAAGAGCTTGCGCGGCATGAGGTAGCCCGCGGCGCTCCACGGATCGACCCACGCGGCGCGCGCGTCGCGAAGGTCGTCGACGTGCTCGTACGGCGTGTCCGCGTGGCAGATGAGCGCAGAGCTGTACCGTCCTGCGCCCGCGCGCTTGAGCGAGAAGACGGGCTCGACGGCGTCCGTTCGCACCGCGCGCAGGTACGTGACGGGCGGCAGCCACGCGGCGTCCACAGTACGTTCGGTGACCGTTCGAAGCAGCTCTGCGTAGTTGCTGCAGGGCACCCATTCGGTCGGCTGAGTCGCCGCCGACCACCGCGCGAGCAGCGATCGTTGCGTCAGCAGTCGGGTCGTCGGAACAAACGCGAGTCGGATAGGCGCCTTCATCATCGCTGAGCGTGTTCGGTATTGTAAGCCGCTCGCGTGCTGTCCCGCCTGTGTTGTCTGTGGCAAAGTATCTGTTCTCTTGGGTATTCGTGTCTCGACGCCGACCGAACCGCGCTCCGTGGGTGAGCACGGCGGGGTTGTGTCCGAAGCCGAAGAGAGCGCGGGGCCCGACGCGTCGGGCGTGTTGGCGAAGGGAGAGAGCGAGGCGGCGCTCTCGCGCGAGGCGAGCAGCGCCTTCGAAGACGAGCTCGAGCACAGCCGACGCGAGCTGAACATCGCGCGCTCGCACGTGGTCTCGGGCGTCTTGCTCGTCGCCAACGCGCTGGCCGTCACGTGGCGCGTGATCGACTCGTTTACGATCGCAGAGAACCCTGCGCGATCGACGGCGCTCGCGATGGTGCACGCTGTCTCGTTGCCCGTCGCGGCGCTCGGGTACTTCGCGACGAGCGAGCGCGGAGCGAAGACCTGGTGGGTCTCGCAGCTGCGCGATCGATCGGGCGAGTTCGCCGTCGCGCACCTGGCGGCGATCGGCGCGGCGCTCTCGATCCTCGCGCTTCCGGCGCAGCGAGAGCCGTTCGCGCTGGTGGCGGCGATGGTGGCTGCGGCGATGATGTTTCGCGCGCGGCGATCGGTCTTGCTCGCGACCGTGGTGAGCGCCGCGGCGATCACGACGCTGGTCACGCTGCTGTCGGTCGGGCGGATCGCCTCGCTTCCGGTGCTGTGGGTGAGCGGCTTCTTCGCCTTCGCGTGCATGAAGGTGTCCGCGACGATGTGGCAGAGCTACGTCGCCGAGGTGCGCGTGCGCGTGGACAACGAGCGGCTCGCGAGAGAGCTCGACCAGCTCGTGCAAGAGCAGACCGCCTCGGTGATCGCGCAAGCGGCGGAGGTCGAGCGGCTGAGCGCGGTGCTGTCCGAGCGCGTCCGCGAGTCGTCGAGAGAGCTGAGCTTCGCGCTCGCGCGGCTGTCCAAGGGAGAGCGCCCGCAGGCGGTGCTCGAGAAGGGCAAGGTCCTGGCGGATCGCGTCGAGATCGTGCGCCCCATCGGCCGCGGCGGAATGGGGATCGTCTACGAAGCGATCGACTTGAGCTCCTCGACGCGCGTCGCGGTGAAGGTCCTGAGCCCCAAGCGCAAAGACGACCTCGACTCGATGTTTCGGCTCTTTCGCGAGGCGGAGGCGATCGCGTCCGTCGAGCATCCGAGCATCGTGAAGACCGAGCACGTGGGCGTCAGCGAAGAGGGGCTGCTCTTCATCGTGCTGCAGTACGTCGACGGCCGAACGCTGGCGAGCGCGCTCGAGACCGACGGGCGCTGGCCGATCGATCGCGTGGCGCGGCTGGGCGCGTCGCTCTTCGCGGCGCTCGAGGTCGCGCATCGCCAGGGCATCACGCACCGGGACATCAAGCCCGAGAACATCATGCTCGTGCCCGACTCTCCGGGCATCAAGCTCTTGGACTTCGGCCTCGCGCGCATTCGCGAAGAGGCCTCGCCCATCGTGACAGGCGACGAGCACGTGGTGGGGACGCCGGCGTACATGAGCCCTGAGCAAGTGCTCGCGCCCGAGTCCGTGGGTCCCGCGTCGGACGTGTACACCACGGCGCTGGTTCTCTATCAGCTCGCCGCGGGGTGCGCGCCGTACAAGGCCGTGCGGGCCAACGAGTGGGTCGCGCGCCACGCGTTCGCGGAGCCGACGCCGATCGCGCAGGTCCTGGGCGAGGTGGACCCGCTCTTCGCAGAGACGTTGATGGCGTGCCTGAGCAAGCACGGGGACAAGCGGCCGACGTCGCTGCACGCGGCGCGGGCGTTCGCGGCGGTGGCGATTCGGCTCGGCGCATCGCCGCTCGAGGTCTCCGAGCGCGCTCGTTCGGCGCGGCTGGCGCAGCGGCGGGTGACGCCGACGTCGGGGCAGCTGCGCGTGGTCAAGTCGATCGCGCCATCGAGCAAGCCTGAGGCGAGCTGATCCGCTGCATCGTCGTCGGTGCTACGCTCGCCGAGCCGCTGATGAACAAGCCGTGGACCATCGTTGGAGGAACGGGGTACGACCTCGAAGACGTCGACCAGCCGCGCACGCGCGAGATGGAGTGCCCTTCGTGCAAGAAGTACGTGCGCTTCGTCGAGAAAGACCTCGTCAAGAACCTGAAGGTCTTCGGCCTCTCGCTGATCGGCGTCGAGGACCCCAAGCGCGTGTTCGCTTGCCCGTCGTGCAACACCGCGATCGAGCCGCCGACGGACGCGGGCCTCTCGCGCAGCGATCCCAAGGTGGCCTCGCTCGACCGAAAGCGCGCGCAGCTCAAAGAGGACATCGAGCTGTGGTCGCGCCGCGCCGAGCTCGCGCAGAAGCGCGGCGACGACGTGCTCGCGCGGGACGCGCGCGGCGTGGCCGAGGACATGCGCGCCGAGCTCGAGAAGACCGAGCGCGCGATCGCGAAGCTCACCGCGTGGGACGAAGAGGTCGAAGAGAAGCCCGTCGTGGTCGCGCGGCTCAAGTCCTCGGCGAGCGAGCCCGAGGGACCGTCGATCGACAAGGCGTTTTCTGCGCTCAAATCCAAGCTCGCCACGGTGGCGTCCGCGGTCGGCGGCGGCGATGGAGCGAGCGCAGACGAGCCGCCCAAGGCGAGCTCGCCGTTCGTCAAGGGCGCGGAGGCGGACGAGGCGCGCAAGCGCGATCAGGCCATCGAGCGCGCGGCGGACGACGAGTTCGCGGCGCTGAAGGCGAAGATGAAAAGTGGTGCTTCGGGCGCGGCCCCGAGCCCGTCTGTGCCGTCCGCGAGCGGGGCGAGCGCCGAGGCGTCGAGCGCCGACGACCTTGCGCCGATCGAGCAGTCCCGCGGCGGGGGCGAGGATTTCTCGCGCTCGGCGCTCTCGGCGATCGAGTTTGGCGTGGGGTTGGACTACGCGCCCGGGCCGAGAGCGCCCGGACCGAGCCCCGAGGCGCCGGGCGAGCCCGCGGGCGGACCGCCGCCGGTCGAGGACGACGACCCTGTCGCGGCGCTCAAGCGCAAGCTCAAGAAGCCAACTCCGTGATACAAGCGTTGGCTAGACGGCTATGAACACCACCACCCTCTCTCTCATCGCGCAGGCCACCAACGCTGGAGCTTCTGAAGGCCTGTCGGTCTCGTCGTTGGTGCGCGGGGTCGTCGGATCGCTCGTGTACTCGACGGTCGGTCTGGTGATGTTCGCGGTGGCGTTCTTGATCATCAACAAGGCCGTTCCGTTCTCGATTCGCAAAGAGATCGAGGACGATCAGAACACCTCGCTCGGCATCGTGATCGCCGCGGTGATCGTGGGCATCGCGATGATCGTCTCTGCTGCGGTTCACGGGTGAGCGACGCGCCCACGAGCGAAGCGTCGCCGCGCTCGAAGGCGCCGATCGCGCTCGAAGACGCGGCGTCCTCGTCGAGCCACGACGCGCACGCACAGGACAGCGGGCACCCGCGCGGCGCGGTCCCTGCGCTCTCGATCGCGCTCGTCGTCGCGACCTGCGGCCTGGTGTACGAGCTGCTCGCGGGGACCGTCGCGAGCTGGGTGCTCGGAGACACCGTCGGTCAGTTCGCGGTGGTGATCGGGCTGTACCTCGGCGCGATGGGGATCGGGTCCTATCTCTCGGGCCGCGTTCGAGACGAGATCGCGACGCGGTTCGTGCTCGTCGAGGTTGTGCTCGCGGTGGTGGGAGGCCTGTCGGTCCCGCTGTTGTTCATGGTGTTCGAGCGCGTCGCGCTGTTTCGCGCGGCGCTGTACGGCTCGGTGCTCGTCATCGGCGCGCTCGTCGGAATGGAGATCCCCCTTTTGCTTCGCGTGCTCGGCGAGCGCGAGTCCTTTCGCAGCGCCGTCGCGCGGGTGCTGGCCTTCGATCACCTCGGGTCGTTGCTGGGCTCGATCGCGTTTGCGTTCGTGCTCGCGCCCACGGTCGGCGCCCTTCGCACGGGCCTCTTGATCGGCGCGCTCAACGCGGTCGCCGCGTTCGCGAGCACATGGGCGCTCGAGCCGGTGCGCGGCGCCAAGACCCTGCGCGCGATCAGCGTCGCGATCGTCTGCGCGCTGGTGGCGCTGGCCTTGTACGCTCCTGCGCTCGAGCGATCGGTGGACAGCGCCGCGACACACCCCTCGATGACGCGCGCGTCGTTGTCGCGATGAAGCGATCTCTCACCAGCACCCGTCGCGAAGCGCTCACGCTCTTGTTGGGCGCGCCCATCGCCGCGGCCGCCTGTCGTCGCGCGCCCTCGTTCAACTTCGACGGAACGATCCTGGGTCAAGACGTCTCCCACGCCCACTCCCTCCGCCAGCCGCTCGCGCCCGAGCAATGGAACTCCGCCCGCGAAGTGCGCACCCGCGTCCTCGTGATCGGCGCCGGGCCCGCGGGCCTCGCGTGCGCGTGGGCCCTTCGTCGCTCGCTCACCGAGCGCGACGCGGTCACCGTCCTCGAGCTCGAGTCGAGCCCAGGCGGCACTTCGCGCTTCAGCGAGAGCGCGGTGAGCGCGTACCCGTGGGGCGCGCACTACGTCCCCACTCCCGGCGCGCACAACACAGAGTTCATCGCGCTGTTGCGCGCGATGGGCGTGGTCGAGCGCGTCGCGGACGACGGCCGCCCCGTCGTGAGTGAGCCGTATCTCGTGCGCGACCTCGACGAGCGGCTCTGGTTCGAAGGGCAGTGGCGCGAAGGGCTGTATCCCACGGAGGGCGCGAGCGAAGACGACCTTCGTCAGTGGCGACGATTTCAGTCCATCGTCGACGGATGGGTTCGTCGTCGCGACGCGCAGGGGCGGCGGCCGTTTGTGCTTCCGACGACGATGATGAGCGACGATCCCGAGGCGCGCGCGCTCGACCGCAAGACGATGACGCAGTGGCTCGACGAGCAGCAGCTCACTTCGCCGCGGCTGCGATGGATGGTCGACTACGCGTGTCGCGACGACTATGGGCTTCGCGCCGAGCAGACGAGCGCGTGGGCGGGGCTGTTCTATTTCGCCTCGCGCGTGCAGCAAGAGGGCGCGAGCGCCGAAGAGCTCATCGCCTTTCCAGAGGGCAACGGGCGCTTCGTGCGGCACTTCGCGCAGGCGCTCGAGGGCAGCGTTCGCACCGGCGAAATGGTGCACGGCGTCGAGCTTCGCGAGGACGGCTCCGCCCTGGTGCGCGCCTCGCGAACGAACTCGGGCGAGCGGCTTCGCTACGTGTGCGAGCGGGTGGTGGTGGCCGTGCCGCGCTACGTGGCGACGAGGATTCTGCCTGCGAATTTGCTGCAACAAGAGCGCGCGCACCCGCACGACTACTCTCCGTGGCTCGTGTGCAACCTGCACTTGCGCGACCGACCCGCGCGCGACGCGGGCGGGCTCGAGATGGCGTGGGACAACGTCCTGTACGACTCGCCGGCGCTCGGGTACGTGAGCGCGACGCACCAATCGCTGCGCGATCACGGGCCGAACGTGCTCACGTGGTACCTGCCGCTCTGCGGCGCAGACGCGAGCGCCGAGCGACGCAAGCTGCTCTCGATGGACTGGCGCGCGTGCGCGGACGCCGCGGTGAGCGATCTGTCTCGCGCGCACCCCGACCTCGCGCGGCTGCTCGCGCGCGTGGACGTGATGCGATGGGGCCACGCGATGCCGCGGCCGACGCCGGGGATCCTCGCGAAGCGCTCGGTCGACGAGGCGCTCTCGAGCGACCCGCGCGTGCTGTTCGCGCATACAGACCGCTCGGGGATCGCGCTGTTCGAAGAGGCGTTCGACCGCGGAGTTCGCGCGGCGCGCGCAATTCTTTCGAGCGCGTGACGCCGCGATGACGAGCGCGATCGGCGCTACGATGGCCGCGTGCGAACCCTCCTCTCACTCGCCGCGCTCGCCGCGCTCGCCGCGCTGAGCGCGTGCGCTCCCGGGACGATCTACGACCCTACGCTTCACAGCGCGGACGCGTCGCGCAGCGCCCGCGACGTTGTTGCGATGGACCGCGCAGCGATCGACGGCCAAGCGATGAGGGACGCCGCCGTGGTGATGGACACGGGCGTGATCGTCGACAGCGGCGCGCCGGTGGACACGGGCGTCGGGCCGCTCTGCGATCCTCCGTGCGGCGCCAACGCGTACTGCGCGGCGACGGGCTGTCAGTGCGCTCCGGGCTTCGAGCGCATGGGAGCGAGCTGCGTCGCGGGCTCGAACGGGACCGACCCAGCCACGCACACCGAGGCCGAGGTCTGCCGTCGTTGGCGCGAAGGTCACGTTGAAAATGCCGGGACGAAATACGCTCCCGGCCCCGCGATGTGCGACCCCGGCTCGATGCCGCGCGACGCGATCGACGACACGCTGGTGCGCATCAACATGTTTCGTTGGATGGTGGGGCTCGGGCCCGTGAGCGATGATTCGAGCGCGAACGCGACGGCGCAGGCGTGCTCGGTGCTCGAGCACCGCGCGGGCTGGCCGGGGCCGAGCAACCCCGATCCGCATCACCCTGCGATGACGGTCGCTTGCTATTCAGCGCAAGGCGCGGCGGGCGCGGGCTCGAGCAACATCTCGTGGGGGACTGGCTCGGCGGCGGAGGCGATCGACAACTTCATGACGGACAACGGCAACGAGAGCACGCTCGGGCATCGTCGTTGGATCATGAATCCGCCGCTCGGTCCGGTGGGGATCGGGTTCTACGGAGACGCGAGCTGCTTGGGCGTGTTCGGGATGAGCGGCGGCGGAATGGCCCTGGATTTTCACTCGTATCCGCCGCCCGGTCCGATCCCCGACGCGATCGCGAACGGCTATTGGAGCTTCACGGGTCATCGCGTGAGCCCGACCGCTGCGACGACGGTGACGATGACGCGCGTGCCGGACGGGATGAGCGCGACGCTGCGTCGACTGAATCTCATCGGCGGATTCGGCGGCGGAACCACCATCGGCTGGCGCGTCGAGTCCCCGCGGCTGAGCGCGGGCGAGACGTGGCGCGTCTCGCTGAGCGCCGTGCGCGACGCGATGGGCGTCGAGCGGCCGCTCGAGTACAGCGTGCGCGTGGTGAGCTGCCCGTGAGCGAGCGCGGATGAGTCGCGTTCAGTCCGAGCCGGGGTGGATCTTTTCGAAGCGCGAGGACCTGCTCGTGTTCGGCGGCAGCGCGCTCTTGTCGTTCGCGCTGTTCTTCGTCGGGCTTCCGCTGGGGCTGTGGACGCGGCCGTACCCGCTGTGGGCGTGGCTGCTCACGGTGCTCTTCGTCGACGTCGCGCACGTGTGGTCGACGATCTTTCGCGTGTACTTGGACGGGCGAGAGGTGCGGCGCAGGCCGTGGCTCTACGTCGCGATGCCGGTCGCGCTGTACGCGATCGGCGTGGCGATTTACAGCGCGTTCGGGCACGCTGGCTTCTGGCGCGCGCTCGCGTACAGCGCCGTGTGGCACTTCGTGCGGCAGCAGGTGGGCTGGGTCGCGATCTATCACCGACTGCGGGGCGAGACGGACACGCGCGACGCGCGGCTCGATCGCGCGGTGGCCTACGGCGCGACGCTGGGGCCCATTGTGATTTGGCACGGGCGTCTGCCGCGGGAGTTCGACTGGTTCGTCGCGGGAGACTTCGTGCGCGGCGCGGTGAGCGAGAGCGTCGCGCGCGGGACCGATCGAGCGCTGCTCGCGCTCGTGGCCGTGTGGTGCGCGAGGCAGCTGCAGCGCGCGTGGCTCGCGAGGCGCAAGCGCGCGCGCGCGCCCAACCCGGGCGTGGCGCTCGTGCTCGTGACGACGTTCGCGTGTTGGTACGGCGGGATCGTGCTGAGCAACAATGATTGGTGCTTCACGGTCACCAACGTGTTGATTCACGGGCTTCCGTACCTGGCGTTGCTCTGGAGATACGCGCGCAATCGCTTCGATGAGGACGAGGCGGGCGAGCTCGGCGCAGGCGGAGCTCCGAGAGAAGCAGGGCTCGGCCGCGCCGTGGTCCTCTCGGGGGCGTGGGCGTTCGTGGCGTTGCTCGCTGCGATCGCGCTCGTCGAAGAGTTCGCCTGGGACCAGCTCGCTTGGCACGAGCGTACGGCGCTCTTTGGCGACCTCGGACTGCGCTGGAGTACGGAAATTCTCCGATGGGTCGTCCCCCTCCTGGCCCTTCCGCAAGCCGCTCACTACGTGCTCGACGCATTTGTTTGGCGCGGGGGCAGTGCAAATCCTGGCATGCCCCGTATACTCGGGTTGCTGCCGAGTGCGGAAAATCCTTTGTAGGCAGACCAAGTTACGTCGAACCCATGGCGAGTTCGGCGGCCACCGTTGTGATTGAAGCTGCGAGGTCGAGTACGATGGGAGCGATGAGCGAAGACAACTCCAAGAACGTCCGTGGTCGCATCCTCGATGCCGCCGTGGACCTGCTGCGCAAGTCCGGCGTGAAGAAGCTGGCGCAGCCGCAGGTGGCGCGCGAGGCCGGTGTTCCGCAGGGGCACTTGACCTACTACTTCCCCCGCAAGATCGATCTTCTCCTCGCCGTCGCCGAGCGCTTCGTCGCCACGGTGCAGGGCGAGATCGAAGAGCTTCGCGCGACGGGCACCGACGGCTCCGCGGTCCGCACGACGGGCTTGGAGTTCGCGCGCGGGATGATCATCGACCGTGAGCGCACGCGCATGCTCCTCGGCCTGGTGACCGAGGCCGACAACGAAGAAGCCGTCACCGAGCCCGTCGTTCGCGGCGCCAAGCTCATGCGCACCATGGTCGCGCGCGCGCTCGAGCGTCACCCCGAAGACCCCGACGTGTGGCTCACGCTCGCGTTGCTCTGGGGCCTCGGCGTGCAGCAAATGATCTTCCCCGATCGCAGCGAGGCGCAGGTCCAAGCGCTCGTCGATCGCTTTCAACAGTGGCTCGACGCCGCCAACGACGGAGAGGCCGCGGAGCTTCGCCGTTCGGGCACCGTCATCAAGACCAAGGCCGCGGGCTGATCGTTCGCGAGAACCTCTTCGCGCTGTCCGTTGTCACGGGCCGTGAATGAGCGTTCATCGTCGGTCCCTGCTCGCGTTGGTGCTGTTGTCTCTGCCCTCGGTTCAGTGCGCTGCGAGCGCCGCTGGGCCGAGGGCAGCGTCGTTTTCTCCCGCTCGATCGCAGCCGATCGCGTCGCTCCCGCAGCGCTCGCTCGCGCCGCCGCTCACCGTGCGCGAGGGGGCAGAGCCTTCGTCTCCCGTGGTGCGCTGCTCGGCCGACGCGTTCGCTCGAAGCAAAGGCGCGCCTCGCCCCGCGGCGATCGGGATGCTCGCGCGTGAGCCGATTCGGCGAGAGATCGCGCGGATCGGACCGGAGCTTCGCGCGTGCTACGAGCGCTCGAGCGCGCACGGGCAGCAGGCGCGCGTGGTCGTGCGATTCGTGATCGACTCGGAGGGCCGGGTTCCTTGCGCCGAGGTGACCACGAGCGAGAGCAGCGATCCCGCGCTGGATCAGTGCGTGTCCAGCGCCGTCGCGGGGCTGCGCTTCGCGGCGCTCGGCCGGGGCGCGGTCACCGTGGTGTACCCGTTTCGCTTCGGGCCCTGAGCGTCGCGTGTGCGCGCGCGCGAGCGGTCCCAATCCGCAGGGGCGCTTCGGTGTTCACCCCGTCGCCCGATGATCGCATCGCTCATTGGGAACGTTGAACCGCCAGAACTGTCTGTGGGACGCTCGACCGCTGGAGACTCTTCAGGGAGCGAGCGTCGCCCGCAGGCAGCTTTGCCGCGGGAGCGACGAATGGCGCGCGCCGCGATGAAGCGCCGCGAGTCGAACGATTGGAGCTCTGCATGCACACAGCAAGAATGCGTTCGCGCACGTTCGCGACGGCCATCGCCACCGCGTCCGTTGCCATCGTCGCGCTCGGCGGATGCCAGCGCGGCCCCGCCGTGGAGGTGAGCGTCGCGCAGGTCGAACGCGTCCGCTCGGGCGTCTTCGTCACCAGCGCTCGCGCGCGCTCGGAGGCCGACGTCCGCGTCGTGCAGCGGCTCGCTGCGGGCGACCTCGTGCGCGTCGATGACACCGGGCGCGCGATCCTCTCGCTCGACGGCGGCGGTCGCTATGTGCTCGATCACGGAGCGTCTGTGCGCGTGCGCGGCGCGCGCGCGGCGGTCCTCGAGCGCGGAAGGCTCTGGGTCTCGGGCGGAGGCGAAGGCGGTCGCAGCGAAGAGACGTTGATCTCTGTCGGCGACACGGTCCTTCACCTCCGCGGCGCGCGCGCGAGCATCACCGAGCGCCAGGGACACGCGACGATCAGCGTCTTGTCCGGTGAGGTCGCGTACGAAGCCGGCTCGCGTCGCGGCGCGATTCGCACGGGAGAAACCGGGGACATCGCCGCCAACGAAGCGCGCGTCGCCCCGCACGCCGCGTACGACGACTGGACCGGAGGACTCGCGGACGACGTCCCCGGTGAGGGCGGCGAAGTCTCGGGTCTCGGCTCGGTCGGCGCGCGAACGCCAGGAGAAACAGGGCAGCCCCGATGGCCCATGGTGATGCAGCGCTTGGAGACGTACGTCACCGTGCGCGGCGATCTCGCCATCACGACCATCGATCAGTGGTTCTTCAACCCGTCGAGCGAGACGGTCGAGGGGCTCTACACGTTCAACGCGCCGCAGGGGGCGATCCTGCAGATGTTCGGCGTCGATCGGCGCGGGCAAATCGTCGAGGGAATCGTCAAAGAGAAGCAGCAGGCCGCCGCGCAGTATCAAGCGCAGGTGTACCAGGGCTCGACGCACGACCCGGCGCTGCTCGAGTGGGACGCGCCAGGGCGCTATCACGCGCGGCTCTATCCGATCCCCGGCGGATCGACGCGGCGCGTGCGCGTGCGCTACGCGCAGTGGCTCAGCGCCGACGCGGGCGGGCGTCGCGTGTATCGCTTGCCGCTCGCCGCGCTCGACACGCGCATCGGCGAGTTCAAAGCCGACTTCGACCTGGGCGACGCCAATGTCTCGAGCGTGCGCGCGGGGCACTCGGCGCGCGTGGTCGACGGCGATCATCTGGTGATCACCGAGAGCGACGTGCTCCCGCGCTCGGACCTGGTCGTCGAGATGAACGGGCTGCCGACGATGGCGGCGACGGCGCAGAGGGTTCCGCAGGCGGGCGATCCTCGCGGGGGATTTCTCAGGGTTGCGGTGCGCCCGCCCGTCGAGTCCTCGCGCGAGGCGCGCGACGAAGGCGTGGACCTCGTGATCGTCGTCGATCACAGCGCGGCCACCGATGACCTCGCGTTGCGCCTCGAGCAAGCGTTCGTCGAGAGCTTGCTCGGCGCGCTCGACGCGCGAGACTCGGTCCTCGTGCTCGCCGGCGACGTGGCTACGCGCGTGGTGGGCGGCGATCGCGCAGAGCTCGCCTCGGTCACCGCCGAGCGTCGCCGCGTGATCACCGAGGCGCTCTCGCGCGATCGACTGGGCGGCGCCACGGATTTGAGCGCGATGATCTCCGCTGCGCACCGCGCGCTCAGGCCCGGGCGCAACGGCGCGATCGTGTACGTGGGCGACGGGCACGCGACGGTGGGCGAGCACGACCTGCCTTCGCTGCGCGCGACGATGGGACGACTGAGCCCGCGGCCGCGCTTCTACGCGGTGGCCGTCGGCGAAGAGCCGCGGCTCGAGCTGCTCGACGGGATCGCTTCTCCCGCGGGAATTTCACGGCGAATCACGCGTCGCGGCGACGTCGCGCGCACGGCGCTCGAGCTCATTCAGCACGCCTCGCGGCCGCTCGTGCGCAACGTGCGCGTGGACCTCGGGCCTGGCGTGACCGCCGTGTATCCCGCAGAGCCCGTGGACATCCCCGTGGGAGAGCCCATCGAAGTCGTGGGGCGCTACCCCGGAGACGCGCCGCGCAGCGTGACGATCCGCGGCCTTTGGAACGGGCAAGAGTTCACCCAGACGATGCCCATCTCTGCAGGGCAGATCGATGACGGCAACGACCTGCGCTATCGCTGGTCGACGCTGCGGCTCGAGAACCTGCTCGCGCGCGGAGAGCAGCGCGCGGTGATCGTCGAGCTCGGGACGCGCTTCGGGCTCATCACTCCGTTCACGTCGCTGTACGTTCCGAGCGAGGACGAAGTGGTCTCGATGGAGATGGAGCGTCGGCGAGGACCGCGCGTTCCGACGACGTTCGCCGAGCTCGGGGTGAGCGACCTGTTTCCGCTCGTGGGGTGCCAGCGCGCGAGAGAGGCGACGACGGCTTCTTCGGCCAACCAAGAAGTGGCGAGCCTCGGAGACGATCAAGAGCAGCAAGGCGGAACCGGCACGCGCCACGCGGGTGAAGAAGGGCGCATGGGGCAAAGAGACGCTCCTGCGCGCTCGGCTCGCTATGCGATCCGCAACAACGGCGATCCGCCGCACATGTCTCGGCAAGCCGCGAGAGACGCCGTGCAAAATCGCGGCGTCTTCGGCGCGCTCGGCGCGCCCGGCGGAGGAGCGCCCGCAGAGCCCGAGCAAGCGGCGCAGCCCGCGGCTCCCGTCGCCGTTGCTGCGCAGACCGCGGCGAGCGCAGAGGCTCCGTCGCCCTCGAACGCTCCGATCGAGCGTCGCGCGCGGGGAGCCGTTGCGCCTCGGATCACCGCTCCGTTCGGAGGGCTCACCGAAGACGGCAGCGACCAAGACAATCGCAACGGCAACATGACCGGCGACACCATCGGCGACGCCTTTGGGTTCGGCGGCCTCGGCGCCAACGGAACCGGCGGCGGCGGCGGTGGAACCGGCGAAGGCACCATCGGCCTCGGAAACTTCGGCACGATGGGCCACGGCTCGGGAACGGGCAGCGGCCAAGGGTACGGCTCTGGCGCAGGGCGCGGTCTTCGCGGCCGCGGCGAGCGAGGCCCGACGGTCCGCGCGGCGCCTCCGACGGTGACAGGTCTGCTATCTCCCGAGGCCATTCGTCGCGTGGTCCTGCGCAACCTCGGTCAGGTCGCGCACTGCCACGAGCAAGCGCTCGCGCAGGATCCGAACGTGGGCGGGCGCGTGGTGGTTCGCTTCATCATCGGCGGAACCGGCGCGGTGATGGGCGCGGCGGTCAACGACTCGACCGTGCCGATTCCCAGCGTGGGGACGTGCATCGCGAACGCCGTTCGTCGCTGGCAGTTTCCGTCGCCCGAGGGCGGCGGGATCGTGACCGTGAACTACCCGTTCAACTTGATGGGCGGCTCTGGCGGCGGGTCGTTTCGGCGGACGTACAACGCGGACGGCACACGAATTCAATACTCCGCGGACTCGGTCGCGCGCTGCTCGGACGCGGCGAGCGTCGCGCTCGCGCAGCGGCTGACCCTGTGGGGCGAGCGCATCTCGGGCACCGACGCGGGCTCGCTGGTGGCGCAGTATCGAAGGGCGCGCGGCGCGTGCGAGGCCTCGTCGTGGGCCGAGCGCGTCTCGCTCTTGCGCTTGCTCTACGCGCGCGCAGGCTCGCTCGACGGGCAGCTCTCGCTCTACCGCGCGATGTCCTTCGACCACGCGGCGCAGAGCTGGCTTCGTACGACGATCTTGCGGACGCTCGCGCGCTCGGGGCAGCTCGCGCGCGCGCAAGAGCTCGGCCTCGGGCGGCTCGACGCGAACACGATGGCGCAGGCGCTCGGCGTGGCTGCGACGCCCGCGCAGCGCTTGAGCGTGATGGGCGAGCTGGCTCGTCGGTACCCCGACGACATGGAGCTCGCCACGCGCTATCTCGACGAGGCGCTCTCGCAGAACGCGCGCGAGCTCGTGCGGCAGCAAGCGACGCGGATGCGGGCGAACGCGCAGGCGGACGGTCGCGTGCGCACGGCGGTGGGAGAAGCGCTCTTCGCGATCGGAGACGAAGCGGAGGCGCGCCGGTGCTTCAGCGAGATCGTCGAGTTTGCGCCCGATGATCCTGCGGCGCGCAGGCGGTTGGGCGACATCGCGCTCTCGCACGGATGGGCGGACGAGGCGTATCGGCAGTTTCAGATGCTCGCGGTCGCCGAGAACGAGGCGCCCGAGGTGCTTCTGCGACAAGCGATGGCCGCGCGCATGGCCGGTCGTCTCGACGAAGCGGTGCGCCTGGCCGAGCGCGTCGCGCAAGAGAGCTCGTCGGGCAGCGGAACGCTGGGCGACGTCGCGAGCGCGTGGATCGGCCTCGAGCTCGCGATCGCCGCGCACGAGCCCGGCGTGGCTCGCAACGTCGTGGACGCGCTTCGTTCTCGGTGGCGCTTGTCGAGCGCCGCGCGAGGGGCGGGCGCGCTGCGCGTGATCGCGCGCTGGCAGCACCCCGATGATGCAGCGGAGTTGTATCTGCAACTGCAAGGCGAGAGCCCGCGTCGCAGCGATTGGGTGGCGGGGCAGGTGTTCTTCGAGAGCACGGTCTTCGCGGACGCTCCTGGGGCGCTCGCGCTCGAGGTGCGTCGCGCGGAGGGCGCGCGTCGCGTGGGCAAGGTCGAGCTCGTGCTGCTCTACAACGAAGGGCAAGCCACCGAGCGCATCGAACGTCGCACGGTGGACTTCAACCTCACGACGGGCACGCACGTGTTCGACGTGACCGCGACGGGGATCACCGAGCGCGCGGCGGGCACGACGCTCGTCGCGGATCCCTCGGTCTCTGCAGGGGTCGCCGCGCAGGCGACTCGCACGGGAGGTGCGCGATGAAGGCGCTCTCGAAGATCGGCGTGTTGATGGCGCTCTCGGGCGCGGCGTCGGTGAGCGTTGGGTGTGGCGCGCGCACGTCGGTGGGCGATCGGCTCGCGGCGCGACTGCAAGACACCTCGGCGACCGTCGAGGTGATGCACGCGGGCGTGATCGTGCGCGACAAGAGCGGCGACGAGCTCGTGCCGAGGGTGGTGGCGCGGATCGAGCGTGACGGCTCGGTGCGCACGATCGGCGCGGGGCGCGCGGTGGTGCGCACGGACGACGGGCTCGAGCTGCGCATGGCGGGCGACAGCGAGCTGCGCGGGCGCGACGCGGTGCTGTCCTTGGAGAAGGGGCGCGTGTTCGTGAGCTCGTGGGGCAGCGACGAGCGCACGATCCGCGTGGGAAACGACCTGACCATCGCGATCGCCGACGCGGCGCTCGAGCTCGAGCGCGACCCGGACGGGACCGTGCGCGTGATCGGCGTTCGGGGCGAGGTGGGCTATCGCACGGCGCGCTCGAACGGGCGGCTCGCGCAGGGGCAGATGCTGAGCGGTCGTGGGGAGCCCGAGCTCGTTCCCGCGGCGGTGTGGGAGGACTGGACTGGCGGCGCGGCGAGCCCGCAGGGCGTGGCGACGCGCGGCGCGATCGGCGCGGGCGTGGCCGTCACGCACGGAGAGGGCGGAGAGGCGCCGGTCGCGCTCGCGACCAACGAGCACAAGGTGACGGTGCACGTCGATGGAGACTCGGCGCGGACTGAGGTCGCGCAGACGTTCTTCAACGGGTCCGATCAGTCGGCGGCGGTCGAGTACCGCATTCGCGTCCCCGAGGGCGCGATGGTCAGCAGCTTCTCGTACACGCAGCTCGTCCGAGGATCGCCGCTCGGAACGGTTCGCTTCGGCCCCGCCACGGTCTCTGGCTTCGGCGGCGAGGGCGCTGGACGGCAGGCGCTCTTGCGCGCGCCGGACGGCTCGTTGTTCGCGAGGCTCCCGACGATCAGCCCGGGACAATCCGTGCGCGTCGAGCTCGAGTACACCGAGTGGCTGCACCGCGAGGGAGGCCGTCGTCTGTACACGTATCCGCTGGGAGACGCGCAGCGACCGCCCTTCGTGGGAGAGTTTTTGTTCGAGCTTCGCGTCGAGCGCGGAGGCGTGGGCGCGATCCGCGGACCGGCGGGCTCGCAGCAGCAAGGCAGCGAGCGGCTGCGCATCACCAAGAGTGATTTCAGGCCGCGCGGCGACGTGGTGGTCGAGCTGTTCGACGCGAAGAGCCCGGGCAACGAGGCCAACGCGCGCGTGTGGCGATCGCGCACCGCTATTCAAGAGCAGCAGTTCGCGATGGTGGACGTCTCGTTGCCTGCGCCCGAGGCGCGCGGGACGGACCTCGTGCTCGTCGTGGACGACTCGGCGGCGACCGACCCGGGGATGCTCACCACGGCGAGCGCCGCGGTCAACGCCGTGATCCAAGCGCTCGGCCCGGACGACCGCGTGATGCTGATGTTCGGCGACCTTCGCGCGCGGCCCGCAGAGGGCGTCGCAGGGCAGCTCGGCGCCGTGGACGACGCGCGTCGTCGGGCGATCCTCGAGGCGATCTCGCGCGTGCGTCCGGCGGGCGCGACGGACATGGGGCGAATCCTGTCCGACGCGTACGAGAAGCTCGACGCGCGGCGCAACGGAGCGGTGGTCTACCTCGGTGACTCGATGCCGACGATGGGGACGCTCGATCCGGCGCGGCTCGTGGATGAGACGCTTCGAGTCGCTCCGGACCTGCGCTTGTACGTCGTCGCGCTCGGGGCCAACGCGCACCCCGAGGTGCTCTCGCGCCTCGCGTCGCGCGGTGGCACGACGATGCGCGCGACCGATCAAGCCGAGGCCGTCTTGGCCGCGCACCGGGTCGTCGCGCACGCGACCCGGCCCGTGCTCCGCGACGTGAGCGTGGACGTCGGAGGAGCGATTTCGACGGTCCTTCCTGCGTCGATCGAGCAGTGGGTGGTGGGCGATCCGCTGCGCGTGTTCGGCCCGCTCACCGACGACGCGCCGCGCGTGGTGAAGGTGCGCGCGCGCGACGGCGGAGCGACGCGCGAGTGGACGATCACGCCCACGGTGCAGTCCATCTCCGACGGCGGCGACCTTCGTCGTCGATGGGCCAGCGCGCGGCTGAACGCGCTCGACAACCAGGGCGCCTCGCTCGCGGCGCTCGCGGACCTCGGCTCGCGCTACGGGCTCATCACCTCGACGAGCGCCCTGGTGGCGTACGGCGCTCCTGCGACGGGCGAGGGCGTGATGGTGGCCTCGAGCGCGTGGCCCGATCCGGGGCTGCGCACGCGACTGCCGACGCTCGGCGTGGGCGACTCGCTCGAGCCTCGCGGGATCCGCACGCTCTTCGCGGCGGACGACTACCCCTCGTTTACCGACGACGAGTCTGGATGGCAGCCGCACTCCGAGGACGAAGGGACCGACGGGAGCGAGATGCTCTCGGAGTTGCTCGGCCTCGCCGAGCCCGAGGCGCGCGCGTGCGTCGACCGCGCTCGCGCCGCGCGTCCGGGGCTGAGCGGCGGCGTGGCGATCGCTGCGAAGATCGACGCTGAAGGGCTCGTGAAGGACGTTCGCATCGAGTACTCGTCGCTCGGCGACGCTGGCGCCGAGGCGTGCATTCGTCGCGTGGTTGGCTCGCTGCGCGTGCCCAAGCCCGTGCTCTTCGACGCCCGCGCGGGAGACGTCCGCTACAACTACTCGTTCGCTCCGGCGTGGGAGCGGCCGCGGGGCGCCGGTTGTCCCGCGACCTCGCGGCTCGATCGCGAGGCGAAGCTGGTCCTGTGGCGCGAGCGCCTCGCGAACGCGCCCGATCCGGTCAACCTCTGGTCCACGGCCTTCGGTCGCTGCGAGCTTCGCCTCTGGGAAGACCGCTCGGCGATGATCGACCTGCTCGTTCGCCACTCGGGTGACGCCTCGCAGCTCGGCGCGCTGCGCACGCAACTGCCCTCGGACGCAGCGGCGTACCTCGATCGCGCAGTCTCGCGTCGCTGGGGCCCCTCGACGGTGTGGCGCGCGTACCTCGCGGGCCGCGGGCACATCAACTGGGGCTCGCTCGTGCGCTTTCTCGCGAAGCCCACCGAGACCATCGAGCGCAAGATCGAGGTCACGCAGGCGTACGTGCGCGTCGCTCCGTACGACATCGACGCGCGGCTCAAATTGCTCTCGCTCTACGAGCAAGCGAACCGTCGCGACGAGGCGAGGCACCTGGGAGAGCTTTTGCGCAAAGACTCTTGGGCGGACTCGCGCGTGCGGGCGATCGTGGGCGAGACGCTCATTCGTATGGGCGATCGCGACGAAGGGCTCAGGGTGTTCTCAGAGATCGCCGAGCACGCGCCGTACGACACGACCGCGCGCGGAAGGCTCGGAGATCTCTTGCTCACCTACGGCGGCAACGAGTACGCCGAAGAGGCCTATCGACAGTTCAGGACGCTGGTGGCGCTGCGGCCGGGCGACGCGCTTCCGCGCGTTCGCATGGGGCTCGCCGCGCTCGCCGCGGGGCGCGAGGACGAGGCGCTGCGGGTGTTTCGCGCGGCGAGCGAAGACGCGCGCGGAGACGAGTCTGCGCAGAGCATCGAGGCGCTCATCGTCCTCGAGGTCAACCGCCTCGCCAACGCGCGCCCCGCGGACAGCGCGGTGCAGTCGTGGCTTCGGGTCGCGCAGCTCTTCGATCTCTCGCGGCAGGGCGGCGTGGTCGTTCGATGGACGCACCCCGACGCGGGCGTCGAGCTGCGGGCGATGCCCGCGGGCGACAGCGAGTTCGCTGAAGTGGGCGAGCGCTCGTCGCTCAAGGTGCGGGTGTTTTCGCCGGGCAGCGCGCTCGAGGGCTCTCGCTTGATCCTGCGCGCGCCGCGCGGCGTCGCGGGCCGTCGCTCGATCACGGCGAAGCTCTGGCTCGTGGTCGCAGGCGAGTCGCGCCCGACGCTGGTCGAGCGCTCGGTGACGCTCGACGCGAGCCACCGGCTCTTGCAGTTCATCGTGCGCAACGGCCAGATCGTGGACGACGCGACGCTCTTGCCTGCGAGCGAAGTGCTGCCCCCCGACGGCTCGATGTACTGAGCTCGCGCGGGCTCAGCGCGGCCGCAGCGCGCGGACGCGATCGACGACGAGCGAGACCTCTCCCCACGGAGGGACCGACGCGCCGTCGGCGGTGGCGCGGGTGATGAGCCACGCGTAGCCCGATTCGGCGTCGCGAAACGCGTCGACCTTCATCGATTTGGGCGCGAGAAACTGCACCGTCGCCATCACGCTCCGAACGATGGCGATCGGAAGCGAGCTCTGCTCGATCACCACGGCGCTCGCGTTGGGCGCGTTGGGGTTGCTCGCGCTGAGCTCGTTGCGCACGTCGTGCGACGGGGCGGGAGCCCCCGCGGCGATGAGCAGCAGCGCGTAGAGCGGCGCGCCGCCGATGATCTCTTTGACGCGCGCTTGCCGCTCGTTCATCGCGCGGATGTCGTCGACGGTGAGCGCGCCGAAGTTGCAGGTGACGATGACGTTCTTCAACGAGGCGAGGACCATCGTCGGACGAACCATGGGCGTGAGGTCGAACATCGAGTGAGCGCTCCCTTTGCTCTCGTTGGTATTCAAACCTTGTTTCTGTTCGCGGATCGACTGCCTGCGGAGAGATACCATCGCGCTCGAACAACTCTCAGAGGTGCGGCGATGGCGTTCGAGAAGCGAGTGACGTTAGGAAGAACTGGGCTGTCCGTGGGACCGTTGGCCGTCTCGGGCGGCTACGGCGTCGACGCGAAGTCCCTCCGCGAGGCCTTCGATCGGGGCGTGAACTATTGGTACCACGGCTCGTTTCGTCGGCCCGCGATGACGCAGGCGATTCGCGAGTTGGTGGCCGCAGGAAAGCGCGACGAGCTCGTCCTGGTGCTGCAGAGCTACACGCGCTGGTCGTGGTTTCTCGAGAAGTCCATCGAGCACGGGCTGCGCAAGCTGAAGACCGATCGCGCGGACGTGCTCTTGCTCGGGTGGTTCAACTCGATGCCGTCCGAGCGGCTGATGGCGAAGGTCGAGCGCTTGCGCGCGCGCGGGCTGTTCAAGTACGTGGCGATCTCGTCCCACGAGCGAACGCTGTTTCCGAAGCTCGCGGCGGACCCGCGCTTCGACATCTTGCACATCCGCTACAACGCCGCGCATCCGGGGGCGGAGAAGGACGTGTTTCCGGCGATGGCTTCGGGGCCGCGTCCGGGGACGGTGGCGTACACCGCGACGAGCTGGGGCCAGCTGCTCGATCCCAAGCGCGTCGAGCAGGGCGAGAGCCCGCTGCGGGCGAGCGAGTGCTACCGCTTCGTCTTGAGCAACCCCGACTTCAACCTGTGCATGACGGGCCCTGCGGACGCAGCGCAGATGCGCGAAGCGTTGACCGTGCTCGACGCGGGCCCGCTCAGCGACGACGAGATGGCGCGGGCTCGTCGCGTGGGCAAGCAGGTCGGCGCGAAGGGCTGAACGCGAGGCGGGAGAGGGTGTTGAGTGTTCGCTAAAGTGAAGTACATTTCACTTTAATGAATATTGTTGGGATCGAGTTGCGAGATCGTTGGCTGCGGCTCCGCTTCGCGTCGAGCCGTCCGCGCTGGGCTGATTTTCACTATCTCTGGCTGCGGCACAACTGCGCGGAGGACCTTCACCCCTCGACGCGAGAGCGCCTGATCGACGCCTCGGAGATCGCCGAGTCGATCGCGCCGCGCGACGCGTGGATCGACGGCGACGCGCTCGTGATCGCGTGGAACGAGCCGTCGCGCCGCGTCAGTCGCTACGCCGCGCGTTGGCTGATCGAGCACGCGTATGCGCCCGAGCGATCCGAGGCTCCTGCCCCGAAGACCGACGTGGCGGCGATCACGCTCGACGCGCGGCGCGAGGGCGAAGCGCTGTGGGACAAGCTCGTGGCGTTGGTCGCGAGCGAAGGCGCAGCGCGAGTCGTGAACTTCACTCCGTCGAGCGACGGCTCACCGCACCCGAACGACACCGAGGTGATCGTCGACGCCCTCGGCCGCGCGGGGCTGCGCGTGATCGGAACGCATTTCGGCCGCATCGAAGACCTCCGCGTCGACAACACCACCAACGCGAACACCGATCAGCTCGGCTACACCGACGCCGCGGTGCACTTGCACACCGATCAGCCCTTTCTCGAGCAGCCCCCAGCGCTGCAAGCGCTGCACTGCATCACTCCCGCGCCGGTCGGAGGCGAGTCGTTTCTCGTCGACGCCCGGGCGATCGCTGCGTTGCTGCGCGACGAAGACCAAGACGCGTACGAACTGCTCCGCACAGTGCCCGTGACGTTTCACCGCAAGCAGAAGAGCTTCGAGAAGACGCTCGTCGCGCCCGTCCTCGGTGAAGACGGGCCGAGCGGGTTTCGCGTGCGCTACTCGTACTTCACGCTCGCGCCGTACCGTCTTCCGTTCGCGCAAATGCAGCGCTGGTACCGCGCGCACCGCCGCTTCGCCGAGCTCGTCCGAGACCCGCGCCACCACCTGCGGTTCACCCTCGGCGCGGGAGACTTCGTCCTCTACGACAACCACCGAATGCTCCACGCTCGGACGGCGTTTCGCGGTGAGCGGTGGCTGCGGGGCGTGTACTTCGATCGGTAGAGATTTTCTGTGAAATAGATGGTATTCTATTTTACTGAAATTCCTGGGACACTCGTCCCGCACCAGGAGAGAGGAAGTCGATGACAGACCCCGTGAAGTTCATCGGAGAGCGCTCGGCGCGGCAGCTCTCGAACACCACCAAGACGCCGCCGCAGTGGCGCGGAGCGACGCCGCGTTGGCTCGTCCAACTGCTGCCGTGGGTGCCCGTCGAAGCGGGCGTCTACCGCGTGAATCAAGCGCTCGATGACAAGTTCAGCGTGCGCTGCACGCCCGACCCCAACGACTCGCTGCCCGTCGGCTTCAGCGACTACGAAGCGCAGCCGAGAGAGTACGTGCTCAGCTCGGTCACCACGACGGTGGCCGTGCACACGCGCGTCTCGGACCTGTTTCGAAGCCCGATGGACCAGGTCAAAGAGCAGCTCACGCTCGCGGTCGACAAGCTCAAAGAGAAGCAAGAAGAAGAGCTCATCAACAACAAGAACTACGGGCTCTTGCACAACGTCGACCCCGAGCAGCGCGTCAAGCCGCGCAAGGGGCAGCCCACGCCCGATGACCTCGACGAGCTCATCACCAAGGTGTGGAAGGAGCCGAGCTTCTTTCTCGCGCATCCCAAGGCCATCGCGGCGTTCGGCAGAGAGTGCACGCGTCGCGGGGTTCCGCCGCCCACGGTGACGCTGTTCGGCGCGCCGTTCATCACGTGGCGCGGGCTGCCCTTGATTCCGTGTGACAAAATCAGGATCAACGAGAACAAGAGCGACATCCTCCTCGTGCGCACGGGCGAGCGTAAGCGCGGCGTCGTCGGGCTCTTTCAGCCTGGACTGCCCGGCGAAGTCAGCCCGTCGCTCTCGGTGCGCCTCATGGGGATCAATCAACAGGGCGCCGCGCAGTACCTGCTCTCGCTCTACTGCTCGACCGCCGTGCTCGTGCACGACGCGCTCGCCGTGCTCGAAGGCGTCAAGCTCGACCACTACTACGACTACCCATGACCACTCGCGATCCAGCGCTCCCCGCAGAGCTCTCGCTCGTGTCGATCGGCCCCGCTTCGCTCAGCAACGGAGCGGGCGCGCCGAGCGCGTCGCCGGGCGTCGGGCTCGCTGCGACGCGAGTTCCGTCGGGGCCCACGGTGCCCGACCTCGATCCCGCGAGCTTGACCCTGGCGATCTCGCGGTACGTCAACGACCTGTACGCGGCGCCCGCGAGCGCGCAGTCCGTCGCGCACGAGCCCGCTGCTCCGCCGCTCGAGCTCTCGCAGCCCGAGCCGGCCGCGAGCGCACCGGTATTCAAGACCCCGACCGAGCCCGCGGCGCCGACGCCAACACCAACGACACCCTCCGCGCAGCCACCGCGCGCGCCTGCGGGCAACCCGTTCGCGCAGGAGCTGAGCTTCGACGGCCTCGCCGCCGCGATCCAAGCGGCCACGCCCGAGGTCCTGCGCTTCTCGCTCATCGACGATCCCGCGCCCGAGCCCGCGCACGCGCACGCGCAGTCCGCGAAGGCTCCTCGCTCATCGACGATCCCGCGCGCCGAGCAGAGGACGTTCGCACACGAAATCAAGCCGGAGACGACGCTCGAGCTGCCGTCCGCGGGCGGGCCGCTCGACGCGCACGCGCTCAAGAGCGAGTTTCCGATCCTGTCCGAGCGCGTCCACGGAAAGCCGCTCGTCTGGCTCGACAACGCCGCCACCACGCAGAAGCCGCGCGCGGTGATCGAGCGGCTCAAGACCTACTACGAGCGAGAGAACAGCAACATCCATCGCGCCGCGCACGCGCTCGCCGCGCGCGCAACGGACGCGTACGAAGCGGCGCGCGAGTCGGTCCGCCGCTTTCTCAACGCGAGCTCAGCGCGAGACGTCGTCTTCGTCCGCGGAACGACCGAGGGCATCAACCTCGTCGCGCAGAGCTGGGGCCGCCGCAACGTGGGCGCGGGGGACGAGATCGTGGTGACGCACCTCGAGCATCACGCGAACATCGTTCCGTGGCAGATGTTGTGCGCCGAGAAGGGGGCGAAGCTGCGCGTCGCGCCCGTCGATGACCGCGGGCAGATCTTGCTCGATGAGTACGAGCGGCTGCTCAACGACCGCACCAAGATCGTCGCGCTGCCGCAGGTCTCCAACGCGCTCGGGACCGTCACGCCCGCGCGCGAGATGATCGCGATGGCCCATCGCTACGGAGCCAAAGTGCTGCTCGACGGCGCGCAGTCCGTCTCGCACATGCGACAAGACGTGCAGTGGCTCGGCCCGGACTTCTTCGTGTTCTCGGGGCACAAGGTGTTCGGTCCGACGGGCATCGGCGCGGTCGTGGCTCCCGCGGCGCTGCTCGACGCCACGCCGCCGTGGCAAGGCGGCGGCAACATGATCGCGGACGTCACGTTCGAGAAGACCGTGTTTCAACCGGCGCCCGCGCGCTTCGAAGCGGGCACCGGCAACATCGCCGACGCGGTGGGCCTCGGCGCCGCGCTCGACTGGCTCACGCGCGTCGGCATCGAGAACGTCGAGCGCCACGAGCACGCGCTGCTCGAGTACGGAACGGCGCTCCTTCGCACGGTCCCCGGCCTCCACATCATCGGAACCGCCGCTGAAAAAGCAGGGGTTCTCTCGTTTGTCATCGACGGACACTCGACGCACGAGGTCTCGACGTACCTCGACAAGCAGGGCATCGCCGTCCGCGGCGGGCACCACTGCGCGCAGCCCATCCTCCGTCGCTTCGGGCTCGAGAGCACCGTGCGCGCCTCGCTCGCTCCCTACAACACCCAAGAGGACCTCGACGCGCTCACCGACGCGCTCTGCCGCCTCGTGGGCCGAGGCAACGGCTGATGGTCACCACCGTTTCGCCACAAGAATTGCAGGCGCTCGTCGCCAAGGGCGAGCTCGACATCATCGACGTGCGCGAGCCGTCCGAGTGGATCGACGGGCACATCCCGGGCGCTCGTCTCGTCCCGCTCGCGCAGCTGCGCGCGGACCCGAGCGGCGCGCTGCCGCGGGACGGTCTTGTTTTTGTGTGCGCGAAAGGCGGACGCAGCGCCGCCGCCGCGCAGCTCGCCGAGCAGCTCGGAAAGCGCTCGGTCTACAACCTCGCCGGAGGCACCGACGGCTGGCGCAGCGCGGGGCTGCCCATCTTGCATCCGGCCCAACAAAAGCCCGCTGAAACGCACGCGCCGCCGAGCGCTTCGGGAGCTTCTCCCGAGGACAGCGCCGAGCTGCTCGAGCCCTCGCTCGACGGGATCGTCGCTCACAACCTTCGCATCGCTCGCGCGGCGCGAGGGCTCTCGCTCGACGAGCTCGCGCGCGAAGCCGGGGTGTCTCGCACGCTGCTCGGGCAGATCGAGCTCGGGCGCACGCCGGCGAGCATCGGCGTGGTGTGGAAGATCGCGCAGGCGATGGGCGTTCCGTTCGCGACGCTGCTCTCGACGGTGCCGTCGTCCGGGTCGATCGTCTCGACGCGCGAGGGGTCCAATCGATTGACGAGCGCGGACGGCAGGTTCACCTCGCGCGCGCTCTTCGCGTTGGGCGACCCCGAAGCCGCTGAGTTCTACGAGCTCAGGCTCGCGCCCCACTCCCGCGAAGACGCCGAAGCGCACCGCCCCGGAACGCGCGAGAACCTCGTCGTCTCCTCGGGCCACCTCGAGCTCAAGGTCGGCGCCGAGACCTTCTTGCTCGGCCCCGGCGACGCCGTGAACTTCGTCGCCGATCGCCCCCACAGCTACATCAACACGCACGGCGAAGAGTGCTGGATGTACCTCGTCGTCAACTACTCCGCCGACACGCGCCGCGCGCGTTGATCGCAGCGCTGACCGCGCTCCGCGCTCACTGCATCGAGGGCTGCGCGCCCTGCGCGGCCACGAGCTGATACGCGCCGACCGTGGGCGTCCCGCCGAACGTGCTCACCTGCACGATGCACTGCACGCTCTGCTGCGGCGTGATCACCAGGCGCGCGTTGTGGTTGCCCGCGCTGTCGTCGTCGTGGCCCACCTGCTGGCCGTTGCACACCAGGTCGAGCATCACGTCGGGCGCCGACGAAGAGCCGCCCATCGTCGGCATCTGCAGGCCGCGGGCGACGAGCGTGACGGGCTGACCGGCGACGAGGTTGATCGCGTACTGATCGACGAACGAGCCGCGCTGATTGCGCGCGTCGCCGGGCTGCAACGATCCTTGAATCATGGTGCCGATATTCAACACGGCGACCCCAGGGATCGACGGCTGCATGGGCTGCACTTGCACCGGAATGGGCTGCGGCTGCACTTGCACTGGCTGCGGCTGGGGCTGTCCCGGCGTGGCCCATCCCCAGTTCTGCACGGGGGCGAAGGGCTGCGCGGTCTGCATGGCGCCGGCCCAGCTCTGGATCGAGTACGAGCCCATGTCGTAGCGCGCTCCCCAGCTCGTGACGCGAAGGGCGTACACGCCGGTCACTTGCGGAGTGAAGACCAATCGCGCGTGGGGATAGCCCGCGCCGTCGTCGTCCGTGGCGAGCTCGCGGCCCTGAAAGTGAATCGAGGCGACCACGTCGAGGAGCTGGCCGTTCTGCGTGGACGGACCGCCGGTGACGACGAAGGTGACGGGCTGTCCGGCCTGAAGAAACACTGCGTAGTCGTCGGCGAAGCCCGCGCCCGAGGGGTTGCGGTAGTCCGTCTGGTCGAGTTGTCCGGTGACGATCTGGCCGATCTGGTAAGGGCGGACCTGCGTTTGGATTCCGAACGCGCCGGGCTGGAGATATTGCCCGCCGATTTGCTGCGGCTGTCCCCAGTAGCCGGGGCGGTACCACCAGCGACGGCCGCGGCGACCATACTGCGGCTGCGTCCACACCTGGCCTTGCTGCGGAGGCGACTCCCAGTGGCCGGGGATCCATTGCTGCTGCCCGTTGTTCCACGCCCAGTAGCCGGCGACCCAGACCTGTCCGGGTTGCGATGGCGGCACATAGCGATCCGGCTGCTGTGACTGCGACGGAAAGGGAACCTGCAAGTTGATCGTCTGCTGCGGACCGACCACCGGCGTCGCGACGGGCAACGCGATCGGTCGTCCAAACTGATCCACCTGCTGCGGCGCGATCGGTCGTCCGAACTGATCCACCTGCTGCGGTCCGATGGGCCGTCCGAACTGATCCACTGGCTGCGGGCCGAAGGGGCGCTGTCCTGCTTGCTGCACGACGACGGTGCTGCCGACCTGCTGCGGCGTGACGCCGAGCTGCGCGTTGACCGTCTGCGGTTGCGGCTGCGGCTGGCCCACGACGACGACTTGTCCGCCGACGGGCTGCGGCTGACCCACGATCACTTGCGCGGGCTGCACGCCGACGTTGACGCCTGCTTGCACTTGTACCGAGCCGCTCACTTGAGCGAAGGCCGTGGTTGCCCCGAGCGAGAGCGTTGCGACGAGGGCGAGTGCGATGAAACGAGAGTGGTTGGCCATAGGGGAGAGCCTCCGATCACGAGCGACACGATGGAGCCATGACGGCGGCCCATCCGTGCGTGGTCGTTCTACGGAGACAGGATCCCTTCGCTTCAACACCGACGCACACGAAATGCGTCGAAAATGGCGACGAAATTCCTGCGTTTTGTTCGCTGTGAACGAACGATGACGGCTCTCGCTGCGGCCCCCGAACGCGCATCCCCAGAGCGCTGACCGCTGGCACGTCGTGGTGGATGCAGCGAGCATCGAGCAGGGCCCGCCGCGATGGGCCGATGTTCTCCGCTGCGGCGTGTCGCTTCAGCGCGCTTCGAACACGTGATGAAACGCCGTGTGCAGATCGGCGAGCTTCGCGTCGACCGCCGCGCGCGAGCCCGCGCACTCCGTCACGAGCGCGTCCGCCGCGGTCACGAGCGCCGCGCGCAGCTCGGCCGTGTTCGCCGGAGCGCCCGCGGGAGCCGCCTCGCTCTGCACGCCCGCTGCGCGCTCGCGCAAGGTCGCCGCTTGCTCACACGCGCGCGCGGTGCGCGCGGGCCCTGCCTCGGAGTGCCAGATGGGCGCGAGCACTTCGTGCATCGAGTGCTGCGCGGCGGTGAGCTGCGGATGGTGCTCTGCGTGCTCGGCGCCGGCGCTGGCTTGCGTGGTGGTCGAGGTGGTGGTGCTGCTGCTCTGTGACGAGCCGTTGCAAGCCGAGAGCAACGACGCGATCGCCAGTGAAATCACAGTGTGTTTGTTCATCGCTGGCGCAGGCGATACACCGGTGTTCCCGCGCTGTCACCGGAAAGTGTTTCCTGCGGCAGATCGTCGCAGGGGCGCGCTTGACCGGAGCAGAGCCGTCGCCTACAAACTCTGAGTCTTCAGAAACTTCTGAAAGTTCGGAGACTCGAGAGGACACAGAACGGAGCAATCATGGGCGCTGAACTCTGGCACGAGGCAGAGCTGCTCGCGGCGGACGCGGTCGGCGACGTGATCGAGCACTGGGGCTTTCGCAAGGCGCTCGGGCGCGTGTGGACCGTGCTCTATCTCTCGGGCGAGACGCTGCCGGCGGTGGACATCGCCGAGCGGCTCTCGATGTCCGCGGGCTCGGTCTCGACCTCGCTCACCGAGCTTCAGCGCTGGGCGGTCGTCCGTCGCGTGTGGAAGCCCGGCGAGCGTCGCGAGTACTTCGAAGCCGAGACGGACTTCTGGAAGATGATCTCGAAGGTCGTCGCCGAGCGAGAGCGCTTCGTCGCGCGCTCGGTGCGCGATCGGCTCCAGCGCGCGGCGGACCTGCTCGCCAAGGGCCGCGACGCTGGCAGCAAAGACCGGCTCGACCGCGTCCAACGCTTGCTCGCGTTTACGACGGTGGCCGAGAAAATGATCGACACGTTTGTGACCTCACGAAGGGCGGACTTCGGCTCGTTCGGCGATCTTCTCTCGCTGCCGAGGGGGCTCTCGCAGCGCCTCCGGCGCGCGTAGCGATCACCGTGGGAGTTGGTCTCTTGAATTCATGGGCGCACTTGCACTGCGCGAAGGCAACATGGCTCACACAGCGGCGAGCGCCGCGCACAACGAAGGACCTCGTAGGGAGGACGCGATAGCTATGACGACGGTGGATGTTTCACACGCGGCGCCGAACGCGCGCGCAGAAGAGGGCGCGGAGGTGATGGCGCGGCTGCAGTCCATCGCAGCAGACCGCGGCGCCAGCGTGCTCGCAGAGAAGCTGCACGCGCTGCGCTCGTTCATCGACGACGACCTCAAACAGGTCGAGGCGGACCTCGCCACCATCGACGGCGCCGAGACGCCGATGCACCGCAGCGCCAAGCACCTGCTCTCGATGGGCGGAAAGCGCCTGCGACCGATGTGCGTCGCGCTCGCCTCTCGCGTGGGCAACGGGTTCAGCCCCGCGGCGCGCGCGATGGCGGTGGCCGTCGAGGTCGTTCACAACGCGACGCTCTTGCACGACGACGTGGTGGACCTCGGCGACGTTCGTCGCGGGATTCCTGCGGCGAGGATGGTCTACGGAAACGCCGCGAGCATCTTCGCGGGCGACTGGCTCCTGGTCGAAGCGCTCGATCGCATCCAGCGCGCGGGGCAGCCCGAGCTGCTCGTTCGCATGATCGCCACGCTCAAAGAAATGCTCGACGCCGAGAGCTTGCAGCTCGCCAATCGAGGATCCATGCGTGGGTCGGTGGGCGACTACTTCCGCGTCGTCGAAGGCAAGACCGCGTCGCTGTTCGGCTGGGGTTTGTATGCGGGCGCGCGCTCGAGCGACGTCGCTGTCGAGCACTGCGAAGCGCTCGAGCGCTTCGGCCGAAAGGTCGGAGTGTGCTTCCAGTTGGTGGACGACGCGCTCGATGTGGGCGGCGAGAGCGCGCACGTGGGTAAGAGCGTTTTCTCAGACCTTCGTGAAGGTAAGGCTACCTACCCACTGCTGCTCGCGGTCGAGCGAGACCCTGATCTCGCGGCGATGATCGAGCGCGCTGTCACGGACTCAGTCGCGCTCGACCCCGAGCTCGAGCGTCGAACGGCCCGCGCGATTCGCGAGGGATCCGTACTCGAGCAGTGCACCCGGCTCGCTGAGAAGCTAACACTCGAAGGTATCGCTGAGCTCGAAGCGCTGCCGCAGTCGCGCGCGCGTGACGGACTCGCTGGGGTGGCTATGGCGCTCCTGCACAGGACGAAGTGAGGCATCGCCGTGTGGATGGTTTTGATCGACACAAGCGTTGATGCCGAAGCGGTGAAGCGAGAGCTCGTCGCGAGAGGTCAGTGGGTGCGCGCGACGGAGCGAGGCTTCGTTCTCGAGCCGCACTCGGCGAGGATCACGAGCGAAGAGCTCGCGAAGATCCCTGGTGTTTCACAGGTGATCGCGCCCAAATCGCAGCACCCCAAGGTCGACTCGCAAGGCGCGTACGTCGAGGTCGCGGGGCTGCGCGTGGGCATGCACGAGAAGCCGGTGATCATGTCCGGGCCGTGCGCGGTCGAGAGCGAAGAGCGCGTGATGCAGATCGCGGCGAAGCTCGCTCCTCGGGGCGTGAAGTTTCTTCGCGGAGGCGCGTTCAAGCCGCGCACGAGCCCGTACGCGTTTCAGGGGCACGGCGAGGTGGCGCTGCAGTGGATGCGCCGCGCGGCGGACAGCCACGAGATGCGCGTCGTCACCGAAGTGATGGCCGAAGGCGAGGTCTCGCTCGTCGCTGAGTACGCGGATCTTCTGCAAATCGGCTCGCGAAACATGTCCAACTACGCGCTGCTCAAGTCCGTCGGACGCGCGCGAAAGCCCGTCCTGCTCAAGCGCTCGATGTCCGCGACGGTGAGCGAGTGGCTGCAAGCGGGAGAGTACTTGCTCGTGCACGGAGCGCCCGGCGTTCTGTTCTGCGAGCGAGGCATCCGCGGCTTCGACGAGAGCACGCGCAACCTGCTCGACCTCGGCGCGGTGGCGCTGCTCGCGCACGTTCACCGTCAGCCCGTGATCGTTGATCCCTCGCATGGAACCGGTCGGCGCGATCTGGTCCTCCCGCTCGCCCGCGCTGCGCTAAGCGCAGGGGCGGCCGGCGTGATGATCGAGACGCACGACGATCCGGGCCGCGCGCTCAGCGACGGTCCGCAGGCGCTCAGACCCGAAGAGCTCGACTCCTTTGTCTCGGAGGTATTGAAATGACAAGACGTGCAGTCAACGCCAGGATTTCTGGGCTGTACAAGCAGTCGATCGCGGATCGCGGCCGCGTCGTGTGCGACGCCGCTGCGGTCTCCGATCGCGTGCGGTCCTTTCTGGCGCGTGGGGGTGGACTCGACGTCGAGACCGCCGATCGAATGAGCGAGAACGTCGTGGCGACGTTCGGGTTGCCCTTCGCAGTGGCCACCAACTTTCAAGTCAACGGAAGGGACTTTCTCGTCCCGATGTCCGTCGAAGAGCCGAGCGTCGTCGCTGCGGCGTCCAACGCGGCGCGCATGGTTCGCGCGAGCGGAGGCTTCTTCGCAGAGGCCGACGCCTCGATCATGACAGCGCAGGTGCAGTTCGACGACGTGCCCGACGTCAGCGCCGCTGCCGAGCGAGTGCGCCAAGAGCGGCTCGCGATTTTTCGCGCCGCGGACCGCTCGATCCCCAAGATGGTCGAGCGAGGCTTCGGCTGCCGCGACATGGAAGTGCGCGTGTTGTCCGAAGAGTTCGGCGTGATGGTCGTCGACCTGTTCGTGGACGTCGGCGACGCGATGGGCGCCAATTGTGTGGACACCGTCGCCGAAGCGGTCGCTCCGGTGGTTCAGTCCATCGTCGGCGGGAGCATCGGTCTGCGAATTCTGTCGAACCTCCCGCTGCGCAGGATGGTGCGCGTCCGCTGCGAGGTCGACGCAGAGTCCGTCGGCGGCGCAGAGATCGCGGACGGGATCGCGAAGGCCTCGCGCTTCGCGGACCTCGATGTGTTTCGCGCGGTCACGCACAACAAGGGCTTCATGAACGGCGTGGACGCCGCCGCGGTCGCGCTCGGGCAGGACTGGCGCTCGATCGAAGCGGGCGCGCACGCCTACTGCTCGCTCGAAGGAAAGTACAAGCCCATCTCGACCTGGCGCCGCACCGAGCGCGGGCTCGTCGGCGAGTGCGCGCTCCCGCTGGCCGTCGGCTCCGTGGGAGGCAGCACCAACGCGCACACGGGCGTGAAGGTCGCGTTCGAGATCGTTCAGGTCGAAGGCGCGCGCGAGCTCGCGGGCGTCCTCGCTTCGGTGGGCCTCGCTTCGAACCTCGCCGCCCTTCGCGCGCTCGCTTCTGAGGGAATCCAGAAGGGCCACATGAAGCTCCACCAGCGCAAAGCCGAAGTGCACAGCGCAGAGATCAAGAAGCTCGAGGCGCGTCGCGACAGCAGCGCCCCTGCGGCCGTCACGGACACGAGCAAGAGCGACGGCGCGAACGGAAGCGCCAACGCCAACGCAAAATCGAGGGTCGCGTGAGCTCGGACAACGCCAGCACCCACGGGGCGAGCGAGCCGCGCTTCGGCAGCGGCCAGATGTTCGACCGCATCGCGCAGCGCTACGACCTGCTCAACCGAGTGATCTCGCTCGGGATCGACCAGCGATGGCGCCGTCGCACGGTGGAGTCGCTGCAACTGACCGCGGGTCACCGTGTGTTGGACCTGGCGACGGGCACCGGCGATCTGGCCATCATGATCGCCAAGACGCACCCCGAAGTGACCGTCGTCGGCTCGGATCCCTCGGAGGGAATGCTCTCGGTGGGACGCGACAAGATCACCGCTTCGAACCTGACGAGCCGAGTCGTGCTCGAGGGCGGAGACGCGCAGGCGTTGCCGTACAAAGACCAGTCGTTCGACGCGGTGACGATGGCCTTCGGGATTCGAAACGTCCCCGATCGAGCGAAGGCTCTCAGAGAGATCGCTCGGGTCGTCAAGCCCGGAGGACGCATCGCGATCTTGGAGCTCAGCGAGCCTCGCTCGGGCATCATGGGTCCGCTCGCGCGCTTTCACGTGCACACCGTGGTCCCCACGCTCGGAGCGCTGCTCTCGGGCTCGAAAGAGTACCGCTACCTGCAAGAGAGCATCGCGAAGTTTCCTTCGCCCGAAGACTTCGCCAGCCTCATGCGCGACAACGATCACGAGATGATCGCCGTCGAGCCCATGACCTTTCAGACGGTCTGCCTCTTCGTCTCGACCCCCAAGCCGCGCGCCGAGTCCAAGGCCGCCGTCGGGGCCTGACGGGGGATCGCTGTAGCTGACCGCGGGTTGGTAATCGTTTATTGACCAGCGGTCATAGAGTGTTTTTCGAGACAATCTAAGGGTTGTCTCTCGGAGACTTCCGCGGATGACGGCGTCGAATCTTCACATCGCGTGGAGCGAGCTCTTCGCGCGCGCCCTCTCGAAATCGGGCGTGCGGCACGTGGTGGTCTCGCCGGGCTCGCGCTCGACGCCGCTGGTGCTCGGCATGGCTCGCGTCGGCGCGCTGACCCTTCACTCGGTCATCGACGAGCGAAGCGCGGGCTTCTTCGCGTTGGGCATCGCGCGGCTCACCGCCGAGCCCGTCGCGGTCCTCTGCACCTCGGGCACCGCCGCCGCGCACTACCTCCCGGCGGTGATGGAGGCTTCGCTCGCGCGGCTCCCGCTCGTGGTCATCACCGCGGATCGACCGTGGGACGCGTACGACTGCATGGCGCCGCAGACGGTCGATCAAGTGAAGCTCTACGGCTCGTACGTGCGGCACTACGCCGAGCTGGGCTTGCCCGACGTCGAGGCGTTTTCGGCGGTGACGCGCGTGGCGTCGCAGTCGGTGCTGCGATCGATGGTTCCCGATGCGGGACCTGTGCATATCAATGCACGCTTTCGAAAGCCGCTCGAACCGCAGAACGTCACCGGCGAAGAGCCTTGGCAGCGCGCGTGGGATCGCGCGGTGGCGGGCATCCCCGAGGTGAACTCCTGTCGCAACCTGATCGCGCCCGCGGTCGAAGCGCTGACCGGCGTCGTGCAGCGCCTTCACGAAGAGCCGCGCTTGATGTTCGCGTGTGGTCCTGCGCTCACTCCGCCGTTTGTTCAAGAGTGGGTGCGCTCGTCGCTGGCGCAGATCGGCGCTCCGGTGCTCGTCGAGGCCACGAGCAACCTGCGCTTTCAACGGTCGGACCCGCACGCGCCGATGCTCGCGCTGCGTTCGGTCGAGGCCCTGTGTAGCTCGCGCTTGTGGCGACAGAAGGGACCCAAGGTCGTCGTCGAGCTGGGCCTGCCGATGGTCTCGACCGCGTACGCGCGGTGGGCGAGCGACCCGAACAACGAGGTCGAGCGGCTCGTCTTCGCTCCGGCGGGGTACAGCGACCCGTCGAGCAACGCGACCATCGTGATGGCTCGAGAGGGCGAGGCGGTGCTCTACCGCTGGTCCGAGACGGCGAACGGAGAGCGGGCGATGCGCGCGCCGTTCGCGACGCTGTGGAGCGACGCGGATCAGCGCGCGCAGCGAGCGGTCGGCGAAGAGCTCGCTGAGCCGTCGCTGAGCGAAGGCGCGACCATCGCGGCGGTGCACGAGAGCCTCGCCGACGAGAGCGTCGTGATCGTGGGCAACAGCTCTGCGGTGCGCGACATCGACGCGTATGCCGTGCGCGCGACGCCGAGCGTGACGGTGCTGCACCAGCGCGGCGCGAGCGGGATCGACGGGCTCGTCGCCGGCGCGGTGGGGACGCGAACGGTCAGCAAAAAGCCCGTCGTCTTGATTCTTGGTGACGTCTCGCTCTGGCACGACGTGGGCTCGCTGCAGCTCGCGCGATCGGTGACCGAGCCGCTCGTGATCGTGGTGCTGCAGAACCGCGGGGGGCGGATCTTCGATCGTCTTCCGCTCGGGTCGAACAAGGACCTTCGCGCCGAGTACGAGCGGCTGTTTCTGACGGATCGCGCGCAGAGCTTCGAGGCGGTCTCGCGGTCGTTTGGGCTCTCGTACGAGAGCGTGACGACCGCAGGGCAGGTGCGCGAGGCGATGAAGCGCGCGCTCGCGCACGGCGGAGCGACGGTGATCGAGAGCCAGTGCGCGCCGGGCAACGCAGAGCGCTTCGCGGCGCTCGTTCGCAAGGGCGCGGCTGCGGTGGATTCACTCTGAGCGCGCGGGAGTCGGCTCGATGGACTGTCTCTATTTTCGACAGCGGCCCGAGCGCGATCTGTCGCTCGTGACCGTGCACGGTTTTCTGGGTGACGGACGGTCGCTCGATCGCGTGAGCGCGCTCGTACGAGAGCGGTTCGTTCGGTGCGAGTCGCTGGTGATTCCCGGGCACGCGAGCGAGGGCTTCGAAGCCGAGCGGGGGTGGAGCGATACCGTGCGCTCTCTCATCGAGCGGCTCGCGGGCGAGGGCAACGTGATCGTGGGCTACTCGATGGGCGCGAGGCTCGCGCTCTCGATGCTGCTCGACGCTCCGCAGAAGTTCTCGGGGGCGGTGCTCGTCGGCGTGGACGCGGGGATCGAAGACCCGCTCGCGCGACAAGAGCGACAGCGCTGGGAGCGCTCGATGAGCGAGAAGATCCTGCGCGACGGGCTCGATGCGTTCGCGCGCGAGTGGCAGGCGTTGCCGGTGTTCGACTCGCAGAGGGCGCTGCCCGAGGCGGTTCGAGAAGAGCTGCACGCGAGGCGTTCGCAGCACGATCCTGCGGGCGTGGCGTGGGCGATGACGGCGCTCGGGACGGGTTCGATGCCGTCGCGCTGGAGCGAGCTCGCTTCGATCCGCGTGCCCGTCGTGCTCGTGACGGGCGAGCGCGACGAGAAGTTTTCGGCGATCGCCGAGCGGATGGTGCAGCGCAACCCGCGGTGGATCTCGCGCAAGATCGCTCCATCAGTAGGGCACGACGTGACGATCGAGGCGCCCGAGGTAGTGGCGAGCGCCCTGGAATTTGTGCGACAAGAGGCGCAGAGCGGATGAGCGCACACGAAATCAAGAAGGGGTCTCTTCAGGCGTACGTCTTGGGCGCGCGCCCCAAGACGCTGCTCATCGCGGTGGCGCCGGTGATGGTGGGCGTAGCGACGGCGGTCGCGATGGTGGGCGCGGCGAGCGTGCGTTGGGCGGCGGGGCTCGCGGCGCTCTTGGGCGCGGTGTGGATCACGATCGGGACGAATTTTGCCAACGACGTGTTCGACTACGAGAAGGGCGCGGACACGGCCGAGCGCCTGGGGCCGACGCGCGTGACGCAGGCGGGCTTGCTCACGCCGTCGCAGGTGCGCGCGGCGATGGTGGGCTCGTTTGCGATCGCGATGGTGTGCGGAGCGTACTTGTTGATGGTCGCGGGCTGGCCTGTGCTCGCGATCGGGATCGTCTCGATCGTGGCGGGGATCGCGTATACGGGCGGGCCGTTTCCGCTGGGATACAACGGGCTCGGAGAGGTCTTCGTCTTCGTGTTCTTCGGCCTCGTCGCCGTGTGCGGAACGGTCTTCGTCTCGACCGGAGCCGTGGGCGCGCTTCCGTGGTTGATGGCGATTCCGAGCGGGGCGCTGGCCTCGTGCGTGCTGCTGGTGAACAACGTGCGCGACGTCGAGACGGACACGGTCGCAGGAAAGCGGACGCTCGCCGTGCGCTTCGGCCGGCCCTTCGGCGTGAAGCTCTACGTGCTCGCGCTCGCGCTCGCGTACGGGGCGCCGGCGCTCGCGGTGGCGCTCGGGATGGCGCGGTGGCCCGCGGCGGTGCTTCCGTTGTTGAGCGCTCCGTTGGCGGTGCGGCTCGCGAAGAAGGTCAACGATGAGCGGGGAGAGCTGTTGAACGCGCGGCTCGGGCAGACGGCGGCGTTGCTGCTTCTGCACAGCGTTCTGTTGTCGCTCGCGCTGGTCTCGCGCTGATGGGTCGCTGGATCGTTCGAACGAGGCTCTTGCGCGTCCGCGGCGAACTTCGCAACGCCGTGGGAAATCGCAGCGATCGCTGGCTATCTCGCGAGGGCCTGCTCGTCGCGCTCGACGACGGAGGCACCGTCGGGCTCGGCGAGGCGACGCCGCTGCCGGGCTTCTCTCCGGACACCGTCGAGCAGTGCGAGCGCGCGCTGAGCGAGGTTCATCGCGAGCTCGGGCCCGCGCCGGACTCGCACTCGCCCGAGGCCATCGTGCGGTCGATGGTCGCGCCGGTGGTCGATCGGCTGAAGGGCGCTCCGGCCGCGCGATTTGCGCTCGAGACGGCGCTGTGGAGCTGGGCGAAGAACCGCTCGCGCGACGAGGCCTCGTCCGCCGAGCGCAGGCTCGAGGCGTCCAACCGCGACGTCCTCAAGAGCACGCTGCTTGGCGGCGGCGCGGTCGATCCCGAGCGATGGAGCGAGCTCGCCGGCGCGCGCTTGGAGAAGGGGACGATCGCGGCGGTGAAGGTGAAGGTCGGCCGCAGCGACCTCTCGATCGAGCGCGAAATCGACGGCGTTCGAGCGTTGCGCGCGACGCTCGGGCGCGAGTGCGAGCTGCGGCTCGACGCCAACGGGGCGTGGTCCGTCGATGAGGCGCGGGCGCGGATCGAGCGCTTCGCCGAGGCGGGCGCGGACAGCGTCGAAGAGCCGTGCTCGGGCGAGGCGCTGCTCGCGCTGGGGGCGTGCGCGATCCCGTGGCTCGTGGACGAGTCGCTCGCGCGCGAGGGCGAGGGCTTCGCAGAGCGCGTTTTGAGCGAGCCTGGATGCGGTGGATTGGTGCTCAAGCCCGCGCTGCTCGGCGGGGTGATCGTGTGCTTGGACCTTCTGCGGCTGGCGGCGTCGCGCTCGAAGCGCTGCGCGCTCTCGCACGTGTTCGACGGGCCGATCGCCCTCAAGATGACCGCTGAAATCGCAGGGTGCTCGCCGCTGCTCCCGCTGCCGTCGGCGCTGGGGTGGCACGACGGGCTCGACGCGTGGCCGCGGCGGGTTCGGCGGAGCAAGCCGGATCGGTACGGAGAGGGGCCGCCGTGGGTTCACTACGCGCTCTCGGCCAACGAGTGGGGCCTCGGGCTCGATTCGCCGCGGGGCTGACGGCTGTGGGTGCGATGCTCTGCTGCTGCAGAGGGCATCGATGGGCGCGACCCATGCGAGGCCTGTGGTTCAGGGCCGGCAAGCAAATTCTGTCTCACGCGGGCGCAGGCTGCGGGTATTCGCGGAAATCCCGGCGTCGCGGTATAGTGCCACCCGATGAGTCGTCGATCAGCGAGCGCGAAGCAGCGGGCTTTGTGGCCCTCGATGCTCGCGTGCGGACTCGCGCTCTTCGCGCTGAGCGGCGACGCTGCGGCGCAAGCGCGCAATTCGGGGCGATTTCGACGGCTCGTGGGGCAAGCGGCCGAGGCGTACAACCGCAACGAGCCCGACGTGGCGATCAACCTGCTCGAGCAGGCGTACACGATCAATCCCAACCCGTTGTTGCTCTACAACATCGGCAGGGCGCACGAGCTCGCCGGGCGCCTCGAGCGCGCGCTCGAGTACTACGATCGATTTCTCGCTGAGCATCCCGAAGAGGCGCAAGCGCAGCTCGGGCGCGAGGCGCGCGCGGGCGTGCAAGGGCAGCTCGAGGCGCGCAGGGCTGCGGCCAACAACGCGCAGACGGCGCTGCAGCAGGGCAACGGCGCGGCGAACAACAGCGGCAACGCGCGGCAAGAGCGCTCGGGGCCGCGGATTCGCTACGTGGATCAGCCGCGGAGGTTCACCGGCGCGCACACGGCGTTGGTGGTGACGGGCGCGGTGCTCGCGGCGGCGGGCGGGGTGTTCGGAGGGCTGGCGCTCATGCAGAGCGGCGGCTTCGCGGGCACCGTGGATCCTGCGCAGCGAGCGGGATTTCAAGACCGCGGGACGGCGTTTGCGTGGAGCTCCAACATCGGGATCGGTGTCGGGCTCGCGGTCGGAGCGGCGGGGCTCATCTGGTTTGCGGCGCAGCCGACGCGGGTGGCGATCGAAGAGCCCGCGCAGGCGAGCGGGCCGGCGCAGGACGGGAGCTTGATGTGAACACCGCGAGTCACCCATCGCTGCGCAATCCGCCAGACCTTCCGGTGCTCGGGGCGGACCGCTTCGAGATTCAAGAGCGCATCGGCGCGGGCGGGATGGGCACGGTGTACAAGGCCGTGCAGAAGTCCGTGGGCCGTTCGGTCGCGGTGAAGGTGCTCTCGAGCGAGTACGCGTCGAACGCGGCGGGCGTCGCGCGGTTCGTGCGCGAGGCGACGGTGGTCTCGCGGTTGGTGCACCCGAACATCGTCTCGATGATCGAGTTCGGCAGAGACCCAGAGGGAAATCTCTTGCTGGTGATGGAGCTGCTCGAGGGCGAGCCGCTTCGTCAAACGCTGCGTCGCGAGCGGCGCCTCCCTCCGTGGCGCGCGGTGCAAATCGCGATGCAAGTGTTGGCCGCGCTGCGCGTGGCGCACGCGGCGGGCGTGGTGCATCGAGACCTCAAGCCCGAGAACATCTTCATCACCAACGTCGACGGCGCGGATCACGCGAAGGTCTTGGACTTCGGCGTGGCGAAGATGCTCTCGCACGAGGTCGGCAACGAGACGACCGCGGGCTCGCTGGTCGGGACGCTGAAGTACATGGCGCCCGAGCAGATCGCCGGCGATCCGCCGGACGCGCGCGTGGATCTGTATGCGCTGGGCGTGCTGCTCTACGAGATGCTCGGCGGGGCGCTGCCCTACGAGCACAAAGAGCGCGTGGCGCTGCTGCGGGCGATCCTCAACGATCCGCCGGTGCCGCTCATGCGACGAGCGCCCGAGGTGCCTGCGGCGCTCGCGGACGTGGTGATGCGCGCGATCTCGAAGCTGACGATCGATCGATTTCAGAGCGCCGAGGAGTTTCGCGCGGCGCTCGCGCCGTTCACGATGGCGGGGCCGGACGCGAGGCCGCCGGCGTTTCCGATCACGCAAGAGATTCGGCTGCCGATCCGCGCGCCGAGCACGGATCGAGAGAACTCGACGCGCGCGGGGACGCCCAACGCGATCTCGAGCGCCTCGGCGAAGCTCCCGGCGATCACCAGCGATCCGTCCGGCGCCAAGTCGCTGCAAGCGCCGCCGTCGGACGCAGGGTTGACCTCGTCCTCGACGAGCGGGGCGATGCTCTCGTCGGACGTGCACGTGCCGAGCGCCGTTGCGATTCCGTCGCAGCACGACGCGCTCAACTACACGACGGGCGCGGGGCTGAGCGCGGCGACGCATCGCTCGCACGTGGTTGCGCCGAAGCGCTCGATGGGGCTCGCGATGGTGCTCGGCGGCGTGTTCATCGCGCTCGTCGCGGGCAGCGCGGGCGTGATCGCCGCGCGCGGGGCCGCCAATCGAGGCTCGAGCACGAGCGACGCCCAGTCGTCGAACGGGCCGTCGAGCGGACCGTCGCAGGGCTCTCGAGGCGCCCAGGGATCGCTGCAGGGCAGTGATTCGAACCACGGCGCGGGCGGGCACGTGATGGTGCGCACGACTCCGGCGGGCGCCGAGGTGCGCGACGCGATGAGCAACGAGGTGCTCTGCACGCAGACGCCGTGCATGGTGCCCGTGACCGGCGCGCAGACGCGTCGCGTGCGGCTCACGCTCGGCGCGATGTCGATGGAGGCGGTGCTCGACTCGAGCGTGGCGACGATGAGCGTTCCGCTCGGCGAAGCGGGGCCGACGGCGGGCCCGACCGCAGGTCCGACGGGCGCGATCAACGATCCCGCGAACGGCGCGCTCGACGCAGGCGCGCGTCGGCCCAGCAACAACGGGCGAACGATCAATCGCCGCCTGCGCCCGAACGAGACTCACAACAACAACGGCGGCAACGACATTCCGATGTTCGGAAGCCGTCCCGGCGGCTGATGACGCGCGCCCGCTTCGCCTTCACGCTCGCCACGTCGCTCGTCGTCGCGGCCGCGCACGCATCGGCGCAAGACGCGGGGACGGCCTCGAGACAGGCGCCCAACAATTCAAGTGCCGACGCAAATCCCAGGGCCAACACGGCTGCTGCGGGGGCTGCTCCTGAGGCCGTCCGCTGGCCGCAGCGCATCGCGGGGCTGGACGCGACGGTCAACGATCCGCGCGACGGCCGCTCGTGGGCGATCACCACGCGCGTGACGAGCGCGACGACGACCGTCGTGGCCTCTGCGCAGAACGCGCAGATCGCGCTGGTGTTCGAGCAGCGGCGCAACGCTCCGTCGCAGTGCTCTGCGGTGCTCGCGGCCGAGGCGAGGGCGCAGCAAGCGGTTTACACGCTGCGCGCGGATCCGGCGTCCGCGGTGCGGGGGCCGTCGCTCGACACCGACTCGGTGTTTCAGCTTCGCGCTGGCGGGTTCGACCTCGAGTACGGCTGCGTGATGGCGGGGACGCGACCGTGGCTCGTGACGGCGATGACCAACACGCGCGCGGGGCTGGTCTTGGGCGACGCGGCTGCGATGTTCGGCCGCATGTACGAGGCGCTTCGCGGCCGCGGCGCGCGCAGCGACGGGAGCGTTCGGCTCGACGTGAGCGGGCTCGACCTGGGCCTCGTGGACTTCGACGGGCCGTGGCTGTTCACTGGCGAAGCGACGGGGTTTCCGCTGAGCGGGGACGTGGTGAGCTCGCGCGCGGGCGATCGCGGCGGCGTGACGATCTCGATCGCGATGCGCGCGGGGCGCTGCGCAGAGGCGTGGGACGCGCTGCGCGCGTGGCTGACGAGCGAGGGGCAGCGCGTGGATCGACCGGCGTATGTTCCGGCGGCGTTTGGGCCGAGGATTCGCAGGGTGACGAGCGGCGAGCGCGTGCGCGAGGTGTACTGCGCGCAGCCGACGCCGGACCGAGCGCTGTTGGTCTCGACGGTCTTCGCGCAAGGCGATTCGGACGCGACCGAGCGCGCTGCGGTGATGATCGAGCGAGTGCTGCGCGCAGCGACGCCCGCGCAAGCGGCGAGCCGGCGGTAGCGAGCGAACGAGCGAGTGAGAGAGCGAGGCAGCGAGCCCCCACCCGCGCTGCTGCGCGCCCCGCGTAGCGAGGCAACGAAGCCCCCACCCGCGCTGCCGCGCGCAGCGAGTTCGCAGGCCCCCACCCGCGCTGCCGCGCGCCCCGCCCCCGCAGAGCGAGGGCGGCGGCTCTGCATTGCGAAAACAGCGACGGAATTGATTGGGTTGATCGCATGGAGACCTTGCGCTGCAAGGTCTCTTCGGTGCGCGAAGTTGCTCGCAACACGACGCAACGCGAACGCTCGGAGCAAACCGTGGTCGGCGGAGCCGCTTCGCTCGGTGAGTGGTCGCGATCGCGTCCATCGAAGCCCTTGCAGAGCAAGGGTTCCCAGCGATCAACGAAATCTACTCTGTCGCTGTTTTCGCAATGCAGAGCCGCCGCCCTCGCTCTGCGGGGGCGGGGCGCGCGGCAGCGCGGGTGGGGGCCTGCGAACCGGGCGCGCGGCAGCGCGGGTGGGGGCCTGCGAACCGGGCGCGCGGCAGCGCGGGTGGGGGCTCGTGGCCTCGCTCTCCGCATGGCTGCTCGGCGCGACTACCGCGCGAGCGCGATGTCGAATCGCCCGCGAAGCTCGCGGCCCGTGGCGACGAGCGCCACGGCGCGCTCGCGGCGAAACCACGGGTCCGCGGCGTTGTACGGGTCGCCTTCGAAGTACATCTGCGTCGTGAGCACGCCGCGCGGGCCGTGAGCTTTCACGTGGATGTGCGCGGGGCGATACGTCGCTCCGTTCAAGTATCGCCCCGGGACGATCGTCCGAACGCCCCAGCGCCCGCGGGAGTCTGTCTCGATGGTGGTGCGCAGGCGCATTCCACGCGCGTCGTAGCGGCCGAGGGCGTCGCACTGCCACAGCTCGACGCGGGCGTTGGCGATCGGTCGGCACGCGGTGTCGCGAAGGACGCCTTCGAGTTCGAGCGGAGTGCCCTGCATTCCGGGCTCGATGAGCTGCGTCCGTCGCGGAGCGCCGGGCAGAAAGAACGGCCCTTCGATGTCCTCTCCCGTCCGCGGGCAGCGCGGCGCGTCGGCGAACGCAAACGCCTTCGTGCTCATCGTCGCTGCGGCAAACGCGAGCTGTCCGAGCGCCGCGCGTCGGTCGATCATGGTCATGGTGGCTCCTTTGCTTCGAGAACGGAGCGCTCGGCCGACCGGCGCACAAAATCAGCGCGGCGATGTCGAAGGGCCTCCGCGCGATCTCGCTCGGGGGGCGCTCACCAGCGCTGCGCGGGGCCGTAGCTGCCCGAGCCGCTCGGCGCCGGACGGTGGCGCGGCGCTTCGATCGCAGCGCCAGCGTCGCTGCTCGCAGCGCGGCTCTCGCGTGGCGCGATCGCTGCCCCTGCGTCGCGCGCGGGCTGGGGTTCGGGCGCTGCAACGATAAGGGGACGCGGCGCCTCGACCCGCAGGCGCTCACGAACCGCGGGCGCTCGAATGGCGTTGGCGTTGGCGTTGGCGTTGGCGTTGGCGTTGGCGTTGGCGTTGGCGTTGGCGTTGGCCAGCGGTCGACTGAGCGCCTCGCACTCTTCGCGAACAGCGTTGGACTCAGCGTCACTGGCGGCGCCCAACGCCGCGAGCGCTTGCGTGAGCGCCGCGCGCGCCTCGGCGGTGTGCCGAGCGCCGAGCAGCGCGAGGGCGAGCACCTTGGACGCGCGCGCCACGCGCAGGTGCGTCGCGCCGAAGGTCTCTTGATCGCGGTTGCGCGCGCTGGTCGCGCGGTCGATCGCCGTTGCGTACCGTCGCTGTTCGATCGCGACGAGCGCGAGGTTGAGCTCGGCCAGCGACTCGTCGGGCTGCCCTCGCAGCGCCGAGCGCGCTCGCTCGAGCCACGCGGTCGCCTCGTCGAGCTGCGACGACTCGAGCGCCAGCAGTCCGAGGCTGTTTTGCGTGAGGCCGGCTTCGAGCGAGAGGACGCCGTTCCATCGGGTCTCGATCGCGAGCGCGCGGCGATAGTGAGCGCGCGCCTCGTCGAAGCGCGAGAGCCGTCGCAGGACGCCGGCGATGTTGTGCAGGTGCGTCGCGCTCGTCGGGTGATCGTCGCCGAGCCGCTCGCGATCGAGCTGCATGGCTTCTCTGTGCAGCGCGAGCGCCTCTTCGAGCCGGCCCTGCTGTCGAAGCACGTTCGCGCGCGCGGTGAGCACTGGAGAGCGATCGCCGCCGTGGGAGCGCAGCATCGACTCGCTGCGTCCGAGCGCCGCGAGCGCCTCTTCGAGCTGGCCCAGGTTGCTCTCGGCGAGCGCGCGCAGAAGCTCGAGCGACGCGCGCAGGGACCGATCGCCGACGCGCGTGACCGAGGCCTCGGCTTGCTCGATCGCTCGCAGGGTCTCGGGCCACGCCCCGCGCGCTCCGTTGGCGCGGACGACGTCGAGCCACGCTCTCGCGGCGATCGCGTCGTCGCGGCTCGCTTCGGCCACGAGCGCCGCGCGCCTCGCGGATCGCTCTGCCTCCGCGAACTGTCCCTGCGCGCGCAGCGCCCGAGAGAGCGCCCGTTGCGCGCGCGCCTCGACGGGGCCCCACTCGGCGCGCGTCGCCTCGCGGACGGCCTCGCGGGCTCGGCGCTCGGCGTCCGAGAAGTGACCCGCGGTCACCGCAGCGATGCTGGACTCGATCGCGAGTCGGGCTCGGTCGATCGCCGCGCGCTTCTCGGGCTCGATCGGCGGCTGCGCCCGCGCGAGCAACGCCCGCGCGTCCGAGCAGATCGAGAGCGAAGGCACCTCGTCGTCGAACGCGCTCGCGCGCCGAACGCCCTCGCGCGTGGGCGCATCGAAGGACGAGAGCGAAGCGACGAGCTCGTCGCGCGCCTCGCGCAGGCAAAGCGCGCGCGCCGCGTGCGCCTCCGTGGATTGTGTGTGCGCGGTGAAGGTCGCCGCGCACGAGCGAGAGAGGGACTCGTGCGCCTCGCGGTCGAAGCGCGCGACCGTGGCCGAGAGCAGCCGCGCCGCGATCGGGCCCACCGTCGACTCGAGCGCAGAAAACGTGCGGCTCCACTGCGCCTCGCGCGCGCTCGTCGCGATCGCGGCGAGGGGCGCGGCGCACTCTGCGGGGGGCGCGAGCGCCTCTCGCGCGGGGCGCGATCGGGGCGTGACGCGCCCGGCGGTCGAGAGCACCGCGGCGATCGTCGTGATCGCGGTGACCGCAGCGAGCGAGACGATGAGCGGGCGACGCGCGCCGCGGCGGGGCTGAGCGCGAGCGAGCGCATCGAGCCACGCGCGCACCGAGGCGGGGCGGCGCTCGGGGTCTGCGTGAAGCGCCGAGCGCACGGCGCGGTCGAGCGCGGGATCGACGGCGTCGAGCCGCGCGGCGCCGCGGTGGATCGCGGCGAGCAGGGCGTCGATGGTCGAGGCTTCGAACGGTCGGCGCCCGGCGAGCGCTTCGTAGAGGGTGACGGCGAGCGAGTAGAGGTCCGAGCGCTCGGTGGCGCGCGCGCCGCGAAGGGTCTCGGGGGCCATGTAGAGCGGCGTTCCGAGCAGGGCGCCCGAGAGCGTGAGCGGTGAAGCGAGCGACGGCGCGGGGGCCTCGACGGCGCTCTTGTGCGAGGAGGCGAGGCCGAAATCGACGAGCCTCGGTCGATCCGCGCCGACGATGATGTTCTCGGGTTTGACGTCGCGGTGCAAAAGCCCTCGCTCGTGCGCAGCGGCGAGCCCCTCGCCGATCGCGCGCACGATCGAGAGCGCTTCGGTCTGTGTTTTCTCTGGCGAATCGCAGTACTCACGGAGGCTCGGCCCGCGCACGACCTCCATCGCGACGTAGACGGTCTCGTCCTCGAGGCCCACGTCGAAGACCGTGACGACGTTGGGGTGCGAGAGCGCGGCGAGCGCCGAGGCTTCGCGCAGCAGACGCTCTCGTGCGAGCGGGTCCGCGGCGCGCTCGGGGCGCAGGAGCTTGAGCGCGACCTCGCGTCGAAGGCTCGGGTCCCAGGCGAGAAAGACCGCTCCCGATGCGCCTTCGCCGAGCGGCGCGCGCAGCTCGTAGCGGCCGAGCGTGGCGCGATCGAGCGCGGGGTTCGCAGGGGGGGTCGCAGCGGGTGTCGCAGCGGGGGGCGTGCGCGCGGGGCGAGCGTGCGAGGTGGCGAGCGACGCGACGAGCTCACCGCAGGACTCGCAGCGATCGAGGTGGCGATCGAGCGCGTCGAGCGCGTCGGGAGCGAGCGCGCCTCGAACGAAGGCATCGAGCGCGCGATCGTCGGGGCACGGGTCGTTCACGAGCAGGCGGCTCCTACGGTGCGTCGCCGAACCGCTGGTTTCGGCGAAGCCCTGGTGGATGCAATAGCATCAACGAAAGGCTGGGTGCGCGGAGGCGCTCTGCGCGAGCGCGATCCGCGGCGGGCGTGGCGTACACTCGCTGGGTGAAGAGCGAGGAGGAGGTCGAGTTTGCGAGGGCTGTCGTCGCGGGCGACGCGGTCGCGGTGGCGCGCTTCGAGCGAGAGTGTCTCGCGACGATCGACGGGGCGCTCGCGCACATGCGGCTCGACGCGGCGACGGTGGACGAGGTTCGACAGCGCGTTCGACAGCGGCTGCTGCTCGCGGCAGACGACGGCGTCGCGCGGCTCGTCTCGTACGCGGGCGACGGAAAGCTCGAAGGCCTCGTGGTGGTGACCGCGACGCGCATCGCGCTCGACCTTGTGCGCGAGCGAAAGCGCGAGGGCGACCGTGATGGCCCGAGCGTGGCCGAGGCGCTCGCGGACCGCGGCGACGACCCGCTGTTGACGATGATGAAAGAGCGCGCTCGCGAGGGATTTCGCAGCGCGTTCGCGAAGGCGGTTGACGGCCTCGAGCCGCGCGACCGCAACTTGCTCAAGCTGCACTTGCTGCGAGGGGTCTCGCTCGAAAAGCTCGCGGAGATGTACAGCGTGCACCGCGCGACGGTCGTGCGCTGGCTCGCGGAGGCGAGGGCGAAGGTGCTCTCGGCGACGCGCAAAGAGCTCGAGCGGACGCTGGGCGAACGCGAGCTCGCCGAGACCGTGGCGCTGATCGAGAGCCAGCTCGACGCGAGCATCGAGCGGCTGTTTCGCACGCGCGGCTGAGCCCTCACGCGGCGCGCGCTTCGCGGGCGGTGTACACGCGAGAGATCTTCCACTGCTGGCCTTCGAGCGCGATGGTGAAGGTGTGCGTCGAGGGGATCGAGGCGATCGTTCCGCCGGTGAACGTGGCGACGAACGCGGTGCCGTCCGGCGTGCGGACGAGGCGAGAGAGCGAGCCGACGCGCCAGGTTGGGTCGGCGAAGCGCAGCCGAATCCAGTCGGCGGCGCTCCACGTCGGGGCCTGGCAGCACCCGCGGTACTCGTGCGACGCGCTCGCGTCGGCGGTGAACGAGGCCAGCGCCGCGCTCGCGTTGCGGCTCTGCAGGGCATCGGCGGCCTGCAGCGCGCGCAGCCGCGCCGAGGTGACGTTGGGGTCGTAGTCGCCGTATCCGCCGCAGGCGTGGGCGAGGCGCGCTGCGGGAGCGACGGCGAGCGAGAGCGTGAGCGAGAGCGCGAGCGCGCGAGAGATCTTGGTGATCATCGGGGGGTGGTTGGCGTCCTTTCGACCCGAGAACGGAGCGCGCGCGCGAGCGGCGCACGAAATCGACAGGGCGCCGGTGGTTCTCTCGCAGGGCTGTGATTTCACTGAGCAACTGAGCGCGCTCGTCGCCTCGTCGCGCGGCGCTCGCGCGCGTGGCGGGCGCGTCGCGGCGCGGGAGCGTCTTGGCCCTGGCCACCAGAGCGGCATACTTCGAGGCCCATCGATGAACTCTTCGAGGCTCTTTGCGTTGCGACCATTGAAGCGCGCGCCTGGCGGTGTGCTGTTCGCGCTGTTCGCGGCGCTCGCGGTGACGGCTCGCGCGTCCGACGCTGAAGCGCAGCCGTGGCGGTTCGACGGCGTGCTCTCGGGCGAGACCAACGACGCGCTGACGGTCGACGGGCTCGCGCTCGCCTCGGGGCCGAGCTCCCAAGCGACAGGAAACTTTCAGCTCAGCATCCCCCCCGGCTCGACGATCGTCTCGGCCGCGCTCTACACGGTGCTTCGATTTCGCCGAGACCTTCTGCCCGCGTCGATCCCGGGCAATTTGCGGCTGGGCGGCGTCTCGATCCTCAACGACGGCGGCCCGACGCTCGGCTCGTCGTCGGTGGGCGCAGCCGCGCGGTGCTTCGACGCAAACCTGTGCATGTACACGCACCGCTTCGACGTCACGAGCGTGGTGAGCAGCGTGTACGGGACGAGCGTGGCGCTTCCGATGCTGACCGTCGCCTTGCAAGAGACCGGCGATTCGGGGACGACCGCGACGGGCGCGGGCGAGGCCTTCTCGTTCGCCGGGCACACGTTGGTGGTGCGCTATCAAAACTCGCGCATCCTGGCGCGCAAGCGCTTCTTGGGCGTGTGGTACGGCGCGGCCGATCAGCTCGCAGAGATGCTCTTGGTCGCAGGCAACGCGCCGCCCGAGCAGGCGCTGTGTCCGGCGGGAGGCGCGACGGTCGCGGCGCGCGCCGAGGGCGTGACGTTCTCTGCGTCGATCGCGGGCCTCGAAAACGGCTGTGGCGAGAACAACCTGCTGCTGTTTCAGCGGGGGGCGGGGCCGCTGTTCACGTTCAACGGCGTGGGCGGGGCGGACGACGGCCCGTTGGGGATGCCGCCCGACTGCGCGAGCCCCATGCGTCCTGTGGACTTTCGCGCGCTGTACACCGCGGGCTCTTTCGGCGGAGCGACGGGCGCGGGCACCTCTGCGTCCGACGTGCTCACGGGCGCGCCGATCGAGCTCGACGGCGACTTTTTGCTGCGCGAGCCGTCGCCGCCGCGCATGAGCGACGAGCTGTATTCGTTGATGGTGGTTCCGTCGTCGGTGCAGTTCGTTCGCAACGCTGCGATGGGGCCGCCGAAGGTGCTCTCGGTCGCGGTGCTGCAATACCCGCCCGCGAGAGCGGACTCGGACGGCGACGGGCACACGGACCTCGCCGAGGGGATCTGCGCTCGCGTCGACACCGATCGAGACAGCAATCAACGCGAGGACTGGGACGACACGGACAGCGACAACGACTGCATCCGTGACGCGCTCGAGAGCGCTGCGGACCGGGTTGTTCGCGCGCCGATCGCGCTGAGCGATCAAGCGTGCGCGAGCGGATCGCCGAGCACGCCGTTCTGTCAGCTGAGCTCGGGCGGGTGTCAGTCGTGCGCGATTCCGTGCGCGACGAACACCAACGGTCGCGTGTGCACGCGACTCGGCTCGGGCGAGCTCGGCTGCGGGTGCGTCTCGGACGTCGATTGCCCCATGGGGTTGTCGTGTGATCCGAACTCCGCCGTGTGCGCTCGTCGACAGGCGGACGCGGGGGCGGACGTGGTGACCGACGCGCGCGCCGATGCTGCGAGCGACAGCGCGATCGGTGACGGCGCCGTGTCGATGGAAGCCGGCGTGGATGCGAGCGATCGCGATGGTGGCGCTTCGGGCGACGCGGCGGTGATGGACGACGGCGCTGTGATCGCGGACGGGACGAGCGCGAGCGACGCGGCGATCGTGGGCCCGTCGCCGGGAGTCACCGGTGGCGCGTGCGACTGCCGAGCGGGCGTGGGTCACGCTCGCGCAGGGCGTGGGGCGTGGGGCGCGCTCGCGTTGATGGCAGCGGCGGCCGTGGCCGAGCGGCGAAGGCGCCGATCGCAGGGGTGAGCGCGCGGCTCTGCCACTGGTGGCAGCGGCTCTGCCACTGATGGCAGCGGCTCTGCCACTGATGGCAGCGGCTCTGCCACTGATGGCAGCGGCTCTGCCACTGATGGCAGCGGCTCTGCCACTGATGGCAGCGGCTCTGCCACTGGGGGGGCGTCAGCGCTCGTCGTCGCGCTCGAGGTCGAGCGCGGCGAGCACGCGGCCGACGGCGGCGAGCTGGTCTGCTCGGACGTGGTCGATCGTGAGCTCGTTGTCGCGCTCGCGGATCGTCACGTTGCTCAGCGCTTTGTGCGCCGCGAGCGCGCGCAGCGCGGCCTTGGCGCTCTTCGAGATCCTCGCGCGCGGGGCGCCTTCGCTGCGGGACTCGCTCGCTTGCAGCGCGCGCAGCTCGGCGGCGCTCACCTCGTCCAGGCCGACGGTGACGCGCTTGTCGTCGCGCTCGACGGTGTAGCGCAGCTTCGCGAGGTCGAGCTTGCGCGGGCGTTCGGGCGCGCTCCATTCGACGCCCTTGGCCTTCGCTTCGGCGCGCTGCCGAGCCTCGTCGAGGCTGTAGGCCAAATCGATCTTGGTGACGGTGTACCGCTGCTCTTCGTCGGGCGAGGCGAGGGTGGCGACGCGCGCGTTGCGAAAGCCCGTTCGATACTCTTCGTGGGCGTGCTTCTTCATCCAGAGCGGCGCGGTGTTCGCTTCGTCGTCGAAGAGGTAGTAGCGCTTGGCGAGCACCGTCGCGACCGCCTCCCATTTGCGATCCCAGCCGCGCAGCTCGTCGCGCTCGGCGGTGGTGATCTCGCGGAGCAACGATTCGTACTCGGCGCGCGCTTTGGCCGGCGGCGCGACGGGACTTCGGTCGTCTTCTGGGGGCGACGGTGCCCTGGTCGAGCGAGCGGGTTTTGCTTTTGCTTTTGCTTTTGCTGAGCCAGCGGCGGTCTTCGCTGCGGGCTTCGATTTCTTCGGCGCGGAGCGCTTTGCTTTCTTTGCGGTCGCCATCGGGGAGCGAATGATACCGTGATCGAGAAGTCAGCCATGGGGACAGCGAAAGGCGCGGCGAGCAAGTCACTCAATTTCGCTTTCGTCGCGGCGCGTTCGACGGAGCTCGAGTCGCTGCTCGCGAACGCCGAGCGGGACTGGCGACGGGATCCGCCGGCGTGCTTGTTTCGACTGCGGACGGCGTCGGAGTTTCTCGGTCGCAACGCGGCGGCGCGGCTCGGGATCAACCCGAGCGTGCTCAAGAACCTCTCGGACGTGATCGAGCGGCTGGAGGCTGCGCGGGTCGCGCCGGACGTGATCGCCGTGTTCAATCGCCTACGAAAGCTCGGAAACGACGCGGCGCATCGGTACGACGGCGCTTCGTCCGACGCGCTCTCGGCGCTGCGCGACGCGCTGGCGTTGTGCGCGTGGTTCGAGCGGACGTGCTTCGACAGGGCCTTCGCGACGCCGGCGTTTCGAACGCCGAGCGACCCCGAGGACGAGCGGCGCGCGCTCGAAGCGTCGATCGATGCGCTCGAGGCGACGCGCCGTGAAGAGAGCCGCGAGCGCGAGCGGCTCGCGGAAGAGAAGCGCTTGCTCGAAGAGAGCCTGGCGGAGGCGCGGAGGATCGCGGACGAGGCGGCGCGCGTGGCGAGCGAGCGGGCGGTGGACCCCAAGGAGCTCATCGCGGAGTTTCTCGCGCGGGCGGACGAGGCGGCGCGCGGGTTCGAGCGGCGCGAAGAGGACGTTCGTCGGGACATCGACAGCCAATTGCGCGCCGCGGGGTGGGAGGCAGACTCGGGCGAGCTGCGCTTTCCGAACGGGGCGCGCCCCGAGAGCGGAAAGAACCGCGCCATCGCCGAGTGGCCCACCTCGAGCGGCCCCGTGGACTACGCGCTCTTCATGGGAACGCGCGCCGTCGGCGTGATCGAAGCCAAGCGCGAGAACCGCAACGTACCTGGGGCCATCGAGCAAGCGCGGCGCTACGCGAAGTCCTTCGACCAGCACGGCGAGCACTATTCGTTGATCGAGGGGGCGCCGTGGAGGGAGCACTTCGTTCCGTTCTTGTTGGCGAGCAACGGCAGGCCGTATTTGAAGCAGCTCGAAGACGAGAGCGGCGTGTGGTTTCTGGACGTGCGCCGCGCGACGAATCACCCGCGGGCGCTGCAGGGCTTCGTCTCGCCCGAGGGGCTCGAAGCGCGGCTCAGCGAGGACGTCACCCGCGCGGACAGCGCGCTTCGCGACGCCTCGTTCGACCGTTTGGAGCTGCGACCCTATCAGCGCAACGCCATCGCTGCGGTCGAGCGCGCGATCACCGAAGGCCGCAAACGCATGCTCGTCGCGATGGCCACGGGCACCGGAAAGACCCGCACCGCCACCGCCCTCCTTCACCGCGTCCTCGAAGCGAAGCGCTTTCGTCGCGCGCTCTTCATCGTCGACCGACGTTCGCTCGGAGAGCAAACGTCCGAGGCGTTTGCCTCCTCTCGCATGCTGGGCGGTCGAACGCTGAGCGAGGTCTACAACCTCGCGGGGCTCGACAAGCGCAGGCCCGACAAAGAGACCAACGTGCACGTCGTCACCATCCAATCGCTGATGAAGCGAGTGATGGACGAGTCGAGCGACGCCCCGCCGGTCGACGCCTACGACCTGGTGATCGTCGACGAGTGTCACCGCGGGTACACCCTCGATCGCGAGGCCACTGAAGACGAGCTCTCGTTTGCGGACCTCGATGAATACGTCTCGAAGTATCGCAGGGTGATCGACCGCTTCGACGCCGTGGTGGTCGGGCTCACGGCGACGCCCGCGCTGCACACGGCCGAGATCTTCGGCGCGCCGGTGTTTCGCTATTCGTATACCGAGGCGGTGACCGAGGGATACCTCGCGCCGCAAGAGCCTCCGTATCGAATCGAGACCGAGCTGTCTCGCGGCGGGATCACTTATCGAGTGGGAGAGAAGGTCGAGACGTACGATCCGGTGACGAAGGCGACCGAGCTCAGCGAGGTTCCTGACGAGCTGCGGTTCGACGTCGAAGAGTTCAACCGCAAGGTGATCACCGAGGGCTTCAACCGCGCGGTGTGCGACGAGCTCGCGCAGCACATCGACCCCGAGCTGCCCGAGAAGACCCTGGTGTTCTGCGTGGACGATCGCCACGCGGACCTGGTCGTTCGGCTCTTGAAAGAGTCGCTGGACGACAAGCTCGGCGGCGTCGACGACGAGTGCGTGCTCAAGATCACGGGGCGCTCGGACAAGTACGACCAGCTCATTCGTCGGTTTCGCAACGAGCGACGGCCCTCGGTGGCGGTGACGGTGGATCTGCTCACGACGGGGATCGATGTTCCGGCGATCACGGCGCTGGTGTTTCTGCGGCGGGTGAAGAGCAGGATCTTGTACGAGCAGATGCTCGGCCGCGCGACGAGGCTGTGCCCCGAGATCGGCAAAGAGTGCTTTCGTGTGTACGACGCCGTGGCGCAGTGCGAGCTCGTCGGCGACGCGACGGACATGCGACCGACCGCGGTCACGCCGAAGCACACGTTTCTCTCTCTCGCCGAGCGCGCCCTCGAAGGCGGAACGAGCGCTCGCTACCGCGACTCGCTCCGCGAGGACTTCGCGCGCAAGCTGCGCCGAAAGCGCGCGGCGATCGAGAAGGACAAGGCCGTCGTCGACGAGTTCGAGTCGCTCTGCGGCGAGCCGCTGCGCGCGTGCGTGGCGCGGCTCGAAGAGGCGAGCGCGGACGAGTTTGTTCGTTGGCTCGTGGACAAGCCGACGCTGGTCGCGTGGCTCGACGCGCCGCGATCGAGCGCGGATCGCCGCAAGGTGATCCACAAGGGCGAAGACCGTGTCGTGAACGTGTGGCAGGACTTCGGCGGGCGATCCCCGAGCGACTATCTTCGGGACTTCGACGACTTCGTGCGGGCGAACCGCAACCGGGTCGACGCGTTGATGGTGCTGGCGACGCGGCCGAAGGACATGACCCGCGCGCAGCTACGCTCGCTGGCGGTCGTGCTCGAAGAAGGGGGCTTCGACGAGCGGGCGCTGCAAGCGGCGACGCGCGCGGTGAGCAACGTGGACGTGGCGGCGAAGCTGGTGGGCTTCGTTCGGCAGCGAGCGGTGGGCGACGCGCTGCGTTCGTACGAAGAGCGCGTGGATCGCGCCGAGCGCGAGCTGCTCGCGTCGCGGCCGTGGAGCGAGCAGCAGCGCAAGTGGATCAAGCGGATCGCGGCGCAAGTGCGGCTCGAGGTGATCGTGGACCGCGAGGCGCTCGAGAGCGGCGAGTTCGCGCGCAACGGCGGCTTCGCGGCGATCGACAAGCGCTTCGACGGGCGGCTCGCGGAGGTGCTCAGCGAGCTGCACGAGCGGATCTGGCAGCAGGCGGGGTGAGCGGGGGGGGCTGAAAATTGGCGGGCTACGTCTGGGCTCGGCGGCGCGCGTCCGCCTCATCCCCGTCCCTTCTCCACGCGACGAACGCGTGGAGAAGGGTGCCTTTGCTGCGATGGCGACGCGCGATTGGCAGCGTGGTCTCTTCCTCCGTTCGGTGTGTTCCAGTCGGCGCGCGTCCGCCTCATCCCCGTCCCTTCTCCACGCGACGAACGCGTGGAGAAGGGTGCCTTTGCTGCGATGGCGACGCGCGATTGGCAGCGCGGTCTCTTCCTCCGTTCGGTGTGTCCCAATCGGCGCGCGTCCGCCTCATCCCCGTCCCTTCTCCACGCGACGAACGCGTGGAGAAGGGTGCCTTTGCTGCGATGGCGACGCGCGATTGGCAGCGCGGTCTCTTCCTCCGTTCGGTGTGTCCCAATCGGCGCCGTCATCGCAGCAAAGGCACCCTTCTCCACGCGTTCGTCGCGTGGAGAAGGGACGGGGATGAGGCGGACGAACGCCGATGAGTCCGACGAGCGCAAGTCGAGGACGAGCGACGTGTACGGGATGCGGTCGAGGCCGAGCTCGCGCGTTCGCTCGTGGATGCGTCGGCGCAACGGATCGAGCTCGGCCGAGGTGGGGGCCTTCGACGCGATCAATTGAAAGTACACCGCTGCGTCGCCCGACCAGTCGCGGTCGAGCCGAGCCACGACCCGCACGATGTGCAGGTGCGAAAACTCGGCGAGGATCCCGTCGGCGACCTGCTGCGCGAGCTCCTCGTCCGTGGGCGAGAGTGTGGCTGCCGTCGTCATGACGGATCGAAGCGCACCACCAGCGACGTGACGCTCATCGCTCGGGGCGAGCTCTCCGCCGGTGTACATCCGCAGGAGCATCGCTCGCTCTTCTGTGTCCACTCTGCGCGTTCGAGCGCGGCACGCGGATCGTTGTCGGTCATTGCGATTCCTCGCGGGTGTCAGCGCTGTCGGTTCGCGAACGCCGGGTGCTCGTGACCCTCAGCGAAGCGCGTGACTCTCGAAGCACTCGCGGCGCGCAACGGAGCTCGCGACAAACGGTCCGCGCTCTTCCGCTCGCTGTGGCATCTTCGCGCGCAGCGATGGCCGAGACGACCAGTGACATCGTCGCGAAGCTGTGGGGCTTCTGCGACATCCTCCGCGACGACGGGATCACCTATCAGCAGTACGTGACCGAGCTGACGTACCTGCTGTTCTTGAAGATGGCGGCGGAGAAGAAGATCGAGGGAAAGCTCCCGAAGACCGCCCAGTGGTCGGTGCTGAAGGACACGCGCGGCGAGGCGCGGCTCGACGCGTACAAGGGGATGTTGCTCGAGCTGAGCAAGTCGAAGGACGCGATGGTGCGCGCGATCTATCAAGACGCGCAAACCTCGATGCGGCAGCCGAGAAACCTCTCGAAGCTCGTGGAGAACATCGACGGGCTCGACTGGTTTTCGCAGGACAAAGAGCACCTCGGGGACATGTACGAGGGGCTGTTGGAGAAGAACGCAGGCGAGGTGAAATCGGGCGCGGGCCAGTACTTCACGCCCAGGCCGCTGGTCGAGTGCATGGTGAAGTTGATCCAGCCGCAGGCGGGTGAAGTGGTGCTCGATCCGGCCGCGGGCACGGCGGGGTTTCTCATTCGCGCGGACGCCTTCGTGCGGTCGAAGACGGACGACCTCTTCGATCTCAACGAGCAGCAGCAGAGCTTTCAGAGAGAGAAGGCGTACGTGGGGGTGGAGCTCGTTCCGGACACGGCGCGGCTGGCGTTGATGAACTTGATGTTGCACGGGATCGACGGATCGATTGCGGTGCGCGACTCGCTCTCGTCCGAGCGGGTGTTTACGCGCGAAGTCGACGTGGTTCTCTCGAACCCGCCGTTCGGGACGAAGAAGGGGGGCGACTCGGTCAACGCGGCGGACTTCACGTACCCGACGTCGAACAAGCAGCTCTTGTTCGTGCAGCGCATCGTGCAGGCGTTGAGGAGCGGGGGGAGGGCGGCGGTGGTCGTTCCGGACAACGTGCTGTTCGAGGATGGCGTGGGCGCGCAGGTGCGCGGCGATCTCATGGACAAGTGCGATTTGCACACGATCCTGCGGCTGCCGACGGGCATCTTCTACGCGCAGGGCGTGAAGACCAACGTGCTCTTCTTCACGCGGGGGAAGAAGGACGTCGGCACGACGAAGAAGACGTGGGTCTTCGACCTGCGCACCAACATGCCGAGCTTCGGCAAGCGCACGCCGCTGACCGCCGAGCACTTCAACGAGTTCGCGGCGGCGTACGGCGCGAAGAGCGACGGGACGAGCGCGCGCAAGGACCAGGGCGACAAGGGCAGGTGGCGCGCGTTTACGCGGGACGAGATCAAAGCGCGCGGGGACAACCTGGATCTCTCGTGGCTGCGCGAAGAGGGCAGCGGCCACGGAGACGAGCTCGAAGAGCCCGCGGTGATCGCGCGGGGGATCGAAGAGCAATTGGGGATCGCGCTGAGCGAAGTGCGCGCGCTCCTCGGGGAGATCGGGTGATGGCGGGCGAGCGGGAGAAGAGCGAGCTGCCGAGCGGGTGGTGTTGGGCGACGGTGGGGGAGGTGATCGACGAACTCAAGAACGGATTCCACAACTCCCGATGCGGTAGCTGGAACGCCAGTGCTTCGAATCAGTGCCGTTCGACCAGGAACTTAGACTTGTCCGACGTCCGCTTTTTGAACGCTGATGCAGATGTCTCCGCGTACTTGCTGCAACCAACGACCTCTTGTTTACCCGAACGGCAATCCGGCGCTCGTCGGCGCGTGCGGGCGTGTGGGTGAAGTTCGCGGACAACTTGTCTACCCCGACAAGTTGATCCGCGTTCGGTTGATCGGTCGATCGTGTTGCCCGGGATTGAGTTTCAGAGTCCGATGTACTGGAGTGCGATCGCGACAGAGCGGGCGGGGATCTCGGCGCCGATTTGAAGGCCGCGCCCATCGTCGTCCCCCCGCTCGCGGAGCAGCGGAGGATCGTCGCGAAGCTGGAGGAGCTGCTCGGGCGCATCCGTCGAGCGAGGGCGGCGCTCGATGCGGTGCCGGCGATGGTGGAGCGGTACAAGAAGAGCGTGTTGGGGGCGGCGTTTCGAGGGGAATGGAGTGGCGACTTCGCTGCGGATGAGTCGATCGCCGACCGCGTCGATCGATCGCGACGACTTGCGTGGGAACGACGCTCGGATGTGCGCAGACGCAAGTACGAGCCCCCACTGGCAGAGGAGGTCTTCCGAGGGATGCCTTCGATTCCGCGTGCTTGGTCTTGGGTGTCGCTCGACAGTGTGGCGACGGACGTGCGCTACGGTACGTCGGCGAAAACCGCGGACACTGGCTCTGTGCCGATCGTGCGCATGGGCAATATCGTCGACGGCGAACTCAGACTCGACGACCTCAAGTACCTGGACGAGGACCACGATGAGTTCCCCGAACTGCTTCTCGCAGACGGGGACCTGCTCTTCAATCGAACGAACAGCGCTGAACTCGTTGGCAAGTGCGCTGTATTCGGCGCCTCATTGGGGAGGGCTTCGTTCGCGTCGTATCTGATCCGAGTCAGAGTCGTGCCAGAATTCTCTCCGCGCCTGTTGGCGTATTGGATCAACTCCCCGTTTGGGCGAAGTTGGGTGCGAGACGTCCAGCAGCAACAGGTTGGGCAGGCGAACGTGAACGGAACAAAGCTGCGGTGCATGCCGGTTCCGCTGTGCTCCGAGAGCGAGCAGCGCGCGATCGTCGCGCGGATCGACGCCGCGTTCGCTCGGGGACGCGCGCTGCTCACGGCCGCCGAGACCGCGCGCACGCAGCTCGATGCGCTCGAACGCTCGGTGCTCGCGAAGGCGTTTCGCGGAGAGCTCGTCGCGCAAGATCCCAGTGACGAGCCTGCGAGCGCGCTGCTCGAACGCGTGCGCGCCGCGCGCGCCGAGAGCGCTGCGCCCAAGCGCGCGAAGAAGGCGAAGCGCGCCAGCGCGTGAGCGAGCGCCCGTGGGGGAGCGAGCGCGAGTGAGCCTCGCGCCGAGCGCGATGGTGCCCGAGAGGAACGCGGAGAGAGACACGCGCGGGAGCCGAACGCCCAGCGGTCGCACGCGCCGGAGAGCGTTGCGTGGGAGCGACCGCGCGGGAGAGCGTCGCGTGGGAGAGCGTCGCGTGGGAGAGCGTCGAGCGGGAGAGACACACGCGGAGCGACGCGCGGAGAGACACGCGGAGAGACGCGCGGAAAACGCCCGGCCACCGGCGGCACGCGCGGAAAACGCCCACCCGGCACGCGCGGAAAACGCCCGGCCACCGGCCGCACGCGCGGGAGACAAGCCCCCGCGCTTTGCGCTGCGCGGAGCGGCCACGGCGTCCGCCGGACCTATCCAGTGTTCCGACGCGTCACCCGTTGGGCCGCGCGTTCGGTCACGACGTTTGGATGGTGCCCCGTGCTTCGACGACCGCGTGCCGCGCCGATGTTCGTTCGCAGCGGCCATGCGGTGCGTCTGCGCGCTCCGCGTGCGAGCTACCGGCGGATGACACCGGCTCGAGCGAGTAGGTCCGGCGGACGCCGTGGCCGCTCCGCGCAGCGCAAAGCGCGGGGGCTTGTCTCCCGCGCGTGCGGCCGGTGGGTGTCCGTCTGCGGCATGCGTCGGCTGGTCGTGCGTCGGCCGCGCGAACGTCGGCTACGCGAACGTCGGCTACGCGAACGTCGGCTGCGCGAACGTCGGCTGCGCGTTCGTTCGCTGCGCGCTCGTCGGCTGCGCGAACGTCGGCTGCGCGAACGTCCGCCACACGTTCGTTCGTTGCGCGCTCGTCGCTGCGCGCTCGTCGGCTGCGCGCTCGTCGGCTGCGCGCTCGTCGGCTGCGCGCTCGTCGGCTGCGCGTTCGTCGGCTGCGCGTTCGCCCGCCGCGCGCTCGCCCCCCGCGCGAACGTCCGTCGCGCGTTCGCCCGCCACACGTTCGTTCGCTGCGCGCACGTCGGCTGCTCGTTCGTCCGCCACACGTTCGCCTGCCGCGCGCTCGCCCCCCCCGCGCGAACGTTCTCCACACGTTCGTGCGCCACACGTTCGTGCGCCACACGTTCGCCCGCCACACGTTCGCCCGCCACACGTTCGTGCGCCACACGTTCGTGCGCCACACGTTCGCCCGCCACACGTTCGCCCGCCGCGCGTTCGAGGGTGTGCGGCCGACCGGCGATCTGCCCGTGCGTTCGCGGGAGCTTGAAGCGAGCGCGACCTCGGCCGTGCGTCTCTCCACGCGTGTCTGCCGTGCGTGTCTCTGCGCGTGCGGCCGGAGGCGATGGCGTTGTCGCTGACGGCCGACCGGTTCGCGGATTGCTCTCACGCTGCCACTGATGGCAGCCGCTCTGCCACCGATGGCAGCCCCACTGCCACTGGTGGCAGCGGGTCTGCCACTGATGGCAGCGGTCTGCCACTGGTGGCAACCCGGCTGCCACCGCCGTCACTTCGCGAAGCGCTTTGCCGAGCGCTCTTTGAGCTTCGCGACGAACGCCTCGCGCGTGCGGGGCGGAGCCTTCACCTCCATTCCGTCCACGAGCGCGCGGGTGATCTTCGCGATCTCTTCGACGGCCTTGGCGAACTGCGCTTCGTTGGCCTTCGAGGGCTTCGCGCTCCCTGTGACCTTTCGAACGTACTGAAGCGCAGCGGCGTGAACCTCTTCGTCCGTCGCAGGCGGAGCGAAGTTGAGCAATACGCGGATGTTTCGACACATGCGCACGGATGATCCAACGCGACGGCCTCCGCAGGTAAGCGCAAGAGCGCTCGTTGCTCGCGCTACACCAGCCGCTCGATCGCGTCCCAGTACGATCGCGCGAGGGACAGATCGTTGTGGCCGCGGCCCTCGACGAGCACGAGGCGCTTGTCTTGGCTGCCGAGCGCGTCGAAGTTGGCCTGCGCTTCGCGCGGCGAGATCAGGGTGTCCATCGCTCCGTGCAGAACGAGCGCGGGGACCGTGCACCGCGCGAGCTTCGGTCGCGGGTCGAAGACCGCGCGCTCGTCGTCGGTGAGCGGAGCGTCGAGCCGCAGCCCGCGGCGCGCGATCAACGCGTGAAGGTCGCTCGCGGCGCTCTCGAGCACGATCGCGTCGCACAGCGCGGGCGTCGCTCCGGCGATCGCCGCCGCGCAGTGGCCGCCCAGGGATCGACCGAAGACGACGAGCGGGAGCGCATCGTTGAGCGTGAGCTCGTCGCGCAGCGCGCGCAGGACGAGCGGCGCGTCGTCGATGGCCGTGCGCAGCGTGGGCGTCGCGGTCGATCGGCCGTAGCCGCGAAAGTCGACGACCGCCAGCGAGAGACCTCGCTCGTGAAAGCGCTCGCGCATGGCGTCGTAGTCGGCGACGACCTCGGCGTTGCCGTGAAAGAGAAGCACCGCTCCGCGCGCGGCGCGGCAAGGGTGGATGCGCGCGTGCAGCGTCGCGTTCGCGTCGACCGCGATCCATCGATCGACGGACGAGGGCGGGCACGGCGTCGCGTCTCGTCGCGGGAAGAAGAGCCGTTCGTTGAAGACCGCGCTGTCGAAGATCGATCGCATGCGAGGGGCTATAGCGCAGTGGGCTCGTGCGCAGTGAGCTGCGAGTGCAGGGCGCGCGGGTGCAGTGGGCTGCGAGCGCAGTGGGCGCGGCAGCGAGGCAGCCGCGCACAGTGCGTCGCTGACAGGGTGCTCCCCGTCATCGCGCGCACGCTCCGCAGGCGTCCCCAGCAAGCAGGGGACTGTCGGAACGTCACGACCTTGGGCCCAAGCGCTTCGCGAGACGCGACACGATGCGCTCCTCCGTCGCGACAAGTGTCGCGACGTTCTCCATCGCGACAAGTGTCGCGACGTTCTCCATCGCGACAAGTGTCGCGACGTTCTCCGTGTCTCGAGTGGTGTCCCGTTTCCGCGCGTCCTGTTCGATGTCGGCGACGCACAGTGCGACGACGGTCGACTCGTTGCACGCGGCGCACGAGCGGAGTTGCCTCGAATGCAGCGCGTCACAGCTCCATCGAGAGGACGCGACACTTGTCGCGACCGGAAGCGCGCACGGTGATCGACATCGAGCGCAACGCGGGGTCCAGAGTCGTGACGTTCCGACAGTCCCCTGCTTGCTGGGGACGCTTGCGGAGCGTGCGCGCGAGGACGGAGAGCACCGTGTCAGCGACGCACTGTGCGCGGCTGCCTCGCTGCCGCGCCCGAGCCCACTGCGCTCGCAGCACTCCCGCCCCCTGCACTCGCAGCCCACTGCACCCGAGCCCCCTGCGCTCGCAGCACTGCCGCGCCGGGCCGAGCGCGCCTCACTCAATGGCCGCGCTGCGCGCGCAGCGCGTGGGGATGGATCCCGGTGACCGAGCTCGGCGCGTACACCGTGCGCGTCGTCGGCGGCTGATCGCGCCGTTGTGCGCCGAGCGGCTGGCAGCGACCGCTACGCGTTCGCCGGCAATTCGGGCGGCGCTTGCGGTCCTGCGGGGCGCATCTCGACGTTGCAGCTCCAGCGCAGGTCGTTGGCGTCGTTGGCGCCCGCGGCGCACGAGCAGGACCAGCGGTGCATGCCGCAGCGCGGGGGAGGGCAGGTGCCGGGGCCGTTGGGGCAGTTCCAGTTGCAGGCGACGTTGCCCGCGCACACGTCTCCGGCGCGTTCGCAGCGGGCTCCGTTGGGGTCGTACTGCGCGCACTGCGCGACGGTCACCACGCGCACGTCGCCTCGTTGCATCTGCTGCCGATCGGTCTCGACCACCGGCGTCGTCGGTCGACACCCAGCGCCGAGCGCGAGCGCTTGAAGCACCGCGATCCAGGGTCGTTGGTTCTTGGTCACGGTCGAAGAACGTATCTCACCGAGAGCGCTTACAGACCCGCGTCGTACGGCTCGACGCTGCGCGCCCACTGCGCGAACACCGCCGAGGCCCGCTCGAAGAATCGCTCGTCGCGCACGAGCTCTTCGTAGCCCGGAACCGTCCCGACCCACCGTCGCATGCGGGGATTGCTCTGCGCGGTCACGTACGCCGTGCGCAGTCCGATCAGCGCTGGGCCGTCCATCCCTGCGGAGGTGACGCCGAGCTGTCCGACCAGCGCGTGCGCGCGTCGCAAGTGTTCGAAGAGCTGGAGCTGCGCGCGTCGACCGTCCTCGCCGCGAAAGACGGGTTCGAGCCGATGCAGGCTCAGATCGAGCGTCACCTCGAGGGCCGCGTCCGCCGGAGGCGCCTCGCCGACGAGGATGGGCTCGAGCCCCGCGTCGAGCGCGAGCCGCATGAGCGCGCGAAGCTCTTCGCCGTCCGTGTTTCGCTCGGGCTGGTGCGCGCCGTTGCGCACCCACAGCGCGACTCTCTTCGTGCCGCGCGCCCACCGCTGCGCGCCGCGCGCGTCGACGAACGCGCGGACCCCTTCGGCGATCGGCGCCTCTCCCAGCAGCGCCTCGCGCAATCGCCGCTGCGCCCGCGAGGGATCCTCGGCGAACGCGCGGGCCACGAGCTCGGTGCTCTGCTTCATCGCGCGCGGACGAGGGCGCGGCGTGACGATCTGCGCTCCGACGCCGATGGCGTGCAAGAAGCGCTCGACGTGCGGCGTGGCGAGCTGATCCGCTTCGATCTGCACCGGCGCTCCGGTGAGCACCGCCGCTGCGGCGACGTGCCATCCCTCACCAAACGAGAACGCCTCATCCGTGTGAAACGTAAACGCCTCGTTGCGCGATCGAAGGATCTCTCGCGCCGCGCGGGCGCTCTCCCTTGCGCGCATCGCCGCGCGCTTCACCGGCTCGGCTGCGCCGCTCGCTGGGGAGCGCTCGAGGATCGCTCGCTCGGTCTCGCTCGCAGCGAGGGCGAACGCCTCGCACTCTTCGACGATCGCGGCGACGCGCTTCCATCCGTCCTCACACGCGTCGCAGTCCGGCGCGCGCTGCGCCGAGAGCGAGAGCTGTCCTGCGCCGTGGCGTGCGTCTTCAGCGAGCGCTGCGTACGTTCGCGCGAGCGTTCGTCGCGCGCGAGAGAGGACCGCGCCATCGGGCTCGAGTGAATCCGCGCCCTCGATCGCAGCGCGCGCGGTCTCGACGGCGAGGGCGAGCTTCGCGCGACGAGCGTCGCCCTCGAGCGCGACGCCTTCGGGGCTGAGCGCTTCGGCGAGCAATCGCGCTGCCTCGCGCTCGAGTTGCTCGCGGTTGCGCATGACGGAGGGACTGTACTCAATGCGTGACGGAGCGTCGGTGTGATCGAAGGGGGGAAGCGCTATCGCGGGGAGTGGGTCCGCCTCATCCCCGACCCTTCTCCACGCCCAAGGGCGTGGAGAAGGGTGCCTGAGCTGCGTATCGGGCGCCAATTGGGAAGCCGTTCTCGCGGCGGTGGTAGCGGGCAGAGACAGGGCTTCGTGCACTTCGCAAAGGGCGCAGCGAGCGATCGCTCCGTGCAGCGCGTTGGATGCGCGAAGCTCGGTGCAGCGCGTTGGATGCGCGAAGCACGGTGCAGCGCGTTGGATGCGCGAAGCTCGGTGCAGCGCGTTGGATGCGCGAAGCACAACACTCGATGCACCAAGCTCGCTGCGACGCGCTGGGAGCCGCGCCGTTCGAGTTGCGACGGATGCGCAGTGCTCGCTGGAGAGCAAGCGCCGCGCGACGAACACGGTGTCGAGCGCAGTCGCCATCGACCTCGCTACACCGATGCTCCAACCGGCGCCCGATACGCAGCTCAGGCACCCTTCTCCACGCCCTTGGGCGTGGAGAAGGGTCGGGGATGAGGCGGACCCACTCCCCGGCGAGCCTGTCCCTCAATGCCCTGGCGTCGCGCCGGCGTCGGGCGGCGTCCAGCCGCGGATCGGAACGACGATGGGCGTCCCTCCGACGATGTTGACGCGCATCGTTCCCTCTTGGTCCGGGTTGCGCTCGTAGCGCACGCGGCGCTGCATCGGCGGAGTCCACACCGCCGGGCCCACCGGAGTCACCTCGGGGAAGATCCTCCGCGCCCCCGTCCACGCGCGCGAGACCAACGAGAGCGTGGCCGTGTGCGTCGCCGCTGCGCTCTCGCCGAGCACGCCTTGTCCCGTCGGGAGCGTGAGCACCGCCTCGGTCAACGCGATGCGATTGGGCCCGCAGCCCGCGAGGTCGAGCGCGCGCTGCACGAGGTCGGGCGCCGCGCGATCGGTCGCCGCGATCACGAGGTAGCCCTCGCTGTCGATCCCCGCGCCGCGCAGGACGCTCATGCCCGGACGCAGCGGCTCTCCCGCGAGCCCGTCGCCTTGCGTCGCGATGCTCCATCGAGGCCCGCTGTTGCCCGTGGTCATCGTGAGCCGCGTCGCGCCCGGCGTGCGCGCAAACGAGCCGCCCACGAAGCGCGCGACCACGCCTTGCGCCGCGTCCGGAGCGGCGAGCGTCACCCGTCGCGCGTCGATGCGCGCGAGGTTCACCCAGCGGTCTGCGCGCGCGGGATCGGGCCGTACGCGCGTGCGCGCCATCGGCCACGGAAACGGGTGCTCTCCCAAGCCGTTGACGTGCCACGTCCCTTCGCCTTGCTGCGCGGGGCTGATCGGCGGACGCAGGGGCTCGCCGGGCAGGTTGGAACGCAGCAAGAGATAGAAGAAATCGCGCGGATCACGGCGGATGTACCGCGGAAGATTGTGGCTCATGCGCCGCACGAGCTTGCGCGCGCGAAAGGTCATGTTGGGCAGGCCCGAGATCGTCCCCTCGGTCTCGAAGCCGCCGACGAGCGCGTGTTCGAGCGGAGGATGCTGCGCGGGCGGCGAGACGCGATAGAGCTCGAAGCCGGTGTTCGAGCCGTTCATGTCCAAGTGCACGGCGTACACGCAGCGCGCAGCGATGAGCGCGCGTCCGAGCGTCGAGGGCTCGAGGTGATCGCCCCACGCGTAGAGAACGTGGTTCTCTCGCGTGAGGCAGAGCGCGGTGCGAGTGGTGTGCGTGTCCGTCGTTTGACCGTGGATTCCGCCCCAGTATCCGCGACGCCAGGGGTTGTAGGTCCCGTCGTCGACGATGGCGGTCATGTTCTGACGAAACTCCACGATCTCGTCGGGGATCTGTCGCAGTCCGCGCGGCCACGAGCCGAAGCCGAGATCGCCGTCGGCCATGAGCGCGAGCGTCGCCGCGTAGGGCTTCGCAGGCAGCAGGACCATCCCTTCGGCGAAGACGCCGAACTCGCCGTGGATCGCTTGAAACGCGCCGTTGAACGCGCCCACGAGCCTCGACATCGTCCGCTCGTCGCGGGGGATCGCGCCGGTGCCGGTCTCTCCCGTCGCTCCGATCGGCTCTTCGCTGCCCGGAACGACGTGCATCTCGATCTGCCTCGGATCCCACGCGGCGAAGAACGTTCGTCCGTCCAAGCGCTCGGGGTCGGGCCGGAGAAACGTGATGTACATCGGCGGCGGCGCGCCGGGGTTCGCCCGCGAAAACGGGTCTCCTTCGCGAACGAGCGGGGACCACTCGCCCTCGCGCGCGAGCGCCGGTTGCACGAGGGGCGTGATCCGTTGCGGGGGCCAGTTTTCAACGGGGCCTTCGAGCGCTGCGCCGTTGGGAGTCGCTCCGCCCGAGAGCACGTCTTGAAGGTCTTGCGCGTCGTCTTGGCGCGAGCTCGTCCCGACCGTGGATTGCCGTAGCCGCGCGAGCTGGTGCTCTGCGCCGAACGCGACAGACTCGAGCAGCTCGATCGGCTCGGCGCCGATCCACGGGACCGCCCGCACGGTGTTCACCGCCCACGGAACCCACGCGTCCATCTGCGCCGCCACGCGCGCCCGGTGCCGCACGAGCTCGCGATGCTCTCCGAGCGCGAACTCCCTCGACGGCTCGACGCGCACGCGCGCGCGCCCCTCGACCGTCGCCACGAGGCTCGTCCCTTCGAACGCGAGCGCGACGCGCTCGGCCGAGCGCACCAGATCGAACCGCTCGATTCCGTACCCCGCGGGGCGTCCCGAGCGCTGCCATCGCGTGACCGCCAGGCGCAATCGCGCGCCGGTCTCTGCGGCGACCTCGGCGCGCTCTCCGCGGCCGTCGATGATCGAGATCGCCTCGGCGCGCCCGTCCACGCGCGTCACGAACGCCGCGAACGTGTTGGACGGATCCACCGTGAGCGCGCTCTCTTCCGCGGCGTTGCTCTGGGTGAGGTTATAGAGCCCGCTCAGCGAGATGATCCTGTCGTCCGGGCCCGTGCGGACCTGCGCGATGTACACGTCGTCGAGCGCGCCCGGGGCGCTCGCGTTTTTGCCGAGAAACATCGCGCGGCGCACCGGTGAGTCGCTCGGGTCGAGCCATCGCAGCGAGCCTTCGCGCACGGCGATCGACCGGCGCGCGAGCACCTCTTGGATGGGGCGAAACTCAGCGTTGATCGCGACGATCGCCGCTCCGACGACGGTGAGCGCGATCGTCGAGCGCACAAGCGCCCGCGTCTTGCGCGAGCGCATCGCGTCTGCGTGCGGAGGAGTTGGCAGTCTTGGAGTCACGGCAGCGGTGCGGCGCGCTCGACCGTCGAGCGACAGCGGCGCTCTATACAACGTCGCAACCGTCTCGGGCCATTGCGTCGACCGAACCGTCCCGGGATGTCCGCGCTCGCACCCATCGGGTATGGTCCCCCGCGCTCGTCGCAGAAAGGCGTTCACAGTGATGGCTCGATCACGATTCGCGCTCTTCGAATCCCGTGCAAATCGCGCGGTGATCGCGGCGTTGCTCTCCGCGAGCCTCGCGCGCTGCGCGGCCTCGGTCAGCCCCGACGCCGGTGACGGCGCAGCGTCGATGGACGCGCGGGTCACCATGGACAGCGGGGTGCGCGAGGATGCGAGGCCGGTCCCGGACGTCGCTCGCCGCGACGCGCTCGCGCCGTTCGAGTGCAACGTGGCCGAGGACTGCACGGGGCTCGCGACGCCCGAGGCGCGGTTCGCGCGCGGGTGGAGCTGCTTGGGCGGGCGGTGCGTGTACTCGGTTTCGCCTGGAGAAAGCTGCGGCGTTCCGGGCGATGGCTGCGTGTACTGCGCGGGACAAGCGCCGGTGTGCGAGGGCGCGCCCGGTTGCCCGGCGGGCTTCGATCCGAGCCGAGCGCAGTTCGAGTTCGGAAACTGCGCGCGCAATTATCTCCCCTCGATCCGCGCGTGCTTCGGCCGCTTCGTCCGGCTCGACGACGGAGAGCACTGCGTGATCTCGGAAGCTCCCACGGGAGCGATTCGTTATGTCCTCAACTGCGGGTTCTGCGAGTCGACCTACGTTCCGACTCGATAGCGACCCATCGAGAGAAGTGCATGAGAGCAGCGATCGTGGCGCTCGTCGCAGCGGCGAGCATGGGATGCAACAACAGCAACAACGCCAACAACGGCCCGCAGGCGGATCACAGCCAAACGAGCCCCTCGACCAGCGGTGATACCGCGAGCCTCGAGCGCACCGACGCGAGCGCGACGAGCGACGCAGCGAGCGCCGCAGCGATCACCGCCGAGGCGCCAGACCCCGTCGCCGGGGCGCAGAGCCGCTTCGCGATGGCGGCCGCCGCGCGATGGCCGGGCGCCGGAGGGTTCAGCGACGTGATCGCCCTCGCGCGAGCGGCGAGCGGGCAGCGAACGGGCGGATCGCTCACGTGGGTGCGCGAAGGCGAGCGCACGTTGGTCGACGCGCGCTCGTATCCCATCAACGCCTCGAGCGTGCGTGGCCTCGCGGCGCTCGACGTCGGCGGAGAGCCGGGCGACGAGCTCGTCGTGTTCGGCGACGGCGTCGATGACTTCGGCTCGAGCGCCGGTGTCTTTTCGCTGCCCGCGCAGCGCGATCAACCGCTGCACGACGGCGCGCGCTCGGCGGCGCTCGACGGAGCGCGCTCTCTTGACGAAGCTCGCTCGCGCCTCCCGCTCGACCGCGCGCGCACGCCCGAAGAGCGCGCCGCCATGAGCAACACCGCTCTGCTCGGACAGCTCAGCCTCGCCTCGACCGCAGAGCTCACCGCCGCGGTCTCGTCGCGCGGACTGCAGGTGTGCACCGTCGAGGCCCCGCAGGGCCAGCGCCGCCGCGAGCGCTGCCAACGGTACGCGGGCCGCGCGCTCACCGAGCGCGTGGTGCAGTCGCAGCTGCGCGACCGGCTGCGCGCGATGTTCGACTCGATGACAACGATGACCTTTCAGTGCGTGACAGGCGCCGAGCAGCGCTGCGAGGCGCAGCGCTCGGGCGGCACTGAAATTCACGTCTCGATCGAAGGCGCCGCGGCCGATCGGAGGATCAGCAAGATCACCTCGATCGATCACATGATTGGCGAGTAGTCTCTCTGTTCGAGCAGGGAGAGCGAAGTCGTGACCACGCCGTTGATGCAGCCCGCGTTCGTCGAGAAGGCGCTCGCGACGCTCAAGCCGCAGCCGTATCGAGACGCCTTCATCGCGCTCACGGCGAAGTGCGAAGCGCAGGCGTTCGAGCGGCTCGCGAGCACCGAGCACTTGGGCGAGCGCGTCGTGTGGGATCCGCGCGGCGTGGCCGAGGACCTCGGGCCGGCGATGGCGGGCGCGGGCGTGGTGGTGCGCGAGGTGGATGCGGGGGGGATTCCGCGGTTTTCGAGGGTCGCTTCGCGGGTGAAGGCCGCGTTTCGCGGGCTGATCGAGCATCGGGATCGAGGGTGCGAGCGAGCGCCCGCGCCGGCGTTCTTGGGCGGCGCCGCGTTCGCGACGGGCGTGGTGCGCGACGCCGAGTGGTCGTGGTTCGCTGACGAGATGTTTGTGCTTCCGCGATGGCGCGCGGCGCTCACCGACGCCGGAGCGTTCGCCACGTGGATCATTCGGGTCGAAGAGCTCGCGGACAAAGACGCGCTGCGCAGAGAGCTGTCCGCGGCGAACGACGTCATCGCGCGCAGCCCCACGATGCGCATCTTCAACGCCAAGCTCGCCTCGCGCGAAGACCTCTCGCGCGAGCGCTGGTCTGCGCTCGTTCGCAGCGCGCTCTCGACCATCGACGCAGGAACGGTGAGCAAGCTGGTCCCGGTCCGTCGCTCGCACTTGAAGCTCGACTCTGCGATCGACCCGGTCGCGTGCCTCGCGCGCGCGGGCTCGAAGTATCGAACGTGCACGCGATTTCTCGTCGAGCGCGAAGAGCGCTCGTTTGTCGGCGCGACGCCCGAGCGCCTCGTGCGCGTCAAGGGCCGCGAGCTCGAGACCGACGCGCTCGCCGGGAGCCTCCCTCGCAAGCCCGACGAAGACCCCGAGCCGCTCGCGCGCGAATTGCTCGCGAGCGACAAGAATCGCCGAGAGCATCAGGCGGTGGTCGACGCGCTCCGCGCGATGCTCGAGCCGCTGTGCGACAAGCTCGAGATCCCTGCCGAGCCGCGGGTGCGCGTTCTGCCCAACCTCGTTCACTTGTGGAGCCCGATTCACGGGCACCTGAAGCTGCGCAAGCACCCGCTCGACCTGGTGGCGCTGTTGCATCCGACGCCAGCGATCGCCGGGACGCCCCGCGAGTTCGCGGTCGATTGGCTCACGCGCAACGAGCCGCACAGCCGCGGCTGGTTCTCGGGGCCGGTCGGATGGTTCGACGCCAAGGGGGACGGCGCGTTCGTCGTGGGCCTGCGATCGATGCTGGTGCACCGCTCGGACGCGTGGCTCTACGCGGGCGCGGGCGTCGTCGCGGGCTCGGACCCGGACGCCGAGTACGAAGAGACGCTCGCGAAGCTCGGCGCGATGACGGCTGCGCTGGGCGTGTGAGCGAGCGAAGGGAGCGCCCACCTGCGCTGTCAGTGGGCAAGGCCGCCACCTGCGCTTCCGCGCGCCCGTTTCGCAGCCCCCACCCGCGCTTCCGCGCAGCGAGCGAAGCGACGGAGCCCCCACCCGCGCTGCCGCGCGCCCCGCCCCCGCAGAGCGAGGGCGGCGGCTCTGTATTGGGAAAACAGCGACAGAATTGATTTCGTTGATCGCATGGAGACCTTGCTCTGCAAGGTCTCTTCGGTGCGCGGTGTTGCTCGCAACGCCACACAACACGACGCAACGCCACACAACACGACGCAACGCAAACGCTCGGCGCAAACCGTGATCGGCGGAGCCGCTTCGCTCAGCGAGTGGTGACGATCGCGACCATCGAAGCCCTTGCAGAGCAAGGGTTCCCAGCGATCAACGAAATCAATTCCGTCGCTGTTTTCCCAATGCAGAGCCGCCGCCCTCGCTCTGCGGGGGCGGGGCGCGCGGAAGCGCGGGTGGGGGCCTGCGAACCGGGCGCGCGGAAGCGCGGGTGGGGGCTCCGTTCGCTCGCTCCACTCGCGCGCTGGGCCGCGCTCGCACGCCTCGCTCAGCGCGTCCAATCCGCTGCGTTGTACTGCGGCTGTTCGCAGGAGCTGCCCGCGGGCGCTCCCAAGAAGTAGTGCGTCACGCTCTGCTCGCCGCGCTCGAAGCTCACCTCGGTCCCCGGCGCGAGGACGAACTCTCGAGCGGGCTCGCCGTCGACGCTGAGCATGAAGTTCGGCTCGACGCGCACGTCGTAGCGGTCCACTTGTCCTTCGACGCTGCTGCGAACGATGGTGCCGCCTTGGTTGGTGCTCGCGGTCCCGGCGCTGATCGTTCCATCTTGCAGGTGGAGCACGTTCTTCTCGCTGAGCGGGCTGACCGTGATGCGTCCCGCGACGGCCGTGAGGCACACCGGAAGTCGTCCCGGCGGAAAGTGCTCGCCGCCGAACAGCCGCGAGACGTTGACGTTCTTCGCGCGCGCCGCGCTCGTGTCCGCGTCGATCACGATCGTCCCGCTGCGCCTCGTCGGAACCCACACAATCAACTCACCGTTCGGCGACAGCACCGGCCAGCACCCGCGCGCCCACAGCGCCACGAGCGGCGCCCACGGCGAGGGCAACGGCTTGTCTGCGCGCGCGAATTTCGCTCCGCACCACCAGTGCCGATACGCCGCGCACAGCCCCGGCAGCAGCGCGCTCCACGCGGGCGACCACGATGGCGGCAGCGCGATCTCGAGCTTGTTGATGTGCGATCGAAACCGTCCGATGACCCCGCGCGCGTCCGACGCGGTGAGCTCGGCGTTGATGCGCCGCGCGAGCACCGCCCGGTGCGCTTGCATCCAGGCCGACTCGTGCTGCTGTCGTTGCGCGGCGGCGTTCGTCGGCTCGGGGTCGATGCAGTTGCTCGTCCACCGTTGCAGCGCGTCGTCCGCCGATCGCGTGATGTACGGCTCGAGCAACGGAAGCTCGACGCTCGTGCCGACGTGCTCTTGCCAGATCCCGGTCAGCTCGTCAGCGGCCGAGCGAATCGCGAACACCGCGTCGTCCGAGAGCCGATCGAGCGCCGCGTCGGGCGTGAGCCAGCGAATCGAAGCGACCAGTTCATCGAGCGTCTGTTCTGCGGCCATCGAGAGCGGCGAGAACTGTAGCGCGAATCGCTCTCTGGCAAGGCCACACGCGCGAGAGGCGCGTGTAACCTGTGCGAGAGGCGCGTGTCTCACCTGCGCGAGGGTTCGCCGAGCGCGCGGTATCGCTCGTCGCGCTCGCGGAGGATGTCGTCCATGATCGCTTGCACGTGCGCGACGCCCTGCGTTCGCACGATGTCCAAGTTGGCGCGGGCGATGCGCTCGTGCAGCGGAAGACGCGACTCGAGCGGCCCCTCGGCGAGCTTTCTCACGAACGCCTCGAGCTCGTCCGGCGCGACGTAGGTCGTCTCTTTCGGGTCGCGTGCCCGTAGTTGCGCCAGCACAGAGATGCGAACGAATTGAATACTGGGGTCCGGCGTTCGACGGATGAACGAGACGAGCCTCGAGGGCGAGCCCATGTCCGGCGCCGCCTCTGGGTGAAACGCCGCCGCCGCGAACTGCTTGGCCATCGGCCGCGGGCTCTTCGCGTCGAGGTCGTGCACTTCTCCGACGAAGCGCTGCCACTCCAATCGCCGCAAAAACACCCGCGGAAACAGCACCAGCCCGATCTCGATCCGCGCGTCCTCCGCCAGCGCGTCGGCGATCCGCAGGACGCCTTCGTGCGAAGGCTCTCGATCCAAGCACACCTCGACGCGCACCGCGCCTTCGTCGCGCGCTTGCTTCGCGTACGGGCAGAAGTTGAACCCCTCGACGATCTCGCGTTGATAGCGGCCGTACACCGCCCGCGCGGCCTCGATCAGAGCTTCGTCGTGGCTGTGTGTTGATTCTGTGTTCACGGTAGCTTCGCGCGTCGCTCGTCGATGCGGATCACACCGACCTCGGACCTCGCGATCAGTGTAGTCCCATCGCCGCGCGCGCAGCGGCGCTGAACGCGCGCGATCCTCGCGCAATGGCTGCGGCCTCGCGCGTCGCACGCAGAAATCACAGCCTCCGCGCCCGCGCCAACGTTGGCACGCGCCGCGCCAACGTTGGCACGACCGCCGCTTCGCGCGCTCACTGCGGGGGCGCGTGGTTCGAGCCCGCTCAGCCGTTGTCCGGCGGAACGAGCGCCTCGGCGTCGAACAGCGAGAGCTGCGACCACGGCTCGACGTTGCCCCCCGCGAGGCGCTGCGCGAGCGCCGCGGCGTGCTTGTACAGCCGGCCCAACTGCCGCGTGCGCGCGGTGCGCTCGCGCTGCGGCTCGATGCGAAACCTCCACACCGTCGCGCCGCTCTCGTCGCGCGCGGGCTTGAGCCAGTCGCTCCACTCGTAGGCGGCCGCTTCGGAGAGCACTTTGCGCGTGAGGTCCGCGTGCCCCTGCGCGGCGCGCTCGGGGCCGAGCAGCCCTTCGAGCACCGAGAGGACGCTCACCGTGGGCTGCGCCCGAAGCCACTGCGCGACGGTCTCGGCGAGCACCGCCGCCGCGACGCGATCGAGCGCGTCGCGCTCGTTGAACGGGGGCTCGGGCTTGGCGATCGCTCCGCCTGCGCGGAGCTGCAAGAGCGGGTCGAGCGCGAAATCCGCGTGCATGTGAAACTGCACGTTCGACAGAAACCGCAGCGCGACGCACGGCGGCGTGCCCGGCGGAAGCTCGATCGCCACGCCTTCGCGAGACAGCTCGACGACGGCGTTGCGCGCGGTGTCGAGGTCCACGACCCGCGCGCGAAACGTGTGATCCGCGACGCGCTCGGGCAGCCCCCAGAGGGCGAACGGGTCGCTGCCGACGAACATCCGCGCCGCCGCGGGCTCGACCGCGTCCGCGCGCCACGGGACCGGGACGAACAGCCGCCGTCCCTTCTGCGCGATCGCGTCGACGAGAGCGCGCATCTCGTCGTACTCCGCGCAGATCGCGTCGAGCAGCTTCTCGAACTGCGCGAACGAGTTGCCGACGGCCGTGCACTTTCCGTCGTGATAGACCTCGACGCGCGCGTATTGCTCGGCGTCGCCCACGCGAAGCTGCACCGAGCTGACGCTGGTCGCGCCGGGCAGGACGCTCTTGTCTCGCAGCGCTTCGAGCGTCTGCGCCGCGGTCGCCGCCCAAAACCGCAGCGTCACGACGTCGATCCCCTCGGAGCCGGCGCCTTCGCCCGCCGCGCGAAGCGGCCGTCGATCGTGGCGCAGCGAGAAGAGCACCAGCGGCGAGGCCGTGGTTTTTGCCAGCGATTCGAGGCGCGAGGGCAGGATGCGCACGGGCGTGAGAAACGGCGTCGAGGTCGTGAGCAGCTCGTGCACGCGGTCGGCGTCCTTCACCGAGGCCGCGACGTGCAGGCGCCACGGGCGGCCCGCGCTCGCGTCGAGCCACGAGACCTGCTCGCCCGCGACGAGGGCGACGAGCTCGGGCTCGTCCGTCGCTTCGACGGTGATCCCTTGCGGAGCGAGCGCGGACGCGAGCACCGAGCGCGGGTCGGTCATCACCGGGCCGTGCGGCTCGAGCAGGTAGGTCTTGAGCGCGGCGCGGCCCTCGATGTCCTCGTCTCCGGACGCAGAGGCGCGCACCGAAGCGGCCAGTTGTCGTGCGAGGAGCACGGCGAGGTCAGCGCGAGTTCGAACGGTAGCCATGGGCGCGCGCGACGATACAGGAGCTGCGAACAATGCGCGAAAACCTCGCAGCGCCGAGGCGCAGGCGTCGTACTCTTCGAGGGCGTTTCATGGCAAAGATGCAGCTTCACACATGGTCCGCGCGGCTGCCCGAGGTGGGGACCGGCCCGCGGCACGCCTTCGCCCTGGTCGAGCTCGCCGGAGAGCTCGAGCGCGACGAGGTCTCGCAGAACGCCCGCGCGCCCTTGTGCATGGCGCTCGCGATCGACGCCTCGAGCTCGATGCGCGGCGCCCGCTTCGCGCTCGCGGTGCAAGCGGCGAGGGACGTGCTCGACGCGCTCGGGCCCGACGATCGCTTCGCGGTCATCGCGTTCGACCGCGTCGCGCGGATCGTGTGCGCGCCCACCGCAGCGGACCCCGAGAGCAAAGCCGACGCGCGCCGGGCGCTCGATCGACTCGCCACGGGGACGGGCACCAACCTCTCTGCCGCCTGGCGCGAGTGCGACGACGCGCTCTCGCGTTGGATGATGCCCGAGGCGGCGCGCAGGATCGTGCTGCTCACCGACGGGCTTCCTTCGTACGGCGAGCTCGAGCCCGAGGCGCTGCGGCGGCTCGTGAGCGAAGGGTTGCGTCGCGGGGTCGAGACCAACGTCGTGGGCGTGGGCGACGGGATCGACGAGCGATTGTGCGCCCTGCTCGCGTCGTCGGGCGGCGGGCGCTTTCACTTTCTCAGGGACGCGGCGCAGGTCGCTCCGGTGATCGCGTACGAGGTCGAAGGCGCGCGCCGTTTGGTGGCCACGGACGTGACGCTGTTTCTCACGTTTACCTCGCGGGTGACGCGCGCTGAAGTGATGCACCGGATGCCGTGCAGGCCCAACGGTCGGACGATGGAGGTCTCGATCGGGCCCGTCTCCGCGGGCTCACCGCGGCAGGTGCTCGTGCAGTTCGAGCTCGATGACCCGACGAGCGAGGCCACGGTCTTCGAGGCCTTCGCCCGAGGAAACTGGGCAGGCTCGCGCCCCGTCTCGCGCGCGACCAACACGGGCTTCGCGCTCGGGGCGCGCGCGCTGCTCGAAGGCCCCGGCGGCGATCCGCGCGAAGGCATGGCTCCGCCCGCGGTGGTCACGCTGGGCGAGGGCTTCGGCACGCCCGAGTCGCGTCGTCGCATCGCGCAGACCGTGCTCTGGATGCGCACGGTGGCCGAGGTTCGCTCGGCGTGGGACGCGGTCGAAATGCTCGATGAGCAAGCGGTGCGGCGCAGGATCGGCCGCGCTGCTACGCTGCGAAAACAGATCGCGGACGCGCGGCTCGTCGCGGACGAAGAGCTCGCCGCGCTGCCAGACCTCGCCGCGCTCGAGCGCGTGATGCTCGGCCCGAAGGACGTCGGACAAGAGAACCTCCGCCGCACCTGGCACGCGATCGATCACAACACCAGCTCGTCGCAAGTGGTCGAGATGTCCGGGTCGGTGCTCAAGCCGTTCACCGAGCACTGAGAGAGAGAAGAGACGCAGTCACCATGGCCTCTGTTCGCGAATGCAAAGAGATGATCCGGTCGATGCTCGACGGATCGCACGACCCGTCCGGGCCCCTCACGCTCATGCTCTGGGGCGCCCCCGGGATCGGAAAGACCTCCCTCGTCGCCCAGGCCGCGCGCGAAGCCGGCGTGGGATTTCGCTCGGTGATCTCGCACTTGTACCAGCCCGTCGACGTGCTCGGCTTGCCCTACATCGTCGAGGGAAAGTGCGAGTACGCGCCGCCCGCGGCGTTTCCCGACGCCGAGCGCGACGGCGAGCGCGGCGTGTTCTTTCTCGACGAGCTCCCCAACTGCGTCCCCGCGATGCAGTCGGCGTGGGGCATCGTCGTGCTCGAGCGCAGCACGAAGCACTTCAAGTTTCCGCCGGGCTGGTTGATTGTGTGTGCGGGCAATCGAGAGGGCGACCGCGCTGGCGCCTCGCGCCTCGTCTCGGCGCTCGAGAACCGCTTGTGCCACGTGCAGGTCGAGCCCTCGCGCGACGAGTTTCTCAACTACGCCATCGCCAAGGCGATGCATCCGACGGTCCCTGCGTTTCTGCAAGAGCGCCCGGACATGCTGCTCAAGTTCGACCCCAAGAGCGCCGAGCGCGCCTTCGCCTCGCCCCGCTCGTGGGAGCGCGTGAGCGACGTGATGAAGCTCCGCGTCCCCGAGGCGGCGCGGGTCGAGATGCTGAAGGGCTGCATCGGCGCCGGGACCGCGGTGGAGTTCAACGCGTTCTGCAAGGTCTTCGACGAGCTGCCGAGGCTCGAAGAAGTGCTCGCGGGCGCCGTTGATCTGCGTGCGATTTTGCGGCCCGATCTGCTGCGAGCCATCGTCTACTCCGTGCTCGCGTGGGTGGGCGCGAGCCCCAAAGAGCGCATGAACACCGGCAGCGCCGTCGCGCTGAACATGAGTGACGAGTGGGCGATGCTCCTCGTCACGCGCTTGTACGAGCTCGACCGCGGCGGCTTCGTCAAAACCGAGTCGTGGCCGAAGATCTCCGCGCGCCTCGGGAGGTTTCTCACGTGAGCGACCGAAAGAACGAGGCCAAGGGCCAGCCCATCCCCGCCGCGCTGCGCGAGAAGCTGCTCGAGGCGCGGGCGAAGCTGCTCTTGCGCTACCCGTTCTTCGGCTACCTCGTCGCGCACCTCGAAGACCGCGTCGGAGAGCACACGCTCGACAGCTCTTCGACCGACGGACGCCACGTCTTTTGGTCCGAGAAATACCTCGCGAACCTCAACAACGACGACGCGCAGTTCGTCCTCGCCCACCAGGCGCTGCACTCGGCGCTCGCTCACTTGTCGCGCCGCGCCGAGCGCAACAAAGACAACTGGGACCTCGCCGCAGACGCCACGGTCAACGCCATCCTCTTCGACGCGGGAATCAAAACCCGCCGCGACGTCGTCAAGGGCGACGCGCAGAAGAGCGCCGAAGAGCAGTACGTCTACGCCGACCAGCTGCAGAAGCAGAAGGGCGCCAAGTCCCCCATCGACGATCACGGCGACTGGGACGAGCCCAAGGACCCCAACGACCCCGAAGAGCGACAGCTCGCGGACATGTGGCGCGCCGTGATCGCGCAAGCCAAAGAGTTCGGCAGCGTCCCCAAGTCCATGCAGCGCGCGATCGAGCTGCTCGAGCCCAAGCGCGATTGGCGTGATCTTTTGCGGCAAGGGCTGCACTTTCCCGACGACTACAAATGGACTCCGACGGACCGACGCTTTCGTGACGTGCTGCTCCCGACGCTCACCGGAGAGAAGCACCGCGTCGTCATCGCCGTGGACACCTCGGGCTCGATCATCGGGCAGCAGCTCAACGAGTTTTGGGCAGAGCTCGTCGCGATCTTGCGCAACAACCAGTGCGAGGCGCGCGTGCTCGCGTGCGACGCGGACATCCAAAACGAGTGGGACGAACATCAATTCGACCCGCAAATGCTCCGAGAAGTGCGCGGCGGCGGCGGCACGAGCTTCGTCCCCGTGTTCGACCGCGTGAGCGAGTACGCCTCGCTCGGCTGGAGGCCCGAGGCCGTCGTGTACCTCACGGACCTCGACGGAGAGTTTCCCTCGGAGCCGCCCGACGTTCGAACGATCTGGGTCGTCGCCCCGAAGGACGCCAAGAAGCGCGCGCCGTTCGGCGACGTCGTCGGCATCGAGTGAGGCCTTCGCCCCACGCAGCCCGCGCGACGCCGCGTCAATTGCGCTCGTTTTCTTCTCGCTCTCGCCGCGCTCGGATGCGCTCGACCAGCTCGAGCGCGTGCTCGAACTCGAAGCGCTGCAAGTAGAGCGCGATCGTCTCGGACTCGACGCCGAACGCCCCGTGATACAAGCGCTCGTCGCTCTCCCAGAGCGAGAGCGCGCTCGCGTCGTCCTCGGCGAGCCGCTGCGCGAGCGAGGCCACCGGCGCGCGCACCTTGGGCCACGGCAAGAGCGCGACGCGCGGGTCCGGGGCGCGAGAGACGTCGAGCGCGTGCGCGATCGAACGCAACAGCGGCGACAGACAACCCTCGAGCGCGTCGATCTGCTCGTGGATGCGCGCGAGCTCTCCATCACCGAGCGCGAGCTCGAGCGAGCGCGCGCGCCACTGCAGCTCTTCGGCGCCGATCGTCCCGGCGAGCCCCTTGAGGGTGTGCGCGATGCGCCGCGCGTCGTTCCACTGCTCGCTCGCCACGCTCGCGCGGATCGCGGGGACGTCGTGCTCGTGCTCCTTGGCGAACATCGCGAGCAGCCGCGTAAACGACGAGACTCGCCCGCGCACCGACTCGAGCCCCACGTCCATGCGCAGCCCCGCGATCGAGTGCAGCCGCTCGAGCGTCGCCTCGCGGGTCGCGTCGCTCTGCGCGCCCTGCGAAGGATCGCCGCTGCGCGGCAGCCACCGAAGCAACGCCGTGAAGAGCTCTTGCGGGTCGATCGGCTTGCCGATGTGATCGTTCATCCCCGCGGCCAGGCAGTGCTCTCGGTCTTCGAGAAACGCGTTGGCCGTCATCGCGAGGATGGGAAGCGCCTGACACCCAGGGATCTTTCGGATCGCGCGCGTCGCGTCGAGCCCGTCCATCCTCGGCATCTGCACGTCCATCAAGACCAGGTCGTACGGCCGTCGCCGCACCTTCTCGACCGCTTCTTCTCCGTCGCTCGCCGTGTCGATCTCGAGCCCTGTGCCCAAGAGCAGCTCTCGCGCGCGCTCGCGATTGACGCGGTCGTCCTCGACGAGCAGGAGCTTCGCGCCGCTGTGTCGCCGCGCGATCGTCTGCTCGGGGTCGGACTGCACGCCCGACTGCGAGTCGCGCGTGAGCGTCGTGGCCGCCGGAGCGATCGCGAGCGCGAGCGTCACCCAGAACGTGCTGCCCTGGCCGGGCGCGCTGCGAACGCCGACCTGTCCCTGCATCCGCGCCGCCAGGTGCTTGACGATGCTGAGCCCGAGCCCCGTCCCGCCGAAGCGACGGGAGGTGGACTCATCCGCCTGCGAAAACGGCTGAAACAATCGCTGTTGCTGCTCTTCAGTGAGCCCGATGCCCTGGTCCTCGACCTCGAGGCGCAGCGTGACCTTCTCTCCCTCGATTCGGTCGACGAGCACCCGCAGGTCGATCCGCCCGTTGTCCGAGAACTTGATCGAGTTGCTCACGAGGTTGAGCAGGATCTGCCCGACGCGAAGCTTGTCGCCGATCACGGAGATGGGCAGACGATCGTCGAGCGTGCGCGTGAGCGTCAGCCCCTTGGCCGAGGCGCGCTCGCCCAAGATGCTCAGCGTGTGGTCGACCACCTGCGCGAGGTTGAACCGAACGCTCTCGAGCGTGAGCCCGCCAGACTCGATCTTGGACAGGTCCAAGATGCTGTTCACGATCGAGAGCAGGTGCTGTCCGGCCGAGTTGATGCTGTGCAGATACTCGATCGCCTTGCTGTCGGTGACCTGCCGACGAAGCAGGTTCGAGAAGCCGATGACCGCGTTGAGCGGCGTGCGGATCTCGTGGCTCATGTTCGCGACGAACGCGCTCTTGGCGCGGTTGGCGGCCTCGGCGGCCTCTTTCTCGCGCGCGAGCCGCGCGGCCTCGGCGGCGAGCTTGCGCTCGGTGATGTCTTGCACGGTGCCGGTGATGAGGTTGGGCGTCCCTGTGCTGTCGCAGTCGGTCTTGCCGCGGGCGATGATCCACTTCACGCGTCCGTCGGCGAGCTTGATGCGGTACTCGAACTCGAACGCTTGCGCGTGGTGCGCGTGCATCGCGTTCCAGAAGATCTCGGCGACCGAGGGCATGTCCTCTTCGTGCACGAGCCCGCGCACGATCTCGAGCGTCACCGGCGTCCCGATCGGCAGCTCGCAGATGCGATAGAGCTCGTCGGACCACACGATCGCGTTGATCGTGAGGTTGACCTGCCAGCTCCCGAGCCGCGCGAGCGACTGCGCCTCGAGCATCCGCGCCTGGCTCGCGGCCATGCTCTCTTCCATGCTCTTTCGCTCGGTGATGTCCGCCCACGTCGCGACGAGGTACTCGTGGTTGCCGATGCGCACGCTCCGCGCGCTCACGCGGACGTCGCGAGGCATTCCGCTCTTGGTCCAGTGTCGCGTGTCGTACACGCCGGCGCCGCTCGCGCCGCGCACGTCCTTGTCGATCACGTCGTCCATCGTCAAGCTCGCGAACTCGGCCCGCGTGTAGCCCAGCGCGAACGCCGCGGCGTCGTTGAACTCCACGAACCGCCCGCTCTTCTCGTCGATGAGCACCATCGCGTCCATCGCCTGGCTCGCCATCGCCGCGAGCACCGCCTCTCGCTCGGCGAGCGCCGCGCGGATCTCGCGCTCTTCGATGTGGTTCGAGAGCCGCTCGGCGACGACGTTGAGCAGCTCTTGCTCTTGTTCGAGAAACCCGTGGCCGTCCAAGAGCGATGGCTCGTGGCTCGCCGCGGCTTCGCTGTAGCCGAGCTCGATCTCGCCGACGATCTTTCCGCTGACCTTCAGGTGAGCGCGCTGCTTGTAGACCGGCGTCCCGCGAAACGGGCTGCGAAACTCGCGCCCGTCGAAGACGATCGTCGCGCTCGCCCGCGCAGGAAACCGCCACGCCGCCGGCAGTCGATCGGCCACCGACTGCAAGAGCGCCTCGAGCGCGACGTTCGGCTGGCTCGTCAAGATCGTGACGTCGTGCAAGCAGCGCACTTCTTTGATCCGCTGCTCGAGCCGCAAGAGCGTCGCGCGCTGCTCGGTGATCTCGTGGCCGACGCCCAGCACGCCGAGCACAGCGCCGTCCGCCGCGCGCAGCGGAGTCTTCGTCGTCTCGAGCAGCCCCCGGCGGTTGTCCGTCTGAAAGCGCACCCACTCTTCGTTGACCGTGGCGCGCCCCGCGGCGAGCGCCGCGCGATCCTTGCCGCGAAAGAACTCGGCTTGCTCTCGGTCCACCAGGTCGAAATCGGTCTTTCCGATGAGCTCGGCCTCCGAGCGCGCGACGAAGCGCTCGAACTGCTTGTTGCACGCGAGAAACCGCCCCTCGACGTCCTTGAGCCACACGATGTCTGGCAGCGCGTCGAACAGCGTGCGCAGCAGCGATTCGCTCGTCTGCTTGGCGCGCTCGGCCTGCCGCAGCTGCGTGACGTCTTGCACCACCCCGAGCAGCTCCGAGCCCCCGTCGTCGGTGACCGGCTCGTACTGCAAGACCACCGATCGCAGCTCGCCGCTCCGGGTGCGAATCTGAATCTCTGCCTGCTGTCGAACCCGCTCTTCGATGCAGCGAATCGCGATCGCGCGCGCCGCCTCTCGATGCTCGGGCACGATGGTCGCTCGCACGTCTTCGATCGTGAGCGTCTCGTCGTCGCTCGCGCCGAGCAGCGCGGCGAACCCTGGGGTGTACTCGATGTGGTCGTTCTCGAGGTCGAGACGAAACGCGCCGGTCCGCGCGATGCGCTCGCCCGCGCGCAGCTCTTGTTCGAGCCGCCGCCGCCGCGGACTCGGCGCGCACTTCGTCCGAGATATCCCTGGCGATTCCGAGCATCGCGAAGCCCGCGCCGCGCTCGTCCCGGATCACGCTCGTGGTCATCCGCGTCGGAAACGTCCTTCCGTCCCGGTGCATGTGCCCGATCGGCCCCGAGTACGAGCCGACCGTGCGCAGCGTCTCGATGTTGTTTCGCACGTCCGTCGCGCTCTGCTCGGGCGTGTGGCAGACGCTCAGGTGCTTGCCGACGAGCTCTGCGGCCCGCCATCCGTGCATGCGCGCCCACGCGGGGTTCACGAAGATGAACTCGCCCTCCATGTTGGCGAGCGCGACGCCTTCCGTCGTCTGCTCGATCGCCGTGCGCATCAGCTCGAGCTCGCGCGCCTCGCGCTTGCGCGCGGTGCAGTCGCGCGCGACGCAAAACAGCGCCGGCTGCCCGTCCCACCGCGTGAGGTTGAGCCGAACCTCGACCTCGATCTCCGCTCCGTCGCGCCGTCTCCACCGGCGCTCGAGCGTCATCGGCGCGGCGCCCTCCTTCGCGACGAGCCGCAAGAACATGTCCAGCGACAGCTCGCCGCGGTCCCAGTCGCGGATGGTGAGCATGGCGAGCTCATCGGGCGTGTAGCCGATCGCCGCGGCGAAGCTCGCGTTGCCGGTGATCAGCCGTCCGCTCGCGTCGAGCACGTGGATGAAATCGCTCGCCTCGTCGAAGAGCAGCCGGTGACGGTTGGCCTCTTGCAGCACCTGCTCGTTGTGCTCGCGCGTGACCTGCTCGCGCACGAGCATCGTGCGCAGCCGCTCGATGAGCGAGTGCTGCGAGACCATCCCCACGAGCGCGCCCGAGCTGCTCATCACGCCGACGTGGTGCACCTGGCGCGAGGACATCAGCGCGAACACCTGCGCGAGCGGCGTGCTCTCGGGCACGAGCGCGAGCGGCGTCCGGAGGTATGTTTGCAGCGGCGCGTCTCGAAACTGCACGCGCTGGTCGGCCTCGGCGACCATGCGAACGACGTCGCGCTCGGTCACCACCCCCACCGGACGCCCATCCTCCTCGGCCAGGACGAAGGTCGAGGCGTCCCGCAGCATCAGGTCGAGCGCCTCGCCCACGGTCGCGCTCGCCTCCACGCGGGTGACTTGTCGATCCATCACCACGCGCAGATCACCGGCGTGCTCATGACGACGCGCGCGGTGGTCGAGAGGTCCGTGGCGCTCGCGGAGTGCCGCAGGATGTCTCGCTCGGTGATGATCCCCTGCGGACGTCGGTCGCTGACGACGACGACGCACGATCGCCGCGCGCGCGAGAGCCTCGTCGCGATCGAGCCGAGCGACTCGTCGAGCGAGGCGGTGTCGACTTCGGTCGTCATGATGTCGCCGAGCGTGAGCTCTCGCGGCGCCTCGGTGCGGGTGGCGTTCATGTGCATCGGCTCCTGAGCAGTTGCTGCAGCGCGGATGCCTGTTGGCTCACTTCGTCGGCGCTGTCTGTGAATCGCTGCTGGATCTCGGCGAACGCCGCTCGGCGTCGCAAGAACGCGTCGACGACGTCGGGATCGAAGTGCTTCGCCCGCCCCTCGACGATGATCTCCGTCGCGCGCTCGGCGGAGTACCGCTCTTTGTAGGGCCGGTGCGAGGTGAGCGCGTCGAACACGTCGGCGAGCGCCATCAGCCGCGCGGCGACGGGGATCGCGTCGCCCGCGAGCCGGTCGGGGTAGCCCGAGCCGTCCCACTTCTCGTGATGGTGTCGCGCGATCTCCTTGGCGAACGCGAGAAACGGCGCGCTGCGCTCTTCGTCGGCCTCGACCAGCGTGAGCGTGTGCCAGCCGAGCATGCTGTGCGTCTGCATGATCGCCCACTCGTCGCGCTCGAGCGCCGCGGGCTTGCGCAGGATCGCATCGGGGATGCCCACCTTGCCGATGTCGTGCAGCGCCGCGCTCTTCTCGATCAGCTCGATGTTCGCGGGGGTGAGCTGCGGCTCGAACCGCCGGTGCGCGCGGAGCTCTTCGCACAGCGCGCGCACGTAGCCCTGCGTGCGACGAAGGTGGTTGCCGGTCTCGGGGTCGCGGATCTCGGCGAGGTGTCCGATCGCGCGGATCGCGACGTCCTGCGTCCGCTGCACTTCGCGCAGGCGCTTGTTCACTTCGCGCTCGAGCACGCCGTTGCGATCGACGAGCCAGTCGCGCGCCGCTTTCAACTCGAGCTGCGCGCGCACGCGGGCGAGGGTGATCGCGGGCTTGATGGGCTTGGTGATGTAGTCCACCGCGCCGAGCAACAGCCCTTGCTCTTCGTCGGCGCTGTGGTCCATCGCCGTCACGAAGAGCACTGGAATGCTCGCGGTCTGCGGGTCCGCCTTGAGCCTTCGCAGCACTTCGCGCCCGTCCATCCCGGGCATCATCACGTCGAGCAGGATCACGTCGGGCGTCGGCGTCGATCGCGCGGCGCGCAGGGCGCGCTCTCCGTTGGTGACGGCGCGCACTTGATAGAGCGGCGAGAACAGCTCGCGCAGAAGAGCGAGGTTTTCGACGGCGTCGTCGACGATGAGGATCGTTGCCAGGTCGATTGAACTTCCTGCGATTTGTTATTGTAACAACCCGCCGTGATCCCGGCACTCGTTCGCGGCGAGATCAGGCTCGAGGATCGACGATTCGCCGCTGAATCTCCTCGCAAAACGCCGCGACCTCCGGCGCCTGCGCTTCGCTCGCGCCCCAGACGTAGAGCATCCGCCCGTCACGGGTGAGCACGACGATGTGCGGCGTGGGCTGGATGTTGTCCGGAGAGAAGAAGCGCGCGCTCTCGATCGCGCTCCACGCGAAGCGGCGCGTGCGCCGACCGGTGCGTCGAACGAGGGCGTCGGCTTCGACGGTCCAGGTCGCCTCCGTTCCGATGAGCTTGAAGACGGCGATCGTCGCGAGCGCGGCGAGCGCGAGGACCGCGACGAAGACCCACGGCGCGAGCGACAACCTTTGCGCGAGCGCCGCACCTCCTGCGACCGTCGTGGCTCCCGCGACGATCCCAGCGAGCGTTGCGCCTGCGACGCCAGCGGAGCCGCGAAGAGTCAGTGCTTCCATGGCGCTTGGGCGAAGCACCGAGCGTGCCTCAGCAGCGTCGAGCGCTGTGCACGACCACGTCGCTCGAAACGCTCACATGCAGCAGGCGAGGCAGGCGCTGTTCTGGCAGGTCCCGGAGTTGCGGCCCGTTCCGCAGCAAGCGAAGCCCGGAGCGCACGTCACGCCGCTGCACGGGTCCGTGGGGCCCGGGCACATGGCCGCGCAGAAGCCCATGCCTCCCAGGCCGCGGCAGCAGCTCTGCCCCCGCGTGCACGCCGGCGAGCACGTGGGCGGAGGCGTCGCGCTGCAGGTCTCGCCGCTCGCGATGCACGCGCGTCGGGCTTCGCAGCAGTACGTCCCTGCGCCGCAGCGCGCGGTCGGGCAGAAGAGCGCGACGCCGCTGTCGGTCGCCGTCCCTCCGTCGCCTCCGCCGCCGGGGCAGCGGCCGGTCGGAACGCAGAACTGCCCGAACATCGTGTTGCAGCACTCTTGTCCAGCCGAGCACGTGTTGGCGCCGCAGCGAACGCCGGTGCCGCCGTCGCTGCCCGTCGGGCAGAGGTTGGGCGCGACGCACGCCATGAAGCCGAACGCGCTGCAGCACACCTGCGCGGCGCTGCAGATCATCCCGCCGCACGTCGCTCCGGCGTCGGTCACCGTCGAGCACGTCCCGCGCTGCGCGCAGAACAGTCGACCCATCACCGAGCAGCACTCTTGCGTCGGATCGCAGGTCATCCCGCCGCACGTCGCGCCGGCGTCCACCGCCATCGGGCACGAGCCCGTCGGAACGCACGTCTGCCTCCCCGCCACCGAACAGCACTCTTGCGTCGCCGAGCAGGTCATCCCGCCGCACGTTCCTCCGCCCCCTCCGTCGCTCACGGGGTTGCAAGGAACGGTGCGCGCGAGGCACGTCGGCCCGACCGGCGTCGCGCAGCACTGTTGATCGGCGCCGCAAACCGCCGAGCCGCACATCATCGGGCCTGCGTCCATCCCCGCCATGGGCGGACAGCTCGAGCCCGTGGGGATACAGCTCGCCGAGGCCTCGCAGCAGGTCGTGCCCGCGCCGCACAGCGCGCGCGAACAGAAGCCGCCGCCGCCGTCGACAGAGCTGCCTCCGTCCATCGCGTTGGAGCCGTCTGCTTGCGTCCCCCCGTCGCCGACGGGCGAGGTGGACGAGCCGCACGCCGCGGCCATCGCAGAGAGACACAAGGTCAACCCGATCGAAGTGAGTCCGAACTTCTTCATGGGCTCGATCGTAGCCCACACCTTCGTTGGCCCTGCAATCTCCGGGCGAAACTTTCATCGCCCGCTTCGTCGCACCTGCACGCTTCGCCCGAGGGCCACTTTTCGTTCTCCCCTGTTCGCCACACAATCACCGGCCCTGTCATGACCACCACGACCCCGCTGAATGGCCATTCATCGACCAACCCCGAGACGTTTCGCGCCGAGCTCCTCGCGCGCGTCGAGCGCATGCGCGCCGCGCAAAACTCGCGATCCGCTCCGTCCATCCCCGAGCGGTTGAGCGACCTGAAGAAGCTCCGCGCCGTGCTCGTCGCGCACAAAGAAGACTTCGCGCAGGCCATCAACGCGGACTTTGGCGGGCGCTCGCGGCACGAGACCATGCTCGCGGAGGTCTTCGCGACGCTCGCGGACATCGATCACACGATCGATCATTTGCCCTCGTGGACGCTCGTCGAGAAGCGCCCCGTGGGAGTCTATTTCGTCCCCGGCCGCGCCGAGGTTCGCTACCAGCCCAAGGGTGTCGTCGGGATCATTTCACCCTGGAACTACCCGCTGTTTCTCGCGTTCTCGCCCTTGGCGGGCGCGCTCGCCGCGGGCTGCCGCGCGCTCATCAAGCCGAGCGAGCTCACCCCCGCGACGAGCGAGCTGCTCGCGAAGGTGATCGCCGAGGCGTTTCCGAGCGACCGGGTCTTCGTGGTGACCGGCGACGCGAAGGTAGGCGAGGCGTTCTCGTCGATGCCGCTCGATCACCTGCTCTTCACGGGCTCGACGCGCGTCGGTCGCATCGTGATGCGCGCCGCCTCCGAGAACCTCGTCCCGGTGACCCTCGAGCTCGGCGGAAAGAGCCCGACCATCATCCACGAGTCGTTCAACATCGCGACCGCCGCCGCTCGCATCATGGGCGGAAAGCTCATCAACGCCGGCCAGACCTGCATCGCGCCCGACTACGTCTTGGTCCACGAGTCCAAGCGCGACGCGTTCTTGGCCGAAGCGCAGAAGTGCGCGGCGAAGATGTACCCCACGATCGAGAGCAACGCGGACTACACGTCGATCGTCAACGTGCGCCACGCCGCGCGGTTGAAGGGCTACCTCGAGGACGCCAAGAAGAAGGGCGCGCGGATCATCGAGGTCAACCCCGCCAACGAGACGCTCAGCGCGCAGCGCATCGCGCCCACGCTCGTGACGGACGTGCACGACGGGATGGAGATCATGCAAGAAGAGATCTTCGGACCGCTGTTGCCCGTGGTGACGTACCGCTCGATCGACGAGGCGATCGAGTACGTCAACGCGCGCCCCAGGCCGCTCGCGCTCTACTACTTCGACTTGGACAAAGACCGGGTCGAAGCGATGCTCGACCGCACGGTGTCCGGCGGCGCGTCGATCAACGAGTGCCTCGTGCACGTCGCGCAGAACGACATTCCGTTCGGCGGCGTGGGGCCGTCGGGGATGGGCGCGTACCACGGGCGAACGAGCTTCGAGACGTTCTCGCACGCCAAGGGTGTGTTTCATCAAGCGCGCGTGAACAGCGCGGACATCGCGATGCGCCCGCCCTACAAGACCACCATGGACGTGCTGCTCAAGGTGCTCACCCGCTGAGCGCGAGAAGGGGGGGATGCTCGCAGCGTTCGAACGCCGTACGAACGCCAACGCAGGGGTGCATTTCTTCGTCAGAGCTCGCGCGCTCTTCGCTTCCAAAGTGCGCGGTCAGCGGTACCGTAGCGACCGCAGCGCTCTGCGCGCATCGACCCTGCAGAGCTCACTGTGACGAGGAGGAACTGGCGATGATCTCGATCAAGAAGGCTCCCGCGGGCGTGAAGAACGTGCTCGACAAGCGCGGAGCCACCAAGGTTCTGCCCCGCAAAGCGCCCGATCCCGACACCGCCGCGCACGGCGCGTACGCGTTCGCCTTCGGCACTGCGTACCTCGTCGGAGCGTCGGACGGAGAGCTCACCGACGAGGAGTACAACATGCTCGGCCAGATGATGGCCGACCTGCTCGAGATCAACCTCACGTCCGACCAGCTCGACGAGCTGCTCGCCGAGGCGGACGAAGCGCTCGCCGAGCACGGCTTCGAGGGCGCGATCGATCAGCTCGCGGAGTCGCACTCGGACCCGGACCTGCGCCGCGCGGCGTTCACCATCGCCGTCGCCGTGGGCTGCGCGGACGGCGCGCTCAGCGACGAAGAGATGGCGGTGTTTCAGGGGCTCGCCGACGCGTACGAGATCGACGCGGACGAGGCAAACGCGATCATCGACGAGTGCGTCGAAGCGTACGGAAACGGCTGAGCCGAGCGGTCGATCGCAGCGGGCGGGGCTGCACAAAATTGGGCGTTCTTCGCGCGGATCGAGTATCGGCGTCGAAGACCCATGGCGCGCGACGAACGATGGCCGAGCATCCCCGCTGCGCTCGCAGCGCTGACCGCGCTCGTGGCGTGCGCTCCAGCGCGCGCGCAGAGCGTCCCCGAGGCGGTCGCCAACGGGGCCTCGTCCTCGGGCGCCTCGGCGGTCGTGGACACCGCGCTCGGCAGCGAGAGCAGCGCGCTCGCGGCGCTTCGTGAGGTCGAGGCCGCTCCGCTCGCGCGGACGGCGGCGGTGGTGAGCGCGAGCGCCGCCGGCGCGCAGTCGCCCGATCAAGCGCTGGACCCGACGCGGCTTCGCACGCCGGACGTGATCGCGCGGATCACCCCGACGCTGCTCGCGACGGCCGAGCGATATCGCGCCGACCGACGCTCGCGCCGAACGATGCGCGGCTGGTACCGAGACGCCGGGCGATTTCGCCAGCGAATCGAGCAGTGGCTGCGCGCCGAAGCGATGCCCGCTGAGCTGCTCTGGGTCGCTGCGGCCGAGAGCGGATTCAACCCGCACTCCGAGTCGAGCGCGGGCGCCGTGGGCCTGTGGCAGCTGATGCCGGACACGGCGCGCTCGTACGGGCTGCGCGTGGACGCGTGGGTGGACGAGCGCAAAGACCCCGAGAAGGCGACGCGCGCCGCCGCGCGATTGCTGCGGGATTTGCGGGCGCGCTTCGGCAACTGGGAGCTCGCGCTCGCCGCGTACAACATGGGCTACGGAGCGCTCTTGCGCTCGATGCGACGCTTCAACACCACGGACTTCGAGACGCTCGCCACGACGGAGGGCGCGCTGCCGTTCGAGACGGCGAAGTACGTTCCGAGGATCCTCTCGCTGGTGTTGGCCGCGGCGAACCCGCAGGCGTTCGGGCTCGAAGACGTGACGCCCGAGCCTTCGATCTCGTGGGAGGACGCGCCGCTCACGCGCAGCGTCCTGGTCGATCAGCTCGCGCGCGGGCTGAGCGTTGATCTTCGCGAGCTGCGTCGCTTGAACCCGTCGCTGCTCGGCGGGCGCACGCCGATCGTGAGCGATCCGTCGCGGCCGTTTGTGCTGCACTTGCCCGCGGGGGGCTCTTCGCGAATGGAGGCGGCGCTCGCGGCGATCCCCAACGCGCCGCTGCGAACGGTGCGGCTGCGTTGGGGAGAGTCGGTCGGCGAGCTGGCCGCTGGCTACGCGATGAGCGCGAGAGAGCTGCTGGCGCTCTCGGGGCTCGCGGCAGAGCATCGAGTGACGGGCGGGACGGAGCTGTTTGTTCCGGATCGAGATCCGGTGGTGGTGGCGGACAACGCGCGGCCGCTGGTGCTGGTGAGCCCGGTGAGCAATCCGCCGGCGAATCGTCGGCGTGTGTTCTATCGCGCGGGGATGGGCGACACGCTGCGAGAGATCGCGCGCGCCCTCGACGTCACGCGCGAAGAGCTCGTCGCGTGGAACCAGCTCGACCCCAGCGCGCGCGTCCCCGCGGGCCTCTGGCTGCAAGCGTGGATCGCCCGAGAGCCCACCACCGCTCGCGTCCGCGCGCTCGCCGACGTCGACGCCGCCGAACGGGGGACGGACAGCGCCGCGGAGCGCGTCGCCGCCCAAGATGGCCGCGTTCGCCTCGTCGTCACCGTGCGTCCCGGCGACACCATGAGCTCGCTCGCGGCGCGGTACGGGCTGACCACGGGCAGCCTCGCGCGGATCAACATGCGCGCGCGACACGCGACCATCGTCGCGGGCGAAGCGCTCGTCGTGTGGGTGACGCCCGATCGCGCCGAGCGCGAGCGCGTTCGCGAAGCGGACGTCCCGCGGCAAGAGACGCCGAGCTCGGCGCCGGGGACGCGGGTGGCGACGAGCGGCGGGTCGAGCAGCACCACAATTCAACCTGTCACTGAAATCACCGCTCAGCCAGCGAGTGCTCCGAGCGACTCGAGCGCGCGTCCCTCGACCGCTCGCGACGCTCGTCCCACCAGCGCGGACCGCGCGGCGCACGCCCCGTGAACGCGACGACGGCGCTGCTCATCGCGATCGTGACCCTCGCGTTCTCCGTCGAGAGCGCGATTGGCTTCGGCGCGACGGTGATCACGGTCTCGCTCGGCGCGCTGGTGGCGAGCATCAGCGCCGTGCTGCCAGCGTACATCCCGGTGAACATGGCGCTCTCGGGCTACCTGGTCCTGCGCTATCGCCGAGAGATCGCGTGGCGGGTGCTCTTCGCGCGCGTCGCGCCGTTCGTGGCGATCGGGATGCCGGCGGGCTTTATGGCGGGCTCGACGGTGCCCGAGCGCGTGGGCGTGCGCTTGTTCGGCGCCTTCGTCATCGCGCTGGCGGTGAGCGAGGCGATCGCGCGATGGCGCGCGCGCGGCGAGGCCGAGGCGAGAGAGCCTGCGAGCGAGCCGCCGTTGAAAACGTGGGCGCGCGACGTCGTCGCGATGACCGGCTGCGGCGTGCTCTTCGGGATGTACGGCACGGGCGGGCCGCTCGCGGTGTGGAGCGTCTCGCACCACGCGCGCGACCCGGGAGTGTTTCGCGCGACGCTCGCGACGCTGTGGTTCGTGCTCAACGCGATCGTGCTCGCGCGCTACGCGCTCAACGGGCAGATCACGGGGCGCTCGCTCGCCCTGACGGCGGCGTTTGTCCCCGCGCTCGCGGTGGGGACGTTCGTCGGCGAGTGGCTGCATCGAACGGTGTCCGCGAGGGCGTTTCGCACGGTGGTGTTCGCGCTGCTGTTCGTCGTCGGGTGCGTCTTGGTCACGCGCAGATAGCGGCCGCAGCGCGATCGGTCCCGCTCGCGCAGGCGAGAGAGCGAGGGCCCACCCGCGCAGCGGGTTCGCGGGCCCCCACCCGCGCTGCCGCGCGCCCCGCCCCCGCACAGCGAGGGCGGCGGCTCTGCATTGGGAAAACAGCGACGGAATTGATTGTGTTGATCGCTGGGAACCCTTGCTCTGCAAGGGCTTCGATCGACGCGATCGCGACCACTCACGGTGCGAAGCGGCTCCGCCGATCACGGATTGCTCTGAGCGTTCGCGTTGCGTTCGGTCGTGTCGTGTCGAAAGCAACTTCGCCCACCGAAGAGACCTTGCAGAGCAAGGTCTCCATGCGATCAACGAAATCAATTCCACCGCTGTTTTCCCAATGCAGAGCCGCCGCCCTCGCTGTGCGGGGGCGGGGCGCGCGGCAGCGCGGGTGGGGGCTGCGAACCCGCTGCGCGGGTAGAGGCTCCGTTCTCTCCTTCGCCCGTTAACGCTCAGTTAACCCGATCGTTAACGGGTCATTCAGCCGTCGTTCACGCGCCGCTCGAAAACGCTTTCATCAGTGAATTCTCAGGCGAAGAGAAGCTGACGCGTCGCGTTGGTGCGTGCTACGGCGACCCTTGTGTTGAACGCGCTCTCTCTGTCGACGCTCGCGCAGGCCTCGGCCACGACGATCGACTCTGGTGACACCGCGTGGATGCTCGTCGCCTCCGCGCTCGTGCTGCTCATGACCCCGGGCCTCGCGCTCTTCTACGGAGGAATGGTTCGCAAGAAGAACGTCCTCGCGACGTTCATGTACTCGTTCTACGCGCTCGCGCTGGTGACCGTGCAGTGGGTGGTGATCGGGTATTCGCTCGCCTTTGGCCGCACGCACGGCGGCGTGATCGGCGGCTTCGATTTCGCGCTGCTGCACAACGTCGGCGTCGAGCCGCGCGGGACCGTCCCGCACCTGGCCTTCATGGCCTTTCAGCTCAAGTTCGCGATCATCACGCCGGCCTTGATTAGCGGTGCCTTCGCCGAGCGCATGCGCTTCTCGGCGTACGCGCTCTTCACGCTCCTTTGGACCACGCTCGTGTACGACCCCGTCGCGCACTGGACGTGGGGCGAGGGCGGCTGGCTCGCGAAGCTCGGCGTCCTGGATTTTGCCGGGGGAACCGTCGTCCACTGGACCGCGGGCCTCAGCGCCCTCGTCGCCGCCATCGTGATCGGAAAGCGACTCGGGTACGGCAAAGAGCACTTCGTTCCGCACAACCTCACGATGACCGTCACGGGCGGCGGATTGCTTTGGTTCGGCTGGTTCGGCTTCAACGCCGGAAGCGCGCTGGCCGCAGGGCAGTCCGCGGCGCTCGCGTTCGTCACCACCCACGTCGCCGCGGGCGCAGCGGCGCTCGCGTGGTCCATCGCCGAGTGGAGGCACCGCGGCCGACCCACGCTCCTCGGAATCGTCTCGGGCCTCGTCGCGGGCCTCGTGGCCATCACGCCCGCCGCGGGCTTCGTCTCGCCCGCCGCCTCGCTCGCGATCGGCTTCATCGCCGGCGTGCTCTGCTACGGAAGCGTCCTGCTCAAGGACAAGCTCCGCTACGACGACTCGCTCGACGCGTGGGGAATCCACGGCGTCGGCGGAATGGTCGGCGCGCTCCTCACCGGCGTTTTCGCTCGCAAAGCGCTCAACCCCGCCGGCAACGACGGGCTGCTCGCGGGCAACCCGGGGCTGCTCGCGAAGCAAGCGCTCGGGCTGCTCGCCGCCGGCGCGTGGGCGGTGATCATCACGATCATCCTGCTCAAGCTCGTCGACAAGCTCGTCGGCCTACGCGTCACCGAGGACGACGAGCACGAGGGGCTGGACATCACGCAGCACGGAGAGAGCGGCTATCACGGCTGAGCGCGAGCGCGTTCAGTCCGTGAATGCTCAGCTCACTTCCACTTGTCTTTGAGCGCCTCGACCTTGTCGAGCACGCGGTTGAGCTTCGGCCCGACCTTCTCCATCACCTTGTCCATGACCGTGTTGCCTTGGAGCTTGGACGGGTCGAACTCGAGCGAGTTGGGGCCGTACATGTTGCGCATCACGTTCATCACGCCCTGACGAACCATCGCGCGAAACGGAACCTTCGCCATCATCCCGTACATCGCCGCGTTGCCGCGATCCGCGAGCTCGGGGTGCGCCTTTACGAACGCCACCGCGTCCCTCAAGTCATCGAGGTACTCGTCGATGATGGGCAGGTGATTGCTCGTCACCGTGTGGTGCACCGTCGCGGGGTGCTGTTGACGATCCGCGCTCCATCCCGCGTCTTCGAGCCGATCGGCCACCGCGTACACGTCTACGGCGCGGTCCTTCGCGCCCCACGCGACCAGCGTCGCGTCGGGCGGGCCGATCACCGTGAGCTCGGGGATCGTGCGAATCCCCTCTTGCAACAGCTTCGCAGCCTCCATCGCCTTGCGCGTGTGCTCGAGAAATCCGTCCTCTCCCACGGCGTGAAGCGACGCCCACGCCGCGGCGATGGGGCCGCCGCCGCGCGTGCCGGTCATCGACGGTGAGGCGTAGATTCCGCCAGGAAAATCGCACTCCAAAAAGAACTGATGCTCGAGGTACGTCATGTCGCGGTACACGACCACCGACGCGCCCTTCACCGCGAAGCCGTACTTGTGCAGGTCCGCGCTCATCGACGTCACGCCCGGAACCCGGAAGTCGAACGCGGGGATGGGATAGCCCAGCCGCTCGACCCACGGCAGGACGAAGCCGCCGATGCAGCTGTCCACGTGAAACGGGATCCCTCGCGAGAGCGCGAAGCGACCGATTTCGTCGATCGGATCGATCACGCCGTGCGGGTACTGCGGGGCGCTCGCGAACAAGAGCACGGTGTTGCGGTCCACCAGCTTCTTCATCGCCGAGACGTTCGCGCGCATGTCTGGACCGACGGGGGCCTTGCGAATCTCCAGCCCAAAATAGTGTCCCGCCTTGTCGAGCGCCGGGTGCGCGGTCTTGGGCGCCACGACGTTGGGACGCTCGGTCTTCGGCCCGCGCGCCTTCGCTCGATCGCGCATCGCCTTGACCGCCATCAGGATCGACTCGGTGCCGCCGGTCGTCATCGTCCCGCACGCGTCGTCGGGCCCGTGCAGCATCGAGGCGGTCATTTGCACGACCTCGGCCTCCATGCGCTTCAAGCTCTTGAACGCCATGGGATTCAACGCGTTTTCTGCGAAGAACAGGTCGTGCGCGTTCTGCAGCAGCTCGTGGTGAGCCTCGCCCGCGTAGTACACGAGGCTCCATGTGCGCCCGTGCTTCCAGTCTGCGTCGCCAGCGCGCATTCCGCGCATCGTTTCGAGGATCGCCGCGTGCGGCTCGCCGCGGCTCGGGATCGTCGCTCTCGCCATCGTGAGCGAGGATGCAACGTGAAGCGCGTCCGCCGCGCAAGCGTGCGATACACTTGGAGCGGTTTCGTGGACGAACCGGAGGATCTCTTGGGCCGCGTGCGCGACGCGTTTGCCCTGTCGTTGTTTCATTCGAACGCCGCGCTTCAGCACGGCGCCGCCGCTCTTTTGCGCGGTGATCGTTCGGCGTCCTCGACGCTGTGCGACCTGTTGCACCGCGTGGTCGGCACCGCGGGGTCGCTTGGATTCGACGCGATCGCCACCCGGGCTCGCGCGCTCGAGTCGGCGCTGCAGGCCTCGGACGAGCGTTGGTACGCGAAGATCTACGCTGCGATTCGCGCGCTCGATGAGCCCTGCGCTCGGCTCGCGCCGGTCGCTCGCGCGTCCATGCGCACCGGCAGCGCGCGCGCGCTCACGCTGCTCGCGAGCGACCCGCTCGAGCTCGCGTTCGACGCGCGTTGGCCCATGAGCAAAGTGCAGCTCGCCGCGTCCTGCCCGCATCCTCCGCGCGGCGCTCTGCTCGTGGACGCCCGCCGCGACGCGATGGCGCGCGTGCGATCGGCGCGCGGCGTGTGGGGCTCGAACCCCCTCGTTGCGATCATCCCGGGCGCGTCCGAGGCGGAGGTCTTGCTCGCGCTGCGCGCGGGGGCGGACTTCGTGCACCGAGACGAGCTCACGGGCGAAGCGCTGCGTCTCTCGGCGTGGTGCGCGCTGCCCCCGCCGTTCGCCTATGGGACGGTGCTCTCGCTCGACGCCGATCCCCTGCGCGCCTCGGCGCTGCGCGCGGCGATCGAGCCGCTCGGAGCGCGGCTCGTGAGCGTCGAGGCCAAATCGCAGCTCCAGCAGCAATTTCGCACGCTGTTGCCGCACGTCGCGGTGATCGACGCCTCGCACGAAGAGGCCGCGTCCGTCGCGAGCGCGATCGATCAGCAGGGAGGCTCGGTGTCGATCATCACCCTCGGTGACAACGGGACGTGGAGCGGAGAGCGGCTCGCAGAAGGCGCTCCGTTCTCAGCGCTGCTCGTGGCGTGCGCGGGCGCGCTACGCTCGACGCTCGGCCCCGACGACGTGACGGTCGCAGAGCACGGCGCGTCGACGCAGACCCTCAAGCTCTCGCGGGCGGACGTCCGCACGATGATGAACGCCCGAAAGGAGCCCTCGAAGCCGTGAGCGACGAAGCCGTCGGACCCGTTGCTGTAGATCCATCGAGCACCTTCGAGCACGCGATGAACCCGACCGCGATCGTCGCGGACGAAGAGGATCGCGCGCTCTCGGCGAGGATTCCGTTCGCCGCCGGAGAGCTGATCGCGGGCGTGTACGAAGTGCGCGACGCGCTGGGGCAGGGCGGCATGGGCGTCGTGTTCGAGGCGCGCGATCGGCTGCTCAACCGCCGCGTGGCCGTGAAGGTCGGCCACCCCGGGGTCGACCCGAAGTACCTGCGGCTCGAAGCGCAGGCGATGGCCGCGGTTCAGCACCCGAACACCGTGCAAGTCCACGCGTTCGGCACCCATCGCGGAATCGACTTTCTCGTGATGGAGCGCTTGTACGGCGTCACGCTCCGCGCCCACGCCAAGCGCCTCGCGCGCACGCAGCAGGCGCTCACCGTGCACGAGTCCGTGGACATCCTCGTGGCCCTGGCCGACGCGCTCGCGGCGATCCACCGCGCGCAGCTCGCGCACCGCGACATCAAGCCCTCCAACGTCCTGCTCGCCCCCGGAAACCGCGTGGTGCTCATGGACTTCGGGCTCCTCGTCCGAGAGGTGTACGACGGCGCGCACGGCGTCGCGGGATCGCCCGCGTACATGGCCCCAGAGGTCCTGCTCGGCGTGCAGAAGCCGGGCTCGTGGCACCTGGCAGACCTGTATTCGCTCGGCGTGATCGGGTACGAGTGCCTCACGGGACGCAAGGCGTTTTCTGCGGTGGACGTGCGGTTCATCGCGGCGTTTCACGAGGCCGGCGGCGCGCTCTCGCTGCCGGTCGACTGCGAAGGGATCCCCTCGGACCTGCGCGCGATCATTGACACGCTCTTGTCCACGGACCCCGAGCAACGGCTGCCGAGCGCCGAGGTCGCCATGCGACAGCTCCGCGCCGTGCGCGCTTCGCTCAGCGGACGCGCGGTCGAGCAAGAGCAGCGGCCCTTCACGGTGCTCATCGTCGACGACGACCCTGCGATGGTGGCCCTGCTCTCGGCGTGCGTGCGCGAGGTCACTCCGCGAGCGCGATTGGTGACGGCGAGCGACGGAGGGCAGGCGGTCGAGCTCGTGCGAAGAAGCGTTCCGGACGTGGTGCTGCTGGACTTGCAGATGCCCACGATGGGCGGAATCGAAGTGCTCATGCACCTGCGCGCCACCAAGCTCACCGAGCGAACGACGATCGTGAGCGTCTCGGGCACCGCCCAGAGCACGGACCTTCAGCTCTTGCAGCAGCTCGGGATCGTGCACTTCGTCGCCAAAGGACCGGACCTCCGCACGCGCATGCTCTCGGTCCTGCGCCCGCTGCACCGCGCCTCGCAGCTCTGATCGCGAGCGCCGCTCAGCGGCACTGCTCGCGGCAGCTGCTCTGGTAGCAGGACAACACCTGCGTCCACGCCGCTCGACACGCCGCGGTGCGCAAGCACTGCTCGGAGCATCCGCAGGTCAGCGAGCTTCGATCCGGACACCGCGCGACGCACGCGAACTCTTCGTCGCAGCCGGTCACGGGCATCGATGCGGCCATGCTTCGACAGCCTTGCTCGCAGCGCTGGCACGGGGCGGTGTCTCGCGACGCCCAGGTGCTGTATTCGGCGCAGAAATCACCGCACGCGCCGAGGCTCACCGCGGTCGCGATCGCGCCGAGCAGGGCCATCCACGGACGCGCGGTGCGAGGGATCGACGGTCTCATCGACGAGCGCCGGATTGACCCACGCTGCGCCCGAGCGCGTCAATGAATACCGGCCCACCGACGACCGTCAGCAGTGATAGTGTCGCGCCGCATGTCCAAAGGTCTCTCGCGAACGTTCACCGCTCTCACCGCGGTCGCGGTCGCCTTCGCCAATCCCATCGCCACTGCGCAGAGCCACAGTCGCGCGGACGCGGGAGCGCCCGGTGCTCGTGACGCCGGCGCGAGCGCTACGCCGAGCGGCCCCGCGGTTTCGCTGCGCTTTCGCTACGCGCAAGGCGCGCGCAACCGCTATGCGGTGCGGTCGAACCAAAACGCGCAGGGGCTCAGCTCGAACATCACGCAGACGCTCGAGATCGAGACGCAGCGCGTGCAGCCGGACGGAAGCGCCGAGCAGCGCGCGCGCACGCTCGCGTTCAACATGGAGAGCGGAGCGCTTCCGCCGCAGCAGAGGCAGGCGCTTCAGCAGTCGATGATGGGCGCGGTGTTTCAGTACCGCGTCGATCCTCGGGGACGCATCGTCTCGAGGCAGCCCGTGCAGGGGCTGCAAGGCTCGCTCGTCGAGTTCGGCGATCAGGTGTGGCAGACGGTCGAAGGCTCGATCCCGTCCCTGCCCGAAGCCCCCATCTCCGTCGGCGCTTCGTGGAACGAGACGAAGCAAGTCCGCTTCGCCCTCGGCGCCGCTCGCCTCGCGATGCGCGTCGACCTGACGTACACGCTGCGCGAAGTGCGCCGCGTCGGCGCGGGACAGACCGCGGTCATCGGCGTCGCGATGACCCTCACCGTCACCCAAGGCGTCGGCGCGCCCAACGTCACCGTCTCGGGCACCGGCCGCGCGACGGGCGAAGTGCAGTTCTCCGTCGATCGCGGGCTGCTCCAGCGCTCGTCGAGCTCGCTCTCGCTCGACGTCAACTTCGTCTCTCGCGGCTCGCGCCCATCCACCATGCGCATGACCGCCACCAGCGAAGTGAGCCTGCAAGGCTGAGCCTCCTCGGGCTCGATGCTCGGGCTCTTTGCGCGGGCGCGCGCGATGAGTGCATACTGACTCGCGAGTCGGGACGGTGTTTCCTCACGCGTTTGCCATGCTCTGGGTGATGAAGGCCGCGCTCGCGCGCGAGCTCGCTCCCCGCAGCTATCCGCACTTCGACATGACCGACGTCGTGACGTTCGAGTTCGACGATCGTCGGCTGCTCCACCCGCGGCACCATCACGCGGGCGCGGCGTGGGTGACGCCCACCGCGCGCCCCGGCCAGCCGCTGCCGTTGCTGATCTATCTGCACGGGCTCAATCGCCATCGCATTCATCACCGATGGATGCACGGAAGCGTGTGGGACATGCGCACGATCGTCGGCCCGCTCGCGATCGACGGCGAGATCGGCCCGATGGCCGTCGCCGTCCCGTCGACCACCAGCGACGATGCGTTCTCGGATCGAACGATCTATCGCACGTTCGACGTCGCGGGGTTCGTCGAGGCCACCGCGCGCGCGCTCGAAGCGCAAGGCTTCGTCATCGATCGAACCAGGGTGATCTTCACCGCGCACAGCGCCTCGTCGTGCGCCGAGCGCAACGGCCTGTTCGCGGGCATGGGCGTGCGCGCTGCGCCCATCATCTTGAACATCGACGGCTGCATGAACACCCGCTTCGCGCAGGTGCTCGCGGGCGCTCCGGCCTGGCAGCGCGTGATCGTGCTCTACCAAGACTGGATGTGGCGCCGGGACTACTCGGGCTTCCTCGCGATGTGGAACCGCCTCGTCCCCCAGTTCGCCACCACGCCCGAGGCGCGCTCGCTCGAGTACTACCGCATGCGCGGCAACGACGTGCACAACCAGATCGTGCCGATCGCGCTGAGGCGGTGGCTGCCGAGGCTCGTTCCGCCGCAGCAGCCGACGACGACGGTCGCTCAATGGCTGCGGGGAGATGAATCTACGCCCACGAATTCGACCGTCGCGCTCGCAGAGCCCGCTCGCGCGTTGCCCGTCGACGACGCTCGCTCTTCACAGCGCGCCGCGCGCGGTCACTGAGCTCGCGGCGGTCGAGCTCGCGCCGCTCGTCGCGGCCCCCGTCCCGTTCGGTCGTCGCGGCGATCCAGAGAACAGCCGCGGATCCCCGGCGACGACGCGCTCTTGGTCGCACGTCCAGTCGGCCATGCCCGCGTTCCATCGGGTCTCGACGGTGGTCTCGCGAAGCTCGACCTCGTCGACGAAGTTCCACGTGTACTTCGCGCGGACGTAGGTGCGCCCCTCGCGCGTGCGCGCAGGCTCGACGTCGAGGTCCACGATGCGAACGCGCTCGGCCCATTGCGAGTGCCGCCTCTGAAAGTCACCGCGAAGCTGCTCGGCCATCGCGCGCTCGGCCCACTCGGGGCGTCCCCATCGCAGGTCATCGTGAAACGCCGCGAGCGTGTCCTCGAGTCGATGCGGCGAGATCGACGCGCAGCCCGCGAGGCTGAGCGCGGCGGTAGCGGCCATCATGCATGCGAACAACACTGCGCGACGTTCGGAGAGCATCCGCCGAGCCCTTGGCATGGCCGCGCGTGAGCGCGCCACTTTTCTGCGAGTACAACGAGAATGCGCGCGGGTTTTTGGACGAGCGATCGCGCTGCGTACTAACGCCGATGAACCATGATCGAGAGCAACCCCGTCGAGCGACGCAACGAGCCGCGCGTGACCATCGACCTCTGGGTCGAAGAGCACACCGACGACGCGCTGTACTTTCAGCGCGCCACGAACCTGTCGACCGGAGGACTCTTTCTCGAGCGCACGCTCCCGCACGCTCCAGGAACGGTCGTCGAAATCGACCTCCGCCTCCCCGGCGACGCCAGGCCCCTGCGCGTCAAAGGTGAGGTCGTCCCCGCCACCTCGCGCGAGCTCGGAATGGGGCTGCGCTTCGTGGACCTGAGCGACGCCGACAAGAATCGCATCAGCGATTATCTGCGCAACGCGCCCTTGCGCGTCGTCGCCAAGGCCTGAGCGCGACACGGCTCAGCGATCGACGCGCGTCTGCGCTACGCTCGCCGCCCTCATCGTGCGCCGTTGGCTTGCTTCGCTTCCCGCTGCTCTCGCGCTCGTGTGCGCAACGAGCGCCGCTCGCGCGCAGCTCAACGACCCCACGCTCCAGTGGCGAACGCTCGAGAGTGCGCACTTTCGCGTGCACTATCACCAGGGCCTCCGCGAAGCCGCGCAGCGCGTGATCAACACCGCCGAGTCCGTCCATGGACGCATCGGCGATTACATGGGCCGTCGGCCCGTGCAGGTCACCGAGATCACGCTCGTGGACAACACCGACGACGCCAACGGCTTCGCCAACGCGGTCCCGTACAACTTGATGACGCTGTACGTGACGGCGCCCGAAGACCTCTCGACGCTCAGCGACTTCGACGACTGGCTGCAGACGCTCGTGACGCACGAGTTCACGCACGTCGCGCACGCGGACAACATCTCGGGCATCCCCGCCATCATCAACGCAGTGCTGGGAAAAACCTATCCGCCCAACCTCGTCCAGCCGCGCTGGCTGCTCGAAGGCATCGCGACCTACTACGAATCGCGGCTCACCACCGGCGGTCGACTGCGCAGCTCGACGTGGGACATGTACCTCCGCGCCGACGCGCTCGAGAACCACTTCGTCACGCTCGATCAGCTCTCGACCGGGCCCAATCGATGGCCGCACGGGACGCTCTGGTATCTCTACGGGAGCCATTTCGTCGGCTATGTCGTCGATCGCTTCGGCCCGCAGGCGTTCGCGCGCGTCTCGACGGACTACGGCGCGCAGCTGATTCCGTACGGCGTCAATCGGTCGCTGCAGAGAGCGACGGGACACACGTGGGAGGAGCTCTGGCCCGAGTTTCTCGCGCAGACCCGCGCGCGCTATCAGCAGCAGCGCGCCGCGGTCGAAGCGAGGGGGCGCATCGAGGGCGAGCGCGTCACGTTTCAGGGCGAAGAGCTCGCGTACCCGCGGTTCTTCGACGCGCGCACGGTGATCTACCAATCGGGCGACGGGCGGTCGCACCCGATGTTTCGCGCGCTCGACGTCGAGGCCGCGAGGCCCGCGCCCGTCGATCAAGCGTGGATCGGCGCCACGTCTGGATGGAGCCCGTCGCCCGATCGCTCGCGCTTCGTGCGCTCGGACGTGGGCTTCTACCGCGGGATCTACGCGTATCGCGACCTGTACACCGGCTCGATCGACCGCGACGAGCGAGGGCGATTGCAGCGCGTGGGCGACGCGACGCAGCTCACGCACGGCGCGCGCACGCTCTACCCCGACTGGTCTCCAGACAACGATCACCTCGCGTACACCGTGAACGAGCGCGGGACGCAGTCGATCCACGAGTACTCCTTCGCCGAAGGTCGCTCGCGCCCGATCGTCAGCGGCCGCCGCTTCGAGCAGGCGTACACGCCTCGCTACTCGCCGGATGGGTCGAAGATCGCCTTCTCCCACTGGCAGCGCGGCGGATACCGAGACATCCGCGTGCTCGATCGCAGCACCGGCGCGATCCGCGACGTCACGCGCGACCGCGCCGTCGACATGCAGCCCGTGTTCTCTCCCGACGGTCGCTACGTGATCTACTCGTCCGATCGCACGGGGATCAGCAACCTGTACGCGTGCGAGCTCGCCACGGGAAGAACACGGCAGATCACCAACGTGATCAACGGCGCGTTCATGCCCGATGTGTCTCCGGACGGACGTTGGATCGTGTACGTGGGCTACACGCACCTCGGGTACGACCTGTACCGCCTGCGATGGGACCCTTCGCGATGGATCGAGCCGGGCCCCGAAGCGCCGCCGAGAGACCGCGTGCAAGTCGCGCCCGAAGTCCCTGTCACCGATCGGCCGTACAGCCCGCTGCGGCACATGCACCCGCGCACCTGGCTCGCAGAGGTCTCGGACGATGGCTTCGGCCCCACGGTCGCGGTGACGACGCAGGGCAGCGATATCCTGGGGCAGCACAGCTGGGCGGTGCGCGCGGGCGTGGGGCTCGTGGGGTTCAACCCGTTCTTCGATTTGACCTACGCGTACAATGGGCTGCGGCCGAGCTTCTCCTTTCGATTGAGCCGCGCGGTCAATCGCTCGACCGTGAGCGTCTCGGGCAACGAGATCGCGTACCCGTACGAGCGTTGGGTGGGAGACGCGGGGGTGTCCATCGCGTTTCCTGCGCTGTTTCAGAGCAACGCGCTCTCGCTGGGGTATTCGCTGTCCTACGCAGGGCCCGCGGGGGCGATTGCTGGAGCGAACCTCGTGGACCCGACGGAGTTTCCGCCAGAGGTTCCGCAGCGCGTGGTGGACGGGCGCATCCGCGGCGCGTGGAGCTTCGCGCGCACGCAGCGGTACAGCTACGACATCTCGGCGCACGAGGGGTACGAAGGTTCGCTGGCGTTTCACGGGACGGATCGCGCGATCGGCGGGCGCTCTTCGTCTTTCGACGTGAGCGCGGCGATCGCGGGGTACATCCCGTTGCCCTTTCGCCTTCGTCGCTATCACCACGTGATCGCCGTTCGCGCGGCGGGCGGCGTCGGCACGTTCGCCCGCGGAGAAGGCGCGTTCTTCTCGATCGGCGGCTACCCCAACTTCGATCCTGTCGCGTTCGTCACGTCCCTGCCGTCCCTCGCGTACGCGACGTCCACGCCCCTGCGCGGCTACGCGCCCGCGGCGCGCACCGGAAGCGCATTTTATCAAGCGAACATCGAGTATCGCTTCCCGATCGTGCAGGTCGATCGAGGCATCTCGACGCTGCCCGTGTACTTCACGCGCCTGTGGGGCGGGGTGTTCTTCGACGCGGGCGACGCGTGGTTCGGCCGCGTGAATTTCGAGAACATCGCGATGGGCGCGGGCGCCGAGCTCTTCGCCGAGCTCGTGTGGGGCTACTTTATTTCGACAACTCTGCGCGTCGGCTTCGCGCGCGGAATCCTCGGAAAAGACGCGGCCACGCAGGTCTACGGCCTCCTCGGGACGCCGTTTTAAACCGCAGAGCCGCCGAGAGAGAACGCGCTACACTCCCTCTCGCATGTCCGTCCCTTTGCCGGTCATCCTCATCGCGCTCGCGGTGCTCTTCGTGCTCTTCGCCACGACCGCGGGCGTCGAAGCCATCGTGCTCAAGCTCTTTCGCTGGGGCCCGAGCGATCGCTGCATCCGCGACGCCACCGTCGCGACGGCCAGCGCGTTCATGCCCGGTCGCTTCGAGCTGATGCAGCTCGCGTTCACCGACCCGCTCCCGCTGCTCGAGCTCGTCGCGTGGGGCGCCGTCGTGATGGCCACGGAGATCGGCGTGTACATCTCGCTCTCGCGCTTGGGCGCGGGCGATCAGCTCCGCTCGGTCGAGCCGAAGAAGCTCGACATGAAGGTGCTCGCGACGGCGGTCGTCGCCAACCTCGCGAGCCACATGGTGCTCGTCGCGTTCGTCGTGCTCATCTCGCGCGTCGCGGGCCGCTGAGCGCCGATGGCAAACGCACCGACCACCGAGCACGAGCTCGACAACGCTCGCGCGCAGGCGATCCTGCGCGAGCTGCTCCGAGACGAGAGCGTCACGGTCTCGGACGTCGTCGATGAGTCGCAGCGACGAGCGCGGCTCGAGACCGCGTTCGAGACGCGCACGCTCACGCGCGTCGCCGCCAAAGAGCCCGAGAAGCTCCCGGACCCGCCGCGAGACCTCACGGCGATGCTGTGGGAGCTGCCCGCGAAGCCGTCGGACCCGTTCGTCGACGAGCCGCGCACGATCATCGAAGAGCCCTTGAGCGGCGCGATCACCGACTGCCCCGCGTGTCTCGGAAAGGGCGAGTGCCCCTGTGACAAGTGCGGCGGGACCACGCGCGTCCCGTGCGAGTCGTGCAAGGGCGTCGGCCACGTCGATGACGCCAAGGGCGCGACGAAGCTCTGTCGCTTCTGCAACGGCGAGAAGTTCAAGGCGTGCACGACGTGCAAGCTCGGGACGCTCCCGTGCAAGCCCTGCAAATCCACAGGAAAGACCTTCACCATCCAGCGCGTCGCCGTCTCGTGGTTGACGCACAAAGAGAACACGATCGTGGCGCTCGCGCCGCCGGAGGTTCCGATCAACGGAGAGCAGTTCGCGCTGGCGCTCGCCGCGCGCAACGAGAAGGGGCCCCTCGGTGAAGAGCACCTGCGCGAGCTCGACGCGCCGCTGCGGCTCGCGGCGCAGCGCTTGATGAACGAGCACCCGCTCCCAGACAACGGGAGAATTCGCTCGCAAACGCTGCTCGTCGAGACGACGCCCGTGTACCTCGTGACCTATCAGCGCAAAGGCAAAGCGCACACCGTGCGCTTCATCGGAACGCCCCCGCGGCCGTTGGGGCTCGAGACCCCAGCGTCGTTTGGCGTGCTCTACACCGCGGCGGCGTTGATCATCGTCGCATCTGCGCTCGCGGCGCTCTACGTCACGGGTATCTTCCGCCATCACTGATGGAAGAGAAGCTCAAGCGCGCGGTCGTCCTCGGAGGCAGCGGCTTCGTCGGACGGCGCATGGTCGAGATGCTCGCGAGCGAGCCGCACCCGTCGTGGCCCGTCTTCGACGAGATCGTGAGCGCGGACATCGCGCCGTTCGAAGGACCGCTGCCCGATCGAGTGCGCTCGCGCTGGTGCGACGTGCGCTCGAAGGACTCGCTCAGGGCCACGCTCGACGGCGCGCACACGGTGTTTCACCTCGCCTCGGTCGTGCACGTCGGCCTCTCGAAGAGCCCCCACATCGAAGCCGTCAACGTCGACGGAACGCGCAACGTCATCGACGTCTGCCGCGCCCTCGGCGTCCCGCACCTGGTCTACACGAGCAGCGAAGACGTCGTGCTCGACCGCGAGCCGGTGGCCGACGGTGACGAGAGCATCCCGTATCCCGCCGAGCCCATTCACGACTACGTGCGCACCAAGATTCAAGCAGAGAAGCTCGCGCTCGCCGCGCACGGAGCCGACCTCGCCGTGTGCGCGGTGCGACCCACGCACGTGTACGGGCCGCACGACCCGCACGCGATCCCCGAGAGCCTGCGGCAGTTCGCGCAGGGGACGATGCCCATGGTGATCGGCGATCCGTCGGCGCGCTTCGACTGCGTGTACGTGGACAACGTGGTGCACGCGCACGTTCTGGCGGCGGCGCGCTTGCACGACCCGGCGACGCGAGACGCGGTCGGGGGCAGGGCGTACTTCGTGTCCGAGGGGTATGCGCCGAACTTCTTCGACTTCCTCGTTCCGTTCGCGGAGGCGAAGGGGCTGCGGGTGCCGCAGCGACGATTGCCCAAGCGCGTCGCGTTTGCGCTCGCGGACCTCTTCGCGCTCGCGCATCGCGCGACGGGCTTCGAGCCGCCGTTTCACCGGTTTCATCTCTACGTGATCGGGCAGGACTTCTTCTTCAACGCCAAGCGCGCCGAGCGCGAGCTCGGGTACGCGCCGATCGTGAGCACGAAGCAGGGCATCGAGCGCACGCTCGAGTGGGTGCGCGACCTCGACCTTCGCTGAGCGCGTCGCGCGAGAAAGTGGGCGCCTGCGCCGCGATGGCGTACCGATGGCCTCGATGGCGACCAAGAAGAAGACCGCGGGCTCGTTCGTGCAGCGCCTGCTCGACGCGGTGAGCGCTCGACCGCGCACGCAAGTGCTCTATCGCACTCCGACGAAGCTGCTGACTCCGACGCCCGCAGACACGCTGGACAAGATCGAGCAGGCGATCGACGCGAAGCTCCCTGCGCCCGTCCGCGCCCTCTACGAGAGCGCGCGAGAGTTTGCCCTCGTGTGGCAACAGAGCGACGCCCCCTCCGTCGAGCACACAAAATCAACCGCGTGGAACGTCATCGCTGACCCCGGCTCTCCCTTCTGGTCCTCGATCGGTCGCGACGACACAGCGCAGGGCGGCGTCATCAACATCCCCGCCGCCAAGGACGTCTTTCGCAAGAAATACTGGATCGATCGCCTCGTCCCCGAGCCGCAGGGAGACACCCTGGAGATCGACGGGCGCGAGATCATCGACGAGAAGCTCTTCGGTGAGCTGTACCCGTTCGATATGGTCCTCGGCTATCACCTCGTCGGACTCTGGTACGACCGCGCGAAGAAGCGCTGGCGCGCGGTGCTCGGCGACGACCACGGCGCGGCGTGGACCGACTACGAGACGGTGTCCGTCGAGGACTACTTCGCCGAGCTCGAGCGCACCCTGGGCGCGAGCCGAGCGTGGCGCACCAACAGCGCAACGGACCGAGAGATTCCCGCATTTTCGCTGGCCGAACCCGCGGGTGCCGTCGTCGCGATCGAGCCCGAGGCGCCGTCGCCGACGCTCGGCGCAGAGAGGCTGGCCGAGCTGCGCGCGTGGTGGACGAGCGCTCCGGACGCGCTCAAAGAAGCAGTGACGCAGAGCGCTGCGGTGAGCGCGCAGCCGACGGACGCTGAGCTCGCGCGCGTCGCTGCGATCACGGGCCTCACGGTGCACGAAGAGGTCGCCCTCGCGCACTTCGCCGCGCTCGAGGCGCTCGAGTACCTCTCGTTGCGCGGAGAGCCAGACGACCTCGAGCCCCTGCGCGCGCTGCGCAACCTGCGAACGTTGAAGATCGAGGGCTACGACGTCTTCGATCTACAGTGGCCCTCGAAGGCGCAGCGATCGCTCTGGACCGCGCTCGCCGAGCGCGACCTCGCCGCGGTGGACGCCGCCCTCGCGAGCGGCGCCTCGCTGAAGGCCCGAACGCTCGACGGAACTCCCCCGATCGCCCACGTCTGCCTCTCGGCCTACGGACAGCCCGTGCGCGTCTTCGAGTTCTGCAAGGCGCTGGTCGAGCGCGGGGCCGACCCATTTGCCTCACCGTGGACGAGCTCGGTGGCCGCGCCGTACGCCGACGTCTTCGAGGCCATTCAAGACCACGCAACGATGTCGAAGTACTTCGACGACGGCGAGCGCGAGGCGATGATCGCCGCGATGAAGAAGGCTTCGATCGCGCATCCCGACGAGAGCCCGTGGCGGCGACTGCTCGCGGGCGGAGCGGCGAGCGCCGCGTGGATCGACTGCCCCGAGGCGATCGAGGCTCGCGCCGCGCGACGGTCGCAGCCGTGGGCGAGCGACTGGGACACGCCCACGTTCGTGATGCGCGACGGACGCAGTCAGTCGCTCTACGACCTGCACGAGGTGGTCTTCGGCGGAGGCTTCATCGTGAGCAACGCGCTCGCGGACGCGCTGAAGGCCAGCGTTTCGTCGGTCGAATTGCTGCCGATCAAGCTGCTCGACCCCAAGAAGAAGCCGCGCAAAGAGCGGTACTTCTACCTGCACCCCGAGGCGGTCGAGTGCCTGCGCGAGGGCGAGTGCGCGTTCAAGCGCAAGCGGATCGACGGCGTGGCGCGCGCGGTGGACTACGGGGCGCTCGCGATCGATGAAGAGCGGGCGAAGGGGAGGGCGATGTTCGTTCCGGCGGGGCTCGACGCGTTTGCCGTGCGGAGCGGGGCGGTGGTCGATCAGCCCGTCGTGATCAGCCGCGCGTTGAGCGAGACGTTGCGCGCGTTCTCCAACGTTCGCATCGGCTCCATCAAGCGATGACCTCTGCTCGATCCCCGTTGTGGAACGCCCTCTTCGCGACCGCCCGCTACTGCGCCGACGCCCTCGGCGAGCGGCCGCTCTTCGGCGCCGCGCGCGGCCGGCGCGGGCTCTTTCTGGGAGACGCCACCGTCGAAGCCGCGTTCATCGACGCGTGCTCGACGATCGTCCCCGACCTCGTCGAGGAGTACGGCGACGCTGAGACCGTCGAAGAAGTGCTCTTCGACAAAGAGTACGAGTGCGTCGCCGACGTGTACGAAGCGTGCTTCCTCGAGCTCACCGTGGTCGAGCGAGCGCGAGCGTTGGGCGTGCTCGCGGACGACCTCGAGCGCACGAGCGAAGAGGAGGGATTGATGGCGGCGCTCGCGGCGTACGAGGACATTCCGCGGCCGAGCGAGGTGGCGGCGCTGCTGCGCGAAGCCGCGGGCGAGGGGTGAAGGGATGCGGAGTCGCGCGCGCGAGCGCGCTCCGTTGACAGCGCGCTCGTCGATCGACACCATCGCGGCGATTCATGGTGGGACCAAGCTGGGGTCGATTCGGGCGCGCCGCGCTCGACCTGCGCTGCACCGCGGGCGCTTGCATCGCGTGCGCTGCGCTCATCGCGAGCGCGAGCGAAGCACACGCGCAGGCGACGGATCCAACGCCGCGCAATGGCACCGCGTCGAGCGCGGTTGCGCGCGATCCAGCGTCGCGCGTCGAGAGCGAGCCCGACGCTGAGCGGCCGCAGCTTCAGTTTCTTCCCAACAGCGACGCGATCTCACTCGAGGCGATCGACGAGAGCGAGGTTGCGCCCGCGCAACGCGCGGCGCCTGCGTGGGGGCTGTGGCGCCGGCTCTGCGTCGGACCGTGCTCCACGCGCATCGAGCCTTGGTGGTCCTTGCGGCTGCGCGATGGCTCGCGGACCGTGCACGATCCGTTTCGACTGCAGCCGGGCGCGAGGATGCTCTTCGTTGATGTTCCGAGCGCGCTCTCGACGGGGTTGGCTGCGGCGGCGTTGATCGTGGGCGCAGCCGGAGCCGTCACGGGTGGCTTGCTCTTCTTGGGTGCCCCTGGGCGCGTCGAGTTTTCTGTGATCGCGCTCTCTGGCCTCCTCGTCGGCAGTCTCGGCGCAGTTGGGCTCGGGTTGTCCGCGCCGAGCGTGCGCGACGAGCGCGATTTCTCCGTGCAACCGAGCGAGGTCACCACACGAACGCCGCTCGTCGCAGACGCTCCCGACATCGTGCGGCCCGGACGCCGTCGAGAGAGCGGGGTCGTGCGGATCGAGAGCAACGACCCACACATTCGAGTGCAGCGCGAAATCGCCAGCGGAACGACGCAAGACCTCTCGACCGGCATCGTCGCCACGACCACGACCGTCACGCGCTTCGAGACCGTGTGCGAGGGCCCGTGCGCGATCCCGCTCCCGTCGCAGTCGCGCATCCGCATCGTCGGTCCCGGGATCACATCGTCGCCGTTCTTCACGGTTCAAGAGACGAGCTCGAGGCTGCGCGTGCGCGTCGGTCGGCCGTGGCAAATCGTCGTGTCCGTTGTGTCCGCGGCAGCGGCGATCGGCCTGCTCGCCGGCGGCGCTGGCTTCTGGATGAACCACCAGAGCGAGACCATCGCCGGCGTCTCGATGCTCACCGGCGGCGCGGTCTTCACCGGCCTCGCGATCGGCTTCGGTGTCGCGAGCCAAACGACGATCGCCGCCGAAGACTGAGCGCCCATCGCGATCCCTCGCACTACCATCGTCCGCTCGATGGCCACCTCGAAGCGCGCCGCGGGCACCAAGAAGTCCTCTGCCAAACGCAAGGCGACGCCGAATGCTTCGCGCGCCAAGAAGCCCGCGACCGCCGCGCCCAAGACCCTGTGCGCCGTGACGCTCGCCGCGGCGGGCGCTCGCTTCTTCGCTCCCGCGCGACCCAGGCTCGCCGTCGCGCGCGAAGCGATCGCCTCGATCACCGACCCCGCCGAGGCGTGGGAGGCGCTCGCCGCTCGCTCGGTGATCCCGCTGTCATGGCTCGCGCATCCCACGCGACAGATCGTCGCTGACGGAGTGAAGTGCCCACGCTGTCGCGACCCCTTCATCGGCCACAGCAAGCGCTGTCCCGTCGCTTCGACGCCCGCGACCGTGCGTGCCGCGGTCGCGCTCGCTGCGGACCCCGACGCCGTCGAAGCGGTCGAGGCCCTGGCGCTCGAGGCCTTCGCGCGAATGCGCCCCACCGCAGAAAAGCCGCGGCGAATCGTGTGGCGCGTGGTCGGCTCCGACGCGCCGACGGTGCTCTACACCAAGCGTCCCGGCGCGCACCTCGCTCCCTCGATTCACAAAGAGCTGCTCGTCGCGGGCGACGCGCTCGCGAAGGCGACGGGGCTCGTGACGCAGTGGGGCCGACCTGCGGACATCCGCACGATGAACTACGGCGCGAACACCGATCAGCAGCTCGCTCGCCGCGGCTACGCCTCGAATCACTTCGCGCTCGCGATGGCCTTTCGCACGGACGCCCTTCACCAATGGGCGTGGGACGCGCACGCACGAAAGCGCGCGCTGCCCAATCCGTTTACGCCGCTGTGCGAAGCGTGGATGCTCGGCTACGCGATCGACGGCGTCGACGAGGACGCGCTCGTGCTCATCGCGCTCGACCCCGAGGCCACGCGCGACGAGCTCACCGCTGCGCCGAAGCGGCAGTGAAAACGCGGTCCATCACCCGGTGATCGATCGGGATCACAGCGGATCGGCAACGGCGAGGTCTCCGGTGTTTCGAGGCCGATCGAGCGCGGCGCATCCCCGCGCGTGCGGGGACAATGAGAGCGAGCGCGACACCGCGACGCTCTTCGACGGCGCATGCCCGCGCGTGCGGGGACAACAGATCGCCCTCGCGTCCAAGCGCGGGCTCAATCGGCGCATCCCCGCGCGTGCGGGGACAACAGCCCTTCGCTGAGCGATCGCCGCGCGCACGTCGGCGCATCCCCGCGCGTGCGGGGACAACGCGGCGGACCGTCACGCCCCTGTCCAGTGTGGCGGCGCATCCCCGCGCGTGCGGGGACAACGCTGACAACAACCAAGGCTCATCGCTCGGCGGCGGCGCATCCCCGCGCGTGCGGGGACAACAACGACGAGCAGGCGGCGGTGATCCGCGAGATCGGCGCATCCCCGCGCGTGCGGGGACAACGAACTCGAGGGCTGGGAGCACGCGGCGCTCCGGCGCATCCCCGCGCGTGCGGGGACAACCTCGAGCGCGGAGGACACGTCGTGTACGCGTTCGGCGCATCCCCGCGCGTGCGGGGACAACAACAAGCCCGAGTGGCAGGTGTCGTTGGAGCGCGGCGCATCCCCGCGCGTGCGGGGACAACGCGCGCGTACCCCGTCGGGCTTTGTGCGCGCGTTCCGCATCCCCGCGCGTGCGGGGACAACGCGAGCGCCATTACGTCGCGAATCGACCAGACCGGCGCATCCCCGCGCGTGCGGGGACAACATCCGTGAGCCCCGCGGGCCTCACGCGTTGGTCGGCGCATCCCCGCGCGTGCGGGGACAACTGAACAGGTCGATTCGAGCGCTGCCGCTCCAGCGGCGCATCCCCGCGCGTGCGGGGACAACGAGGCGCACCCCGACCGCGTGACGGAGCTGCTCGGCGCATCCCCGCGCGTGCGGGGACAACGTACGCGACCTCGCAGCGGGCGGGCTCGCTCGACGGCGCATCCCCGCGCGTGCGGGGACAACTGCGTCGTCGCCTTGCGCGCGTCGCGCTCCTGCGGCGCATCCCCGCGCGTGCGGGGACAACCTGATCGCCGCCATCGAGGTAGCGCCCGCAGTGCGGCGCATCCCCGCGCGTGCGGGGACAACTCGTCGCGGCTCTTCGAACGAGCGTGCCGATGCGGCGCATCCCCGCGCGTGCGGGGACAACTGGCGCGCGCTGAACGGCGAGAAGTTCAGGACCGGCGCATCCCCGCGCGTGCGGGGACAACATGCGGGCGAGCGTCGCATCCGCGAGCGGGCGCGGCGCATCCCCGCGCGTGCGGGGACAACGGGCCGCGCCCGCACAACGTCAGAGCACCGGGCGGCGCATCCCCGCGCGTGCGGGGACAACCGGTGGAGCCGCGCGTGTGTTTCGCGCACCGCCTGGCGCATCCCCGCGCGTGCGGGGACAACGTACGCCTCGATCACTTGCTCGATCGTCGGCGCGGCGCATCCCCGCGCGTGCGGGGACAACAACGAGAGCGGCGCGAGCGTGAACCACGTGGGCGGCGCATCCCCGCGCGTGCGGGGACAACGCGGCGCGGATGGCTTCGTCCGCGCCCGTCATCGGCGCATCCCCGCGCGTGCGGGGACAACCTCGACCTCAGCGCCGTCGCAGAACCAGCGCACGGCGCATCCCCGCGCGTGCGGGGACAACATGGAGCGGTCAGGCAGCGCGTGCGCGGCCAGCGGCGCATCCCCGCGCGTGCGGGGACAACTGCGTGGTCCCCGCGCTGTTCGCCCAAGAGACCGGCGCATCCCCGCGCGTGCGGGGACAACGCGCCTGAACAGCCGCCGCCGAGCGCCCCCGGCGGCGCATCCCCGCGCGTGCGGGGACAACAGGTCGTGCGACGCGGGACGATCCGCCCGGACCGGCGCATCCCCGCGCGTGCGGGGACAACCCCCCGCTCGGTCTCGATCGATCGCGTGCTCTGCGGCGCATCCCCGCGCGTGCGGGGACAACCTTGTTCTCGCGCGTCTCGACTCCGCGATTGAGGGCGCATCCCCGCGCGTGCGGGGACAACCCGGTGTCGCGACGCTGCGATGGGTCGGGTACGGGCGCATCCCCGCGCGTGCGGGGACAACGCGTATCCGGGTTGGATCGTGCCGTCGATGAGCGGCGCATCCCCGCGCGTGCGGGGACAACCCTTGCGCAGTACCTCGGGCGAAACGCGCTCGCGGCGCATCCCCGCGCGTGCGGGGACAACCTCACCCATCGCCCCGGCGGCCTGGCGCCGCGCGGCGCATCCCCGCGCGTGCGGGGACAACGTAGGCCGTCTCGAAGTTCGCCTGCGTCAACGCGGCGCATCCCCGCGCGTGCGGGGACAACCCCCATGCCGAGCTCGGTCGCGATCTTGTCGTCGGCGCATCCCCGCGCGTGCGGGGACAACGCGCGCGCGCAGCTCGGCGTCGGTCTCGACGTCGGCGCATCCCCGCGCGTGCGGGGACAACGGGTAGTTCGCGCGCTTCCATGCGGCATATCGCGGCGCATCCCCGCGCGTGCGGGGACAACGACGCCGAGCTCGCGGGCTGGTGGGTGTGGGGCGGCGCATCCCCGCGCGTGCGGGGACAACGCGAGCGCGAGAACTCCAATCCCGATGACATACGGCGCATCCCCGCGCGTGCGGGGACAACGGATCGCCGTCGAGATACGGGAGGTGCTTGAGCGGCGCATCCCCGCGCGTGCGGGGACAACGGCGTGATGTTGCCATTCGGGCCGCCGTAGGCCGGCGCATCCCCGCGCGTGCGGGGACAACTGTACGGCGCAGTAGCGGGCACGTTCGTCACGCGGCGCATCCCCGCGCGTGCGGGGACAACACCGATCGCGCCCATTGCCCCTTGCGCCGCGCCGGCGCATCCCCGCGCGTGCGGGGACAACAGACCGTTCGCCTCGTTCTGTGCGCGCAGTCGCGGCGCATCCCCGCGCGTGCGGGGACAACCGCTGGGCGCGCGACGTAAGACCGCGCCTGATCGGCGCATCCCCGCGCGTGCGGGGACAACGCCGAATCGCGAAACTCAATTCGTTCGCCTCTCGGCGCATCCCCGCGCGTGCGGGGACAACGAGTCGCCCCGCCGTCGTGAGCCGCGAGCACAGCGGCGCATCCCCGCGCGTGCGGGGACAACCTCGGGCGTCATCGTCTCGTAGTCGTTCATGGCGGCGCATCCCCGCGCGTGCGGGGACAACGCGCTGAGCGGCAGCCGCGAGGATCGCGTTGGCGGCGCATCCCCGCGCGTGCGGGGACAACCGCCAGATGCGCCAGCTTCGCCTCGACCCGGACGGCGCATCCCCGCGCGTGCGGGGACAACCTGCTCGGGGTGCTCGCGTCGCAGGGGCGCGACGGCGCATCCCCGCGCGTGCGGGGACAACCCGCCCTGAGCGCGCGAGCTCAGCCACGCGTACCGGCGCATCCCCGCGCGTGCGGGGACAACGCTTCTTCCCCTCGAGCCGCACCGAGCGGCCCGCGGCGCATCCCCGCGCGTGCGGGGACAACGGGCAACCGCAGTCGGGTCCGAACGGCGAATGCGGCGCATCCCCGCGCGTGCGGGGACAACCCGCAATCGAGGATGCACAGGCGCGGCTGTGGCGGCGCATCCCCGCGCGTGCGGGGACAACGACCAACGTGATGAGCATCTGCCGCGCGATCGCGGCGCATCCCCGCGCGTGCGGGGACAACGGCGCGAGCGGCCGCGATCAATGGCCCTCGCGCGGCGCATCCCCGCGCGTGCGGGGACAACGCCCCGAGCAAGCGCAAGACATTGCGCAGCGGCGGCGCATCCCCGCGCGTGCGGGGACAACCTACAGGCCGGATTCTGCGAATCCGGTTTTCCCGGCGCATCCCCGCGCGTGCGGGGACAACGCGGGCGAGCGCACCCAACGTTCGCGCTCGCCCGGCGCATCCCCGCGCGTGCGGGGACAACCCCAGCTCGCGACCGATCGTGTCCATTGCGCGCGGCGCATCCCCGCGCGTGCGGGGACAACCATCCATCGAGGACGAGAGCGACGGTGCCCGGCGGCGCATCCCCGCGCGTGCGGGGACAACGCCCTGCAACGCGGACGAGAGCCCGCTGATTGCGGCGCATCCCCGCGCGTGCGGGGACAACGGGGTGCGTTCAGTTCTGCAGCGGGTTCGGAACGGCGCATCCCCGCGCGTGCGGGGACAACTCCTGCTCGCCGCTCGCGTTACGAGCTCGATGCGGCGCATCCCCGCGCGTGCGGGGACAACCCGCGAGCGCGAGGCCGCCGAGGTCGGTGAGCGGGCGCATCCCCGCGCGTGCGGGGACAACCATCTACTCGGCTGGAGGGAATGATGAGCGTTCGGCGCATCCCCGCGCGTGCGGGGACAACGAGCCTGCGCTCGAAGCGCTCCGTTGACTGCCCGGCGCATCCCCGCGCGTGCGGGGAGCAGCGTACGTCGCCGGTTGCGACGGCGCATCCCGCGCGTGCGGGGACAACGTCAACGCAACGGGCAGAAGAGCATTTCGCACCGGCGCATCCCCGCGCGTGCGGGGACAACCGTCGTCGAAGTGGAGGGCGGCGCGAGCGCGACGGCGCATCCCCGCGCGTGCGGGGACAACAACGCCGCAGATGGGTCCGCCCGTCGCGTGCGCGGCGCATCCCCGCGCGTGCGGGGACAACTCGGGCTGCTGTGGCCCGCTGCGGCTCCTGGCCGGCGCATCCCCGCGCGTGCGGGGACAACGCGACGTGGTGCCGCACGTGCGAGCGGAACGTGCGGCGCATCCCCGCGCGTGCGGGGACAACTACTGGGGATGCGGACGGGTCCGAACGGTACCCCGGCGCATCCCCGCGCGTGCGGGGACAACCGCGACGCGGCGCACGTCGAAAGGTCGGTTCCCGGCGCATCCCCGCGCGTGCGGGGACAACCGCGTCGAAAGCGCGCTCGCACTCCGACCATGCGGCGCATCCCCGCGCGTGCGGGGACAACCTCGTCAAACTCCTCCGCGACGTCGTCGACGTGCGGCGCATCCCCGCGCGTGCGGGGACAACGAAGCGACGGCGCGCCTGATCGTCAGCGCCGACGGCGCATCCCCGCGCGTGCGGGGACAACTGCGGGCCTCACTCGCTCGCTCCCGCGTCGCCCGGCGCATCCCCGCGCGTGCGGGGACAACCGCACGTCGCGGGCATGCCCGCGGGCATGGCGCGGCGCATCCCCGCGCGTGCGGGGACAACGCCGTTGTTCGCTTCTGCGACGATCGCGTCCGCGGCGCATCCCCGCGCGTGCGGGGACAACTCGCGCGACCGCATGAAGTGGGTCGACTCGGTCGGCGCATCCCCGCGCGTGCGGGGACAACCCTTTCGAGCGCTCGCACGAGCGCCGCAATGTCGGCGCATCCCCGCGCGTGCGGGGACAACCTCGCGGTCGGCGCGGCGGCGGCGGTCGTGTACGGCGCATCCCCGCGCGTGCGGGGACAACATCAGGTGAGCCGTCGCGCTGCGCGCGTACGCGGCGCATCCCCGCGCGTGCGGGGACAACGCCGTCATGGTGGGTTTTCCCTGAGCGTCGCTGCGGCGCATCCCCGCGCGTGCGGGGACAACTCGGTGCCGAGCTTGAGCGCGAGCGCGCGGCTCGGCGCATCCCCGCGCGTGCGGGGACAACGTTTTCACGGCCTCGCGTGCTGCGTCCCGTGCCGGCGCATCCCCGCGCGTGCGGGGACAACGACCGCGCGCAGCGGGCGCTTCTGCACGCCGCGGGCGCATCCCCGCGCGTGCGGGGACAACGCGATCCATCCATCGCGCAACGGTGTCGGAACCGGCGCATCCCCGCGCGTGCGGGGACAACGCGAACGCTGTCCCTCGCTGCGACGCGCTGCGCGGCGCATCCCCGCGCGTGCGGGGACAACACGTCGGGCACGCGAACCGAGCAGCGCGACGCGCGGCGCATCCCCGCGCGTGCGGGGACAACAGCCTGTACAAAACTGGGGTCCAAACGGGTCCCGGCGCATCCCCGCGCGTGCGGGGACAACGCTCGTGCGGGAGGTTGGGTGATGGCTCGCGACGGCGCATCCCCGCGCGTGCGGGGACAACACGTGGCTCGATCGCGCGCTTGATTGCGTGTGCGGCGCATCCCCGCGCGTGCGGGGACAACGGCCGCGCACGCGCTGCCTGAGCGCCTCGACGCGGCGCATCCCCGCGCGTGCGGGGACAACGCTCGCGCGGCGCTGGCATCGCTGCTGCGATCGGGCGCATCCCCGCGCGTGCGGGGACAACCGCGACGTCGCGGCGGGGCTCGTCGCGGCGATCGGCGCATCCCCGCGCGTGCGGGGACAACCGTCTCCTCGGAGACAGGCACCGCATCACTCACGGCGCATCCCCGCGCGTGCGGGGACAACCGCGGGTGCTTCCTCCGCGGCCAGCTCGATTGCGGCGCATCCCCGCGCGTGCGGGGACAACCGTGCAAGAGCAGTCCGCCGCTGCATCGACCGCGGCGCATCCCCGCGCGTGCGGGGACAACCGCGCGTCTGCTCGCCGACGGCGGGACGCTGTCGGCGCATCCCCGCGCGTGCGGGGACAACGCGGCGGACCTCAACACGGCGTTCGCCGCGCTCGGCGCATCCCCGCGCGTGCGGGGACAACGCGCGCTTTGATCAGTGCTGTCTCTGCGCGTGCGGCGCATCCCCGCGCGTGCGGGGACAACCGCTCGGAAACCTCATCATGGAGTTGATCCGACGGCGCATCCCCGCGCGTGCGGGGACAACGCTCACAAAGATGGTGCGTCGTGACTTGTCGACGGCGCATCCCCGCGCGTGCGGGGACAACCTCGCACTCGTCGGGCAGGTCGCTCGCATCGAGCGGCGCATCCCGCGCGTGCGGGGACAACGCGCGCGGACAGCTCACCCGAGGACGCGACCGCGGCGCATCCCCGCGCGTGCGGGGACAACGTTGCGGTCGCCGATCGGATCGCTCGTGCGGATCGGCGCATCCCCGCGCGTGCGGGGACAACGCATCTCTCGCAGTCGCGGGAGCGTGTGCGAGTGGCGCATCCCCGCGCGTGCGGGGACAACGGGCGTCGCGGTCGATTTTTCAACGTCGCACACGGCGCATCCCCGCGCGTGCGGGGACAACATGTCATCGCCTGCGAATCCGATCGTACGCAGCGGCGCATCCCCGCGCGTGCGGGGACAACCTCGCGAGGGCCGGCGTAATCAACTCGTTGATCGGCGCATCCCCGCGCGTGCGGGGACAACCCCCGCGCGATGGACCGCAGTCGGGGCAGCTACGGCGCATCCCCGCGCGTGCGGGGACAACCGCTCATTCGTCCACTCCCCGCCTGTCTTGGTCGGCGCATCCCCGCGCGTGCGGGGACAACGCACAGGGGTGCACGGGGTGCACGGACTACCGCGGCGCATCCCCGCGCGTGCGGGGACAACGATGCGCGAGGGCGCTGGCTCGGTGACGTTGGCGGCGCATCCGCGCGCGTGCGGGGACAACATCGTCTCGCCACGCTCTGCCGCCGCGAGTCGCGGCGCATCCCCGCGCGTGCGGGGACAACATTCGAACTTCATCGCTCCTCGCTCCTCTCGACGGCGCATCCCCGCGCGTGCGGGGACAACGTTGGTGAACGATCGCGACGTGCGCTCGACCTCGGCGCATCCCCGCGCGTGCGGGGACAACATCGCGTGATGCTCCAGCGCCGAGTGCGCTGCCGGCGCATCCCCGCGCGTGCGGGGACAACTCCGACAGCTGCTGCACCGGAACGCGCGCAGGCGGCGCATCCCCGCGCGTGCGGGGACAACGGTTCGACGGGATCGCGCTGCCGCACCGCCTGCGGCGCATCCCCGCGCGTGCGGGGACAACGCTGGCATCGGCCACGCTCGCGCGCAGTTCGGCGGCGCATCCCCGCGCGTGCGGGGACAACCGCCGTCCTTCGCGGACAGCGCGAGCGCAAGCCGGCGCATCCCCGCGCGTGCGGGGACAACTGTCGCTGCCGGTCGAGATCGTCGGGAGACTGCGGCGCATCCCCGCGCGTGCGGGACAACGCGCGGCGCTTCGGCGTGCGGATCGGCGCGCGCGGCGCATCCCCGCGCGTGCGGGGACAACCAACTGTTCGTTGTCCAGAGTCCCGGTGCACGCGGCGCATCCCCGCGCGTGCGGGGACAACTCCTGGCACGGGAAGATTTCGCCGTGCGCACGCGGCGCATCCCCGCGCGTGCGGGGACAACGGCGCGAGCGGCCGCGATCAATGGCCCTCGCGCGGCGCATCCCCGCGCGTGCGGGGACAACGACAGCTACCTCTTCAACGGCCCGTTTCACGGTGGCGCATCCCCGCGCGTGCGGGGACAACTGGCGTCGCGGCGACGAACGCAACTCTGACGTGCGGCGCATCCCCGCGCGTGCGGGGACAACGCGAAAGCCGAGGTGGATCGATGACGCGCCCGACGGCGCATCCCCGCGCGTGCGGGGACAACATCGCACGCCATCCGGTCGAGACGCCGGGGAGCGGCGCATCCCCGCGCGTGCGGGGACAACCTGCACGAGCGCCAGAAGCCCCGAGGGAGTCTCGGCGCATCCCCGCGCGTGCGGGGACAACATCGTTCACCCGCACACAGAGGCGGGGCGACGCGGCGCATCCCCGCGCGTGCGGGGACAACCGGTGTCGCTCACGGTCGAAGCGACGAAGGTGCGGCGCATCCCCGCGCGTGCGGGGACAACGGAGCGCATCGCAGCGCGGGCCCTCTGCGCCGGCGCATCCCCGCGCGTGCGGGGACAACCGGTCACACACCGAGCCCCCCGTGTGTGTGTGCGGCGCATCCCCGCGCGTGCGGGGACAACGCGATCACGGCGATGATCTGGCGCATCGCTGACGGCGCATCCCCGCGCGTGCGGGGACAACGAGCGCGGACATCCCGGGGATCCGCGAGAGCGCGCGGCGCATCCCCGCGCGTGCGGGGACAACGCGATGGGGCGCGGCGGGGGCGCCTTGGTCTTTGGGCGCATCCCCGCGCGTGCGGGGACAACGGCGGCGACGGCGGCCCGATTCTCGCGGTGGGCGGCGCATCCCCGCGCGTGCGGGGACAACTCGGTCTTTCCGTCGTCGTCGTCGCGCGCATCCCCGCGCGTGCGGGGACAACCACCGCAGGCCACCGCGCGCCGCGGGGACAACCACCGCAGGCCACCATGTGCCCGCCGCCGCGCGGGCGCATCCCCGCGCGTGCGGGGACAACACTTCTCAGAACCTACAGAAATCACTTCGCTTTTTCAAACACCGTTGTCGCACCGAGCATTTCGCCCGCTCTCGACCTGGCCCGCGTCACGGCTTCGGTTCGCCCTTCGTGGCCTCGCGGCGCGCCATCGCGCGCGCGCGCCGTTGGTACGCGCTGGTCACCTTGCGCGCGATCTCGCTGTGCGCGCGAAACACCAGCAGCGCCGCCCTTCGAACTCGCGCAACCCGCGCATGCAAGAGCGTGAGGAGATTGTTTCTCAGCACCAACGCTTTGTCTGCCTCGGGGTTGGACTCGAGCGTCGCGTTGATCGCCGCGAGCTCCTTCGAGAGCTTCAACCCTTCGTCCAGCGTCGCTGGATCGAAGTCGAGCACGCCGTCGAGCTCGCCGAGGTACTTCTGCGCGAGCGCAGCGAAGTCGTTGAGCGCGCTCGCGACCTCGTCGATCGACTCGCCCCGGTCGCTGTGCGCGTTCTTCACCGCCGCGAGCTGCGCGTCCTTGTCGTCGTTGACTCCGTCGTCGAACGCCCATTCCAACGCCGCGGTCCATGCGTCGAGCAGCTCGTTCGCACGGTCGAGCTTCGCGCCTGCGGTCTTGGTGATCTTCGTCGCGAGGAGATACTGCGTTTGCGCAGCCTGCGCGCGCTCGTGCAACGCGAGGATCTCGTCAGCGGTGCGCAGTCCAAACGCAGCCTCGCCGTCGCCGGCCTTGGCCGCGCTCTTCATCCCCGGCGCGATCACCTTGCCTCCCTCGATCGTCGGCTCCCAATACGCGCGAACGAACTTCGCGCAGTCCACGCACTCCCCGAGAAACACCGCCAACGGAACGCCCAGCGCCGGCACCTCTCCCTTCAGCCCCTTCGTCCTCTCTGCCACCCACGCCTCGTCGATCGGCGCGGCTCGCTCGACCTTCGCTGCGCTCGGCTTCGACTCCGCCTTGGACTGCGCCTTCTTCTCTCCCGCCTTGCTCTTGGCCATGACTCATTCCCCTTCGCGCCGCGCGATGCGTCGCGCACGAATGCAAGCAGCAAGCGCATTCGCTTTGCAACGGGTAACCCGCGCGCTCCATTCGGTTGCCAGTTTCGTCGCTTCGATTCCTCCAGCGTCACGGTCCGAAACCCCCGTCGCTTGTCCGAGAGCGCTCCCCGCTGTCCGAATCTGCGATTTCGCGTCCGAACCCGCGCGCCGGGCGTCCGAACTCGCGCGCCCGCGTCCGAGAGCACCCCCAAACCGTGTCCGAGACGACGTTTCTCTGTCCGAATCGCGCTGCGCCGTGTCGCGGACGGCGTCCCCCGCGTCCGAGCGCGCCGCGCTCCATCGTGTGGCGCCGTTGACGATCGTCTGGTCAGCGCCGCGCGGGCACTGCGCCAACGTCGATCGAGTTGTCTCCGTTTGCGGCCAACTGAACCGCGCAGGATCGAGGCGCCGCGAGCAATGCCACAACCAGCACAACGGCCAGTACGCCGCTGAAATTGGACTCACTCCTCCAAATACCCGTCCTCGATCTCGCTCACGTCGAACGACTCCATCTCGTCGCTCACGTCCTCCGCCGCGGGCTCCGTCGCGTCGCCCACGATCGGCCGATACTTCGCGAGCCACATCCCGTCCACGTCCACCAATTCGCGGCGATTCACGCCCAACGTCCTCGCTTCGAATCCCTGCGGACCCGTCGACGCGAACACCATCACCGCGCTCGTCTCGTACGTCGCCAGCGATTTCACCAGCTCCCAAACCGCGTCGCGCACGCGCACGCTCGTCGCGCCCACGTACAAGCCTGCCCGTAGCTCCACGCTCCAGCGAGAGAGCGTTCCGCGCAGCCGCTCGGGCGCGTTCTCCAAATCGACGACCCACATCGATCACTCTCCCACCGCCAGAATGTCCTCGATGTCCGGGATGATCTTCGCCATCACCCTCTGCTCTTTGAACGCGTCTCGCAATCGCCGACGCACCGCCCCCTCGACGTCCCCGCGGTGCTTCTTCTCCGCCACCACCGCGAACGCCACCGGAACGGACAGCTCGAATTTGTACAAGTCCGCCACGTCGTACACGAAGCTCAACGGCCGCCCCGTATGCAGAAAGCCCACCGCCGGCGAATACCCCGCGACCAGGATCGCCGCCTCCGTCACGCCGTACATGCACGCGTTCGCCGCGCTGATCGCGCGGTTGATCTCGTCGCCCGCCGTCCACTTCGCCGGGTCGTAGCTGCGCCCCGTCCAGCGAACACCGTGCTCCTCCGCGAGCTTCGCGTACTGCTCGCGCACCCGCGTCCCCTCGATTCCTCGCAATTGCTCGACGCTCCGTCGATCGGGGCTCTCTTCTCGAAACCGCCGTCGATACATTTCACGCACCACGAGCAATCGCTTCTTTTCGTTTTGCGCGAGCGATAGCTGAAACAGCAGCTTGTCCGACCGTGCCCCGCCCGGCGCCCCCGTCGCGTAGAACCGCACGCCCCCCTCGCCGCACCAGACGAGCAGACAGTCCTCCTCCGCGCACAGCTTCACCGCGGCGTGCGTGATCGTGATGCCTGGCTCCAACATCAACGACGCGATCGCTCCCGCAGGAACCTGCATGCGCGTCCCGTTCTTGTCCTCCAACACCAGCGCGTTGTCCTTCACGTCCAACCGCCCTCGCCGCAAGTGCAAGAACGGCTCGCGCTCTTTGTACGGGAGCTTCTGCATCGCGCCCTTCAACGCTGCAGCGTCGCGAGACTCAAGAGCCCGAAGCCCATCCCCTTCGCTGGCCCGACGCCGCTCTCGACCGCGGCGCGCAGCTTCTCAGCGTCGACGACCTCGATCAGCCCCTCGAAGTCCACGCCCTGATGCACCCCGTGCCGCTCGCCGCGCGCGCTTCCCCAGCGCCACACGCGCGCGTTGCTCGTGCGCAGCTCGGGCTCGCTCGTCCGCTGCACGATCTGCCCGCGCCCGTCGCGCACCACCGCTTCGCGCTCGCACACGCGCACGCCCAGCCTCTCGCAGCGAGAGAGCAACCAGGCCCGTTGCTTGGGCTCGCTCTCGATGGCGACCCGCTTTCCTCGCGCGCCTCGCTCGTCACCCTCGCGCTTCACCGATCGCGTCACGTTCGCGCGCAAGAAGAAGCGCAACACCGCGCCCGCTTGTGCGTGCTCGTCGAGCCACGGCCCCAAGAGCTTCGGCCCTTCGACGGACACGAGCGCCTCTGTGAGCTTGCTCCAATCCGCGGGCAGCTCGCTCTGCACCAGCACCTTCAAGTGCGCTTCGTCGCCCACGCGAACGCGATCGGCGCGAAAGAGAAACGGCGCGGGAGTGCCCTCTGCGAGACCGTGTCCCTCGAACGCTCGCCACAGCGTTCGATGAAGTTCGTACGGGTCTCGCAGGCGAGCCCAGCCTCCATCCGCGCCCACGAGCCGCGGTCGCAGCGTCACCCGAGAAAGACTCAACGCGCTCATCACAGCCACTCCGTCGTGTCGTTGCCCGCTGGCCACTCGCCGTCGCTTCGACGCGCTTGCTCGTGCCGCGCCGCGTCTGGCGCACTCCACTCCAAGACGCACGCCGCGCGATCGAAGAACATTCGCTGCCCAGGACCCACGATGCGGTCCCGTCGTACGAGCGTTCGACCGCGCTCGCGCTCTTCGTCCGAGCAGAGCCGCTCGTCGACGTACACCGTGAACGCGCTCGCCTGCGTGTCCGTCGGTCTCGCCGCGCGCAGCGCGACCTCGCTCGCGATCGGAACCTTCGCGAGAAGCTCGCTCCACGTCGCGCCCTCGATCATCGCGAACTCTCGCTCGACCATCGCAACCGCTGGCGGACAGGCTCTGCGCCCGAGCACCGGCGCCCAGCGCGGATACCGAAGCGCGTCGTGCCACTCCGCGAGCACCTCCTCGCTCTCGTTGCACAACAGCACGGTAAACACCGCGTCCGCGAGGTACGACCGACGCGTGAGCGCCACCTTCGCGCCGCCGCCCTCCATCGTCGGAACGTCCTGCGCCGTGTGATAGTCGGTCTCGATCCGGCCCGCGCAGTCCACGCGCACCACCGTCGCCATCGCGCGGTCGAGCTCCACCAACGCGCGGACGTCGATCCGGTCGATCCCGAGCGCAGCGCCGAGCAACCCGACCAGCGCGCTCTTGGTGGGCGCGTCTTCCGTCGGACGATTCACGCCTACCGAGCTCGCACCGTAGCTCTGCATCGGCCCTTCGAGCCGCACCGCGATCGCCCGCAGCACCGTCGAGTCGGTCGTGCTCATCCCTCGCTCCCGAGCGCCGCTGCGACGGCGCCTGCCATCGCGTCGAGCGCCTCGAACCGCTTCTCTCCCGCCGCAGACTCACCGGGCAGATCTCGCAGCGACAAAACGAAGCGACCGATCACGTCGCCGTCCTTCGAATACGCCTTGTGGTAGCGCGACGCTTGCGATCGCAGCCGTGCGATGGACTCGTCCATCACGTCTCGATCGCTGCCATCGTGCGCATACACGGGCTTCAAAAACGCATTCGCGAGGCTGATCGGAGCGTCCCGTCGCAGCACCACCTCCACGTAGTCCGCGGGGTTCTGCGGCGCCGTGCTGTTCTTCTTTCCGCTCGGCACCGAACGCGTGGCGGCGAGGGTGATCGCCCTCATCGATTCGGCGGCGATGCGCTTCGCGTCTTCTCCGTATCCCGCGAGGTTCGAGAGCAGCGATCTCCAGTCGCACACCGCGTACTGGTAGAGCACCGACTGCGCAAACTCGCTCTCTCCGATGTGACCCGCCCCCGCGTCTTCGCCCGCGGGCTTCAGGTCGTCGACCGCGCTGAAATAGTCGTACTCGAGCGAGACCTTCTGCGTCCCGATCGCGTGCGCCACCTGCATCGCCGCGTCCACCGACGAGAACTCCTTCGACGTCACGAAGCGCCCGAACAGCGCCACGTCCACCGCGTTGCGCGGCGCGCTCTCGCCCATGTGCTTCACGAACGCCGCTTGAATGCTCTCCATCAGCTCGTCGTGCGCGCCGCCTCCGTCCGCGCCCTTCTTCGCCGCGCGACCCTTCTTCGCCTTCTTCTCTCCGTCCGCGCCCTCGCTCGCGCTCTTCTCCGCGGCCTTCGACTCCTCGGTGAGCTTCGCGAGCTTGCTGAGCTCCGCCCGGTTTTTCTTCGCGAACTCTTTGACCGCAGCGATCTCTTCCTGCGTCAGAAACAACAGGTGCGCCGTGGTCTTCTCGTCCTCTTTCGACGGCGCTCCTGCGCGGCCGATGCGAGAGAGCACCTCGTCGAGCCCGTCCAGCACTTCACCGGCGACGTCCGCGCTCAGCTGCTCGCGCACGAGCGAGGGCAGCCGCTTCGTTCGGTAGCCCAAGACATCGAGCCCGAGCTGCTCGCGCCCGAGCGTGCCCTGGAAGTACTCGCTCGTGCGCCACGTCCGCTTCACGCACTGCGAAGACACTCGCAGCCGCTGCACCCCACCAAAGAGCGCGCTCTTCGGCGTGCCGAGGTCGTCGCGGTTCATGTTGCCCGGCGCGTGCGAGCGCAGGACATGAAACTCCACGAACACGTTGCGACCGATCTTCTTGTTCTCTCCCATCACTCACTCTCCCTTTGAAGCTGCGTTGTCTGTTGCTCGCGAAGCGGCCGCCCGCGGTGCGTTCGCGCCGCGGTCCTCGTCGTCTCCGTCGGCCGATCCGTAGAAGTCCTGCGCCCAGCGCCGAAGCACGGCGTCACGCGCGGCATCTCCCCGGCACCACTGCGCGACGTCGGCGAGCAGCGCGCCCCAGTCGAGCGGCTGTCCCACGAGCTTGCAGAGCGATCGAAGCTGATGCGCGAGCTCGTCGTGGCTGCGGGCTGCGGCCAATCGGCGAAAGCGCATCGCCGCGCCCTCTGCGGGAATCTTCTTGGCGGACAGCCCATCGTGCAGCCAGCGGCCCAACGGGAGCGGCTCGTTCGTCGCTCCCGCGGCGCCGAACGCGCACACCACGATGGCCGCCGCCGTCGCAGCACGCTCGATCGCGCGCTCGTCCTCGCTCCCCGCGATCGCCCGCAAGTGCGGTCGAACCAGGGACCAGAACACTCCGTCCACCAGCGCGTCGCCCACCGTGGCGAAGCGCTTGATCGTCGCCACGTCGCCCGGTCGCAGCGCGCGCCGCGCGTCCTTCGCGCCGTCGAACTGCCGGCGCATCTCGCGCCCGGCGCTTCGAACCGCTTCATTGCTCATCGTTCTGCTCCTGTCGCTGTCGCCTCGGTCGTCGCGCTCTTCACCGCTGGCGTCTCTCTTTCGATGATCGTTCGCAGGGCTCGGTTGAGTCCGCGCTGCGCGCGCACCACGAGCTGCTGGTGCTTCGCCTCGAGCGCCGCAGGCTCGGTCAACGCGAAGAAGATCCTCCGCGCGATCGCCGCGAGCTTCGGAACGATCGGCTCGGGCACGCCTTCGCCCACGTCCAGCGACCGCACATAGCGCCAGAAGAGCTGCTCGCTCTCGCGCCAGAATTGCTGCCTCGCGTCCTGCGGAAAGTAGCTCGCCGTGCTCTTTTGCCGGTCGCTGTACGCGCGCCGAAGCGCATAGAGCAGCGCGTTGAGCGTCTCTTCGGCGTACTGCACCACGCACCGCACGCGATCGACGAAATCGCGCTCGGCCCAGCGCTGGATCGCAGGAAAGCTCTGAAAGAACCGCCCTTCGAGGCTCGCGTTGTCGAAGCGATACGCAAACACCAAGAGCGAGAGCCCCTCGGGCCGCCTCAGCTCGCTCCACTGCGTCACCGTTGGGGCCGCGAGCGTGTCCTCTCCGCCCGCTTCTTCGCTCTTGCTCGACCCAGGACGCACGAGGCTCAACATGTCCGCGAGCCCCGTCCACACAGGCTTGTCCGTCGCGATGTGCTGCGTGCGTCGCTCTCCCTTGTCCACGCGCGAGGGGGTCCACGGATGCGCGAAATATCCGTCTTCTTTCTTCGCTCCCGCGCGAAACGCGCTCACACGAACGCGCGGAGCGAACAGCGAGCACACCGCGCACTCTCCGTCGCTCGCTGGCGCGAGGCGCACCGCGCGCGGCTTCCAGAAGAGACCTTCGACCAGCCCGATCTCGCTCGCTGGCTTGCGGTACTGCTCCCAGCTCGCGCCGTCTTTGCCCCGTCGCTCGGGGCCGAGCGCCCACGGACGCGCCTCGTCCTTGGCGAAGCGCTCGTATCCGCCTCGCGTCACGTATACGTTCGCCCACGCGGTCTGCCGCACGTTGGCTCCACGCACGAGCGTCGTCAGGGGAGGGGAGCCTCGCACGCCCGGCGAGATGCCTCGACCGCCCGCGGGCGCCCATGCTTGAAAGCCATACAGCGCGACGGTCGCACACGGCGCGCAGAGTCCGCCTTCGGCCACGACGTGCCTCGCGAGCGCCGGGCGATACGTCTCGCTCAACTCGTGGAGCAGATCCGCCGTCAGGTCTTCGTCTGTGCGCTCTCCCCACTGCATCCATCCGGGCGCGCCGAGCAGCTCGAAGTCGTCGGCGACGCTCGTCGCGCGCGCGCGATATTCCTCGCGCGAGAGAGGCTCGGCGAGCCGACGTTTCAACGTGCTCAGCGAGTCGGGCTCGAAGAGCGCCTGCGTGAGCGCGCTCACGAGCCCGTGAGCGAACACTCGAAGCTCGTCGCGGCTGTGCGCGATCTCTCTGCTCGACTCGACGGCGCCGCACAAGACGTCCTCCAGCGATACGAGCTCGCGGCGCTCGTTGATCCATAGCGGAATCCAATGGTCGAACAGCACATTGAATCGATCGATCATCGACCCTCCTCCTGCAGCCAAAACCCCTCGCTCAGCGAGTAAAACGCGCTGCGATACTGTGAGCGATACTCGACGCGGCAGCGATACTGCTCTCCGCGTTTGTGCATGGGAAGAAGATTCACAGCACGCTGCTTCATCTCGCTGAGAAACGAAGCGCAGCGCGCGCGCCACTCGTCCCACGGCCCTGCCTCGCCTTTCGCAGAGCCCACGTCGATGAGCGGGTCCCAGTCGTAGGCAGGTATGCGCACCAATTGTTCGAGCAATAGTTCTAATTGCTTCCACGAATCCCGCGCTCGGCTGTCGAACGAGCTCGGAAGCACGACGCCGTCCAGCGTCTTGGCTACGCCCTCGTCGTGGTCCCACCAGACCGGCAAGAACGTCTCGCTGCGTCCGACGCGCGTGAGCGCCTCGGTGCTCTTTTCGTCATCGCGCTCGAAGCCTTGTCCGCTCCTCGGCTCCGCGAGCGCCTCGGGCAACGCGCTGCGCTCGGCTCTCGCTCTCAGCTCGCTCAACGCTCGCTCGAGCCGCGCCTCGCTCGCCTCGAGCGTCGCGCGATTGCTGGCCGCGCGGATGCGCTCGCTCCGTTGTTCGGGCGCGTAGCACTCCTCGATGAGCGCGCGCAGCATCGCTGGGATCTCGACGCTCGGCGAGCGGGCGAGCGCCTCCGCCGTGAGCCACAACGTCGCGGGGTCGTACACGTACCCCGTTCCACCAAAGCTCAGCGCGTGCAGCTTCTCGTCGCGCGGAACGAGTACTCGAAGCACCTCCCGAGCGCTCGACGGACGCGAGGGGGCGTCGTCGCTGAGCGCCCATCGCCACAGTCGTCCCGCGCGCTGCAACAGCAGATCGATCGGCGCCAGATCGCTCACCATCCGATCGAAATCCAGGTCCAGTGACTGCTCTACGACCTGCGTCGCGATCAGCACCGCGCCCGTTCTTCGCTGTCGTCCCGCTTTTCCGAAGGTGCTGAGCGTCCACCCTTCGATGCTCTTTCTCTCGCTCGGTCGAAAACGTGAGTGAAACAGCTTGACCCGATCGAGCGGCAGTCCCTCGCGCTGCGCGCACTCGATGACCGCTCTGTACGCCGCCCGCGCATCGTTGACGGTGTTGCGAATCCACACGCACATCTCACCGCTCTTCGCCGCACGAACGAGGTTCTCGACTTCGGTGTCGTGCTCGTCGACCGCCCCGTCCTGATCCTCGACCCACGGACCTGTCTCGATCGCGATCGTCCTCCTCTCCGTGGGACGCGCCGCGATTTGCTCCACTCCGTCCGCGCTGGCGACGGTCACCAATGGATACGCGTCGCTCAGGGGCGGGATCGCTGACTTCGATCCGTCTGAACCCATTCCTCGCTGGTACGCGTCGACGAACAACCGCTTGCGAGTCGATGGCAACGTCGCGCTCAACAGCACAACGGGCGTGCGGACAGAGGCGAGCCACTCGACCAGACGTTCGAGGATCACCTCCATGTACGAGTCGTACGCGTGCAGCTCGTCCACGATCACGACCGAACTCGCGAGCCCGAACAGTCGAACGAACGAGTGCTTTGCCCGCAACACCGACAGCATCGCCTGATCGACGGTCCCAACGCCGACCTGCGCCAGCAGCGCACGCTTGGCCGAGAGAAACCAGCGCGCGCACAGCACCTCGGCCTCGGTCTCGTCACCGTCCGCTCGTTCGTCGAGCGTCGCCCGCCCTCGATGCGCCCGTTGCACGAGCTTCTTGAACAGCTCGTCCTGCCTCGCTCGGCTGTGCGCCAGGCGAAATTGCACGCGCTCGTCCTCGGCGAACATCACCGCCGCGGCTCTCTCGACGCGACCGGCGATCCCGTTGGCCGTCGCCATCGTGGGAAGCGCCACGTACACGCCGCTCGCCAGCCCCGCGCCGATCCAACGGGACGCAAGCGAGAGCGCTGCCTCGGTCTTTCCACTGCCCATCGCAGCTTCGACGATCACCAACGAGGGGCGCTGACATGCCGTGATCGACTCCGTCGCGACCTGCACGTCTCGTGGCGCGAACGCGACGCCCTCGTCGCTGTGAAACAACTCGCCGAACGAGCGCGCTCTCGCGGCGCTCTGCCCGAGCCGCAGCTCGTCGACGGCCCTCTTCGCTCGTGCTCGCGACCGTTCTCGGTAGCCCCGCAACGGGCAGGGCGCCTGCTCGTACACGAACAGCGGCTCCCCTTCGAACTCCGTCTGTGAGCCGATCCAGTCGGCCACCGAGCACAGCCCCGCGAGCAGCCACTGGGTCGACGCAGACGGCGCGACGTTCAGCGGAAACGCCGCTCCGTCCTCTCGGTACAGCGCGAGGACCTCTCGCACGAACGAGCGCTGCGCGTCGCGGTCCTGCTCGCGCCAGCTCTTCATCCGCAGATCGCGCTGCGCCTCGTTTCCCGTCGGGACGAACCCGTGGTGACCGCACACCGCAGCGAGCAGCGCCATCACTCCGTCGCTGCCCCACAGGGCTCGCCACTCGCTCGGCGCGTTCGATTCCCACGCGCAAAACTCGCGATACCCAGCGGAGCCGTGGTCGAACCCCGTTCCGTTGATGGTTCCCCACGTGCTCGCGCGTCCGAGCCGCTCGACCGCTTCGGGAGCCTTGCTCTGAAACCTCGCGTCGAACTTTCCCACGTCGTGGACAGCACACAACGCGGTCACGGTTGGCACGACACGCGCGTCGTCGGTCTCGAGCGCGCGCGCGAACTTCGCTCTCAGCACCGCGCTCGATCGAAGGATCGCCTCGGCCACACACGCGACGTCGATCGAATGAAACGCTGCGAGGTGCAGGCCTCCCTCCACGGTCGGGTCTGCTTTGCCCCAATAACCGAAGTACCGCTCGTCGCTCGGGCCGTCATTCGTCGCCATCGCTACTGCCCAACTCCCTTCCAATGCACTGCGCTCGACTTGTACTGCCGACGCTCCCCGCTATCTCGTGCCCCCGATAACGGGGAGGTCACCGCCCCCACATCGCATCCCTGATCCTCTGGCGCGGCACGACTCGATGCTTCACGCATCGAGCGTGACGTCGCGGGAGTCAGAGGATCAGGGATGCGCTATAGACGAGCGGCGAACGTTGACTCACTTTGTATGGTGCTCGATCGCGTCGCGCGCGGCCGCGATGACCTCTTCGCGAACCTCGTCGGTCTCGATCGTGACGTCCGAGCCGTGAGCGAGCAGAAACCGAGTGAGCACGCGTCCTCCGCGGCTGCTCACGACGACTCGAACTCCGTCGTTCACTGGCTCAGTGTGCGACGCGCTGAACGGGAGGTTGTCTTTCATGCGCTTCCACGCGGCCCCTGAGACGACAAACGACACGTCACGCAGCTCGCCGCCGCGATAGCCGTGCATCGACTCGCGCACGTCTCTTTCGACGAGCTCAGCGTCGATCGCGCGGTACGCAACCGATGCTTCAACGACCACCCGACTCATCCTGTCGAAGCGAAAGTGCCTCAGCGCCTTGCGATCGTGGTCGAGCGCAACGACGTACGAACGATCACTGTTGACGATGGATTGAGGACTCGCGGTTCTCCAGCGAGGCTCGTCGTCCTCGGTCCCTTGATACCTCATCGAGACCGCGCATCGACTGAGCAACGCTGCCTCGATCGCGGAGCGACACGAGTCTTCTCGGTCAAGACTCTCGGTCTGCACCGTCGCTGCGCGGACGACCTGCTCGACCTCCTTCGCCGAGGGGACCGCTGCGGTCAGCTTCGCGATGAACGCCTCTCGCGTTGCCGAGGGCTTTCCCCGCAAGAGCAACAGCAGCAGCTTCGAGACCTCGTCGCGCTCGAACACAACCGCGTTCGGAAACCAGTTCTTCGTCACACTCCAGCGAACGTTCTTCCCGTCCTGCACGCGTTCGACAGGCACACCTGCCTCGCGAAGCTCTCCCATTTTCGTCGCCACCGTCTCGCTCTTGATCTCCAGTCGGCGAGCGATCTCCGCCTGCACGATGGTTCGCTTGTCGATCAGCTCCGCGAAGATCGTTGCGAGCGTCCTCGTCGCGCTCTCTCGTCCCATGCTCGTCGTCCTCGACGAGCGAGCGTAGCGCCGATGTCCTAGTGTTCACGCACGCTCTCTGCGATCCCTCGCACGACCATCGTCCGCTCGATGGCCACCTCGAAGCGCGCCGCGGGCACCAAGAAGTCCTCTGCCAAACGCAAGGCGACGCCGAAAGCTTCGCGCGCCCAACGAGCCCATCGCGCTTGCGGAGAACCCCGCTCTACGCGCGCTTCGTCGCGAGTCTTCGAGCGAGGCCTTGCGGTGGCACTCGTTGCCACCGCCTTCGTCCATCGCGCTCTTCGCGAACACGTCCATCGCGCTCTTCGCGAACACGTCCATCGCGCTCTTCGCGCACGCGTTCATCGCGCTCTTCGCGCACGCGTCCATCGCGCTCTTCGCGCACGCGTTCATCGCGCTCGCAGCCCCCTCGACCATCACGCGCTTGCACTTCCCTCGTCGCGAGTCTTCGAGCGACGCCCTGCGGTGGCACTCGTTGCCACCACCCTCCTGAAGCGCCATCGCGCCTCGCCGCTCATTGCCCCGGCGGCGGCGGCGGTGGAACCTGCGGCTGCCCCGTCGTGCCCTGCTGCGCGGGCTGCGACACCGCCGCAGGAAACGCCATCGGCTGCGTCATCGTGGGCAGCCCCGAGGCGCAGTCGCCGATCTGCGTGGCCGCGCCGCAGAGCCCGAGGTTCATTCGCAGGCTCGGGTCGTACAGCACGTACGCGGCTTCGCGGTGGCGGTTGGCCGCGGCGCGAAAACCGCCGCTGACGATCATCGAGATCGAGCCGCCGATCATGAGTCCGAAGCCCGTTCCGATCATGGGCCAGTCGATGGACGAGGCGCCGGCGTTGAACGCAGAGACGATCCCGATCGTCGTGAGCGCGGTCGCGACCCCCGCCGCGCCGAGCCCCGACCAGAGCGTGATGTCCGCCACGCGATTGGCGTTCGCGCTCTCCGTCGCCGCCACGGCCATCGGCGATCGCTCGCCCGCCATCGCGACGAGATCCTCCGCATGAAACACGCTCGTTCCGTTCGCTAAGAGCAGCCCCGACGCCTGCGTCGTCGCCGTCGCGCTCCCGCCGCGCCCGTAGCTCACCGTCGTCGCGTACTGAATCGAGAGCGGTCGATACGCGTTGTACGCCCGCGTTCGCTCGGCCAACGGCGCGCCCGTCGGCGCCCTGGGAACCTCGACGTGCGCCATACACCCGATCAACGCGCACGCGCTCAACGGCATCCACACACGAGCTCGCATGCCGATTGCGCTAGCACAGCTCCGCCGCGTCGTTGCTCACCGCGGATCATCGAAAGGATTTCGTCGCAAATCGCACAATCGATACTGCGAGCGCCCGTCGCCGCTCCCGATCTCGCCGCGCGCTCTGCTCTCGCGAATCTCTCGGCACGCGCGCTCGATCGCGCTGTCCACCAGCGGGCGCTCGGCTTCGAACGGCTCGAGCATCTGCGCCGCGGTCAACCGCGAGTAGATGTCGTTCACCAAGATCCTCCGCCGCTGCGCCGCGAGCATCGGCTCTCGCCACTGCTCTCGTCGCTCGTCGCCGTGCAGCACCAACCACTGCCCCCATCGACGCAGCCGCTCGCGCTGGTACTCCGCGAGCCCCGCTTCGTCCGTGCTGTCTCGCGGCGGGCCCAAACTGCGCAGCGCCATGCGGTACACGCTCTCGAACACCAACGAGATCGATCGATCGTCTGGGTATCCGCCCCGAATCGGAATCTGCATCGCCAGGTATCGCAGCAGATACGCCATCGAACGCAGCTCGCCCGTGCGCGCGATCACGTACGCCGCGCGGTCCGCCGCCGACCCTTCGAACGGACTTCCGCAACGCATCCCACGGCGAGGCGCGTTCAACGTCGTCAGCTCGATGCCCGTCGCGTGCGCCGCGGCGACCCCGCTCGCGATCAACTCGCTCGTCCACGGATCGCACCGCGCGTCGGGCCTGCGCGTCACGCGATAGCCGCCGTTGTAACAGCGCAAAAGCTATCTCGCGCGCGGTCGAAGCCGCTCGACCTCGTCGCGCAGCTCCGCCGGCACCGCTTCAAGCCTCGGCGACGGCAGCGGTGTGCACTGCTGTCGGTCGTACTCGTTCGCGAGCCGCTGCTCGATGTTCGGCTCGCGCAGCGCCTCGTCGATCCACCCTCGCGGGATGCGCGTCTCGCCCGTGGTCGCGCCGTCCGCAAGCTCGTCGTGCACCGTTGCGTCGATCGCTGCGTCGTCCCCTCCGTCGCGCGCGGCGCTCGTCGATGCGTCGACCGTCCGCTCGTGCGCCGGCGCGCGCTCGACGGTCACCGCGCGCCCCGCCCTTCCTCGGCCGCACGCCAACAACCCCGCGCCCGCCACCGCCAGCACGATCGGTCGCGCGAGGCTCGCTTGAAATCGTGTGCTCGATCGCCCGCGCTGCGGCTGTCCGTGGGTCATCGTTCGATCTCCCTCGAAGCCGCAGTCTCTCACGGCGCCGCGCTCGACGACGGCGTGGCGCTCGGCGCAGCCTGCGCGTCCTGCACGGGACGCACGGTCTCGATCGGCGAGTCCGGCACCGGCTGCGTCGGCTGCGTCGGTGGTTGTGCCGGCGCGGGTGGCCTCAGCTCGATCGGCGACGAGAGCTGTCCCACACTGCCCGCAGTGTTCGGGCGAATCCCCGTGAGCCCGAGGTTGTTCATCAGACTCGCGTCGAACGTCTCGAACGCGCGCTGCCGTTGCTGCGCCGCGCCGCTTCTCACGCCCACGCCGATGAACAGCGGAACCACCGAGAGCAGGTCCACCCCGAGACCCACGCCGAACATCGGCCAGTTCGGGCCCCACGACGCAGGGCTCTGAACGAAGATCGACGCCGCCGCGATCGAGAGGCCCACCGCCGCGACTCCGATCGAGGTCCAGGTCAACACGTCCGCCGTGCGATTGGCGCTCACGTAGCCGCGCGCCGCGCTCGCGCTGAGCGAGCGTCGACCGGCGAGGCGCACGAGGTCCTCGGGCTCGGTCACGCGTGTTCCGTTCGCCAGGATCAAGCCGTTCGCGATCGTCGTGTTCGGGCTCGGGACCATCACCCCGTACCCGTACGCAATCGCTCCCACGTACTCCATCTGCACGGGCCGATACGCGTTGTAGACCGCGACGCGATACTCCAACGGAGCGCGCCTCGGCGCCGCTGGCAGACGCACGTGCCCCACGCATGCGCTCGTCACGAGCGACAGCAATCCCATCCATCCCACCCTGCTTTTCATCAGCGCAACGCTCAGCCCTTTCGCTTCTTCACGAGCTCTTTGACCTCGGCGAGGACCTCCGTCCCCTCCAGCACCATCAGCACGATCACATAGCCGATGAGCGCGCTCACCGTGCACGCCACCGGATGCCCGAGCCACCCTTGCTCAGCGTGCCGCTGCGCGAACGCGAGCGCGATCCCCGCGCCTCCCGCGATCACCGGCCCGCGCACCGCGCCCAGCAAACTGCGCCCCAACACGCGCGCGGTCCACGCGAACATCCCCGAGACGATCACCATCGTCACCGCGCTGTAGCACCACGCGATCATCCCCAGGTCGTTGGGAAACGCGATCACGCTCAGCACCGCGAGCAGCCACGTCAACGCTGTCCATCCCGCGAACACTCCGATCGCGAGCCCCGCTCGATCTTGCCCCTGCATCAAGCCGAACAACGGCGAGGCCGCGAGGCCCGCGAGCATGTTTCCGAGCAGGCCCCAGATCACGGGATACGCCGGCGCCCACTGCGGCGAATAGAACGTCGGAATCGCCCACGGCGCGATCACCGCCAACGCCACCAACGCCGGAACGCCCACGATCGACGACGCCCTCAACGCCCCGCGCAGCGCGAGAAACAGCGTCGGGTCCTTCGTGTCGAGCCGCGCGTACACAGGGAGCTGCACGCGCGCGAGGCTGTTCACCGCGAGCACCGGCAGCTGAATGTAGTTGAGCCCGAAGTCGAACACGCCCACCGCGGACGGCCCCATCGCTTGCCCGAGCAGCGCGCGCGAGACGTTGTCCTTCACGTACGCGAAGATCCCGAGCGCCTGCACCTTCGCGCCGAACCCCAAGAGCGGACCGATCACGCTCCATCGCAGCGCGAGCCCCGGCCAGCCCGGCGCCGCGCGAAACGCGAACACGCACTGCATCACCGCGCCGACGATGTTCGAGACGACCAGCGCCCACACGCCTCCGCCCAGCGCCGCCGCCGTGATCGCCAACACGTGCCTCGCCAGCGAGGCCCACAATTCAACGCGCGCGATCGCTCCGAACTGCAGCGACCGCTCGAGCTTCACGTACGGCACCATCCGCAGCGCGCTCACGAGATAGAGCGGCGCCATCGCGCGCAGCACCACCGCCTCGTTGGGCGTGAGGTGGTAGCGAGCGCCGAGCCACGGAGCGAGCGCGAACAGCAAGCTCGACATCACTCCGCCCACGAGCATCGCGAACGCCGCCGCCGCCTGCAGCGACTCCTTCGTGAGCTCTTCTTTGCGCCGCAACAGCGCCGCCGCGAGCCCTCCGTCGCCGAGCAGCGAGCCCACGCCCAAGAAGAACGTGCAGATCCCGTAGACGCCGAAGTCGCGCTTGTCGAGCAGCCGCGCGAGCAGCAAATTTGCTGACCACGCGAGCACCGACGAGACCACGCTCAGCACCGCGAAGAGCGTCGTCTCGGTCACGATCTTCGAGAGCAGCTTCTTGCCCTCGGGCGTGTCGGTCTCGATCTTCGGCTCGCCGCCGCTCTGCTCGTCGCTCATGCGCGCGCTCGTCGCTTCGCGGTCGCCACCCACGCGAGCGCCATCTCTTCGCTCGACCCGCGTCGATCGAGCCACCGCGCGCACACGTTGACCAACGGAACCAGGTCTCTCGCGAAGCGCCCCCGCTGAATCTCGAGGTTCACCATCTGCCCCACAGAGGCCCAGAATCCTCCGGCAGAAACCACTTCGATCGCATCGAAGCCGGTCTCATCGAGCACCTTCTCGACGCCGTACCTCGTGAAGCGCCAGTAGTCGTACGGAACCTCGTGCGCGGGCCACACCCCCGGCACCGTCAACACGATCGTCGCGCCGTCCTTCAACACCCGCGCGCACTCTCGCAGCGCATCGTGCGGCGCGCGCACGTGCTCGAACACCTGCGTCGAGAGCAGCCCGTCGAACCGCGCGTCCTCGAACGGCAGCGCGTCCACCGTCCCCACCACGTCCGGCTGACTCAACGGCCCTTCGCGATCGAGCCCCGTGTACCGAACGTCCGCGCTCATCCAGCGGCGGTACGGCTGCATTCCACAGCCGACGTCCAACACGCTCCCGCGCAGGGATTTGACCCGCGGTTCGAGCGCGGCGAGCAGCGGCTCGTAGTGCAAGAACAACGGCTGCCGCCAGCTCGGCTTGTGCGGGACGAACGGCGAAGGCGAAGGCGAAAACAACAGCGCCACGCCGCAGTTTCTAGCACGCGTCCCCTGCGCGCTCGTAGATCCGCGCGTACCCGCGGTCGGTCTCGCTTCGAAAGTCCTCGGGCAACCCTCGGCGTTGATGCTTGCGCTCGTCGTCGCGGGCTCGATCGCTCAGGATCAACATCGCCAGCGCCTCGGGCCAGGCTCGCTCGTCCTCCGGCAAAATCGCCGACGGCTCCTTCACGAAGAGCTCTTCGTGCGCGGCGATCTTCGAGACCTTCACGCACACGCCCGCCTCGACCGCCTCCATCGGAACGAGCGGATACCCCTCGCTTCGACTCGGGCTCAACAGCAGCTCCGCGCTCGGATACATCGCCGAGCCCCGTCGATCGGTCTCGATCACCACGCGATCGCTCAGCCCTCGCGCCTCGATCTGCGCTCGCAGCGCCGCCTCGTCCGGCCCCGATCCCACGATCACCCACTGCCACGGCAGCGCGCGCAGCCGCTCGCTCGCCATCGCGTCGATCATCCGATCGAAGCCCTTCTGCCGCACCAATCGCCCTACTGAAAGCACTCGGCACACCCCCGGCCGCCACTCGAACGCGCTCGCCTTCGGCTCGTTGACCCGGGGCAGGGGAGGGCAGTTCACCACGCGCTCGACCTTCGCTCTCGGCCCCACCAGCGCGCGCAGTCGCCGCACATCGTCCTCGCTCGGACCCACGTAGGTCACTCGATCGAGCCACGGCCCGACGCGCTCGAGCAGCGTGTCGCTGCGCCATCCGAACACTTCGTCGCGGCTCCACGAGCGCCCTGGCTCGGGCAAGAGTTGAAAACTGCACACCAACGGCCGCCCCGCGCTCGCCACCAACGCCGCGCCGAATCGATCGGGAAACGCCAGGTGCGCGTGCACCACCGAGGGCCGCTCTCTCTCGACGCGCGCCCTCGTCTCGCGCGCCCACTCGCGCAGCACCCGCGAGCGCTCGCGGTCCGTCGTCGGCGCGTCCGCCAGCGCTCCGCCGCGCTCTCGCGCGCCGTCTTCGTACAGGCCCACTTCGAGCGAGCGCAGCCACGGAGCCTCGAAGCTCGAGCTCCACCCTCGCGCCTGCGCCTGTCGATGCATCGTGCACGCGAGCCGCTCGGCTCCTCCCCACCCCACGCTCGGAAGCAACTGCACTACGCGCCGCGGGACGCACTGCCCCTTCGCAGCGACCATCGCGCGCCCGAGCTCGATCGCTCGCGCCGCGCTCGAACGCTCTTCGAACGCCCCCGTGTACAACCCTCGAAGCATCTACCGCTCTCTCACTTTGGCGAGCACCAACACAGAGTCGTCGAGGCGCTCGCTCGCGATCAGTCCCGCGCGAGCCAACGCGCTCCACGCCGCGCCTTCGACTCGCGAAAACAACCCTCGTCGACCGTGCATCGCCTCGAGCACCCGCGCTCGACGACGCCACGCGCTCTCGACGAACAGCGGCTCGGCGCCGAGCGCTCGACGAAGCAGCGCCACGATGCTCGCCCGCGAGTAGAACCACAGGTGCTCTGGGGGCTTGTACTGATCCCAGCTCCTCGGCCACCACCGCGCGTTGCCGTTGTCGATCACCGGAACCACCACCGCCACCAGCGCCCCCGCCGCGAGCCTCTCGCGCACGAGCCGCAGCTCTCTCTCTGGCTCTCTCCAGTGCTCGATCACGTCGAACGCCGCGAACACATCGAACGGCCCTTCGCTCTCTTCGATCGCGCTCACGATCTTCGCGCGCACCCGCTCGTCCGCCGCCTCGCGCGCCTCGCGCGACCACTCGACGCCGCACACCGAGTGCCCTCGCGTCACCGCCTCGCGAAGAAATCTCCCGTCCGCGCAGCCCACTTCGAGAACCCTCGCGCCGGCAACGAGCCCCGCCCGCTCGAGCGCGTCCATTCGCACCCGCGCCTTCTCGTCGGCCACCGCGCGCTCTTTGCCGAAATAATCCGCGTAGCCGTGCCCTTGCCCCGCGAAGTACCCCGCCGCGTACACCTTCGCCAGCGCTTCATCCGAGGGCATCTCTTCGACCCGCTCGAGGTCGCACCGATCGCAGCGCACGATCTCGAATTCGCGCACACGAAATCTCCGGCGCATCGCCGCCCCGCACAGAAGGCACTCGACCCGCGTCATCGCCGCCCTCCGCGCGCTCGCGTCGCGCGCTCGACCACCGAGACGAACCGCTCGCCGATCACCGCCCAGTCGTATCGCTCGGCCAGCGCCCGCGCCCGCGCGCCGCGCGCGTCGTCGCTCTGCCCCGCAAACGCCCTGCAAATCGCCTGCGCAAACGCGCGCTCGTCCCGCGCCTCGTCGTGCGTCTCTCCGTCCTTCGCCCCGTCGATCCCGCGCATCCCCACGGGCGTGCTCACCACGCGCGCCCCGGTCGCCAGCGCCTCGACCGCCTTCAGCGAAGAGCCCGCGCCCTGCTGCAGCGCCACGGCCATCACCCTCGCGCGGTCGAGATACACGCCCACGTTTTCAACGGTCCCGGTCACCATGACGCGGTCGCTCGCGAGCGCGCGCACCCGCTCGCTCGGCTGCCGTCCGCACAGGACCAGCCGCGCCCCCTCGTGCTCTCTCCACACGAGCGGCATCACTTTGGTCGCCAAAAACTCAGCCCCTTCTTCATTGGGCCCGTGGCTCATCAGCCCCACGAACACGACGTCGCGCTCGCTCTGCCTCGCGCTCTCGGCGATGTACCGCACCCGCCCTACGTTCACGCCGTTGTCGATCACCGTCACGCCGCTCGCTCGCACCGCGCGCACGATCGCCGCGTCGTCCTCGCTCACGCACGTCACTTCGTCCGCGCGCCGCCAACACCCGCGCTCCCACTCGACGAGCTTGTCCCGCTCGCCATCGGCGCTCGCGCCCCGCGCGCTCGCCGTCGAGACCGCGTACGCGCTCTCGACGTTGTGCTCGTCCAGCACGATCGCCGCCCCGCGCGCCGCTTCGCCGACGGCCATCGCGTACGAGTGCGAGACCACCACCGCGTCGAACGGCTGCGCTCGATGCCTCCGCCACACGTCCCAGTACAAGAGCGCCGGGCTCGCGCTCTTCACTCGCTCGGGGTCCCCCTTCGCGAAACGAAACGACGGCTTGCGCCCGCGCACGAAGCGCCGCGCGTACACCGAGAGCGCCTCACCCCGAAGCTCGCTCGCAAACTCCTTCGCGCCCCCGCACGCGAACAGCTCCACTTCGAACGGCCCCGACAACGCCCGCGCCAGCCGCGCCATGCGAATGCGACCCCCCGTGTTCTCCGGCGCGGGGAGGTACGGAGCGACGAACGCAACTCGCTTGGCACCCATCGACAACGACCCAATGACTCTCTTGCGCGACGCGCCCGCCTCCCGAATCACTCGGGAATCTCCGCTGGACGAACCCTGACCCTTACGTTAGAGTTCGATCGTTGCGCGCAGGCGACGTTGTTCGCCGAGCGAAATACCGCATTCCGCACAGGAGTCGACGACCATGACGATGGCGAGCACCGAGCCCACGACCAGCACCAACAACACCGCCCCCGCCACCGGCGAGCAGAGCCCCGTCTCGCTCACCGAAGTCGCCGCGGCCAAGGTCCACGAGATCGCCAAAGAAGAGGGCCTCCAAGGCCAGGGCCTCCGCGTTCAGGTCAAGGGCGGCGGTTGCTCGGGCTTCCAGTACGACCTGTTCTTCGACGAGAAGCCCACGGACATGGACCTCGTCTGCGAGAGCCGCGGCGTGCAGATCTTCATCGACCCGCTCTCCGCGCAGTACCTCGACGGAACCGAGATCGACTACGTCGAAGGCCTCTCGGGCGCTGGCTTCAAGTTCGGCAACCCGAACGTGAAGGGCACCTGCGGCTGCGGCAGCTCGTTCTCCGTCTGATCCACGCGCGCTTGTTCTTCTGCGCGCAGAATCTCTCTCACGCGCAGCGCGTCGCCGCTTCCATCAGCGTCACGAACCGATAGCCCTCTCGCTTCAACTGCGCGACCACCGCGCGAAGCGTGCGCTCCTTCGTCTCGACGCTCACCGAGAGATCTCGCTGGTGCCTGGCCAACGCGCCCAGCCCGTCCTCGCGCGCGCCCAACAAATCAACGCCGTGCATCTCGAGGTTGACCAGCGGTCTGCCCGCGATCATCGCCGTGAGCGCCGTCGCGACCTTCTCTCCGCCCGCCATCACCGACGTCCCGATGTACGGAAGGCGCGGCCCGCGCGTCACGCCAATGGGCAGCTCGACCATCGCCCCCACGCGGTGATCTCCGCGCTTCCAATAGGGCTCTCCCACGCGATACGGGTCCGCCGGCGCCGTGAGCACCGCCGGCGTGTCCACCACCGAGTGACTCCTCCGCCCCATCGCGCGAATGAGCCCGATCATCGCGGTCTTCGCACCCCAATACGCCGGGCACGGAAACACGCTCGAGTCGTAAGCGACCCCGCACTCTGCGAGCACTTCGAACAGCTCGTCCGTGATCGTGTAGCCCGGCGCACGAAACCCCGCAGGAGCGCGCCCGAGCGCCTTCGCCACGCTCTCGATCCCCTCGCTGACCTCTCGCTTCATCCCCTCGCGACCCATGCGCGTCAGGTCGTAGCGATGATTCTCCGTGTGGTTCGCCAGCTCGTGCCCCGCCGCGACAAGCAGCTTCGCCTCGTCGAGCGCCCGCGCGTCGCGCATGTCCTGCCCGATCACAAAGAACGTGCACGGCACTTCGAGCTCGGCCAACAACCGTCGAAACCTTGGAACCGCCCTCGCGTACACAGCGTGCACGCTCTCGTCGCCCGGCACCGAAGGCAGCCCGTGAATCGCGTAGTAGTTGGGAATCTCGTCGAGGTCGACAGACAAAGCCGCGAGTCGTTCGGTCATCGCGCGCGTTGTACCACTGAGCCCCTTCGTCGTTGATCCCGCTTCCTTCGCAGTGGCATCCTCGAATGCGCCGTGGGCAGCAACGAGGGCGCTGAAGGCGACGCGAAGCTCGCGCTGGAGCGAGAGCGAGAGCGCTCGCGAGCGCTGCGCGAAGTGGGGCTCTTGCTCGACTCCACCGTGCCCAGGGACGAGCTGCTCGAGCGCATCCTCGCCGCTGCAAAGCGCGTGTGCGAAGCCGAGCGCGCCACGCTCTACTTGCTCGACAGCGACGGTCGCACGCTCCACAGCCACGCCACCCAAGGCGGAACGCCCACCATCATCGTCCTGCCCGTCGACAAGGGCATCGCCGGCGCGTGCGCCACGACCCTCACGACCATCAACATCGCGGACGCGTACGACGACCCGCGCTTCGATCGCGCGTGGGACGTTCGCACGGGATTTCGCACGCGCGCCGTGCTCGCCGTGCCGATGATCGCCGCGGACGGAAGGCTCGTCGGCGTCGTTCAAGTGCTCAACCGCGCGGGGCAGGGAGCGTTCGATCAGGACGACGTCGCCACGCTCGAAGCCCTGGCCGCGCAGGCAGCTGTCGCGCTCGAAGGCGCCAAGACCATGGCCACGCTCGTCGAGCAAAATCGCTCGCTGATCGAGCTGCGCGCGAGGCTCGAACGCTCCCTTCGCGAGCGAGACCTCTTGCTCGAAATCGAGCAGCTCCTCTCCCGCGCCGACTCGCTCGAAGAGTTTCTCGACGGAACGCTCGAAGAGCTCCTCCGCGAGTGCCGCGCCCGCGCCGGCTGCATCGCGCTCACCGACGCCGTCACGGGCATCTCGACGGTGCGCGCGGTGCGCGGCGTCGACGACCCGAGCGCGATCATGGGCCGCGCTGTCGCTGAATCCACTGGAATTTCTCACGCCGTTTCACACAACGAGCTCTTGCTCGTCGGCCACGACGCCTCGCCCGTCGTGAGCGCGCTCCCAGGGCCCACGCCGCGCACGATGCTCATCGTCCCGCTGCCGGGCGAGGGCGGTCGCGCGCGCGGAGCCATCGAGCTCAGAGACTCCACCGAGCGCGGCTTCAACGCGCAAGATCGCTCGCTCGTTGAATTGGTGGCCGCCAACGTCTCGACCGGAATCGAGCTCTCTTTCGCGCGCATCGAGCGCGAGCGCGCCTCGCGCCTCGCCACCCTCGGAAAGACCCTCGGCAACGTCCTTCACGACATCCGCACGCCCATGAGCGTGATCTCGGGCTACGCGCAGCTCATGCCCGAGACCGAGTCCAAAGAAGACCGCCGCAAGTACGCCCAGTCCATCGTGCGGCAGTTCTCGCTCGTGCAGTCGATGATCGCCGAGCTGCTCGCCTTCGTCCGCGGCGAAAACGCCGTGCTCTTTCAGCGCGTCCCCATCGAGCAGTTCTTCAACGAGCTCGTCGACGTGCTCCGCCGAGACCTGGCCGCGCGCAACGTCCGCGTCGAGCTCGTGCTCAACGAGCGCGGCGCCGCGCGGATCGACCCGGCCAAGATCACACGCCTCGTTCACAACCTCGCGCGCAACGCCGCCGACGCGCTCGCCGCGCGACCGGACGGAGGCACCTTCACGATCACCGTCTCGCGCGAAGGCGATCAGCTCGTGCTCGATTTCGCCGACGACGGTCCCGGCATCCCCGAAGCGGTCCGCAACAAGCTCTTCGAGTCCTTCGTCACCCAAGGAAAGCGCGACGGCACCGGCCTCGGCCTCGCCATCGTGAAGAAGGTCGTCGACGATCACCACGGCACGGTCCACGTCGACACGAGCGACCGTGGAACGCGCTTCACCGTCAAAATCCCCCTCCAGGCGACGCAGTCCCTCCCCAGGACCAGCTCTCAGCCGTAGTCCTTCTCCGCGCGCTCTTGCTCTTCTTTGCACTTGATGCAGAGCGTGGTCTCGGGGCGCGCCTCCAAGCGCTTGATCCCGATCTCTTCGCCGCACTCTTCACAAGTGCCGAAGCTGCCGTCCTCGATCTTCACGAGCGCCTTGTCGATCTTCTCGAGAAACACCTTCTCGCGACCGCGCAGACGGAAGGTAAACGACTGCAAATACTCGCTCGAAGCGAGGTCCATCTCGTCGGGAAGGTCGTTGGCATCGAGCGCCATCTCCTCCGCCAGCGTGTCCTTCGCGTTATCGATGATCTGCTGGCGCTTCTCCTCGAGGAGTTTCTTGAAACGCGTGAGCTCTGCCTTCTTCGCTGCCATCTAGGGCCCCTTTGATCGGACGAATTTCGGAGGGCCGGGGAGGATAGAGTGACGCCCAACCCTGTCAAGCCACCCGTCACGTCGCCCGCTTGTCACCCGCCAATCGCTCCGCACGGACCTCCGGCGATCACACAAACACCAGCGGGCACACTTCCCACGCGCGGACGAACACCAACGCGATCGCGGCCAGCGAAAACACAGCCACGTCCGCCGCTTCGCCGCGCGCTTCGCGGTGAGCGGTCGCGAGCACTCCGCCTGCAATTCCGCTGGCGCCGATCATCAGCGCGGCCGGTCCGATCGTGGCTCCGCGCCACGCCCACGCGAGCGCGATCAGCGCGGCGATCCACCGCGCGCTCCTCGCCCACTCGGCGCGCTCGCTCCACGACCACACCCGCGCGAACGCGCGCGCGAGCCACAGAACAAACAGCATCGACGTCGCGGTCCGCAGCTCGCCCATCGCCACACCGAGCGCCCAGCCGCCGATCGCGAGCGCTGTCCCTTCGCGCTCGCGCCTCGACGCGAGCCACGCGCCCCCGCCGATGACCGCGCACGCGAGCGCCGCGGTGATCGCTCGTCCGCGAGGCAAATCCCAGGCAAACTCGAGCGCGCGCGTCACGCACAGCCCCGCGAAGAACGCCATCAACGGCAGCCGCACCTCGCTCGTCGCGCGCTTCACTCGCGCCCACGAGGCGACGAAATACACCACCGTCACGCACGCGACCGAGACCGTCACCGACCCGCGAAGCGCCGTTCGAACGAGCAACCACGCCACGATCGCGGCCGCCGACGACACCGCGAGATCCGACGAACGAACGACACCCATCGCCAACGGCGTGAATGTATCTTCTCCTGGCTCTCTGATGAACGAACGCCGCACATCGGCGCACGATCGCTTCGCTCGACGACTCGCCACACCCGAAGCGACGAGCGCCACGACGCTGCGACTGCTTCGCTCCGCGCCGCTGTCCGTCGCCGTCGCTTGCGCGCTCGTCATCGCCAACCTCACGGGCTCGGCCGAAGGACAGGTGCGCGCTCGCCCGAGAGCAAACTCGATCGACGCCTCGGTGAGCGACGGCTCGCTCGACGCCGCTCCCTCCGTCGACGCCGCTGCTGCGCTCGACGCGGCGATCGACGGCGACGATCACGAGCTTCGCCGCGAGCGCGCGAGCGCTGAGTTCGGCCTCGGGATGAACGACTATCGCCGCGGAGACTTCGCCTCGGCCGCCGCGCACTTTCAAGCGGCCTACGAGTCGCTGCCCGACCCGGCACCACTATTCAACATGGCCCGCTCGTGGGAGGGCGCCAACGAGATCACGCGCGCGCTCGACGCGTATCAGCGCTACCTCGCCGCGGCGCCGGACGCGTCCGATCGAGACGAGGTGCTCGCTCGCATCGCGCTGCTCCGTCAGCGACCGGTCGAAGTGTTCGTGAGCTCGCAGCCGCCGGGGGCCTTCGTGTTCGTCGACGGATCGAGCGAGCCCATCCCCGGGACGACCCCGCTCGTGCTGCGATTGCAGCCGGGACGGCACACCGTGGCGCTCGTTCGCGAGGGGTACTCTCGCCACGAACGCGCTGTGGATGTTCGCGCCGGAGAGCGGCAGACCGTGGCGATTCCCCTCACGGCGGACGACCCGGCGAGCGCCAACAACAACGGTCGCTTTCAAGACCCTGTGATCTTGGACCGTCGGGTGGCCGTTCCGTGGGCGACCCGCTTCGCGCTGTTGTTGGGCGCGGCGCGCACGCTCGAAGGGCAGCCGTTTTTCTTCTCGTTCGGCGGGGACTTCACGCTGTTCTACCGCCGAAATTTCATGGCAAACGCGCGGCTTCTCCGCATCGAGCCCGACGGCGCTTGGACCGTCGGAACGGTCGGCGCCGGCTACGTCCTGCCCATCGAAGACATCGACCTCGCGCTCGTCGGCCACCTCGGCGCCGCGTACGGCTTTCACAACCCCTCGATGCTCACGCCCCGCCAATGGAACGCCGCCGTCGGCATCGAAGGCCGCGTCGACTGGTACTTCCACCGGAGGCTTTCACTGGGTGTCTTCGTGCGCGGTGACCTCCTCACGGACTTCTCGCCAGTGCTACGGTTTCAGAGCAACCTGGGCGTCGCGCTCGGGCTGACTCCCTGAGATGAGCGACCGTACGCAACCGCTGTCCGCCGAAGCAGTCGCGGATCGCACCGACGACTTGTCCGGTGCGTCGAGCGCGCGCACGCTCCCGGCGCGCGCCGACAACAGCGCTGGCAACGGCAACGGAAGCGAAGACGAAGCGCTCGTCGGCCGCATCCTCGCGGGGCGCTACCAACTCGAGAGCGTCCTCGGCCGCGGCGGAATGGGCGTGGTCTACACAGCCCGCCACATCGCGATCAACCGCACGATCGCCGTGAAGGTCTTGCGTCGAGACCTCGCGCGCAGCGGCGACGCCGTCGCGAGATTTCACCGAGAAGCCCGCGCCGCAGCCTCCATCGGAAGCCCGTACATCGTCGACGTGTTCGACTTCGGGTTCACCGACGAGGGCGACGCGTACATCGCGATGGAGCGGCTCGACGGGATCGACCTGCGTCGGCTGGTGAAGGACAACGGCGCGCTCGCACCGTCGCGCGCCCTGCAAATTTGCAGACAGATCGCGAAGGGACTGTCCGCCGCCCACGCGCGCGGGATCGTGCATCGCGACCTGAAGAGCGAAAACGTCTTCGTCTGTCCTCGCGAGGGAGGCGAGCACATCAAGCTGCTCGACTTCGGGATCTCGAAGGTGACCGAGCTCGACGACGGCCGCGGCCCGCTCACGTCCGAAGGCGTCGTGATGGGAACGCCGCACTACATGGCTCCCGAGCTCCTTCACGGCGCGATGGCCGCTGATCAGCGCGCGGACATCTATGCGCTCGGGTGCGTGCTCTACGAGATGCTCACGAACACCGTTCCGTTCTCGGGGCGGACGGCGATGGAGGTCGCGTACAAGCACGTTCACGAGCCCGTCGAGCCGCCTTCCTCGCGACGCGCTGGGCTCGCGCCGGCGCTCGACAAGCTGGTCCTGCACGCGCTCGCGAAGAACCCCGACGAGCGCATTCGCGACGCCGACGCGTTTCTCTCGGAGATGGACGCGCTCGAGCGCGCCCCGTCGAGCACGCTCCCCCCGCCGGTCACCGAGAGCAAACCTGCGCCTCCATCGCGTCGCAGCTCGTCGCTCCTCGTCGCCGGCGCCGCGCTCTCGATCGTGTTCGGAACGATCCTCGCCCTCCGTCGCCCCGACCCCGCTGCCGCCCCCACCGACGCGCACAACCGCGCGCCCGTCGCGCTCGCCGACAGCTCCACGACCCTCCCATCCCTCGCGCTCGAGCCCGACGCAACCGCACAAAACACCGTCGATCCCTCGCTCTCGAACGGCGCGCTCGCCGAGCGCGAAGGCTCGTCGGACGCCTCGTCCGCGCTCGATCACAGCGAAGACAGCGCCTCCCCTGACGCCTCACTCTCCCGCGCTTCCGAGCGCACCCCCGCAGGCAACAGCGCCTCGGTTCGAAGCTCCACGGCCCTCGACGCGTCCGTCGTTCACGCGGTCGACACGGGCGTCCCAATCGCCCCACTGTTGCCCGACGTCACCCCCCGAAGCCCCGACGATGGGCTGAAGCAAACGCCCTACGGCGCGCGATTCGCCCGCTGATCGAGCCGCGGACGAAAGTCATCGATGAGCGCGCGAAGCCCCTGACGGAGCTTCACCTTGGGCTCGTACCCGAGCACCTGCCTCGCGCGCGTGATGTCCGGCTTTCTCTGCTTGGGGTCGTCGTTGGGCAGCGGCTTGTAGACAACCTCTCCCCATCCCAAGAGCTCCGTCACGAGCTCGCCGAGCTGCCGAATGGTGAACTCGTCGGGATTGCCGATGTTCATCGGCCCGTCGAGCACCTCGGGCCGCGTCATCGAGACGATCCCGTCCACCAGATCGCTGACGAAGCAGAACGACCGCGTCTGCTCTCCGGTCCCGTAAATCGTGAGCGGCTTCTTCTCGAGCGCCTGCGCGACGAAGTTCGACACGACGCGGCCGTCATCGATGGCCATGCGCGGACCGTAGGTGTTGAAGATACGAACCACGCGCGCGTCGACGTTCCACCGACGGCGAGCGTCGAAGAGCAGGGTCTCCGCGCAGCGCTTTCCCTCATCGTAACAAGCGCGGTCACCGATCGGGTTCACGTGTCCCCAGTACGACTCGGGCTGCGGATGAACGAGCGGGTCGCCGTAGATCTCCGACGTCGAGGCATGAACGATCACGCACTGCCGTCCCCGCGCGGCTTCGATCACGCGCTGCGCGCCCGTCACGCTCGTCGTGAGCGTGAAGTGCGGGTCGGCCTGGTAGTGCACGGGCGAAGCAGGGCAAGCGAAGTTGAAGATCTGCTGCGCGAACACGGCGATCTTCTCGCGCACATCGCCCACTTCGAAATGAAAGCGCGGGCTCTTCAGCGGCTCCGCGAGGTTGTCGAGCGTGCCCGTCACCAGGTTGTCGAGCCCGATGACCTCGTGCCCTTCGGCCAGCAGCCGATCGCACAGGTGCGAGCCGAGAAACCCCGCTGCACCGGTCACCAACACTGTCTTGCGCGCCGCTCCGAGACCCATCTGGTTCAGTCTTCCTTTCCGTCGGTCGAAGGCGCTCCACTACCACGGAGGATGCGCGCTCGAAACAGCGCCCGCCGCCGCCGCGTCGGTTACGCAGCGCCTCGCGTTCACTGCGCACGGCGCTATGCACGAGCCGCGCTCCTCCGCGCGCACGCGACACGCGCGAGGGATGCGCAGCGATCGCTCGCTTCGTGCGCCGCGGCTGTGCACGTGGCACTTGTTGCGGTGGGCTCCGTACGTTACCCACCGGCGAACGATGACGACCGAAGGCACCCCGCCACGATCGCTGCGAGTTCTTCGCGAGCGCGCTCCGTTGAAGAGCTGGCGCGATCAAGCGAGGGCCGCGATCAACTCGCTCTCTGCGCTCGAAGCGACGATCCCTCTGACCGACAGCGAGCGCGAAGGAACGCGCGCCGCGATCGCCGCGGGCCTCCCTCTCTCGATCACGCCGTACTACGCGAGCCTGATCGACCCGCGCGACCCCAACGATCCC
>JAXLYJ010000007.1:187500-397817 GCA_046351515.1 Polyangiales bacterium
AGGATAAACCTCCCGAGGGTTAGTCGGAACCTAAGCAGAGGCCGAAAGGCGTATGCGATGGCAAGCAGGTTAATATTCCTGCACCTGTGAGGTGACGTTCCATAGCGGGGACGGAGAAGGGTAGGCTGGTCCAGCCGGTGGTTGTGCTGGTTCAAGCCCGTAGGCGGAGTGCGTAGGACGCGACAGCGACAAACGCGCGCTCGTTAACGCCGAGAGGTGATGAGGTCAGAGCTTCGGCTCTGAAAACCCAGTGATCCCATGCTTCCAAGAAAAGCCGCGATGGTAGTGCTTCATGGTCCGTACCGCAAACCGACTCAGGTGGGCGGGAAGAGTATTCCAAGGCGCGTGAGAGAACCCTGGTTAAGGAACTAGGCAAACTGGCCCCGTAACTTCGGGAGAAGGGGTACCGTGATGCGTGAAAGGACTTGCTCCTCGAGCGCTTCACGGTCGCAGTGAACTGGGGGTTGCGACTGTTTACTAAAAACACAGGACTGTGCGAACTCGGAAGAGGACGTATACGGTCTGACGCCTGCCCGGTGCCGGAAGGTTAAGGGGAGATGTTAGCGCAAGCGAAGCATCGAACCGAAGCCCCGGTAAACGGCGGCCGTAACTATAACGGTCCTAAGGTAGCGAAATTCCTTGTCGGGTAAGTTCCGACCTGCACGAATGGCGTAACGACATCCCCGCTGTCTCGACCAGGGACTCAGCGAAATTGTCCTGGGGGTGAAGATACCCTCTACCCGCAGCAAGACGGAAAGACCCCATGAACCTTAACTGTAACTTGACAGTGAGGTTCGGAATATTCTGCGTAGAATAGGTGGGAGACTGTGAAATCGGGGTTCTGGCCTCGGTTGAGTCACAATGTGAAATACCACCCTGGATGTTCTGGACTTCTCACCGACTTCCCTCACTGGAAGCGGGACACTGTCTGGCGGGCAGTTTGACTGGGGCGGTCGCCTCCCAAAAAGTAACGGAGGCGCACGAAGGTCACCTCAGGCTGATTGGAAACCAGCCGTAGCGTGCAAAGGCAGAAGGTGGCTTGACTGCGAGACCGACAGGTCGAGCAGGTGCGAAAGCAGGTCTTAGTGATCCGGTGGTCCCATATGGAAGGGCCATCGCTCATCGGATAAAAGGTACTCTGGGGATAACAGGCTGATCACGCCTGAGAGTTCACATCGGCGGCGTGGTTTGGCACCTCGATGTCGGCCCATCGCATCCTGGGGCTGGAGCAGGTCCCAAGGGTTCGGCTGTTCGCCGATTAAAGCGGTACGCGAGCTGGGTTTAGAACGTCGTGAGACAGTTCGGTCCCTATCTGCTGTGGGCGCAGGAGACTTGAGAGGACCTATCCATAGTACGAGAGGACCTGGATGGACGCACCTCTAGTGATTCGGTTGTTTCGCCATGAGCATCGCCGAGTAGCTATGTGCGGACCAGATAACCGCTGAAAGCATCTAAGCGGGAAGCTGACCTCAAGATCAGGTCTCCCCATCAGACTCCACGTAGACCACGTGGTTGATAGGCCAGGTGTGATCGCAGGGTAATCTGCGGAGCTAACTGGTACTAATAAGTCGATCGGCTTGCCGATCTCCAAGATACTACGTGATCCTCGCAGCGCGTTCTCTTCGACGCGACGATGAATTCAGTCTCCGTAGCATGAATGCTCGAGATCTTTTCTACTTCCAATCGAATCAATCAAACGACTTCGCGCTGAGCGATATACGCTCCCGAAGTTGTGATACCGTCTCGACCGCCGCTCTCTCTCGGTACCAGAGATGAGAGTGTCAAAGACCTCATCGCTCGCTTCGGCGAGCGTTGAAAGCCCTAACCACTTCCTGGTGGCAATGGCGGGGAGGTCACACCCGATCCCATCCCGAACTCGGTCGTTAAGCTCCCCAGCGCCGATGGTACTGCACAGGCAACTGTGTGGGAGAGTAGGACGCCGCCGGGGTTTATACCCCCAACACAGCCCGTGAGTCGTAAGACTCTCGGGCTTGTTGCTTTTCTCCCGGCGCAATTCGGATCGGCGAATCGCCCACTGATCCCGGGCGTGCGGACAAGCACTGTTGAAATTTAGTGCAAACCAAGACCGCTGTCCACGAGCGCTCGCAGCGCCCGTCGCGGTGTTGCCTCAATCGCAGAAGATCGGCGTCGCGTGGGCGGTCGGTGCGGTGTCCGCGCTGCTTGCTCCCGGCAACGTGTTGGAGCCCTCTTCGAAGACGAGAGCGCCGGCTCGCGTGGCGGCCAAGCCGATGAAGCTTCGTTGTCGAAGTCGCGAGCGCAGCGTGAGTGGGGCGGTGTGCGTGGTGCCGTCGCTCGAGAGCGCGATGAGGGTGATGCCTGCGATTCCGTCGGTCGCTCCTTCAGCAGCGATCAGGATCATGGCGCCGTCCGTTGTGCGAATCGCCTCGGTGTGAGCGATCGAGTGGTTGTTCTCGCGGAAGGGGAGAGCGAATTGCTGAGGCGCGCTGACGGAGCCGTCGGTGCGGATCAGCCTCCATTGGACCGTTGCCGAGTCGGGGTGGGTGAAGATGGCGAGCGTTCCGCTGGGGGTGCCGATGAGATGTCCGGTGCTCGTGAAGTTCGTGGTCGCGAGTTCGATGCGGGTGGGAGGGGTGGCGCCGCGGGCTTCGAACGAGAGTGTTGTTGTGTTGGAGCGAGACAGTTCCTGGGTGAGATAGAAGATTGATTGGTCTTCTGTTGTTGCGCTGGCGACGAGTCGCTGCGTTCGGCTCATGGCAAACGAGTCGGGAAGCGACTCGCGCAATACGTTGCCCGACGCGCGGACCGTGACTCGCTCGACGGAGGTGCGGGTTTCGCCGTCTCCTCCCCACGCGAGAAACGAGTATCCGTCGCGCGTCCACGCGAGCGTGTCGCAGCGGCCGACAACGGCGATCGGGATCGAGATCGGCTGCGACAACCGCGTCACGCCATCGGAGAGTTCGACGACACGGCACTGCTGGTCGCGCTGATACAAGACCACCGCGCGCGACTCGTTCGTGATGACCGATGGGCCGGCGAAGAACGTGATCTCCGTCCATGGGTCGATGCTCGTGAGGGCGAGCGATTCGTTTCCGTCGTCGTCGAAGGTTCGAGCCCCGAGCGACCATTGCTGCAAGCCCGAGCCGTGAGGGACGCGGCTCCACAGAGCGGTGGATTGCGCCATGGGCGTGGCTCGAAGGCGATCCGCGCTGGGGTGGTCGTGGATCGCGTATGGAACCGACGGACCGACCCGCCACTGACAACTCGGGGAACGCGCTGAGTCGGGACGAACGGACGCTCCGCAGTCGCATAGACAGAGGAGCGCACCAGCGAGCGGCCAGGCTCGAGTGATGGCGTTTCGAGGAGCGAAGGCTGCGCTCGGGGGGATTGCGTGGACGGTGATGGTGCGTGGATGGCGGTTTGCGGCGTGGTCGTTCGTGTGCGGGCCTCGCTGCGCGGTGTTCATGCGTGGGGCTCGCTGCGCGGTGTTCGTGTGGGAGGATCGCGACGCGAGCGGCTCGTGCGCAGGCGAAGGGTGATCGAGCCTGCAGCGAAGAGGAGCACTGCGAGCCAGCCAGCACGGGCACGGGCGCAACCGCCCTGGACGGAGCACGCGTTGACGGGGAGCTCGCCCATGGCGACGCCGTCGAGCGTGAAAGGGGCGGTGCGGGGGAGGTCGTTCGTTCCGCAGTGGGTGGCGCCGTCGTAGGTCAGGAGGCCGAGGTGGTTTGCTGAGCGCATTTCGAGGGAGCCCGAAGCGGGTTCGGTTGCGCACTGCGTGGGGGCGAAGACGAGCTCGTGTGTCGTGGTTTCGATGCGGCCGTACGGGGTGAAGAAGACCGTGCCCGTTCCGTTGGCGCGCATGGGGGCTTCGCGGCTGTGTCGTGCGGGGCCATCGCCGAAGTCCACGGTTCCGCGATAGCGAACGGCGAGGGTGACCGGCACGAGCTCGCAGCGTTGGTTGTCGAGCATCGAGCCGGTCGTGGTGAGGTCGACGTCGAAGTCGCGGATGTTGCCGCGGGCGGTGACGCGAACGGTTCCGCGCGTCGTGAAGGTGTTGTCGAACCGTGCGTTGGTGCGCGCGCAGGTGACTTCGCTCGACTGCGCCCAGTCTCGGTAGTCGATGACCGCGCCGCTGGATCCGAGTGGATCTCCAGTGATTTGAAGGGTTCCCGAGTAGCGGGTGGGGCGGTTGGCGCAGGAGGTTCCGCGCAGCGTGGTGGTGTTGCCGTCGACGGAGCTGGACGCGCAGAGGTCGCTCTCGGCAGCTCGAGGAGAGAGAAGAACGAATGCGAGCGCGATGTTGCGCGCGTCGGTGAGCGACCAGAACGCGCTCTCGTCACGGGACGCGAACTGCGCGGGTGGCGCAGGGTCGATGAGGACTCCCGCGACGCTCTGACCGCAGCCTGCGGCGAAGAGCGAGAGCGAGAGAAGAAAGAAAGATCGGGGCGAACGCATGTGCGACGCTCGTTTGCAGAGAGCTGGCCAGCGCATGAGTGCCGGTGAATTGAGCGAGATTTCGCGGCGACGGGGCGGCGCAGAGACGGGGTGCGATCGCAGAGGGCCTCGGTTTGTATGACGCGACCGTCGTGCGATCTGCGTGCGGGATGAGCGAACGCCGTGTTTGCCAGGTGCTCGCTCGGAGTGCACGAGTGCGACAACGAGGTCGCGCACCGCGGGGCGAGGGCCATGTTGGTGAGGCGGCGGGCTGGGCGCTTTGGAGCGTGCGCGGTGAGGCGACGAGCGAGCCCAGTTGCGTGCTGGAGAGCGGCTGTCTGTGGATTAGCAGTCGACAGAGCGAGCAGCGTGGTGCACCAAGAGCGCTACTTCGATGAGCGATCGTGAGCGTGAGGGACGGGATGGGAAGAAGGACGTTCCGCCGTTGTTGGCGCACTTGCCGAGGCGTGGGGCGAGTCCGGACGACGTGCTCGACGCGTTCTTGTCGTACGTGAACGACCAGGGAATCAAGCCGTATCCTGCGCAAGAAGAGGCCATCCTCGAGCTCGCGTCGGGCAAGAACATCATCCTCAATACGCCGACCGGGTCGGGCAAGACGCTGGTCGCGACGGCGACGCACTTCAAGGCGTTGGCAGAGGGGAAGCGGAGCTTCTACACGAGCCCGATCAAAGCTCTGGCGAGCGAGAAGTTCTTCGCGCTCTGCAAGGAGTTTGGCGCGGAGAACGTCGGGATGATCACGGGGGACGCCTCGATCAACCGGGACGCTCCGATCATTTGCTGCACGGCGGAGGTGCTCGCGAACCTGGCGCTGCGCGAGGGAAAGCGGGCTCCCGTGGACTTCTGCGTGATCGACGAGTTTCACTACTACGCGGATCGCGAGCGCGGGGTGGCGTGGGAGATTCCGCTGCTCACGCTTCCTCAGGCGACGTTCGTGTTGATGACGGCGACCATCGGAAACCCCGAGTACTTCGTCGAGCGATTGACCAAGCTCACAGGGAGGGAGACGGCGCTGGTGCGGAGCGAGCAGCGGCCGGTTCCGCTCGAGTGGACGTACAGCGAGACGATGCAGACCGAGGTCATCGAGGACCTGGTGAAGACCGGAAAAGCGCCGGTGTACATCGTTCACTTCACGCAGCGGGCGGCGGCGGACGCGGCGCAGTCGCTGATGAGCATGGACTTCTGCACGAAGGACGAGAAGCGAGCGATTCACGAGGCCACGGAGGCTGTGCGCTTCGACTCTCCGTACGGAAAGGACGTGCAGAAGTACGTTCGTCACGGGATCGGGCTGCACCACGCGGGGCTGCTTCCGAAGTACCGACTGTTGATGGAGAAGCTCGCGCAGAAGGGGCTTCTGAAGGTGATTTGCGGGACGGACACGTTGGGAGTGGGAGTGAACGTTCCGATTCGCACGGTGTTGTTCACACAGCTATTCAAGTTCGACGGCGCCAAGACGGGGCTGTTGAGCGTGAGGGACTTTCGGCAGATCGCAGGTCGCGCGGGTCGCAAGGGCTTCGACAACGTGGGGTACGTCGTCGTGCAGGCGCCCGAGCACGTGATCGAGAACCTCAAGCTCGAGGCGAAGGCCGCGGGCGACCCCGCGAAGCTGCGCAAGATCGTGCGGAGAAAGCCGCCCGAAACGGGGTTTGTTCACTACGACCGAGGCACGTACGAGAGGATGCGCGCGAGGGAGCCCGAGCCGCTCGCGTCGCAGTTTCGTGTCACGCACGCGATGCTCATTCACTTGATCGAAGGGCAGATCGACACGCGTCGCGGCGGGTACGGGAAGCTCATTCAGCTCATTGGTGCATCGGCGCTCGAAGCGCGGCAGAAGAAGAGCGAGCGTGCGATCGCGAAGACGCTGTTTCGTTCGCTGCTCGACGCGAAGATCATCGAGCTGTGGCGGAGCGAGGGGCGCAAGGGGCAGCGCGTTCGCGTCTCGATGCAGCTGCAGCAAGAGTTTGCGATGAACCAGCCGCTGGCGCTGTGGCTGGTCGAGACGGTGGCGAAGCTCGAGAAAGAGAGCGAGAGCTATCCGTTGGACGTTCTCACGTTGGCCGAGAGCATTTGCGAGAACCCCGACGTTGTTCTCAACAAGCAGCTCGATGCGATCAAGCGCGCGAAGCTCGAAGAGCTGAAGGCGCAGGGGGTCGAGTACGAAGAGCGCGTGGCTGAGCTCGAGAAGCTCGAGTACCCGAAGCCGCAGCGGGACTTTGTGTACGAGACCTTCAACGAGTGGAAGAAGATCCACCCGTGGGTGGGCGAAGAGAACGTGCGGCCGAAGTCGGTCGCCAGAGAGATGTACGAGCGGTACGCGAGCTTCGATGAGTACGTGCGGGAGTACGGGCTGCAGCGAAGCGAGGGCGTTTTGCTGCGGTATTTGAGCGATGTGTACAAGGTGCTGGTGCAGACCGTTCCGGAGGGGGCGAAGGACGACGCGGTGATCGACGTCGCGGCGTTCTTGAGGGCGGTGATTCGGCGCGTGGACTCGAGCCTGGTGGACGAGTGGGAGAGCTTGCAGAGCGCTCCGTCGAGCAAGGAAGCCGAGCGCGCGTTGGCCGAGGATCCGCGGGCGATCGAGCGCGAGCGCGAGCGGCAAGAGCACGAGGCGCTGCGCGCGTTGGCGGCGAGGGTGCGCGCGGAGATGCACTTGTTCTTGGGAGCGTTGGCGCTCAAGCAGTACGAAGAGGCGCTGACGTACGTGCGCGCGGGCGAAGACGGGGCTTGGACCGTGGAAGAGCTCGCGAACGTGATGCAGGATTACTGGGACGAGTACGATCGGATTCGCACGGACAGGCCGGGGCGCGATCCGAAGCTGACGGTGCTGTCGCCGGATGGAGTGGGGCGGTGGCGGGTGCGGCAGGTCGTTCCGGATCCGATGGGCGATCAGCTGTTTTTTATCGAGGGCAGCGTGGAGCGGTCTGCGATGAGCGCGGCGAAAGATGAGCCGATTGTGGCGCTGAATCGCATCGCATCTTCGTGACAGAGTATGTCCTCAGTGTGTTGGAGCTCTGGCCCAACCGTGCGTAGATAGCAGCACAGCAGTGAGCGCGAACGAGTGCGTTTGGGCTCACAGGAGTGCAGTGCGATGCGCGTGAAATTGGTGCAGAAGCAGCGGGGCAACGAGTCGGTGGCGGCGGTCGTGAGCGAGCGATCGAGCGCGGTGCTCTACGCGTGCGTGGGACCGGATGCGGGAGGTGTGTTGCTCGCGGCGGTCTCGTGGGCGCGCGAGCAGCGGTACACGATCGTGACGCCCGATGCGCCGGCGGCGCGGGTGAAGCGGCAGCGGGCGGCGTAAGGGGGGCGCGGTCACGGAAGCGGAACGAGCGTGGCGCGGTCGGTGGCGGGGACGGGGCCGAGCGCGAGCGGCAACGAAGTCGCCACCCGCGCTGCCGCGATTGAGTAACAGGCATCGCCGAGCGAGCGTGGCAACGAAGCCCCCACCCGCGCTGCCGCGCGCCCCGCCCCCGCAGAGCGAGGGCGGCGGCTCTGCATTGCGAAAACAGCGGTAGAGTTGATTGCGTCGATCGCAGGGTGCCCTTGCTCTGCAAGGGCTTCGATCGACTCGATCGCGACCGCTCACTGACCGAAGCGGCTCCGCCGACCACGGTTTGCCCCGAGCGTGCGCGTTGCGTTGGGTCGTGTCGCGCGGTGTTGTGTTGCGAGCAACTCCGAGCACCGAAGAGACCTTGCAGCGCAAGGTCTCCATGCGATTAACGAACGCAATTTCGTCGCTGTTTTCGCAATGCAGAGCCGCCGCCCTCGCTCTGCGGGGGCGGGGCGCGCGGCAGCGCGGGTGGGGGCCGCTTGCCACGCCCGCTCGGCGATGCCTGTTACTCAATCGCGGAAGCGCGGGTGGGGGCTGCGAACCCGCTGCGCGTGCGGGGCGCGCTCGATCTCGCAAAGCGGCGTCTGCTCTTCTGTCCGCCGGCAGGAGGTTGTCGGATCCTTCGGGGGCTGGGGCGGAGGAGGGATGCGTCGTTCTCGCTCCATCGCTACCAACGCAGTTGGCGTTGTGGCAGCGAGTCGGCTGCGGATTGGAGCAGCGATCGGAGCCAGCGGTTGCGGCGGTCGCGGTGCGCGCGTTCGTGCCAGAGCAGTTGCACGCGAATGGGGGAGAGCGTGAACGGGAGCGGGCGCACGGTGAGCGGGTGGTGCTCGGCGAGGTCGCGGGCGAGCCAGAGCGCGGTGGTGGCGACGAGGTTCGAGCGCGTGGTGAGCATCGGCGCGAGCAGGGCGTGGGCGACGCGCACGGCGGGGCGGCGCGAGAGCGAGAGCGCGGCGAGCTGCGTGTCGATCGCGTTGGCGGGCGCGCCGAGCTGCGTGACGAGGGCGTGCGGGAGCGAGGCGTACAGGGCGGGCGTCCAGCGGCGGGTGATCGCGGGGTGATCGCTGCGGAGCACGACGGCCCAGTCGAGCTCGAGGAGGGTGCGGGCGTGGAGGTCGGGCTCGGTTCCTTTGGGAAATCCCAGGCTCAAATCGACGTGACCTTGTTCGAGCAGCGCGTTCCAGTTGGGCGTGCGCGGGACGATTTCGAGCGAGAGGCCGGGCGCGGCGGACGCGAGCATCGGGAGCAACGCGGGCAGGATGAGGAGCGAGACGACGTCGGGCGCGGCGATGCGAACGGTGCCCTCGGCGGTGGCGGGGTCGAAGCGCTCGGGCTGCGTGAGCGATCGCGCAGAGAGCACCGTCGCGCGGACGCGGGGCAACAGGTCCGTGGCGCGTTCGGTGAGCGAAAACGAGGTTCCGTTGCGGAGCAAGAGCGGGTCGTCGAAGAGCGAGCGCAGGCGGGCGAGGGCGCGGCTGACCGCGGGTTGGCTCATCGCGAGCCGCTGCGCTGCGCGGGTGACATGGCGCTCTTCGAGCAGCGCGAGCAGGACTTCGAGCAAGTTGAGGTCGAACGCCGGAGCGCTGCGTTCGACGGGAGCCGTGCGTCGGGCCATCGCTCGCGAGTGTGCGCTATGCGCTGGGTGAATGGCCATCATGCGCACAGAGCATTGTCCGCGGGAGCGATCGGGACCCTACGCTTCGGCTCACGATGAAGAGCGGGACCTTGGTTGCGTTGGCGATGGCGACGGCGGTGTTCGCCGCGAGCGTGGGTTGTCAGGGGCCGGCCGCGAGAGCGGGAGCGACGATGAATCCTGTGTACGAAGTGCGAGTTGCACCCGTAGACGAGGGCGGGCCGGACGTGAAGCCGACGGTGCTCTTGGACACTCCGGCGGTGAAGGTCGTGTCCATTCGCTTTCGTCGCGGAGCGGTGCTTCCCGATCATTCGGCGCGATCGCCGGTGGTGATTCAAGCGTCGCAAGGGCGGGGCGTCTTGCGAGCGAACGGCAGCGATCACGTGCTCGGGCCGGGGCAGTTCGTGGTGCTCGCGGCGAACGTGGTGCACTCGGTGACGGCGTCGAGCGACGAGGGGCCGTCGTTGATCGTGCTCGTGCAGCACTTGAAGGGAGCGCGCTGACGATGAGCGGCGAACTCGTGGACGTGCTGATCGTGGGCGCGGGTCCGACGGGGCTCACGGCGGCGATCGCGGCGAGGCAGCAGGGGTTGAGCGTTCGGATCGTGGATCGCGCGAGAGAGCGCAGCCCGTGGTCCAAGGCGCTGGTCCTGCACTCGCGCTCGATGGAGGTCTTCGATCACCTCGGGTGCATCGCGCCCATGCTCGAAGCGGGCAGGGATTTTCGTGTGCTGAATATCATCGCGAAGGACGGGCCCGTGGCGCGCGTGCGGTTCAGCGAGCTCGCGTGGGGGGACGTGGCGTTTCCGCGCTGGTGGACGATCGAGCAGAGCTCGACCGAGCGGTGCCTCGAAGAGCATTTGGAGCGCTCGGGCGTGCGCGTCGAGCGAGGGGCGAGCGTCTCGGAGGTGCGCGAGCAGAACGGCGTCGTGCGTGCGGTGATCGAGCGCGATGGAGAGCGCGAAGAGGCGAGCGCGTCGTGGCTGATCGGCTGCGACGGAGCGCGCAGCGACGTGCGTCGATGCGTGGGCGTCGAGATGGACGGGACGTCGAGCGAGTCGGTGTTCGTCCTCGCGGACGTCGAGGTCGAGAGCGCGTTGAACGACGCGGAGGGCTACAACGTGCTGTCCGAGCAGGGGGTGCTCTTGCTCGTTCCGCTGGAGAAGCCGGGGAGGATTCGGGTGATCGCGCACCGACCGGATTTGAAGCCGGGAGACGAGCCGGCGATCGACGGCGAGACGTTGCAGGCGCTGATGGACGAGCGAAGCCCGATCGCGGTGCGCGTGAAGAGCGTGGGGTGGACGTCGCGCTTCGTCGCGCGGCACGCGCTCGCGCGGCGCTATCGCGTAGGGCGCGTGTTTCTCGCGGGGGACGCGGCGCACTTGCACTCGCCCGTGGGCGGTCAGGGGCTCAACACAGGAATTCAAGACGCGTACAACCTGCTCTGGAAGATCGCGCTCGTTCACCGAGGGCGCGCGGGCGATGCGCTCTTGGAGAGCTACGAGCGCGAGCGTCGCTCGGCGGCCGAGGAGATGGTGCGCTCGGTGAAGCTGGCGACGCGGGCGCTCACGGTGCAGGGCCGCGGGGCGATCGCCGTGCGCAATCGCGTCGCGAGGTTCGCGCTCGGGCGCAACGCTGTGCGAGATCGCATGGGGGCGGCGGTGGGGATGCTGCGCGTGCGGTACGCGGAGGGCCCGATGATCGCGGCGGTGCGCGAGCGATCGTTGCGTTGCGACGGGGCGAATCCGGGGCAACGGGCGCCGCAGTGCGCGAGCGTCGCGGAGCTGCGCGAGGTGTTTCGCGGGACCGAGTCGATCGTGTTGGTGTTCGACGGCGACGCGGACGAGGTGAGCGCGCGAGCGTCGTTCGAGCGCGCGAGAGAAGCGGTGGGCGATGCTGCGCGGGTCGTGCGCGTGCGCGCGGGGCGCGAGCGTCGCAACGAGCCGTGGGAGTTGTGCGATGGCGATCGACGCGTTCACGAGGCGTACGGGGCGCGCGAACCGCTGCTCGTGTGGGTGCGACCGGATCGGGTGATCGGGCTTCGCGCGCGGGCGACGGACGTGCGATCGGTGCGCGAGTACATCGCGCGATGGAGTCGAGCGAAGGGGGCGGGGCCGGGATAGTTTCGCTCGAGCGCGCTTCGCGGTAGGGCTCGGATGAGCGATGGCAAAAGTGAGCGAAGTGCAGTCCGCCCTGCGGACCGAGCGCGTGGAGGTTGCGTTGCGTGTGGAGGGATCGCGCGTCGAGGCGACGGCCGAGTGCTCGTCGTGTGGAGGGCGCGCGAAGGCGTCGATCGAGCTCGCGAGCGTCGTTGGGTACGCGGGGGGAGACGCGACGCGGGACGCGCAGGTGCGCGCGGTGCTCACGCGCTCAGCGTTGAGCGCGCTGCGAAGGGACGGGTGTCGACACGCGATGCACGATCGCGCGGCGATGGCGGACTGCGCGCTCAGGCCGGATCGGGCGAAGCTGGTCCCGGTGCTGGCGGCGCTGTTCGACGTGAGCGAGGCGGCGATGGGCGAGGTGTTGCGGGCGCCGGGCTTCGCTGCGCGGTGGGAGGACGAGAAGGTCGAGCTGCGGTGGCGCGTGGGCGGAGCGCCGGCGATGGAGGGCACGAGAGGGTGCTCGGTGCAGCAGGGCACGGCGAGCGTCGCGGTGGCGATGAGCGTGGAGGAGGCGTGGGAGGCGGTGTCGGCGAGGGGATTCGTTCCGGTCGAGTGGCTGTCGGCGGAGGCGAGGAGCTTTCGCGGGCAGATCGAGCAGGGGATCGCGCGGGCGGCGCTGCCGGCGTACGTGAACCGCTGGCGGTCGACCTCGAAGCCCGAGAAGACCACGCGCGGCGCGGACCCCGAGGGCGCGGGGCCGTTGACCCTCCGCGCGTGCGTCGCGATCGCGGCAGACTGCGACGGGCTGATCGCGACCGAGGCGCTCGTGCGCGAGGTGCTCGAGCGTCTCGAGCCGTGGGGAGTGCAGAAAGTGCAGCGAATTTGCTGGCGGATCGTGGATGCGTCTCGATGGCGGACCGAGCGGCAGAGCTACTGGTCCGAGTCGTTGCGCGCGACGATCGCGAGTGTGTTGAGCGAAATGCCGTTCAAGCTCCCGCTCGGGTACGGGCCGACGGACCCGCCGCCCAAGCCCGCGTGGTGGTCGCTCGCCGCCGCCGAGAGCTCGCTCGCGAAGCTGTGGGACGAGCTTGCGCTGGCGAGCGTCGCGCGGCCGGACGGGCTCCATCCTGCGCGGCTGCGGGATTTCAAGACGCTCGCCAATCCGTACGAGCCGCTGCTCGCGATCTGGTCCACGGGCTTCGTGTTCGACGAGCTCACCAAGGACGAAGCGGTGTTGGTGGCTGCGCAGTGGTGAGGGAGGGTTCGAATTCGTAGGCTCGCCTGCGAGGCCCTGCGGTTACACTCGCCGCGATGATGCTGTACGTCCACGATGCGCAGGGGCAACAGCGAGGGCCGTTCGACGCGGCGACGATTCTCGCGATGTTGCAGCGCGGAGAAATCGACGATCGGGCGCTCTGTTGTGCGTCGGGCGAGACGCAGTGGGTCAACGTTCGAGAGCACCCTGCGATCGCGGCGATCGCGACGCAGCCCGTGGGGAGTGATCCCAACGCTCCGAGGTCCAGCTGGGGCGCGCCCGCGACGCCGTGGAGCGTGGGGTCGGGTTCGGGAGGAAGCACCTGGGGCCCGACGAACAGCATGCCTCCGAGCTCGGGCTTCGGCGGCGCGCCCGCTGCGCCGGCTGCGTCGGTGACGGTGCAACAAGGGGTCGCAGCGCAGCAGGGCGTGCCCGTCGCAGCGGCTGAAGACGAAGCGGCCGAAGATGCTGCGCTGGGGATTCCGGTCGAAGTGACGAGGCCGCCGTCGGTGGCTCCGGCGCCGATGGGATCGGGGCCTCCGGGCGCGGCGAGCGCGCAAGGCGGCGCGCTGCAGGGCGCGCGGTTTGTGTCGGGCGCGGGCGCGACGACGAGCGAGCACCTCGAGGCCAAGCGCGCGGCGCGTGCAGAAGAAGGCCGATCGCGGACGAAGCTCGTCGTGGGCTCGATGGTCGCGATCGGCGTGGTGGTGGTGGGAGGGCTCGCGGCCGTGGGCTGGAGTCGTCGAAGCGCGGCGCGGCAAGAGCTCGCGCGCGCGAGCGTGGCGCAGGGGCAGGTGCTCACGAGCGAGCTGCGCGGCGACTCGCTGCAGGTCGAGTTTGCGCTCTCGCCGGGCACGTCGGTGCGCGGCGCGGTCGAGCCGAACGTGCGCTGCGAGCGAGCGAATTCAGCGGCGAACGCTGGGTCGGCGCAGGGCGAGCGTCACGAGCGTTGGTCGTGCGACGTCTCGAGCGCGCCGTTTGGCGAGGTGCAACGGATGCGCTTCACGCTGGCGGCCGAGCACGGGACGAGCGAGGTGGTGGCGACGTACACGCGTCCGGTGAGCATCGAAGTGACGCGCGACGCGACGACGGGCGCGAGCACGATCGTGTGTCGTGGGGTGCGATGCGCAGGGACGTTCGACGGGCGTGCGGGGCTGGTGTTGACGGTGCCAGCGCGCACGACGGTGTGGCTCGGGGGCGAGCAGCACGACGTGGCGAACGACGGCGAGACGCGCGTGGCGCTGCGGTGGGACGCGCTGTTTGCGAGCGTGCCCACGGCACAGTTGTTCGCGCGAGACGGGGTTGTGCCGGTTGAGTTGAGGCTGAGCATCCGCGGGGCGCCGACGCTCACGACGCGGCTCGAGATGCCGGCGAGCGCGGCGAGGCAAGAGTTGTTTCGGCAGTGGCGCGCGGGGCAGCCGGCGCTGCTTGCGGGCGAGGTCGCGACGGGGGCGGGGCGCAGGACGATCGTGGCGCAGCACGGCGAGGCGTTCGGAGACCCGCAGCAGCTTCGGGACATCGACCTGCTCGCGTACTTTCGCGAGCAGGGACAGACGAAGGTGTGCCGGTACACGATCGCGCCGCGCGAGCGACGGACGATGACGCTGCGGCGAGTGGACGCGGTGCTCTCGGTGTTCGAGCGGCGCACGGCGCGCGCGGTGGGGACGCGGCGCTTCAACGCGCCGTGGGCCGAGTGTCCTGCGGAGTTCAGCGAGACCGAGGTGGCGCCGACGCGGTTCGACGAAGAGTCCGTGCGCCGTTGGCTGCGCGGGTTTGTGGGCGCGTAAAATCTCGCGCGAACTTCTGCGCGCGCGCGTTGTCGGCGGTCGTGCAGCGAGGAGTGCGAGAGAAATGAAGATGCGATCGGCGGCGCGGTGGTGGGTCACGTTGGCGATGTGTGCATCTGCGTGCATGGATCGAGCTCGCGAGAGCGAACCGGTGCCGTTCGCGCAGAGCGCGGGCGGCGCGGGCGTGGCGGACGGCGGGGCGGCGACCGTGGTCGAGGCTGAGCGATCGCAGCCGATGGACACGATGGAGGTGGATCGAGCGCTCGCGTTGTCGGCGACGGACGGCGCTCGTCCGCGGAGGATCTTGCTCGCGGGGATGCGGTGGGACGCGAGGTTTCACCGTGCGGATCCGACGGACACGCCGGTGCGCGAGCACGCGGCGCGCGAGGCGCTGCGGGCGTACGACGCGCTGGTCGGCGAGCACCCTGCGGACGACGCGATCGCCGAGGCGCTGTTTCGCGCGGCGCAGATCGAGGCGGACTCGCATCGGATGGACCGGGCGCGGCGGCGGTATTTGCTGCTGATTCAGCGGTTTCCTGCGAGTCCGTTCGTGCCGTTCGCGTACCTGTCGTTCGGCGACTTCTTCACGCAGCAGCAGGACTGGGATTCGGCGCGGCAGTTCTACGAGCGGGTGCGCTCGATGTCGCCGGGGACCGAGCTTGCGGCGTACACGAACTATCGGCTCGCGCGCGCGCATTGGGCGCAGTCGCGTTGCGTCGAGGCGCTGCAGTGTTTACAGCTCGTGCTCGCCGCGCCGACGGTCACGATCTCGGTTCGTGATGCGGCGACAAGCGATCGAGCGGCGATCGGCAGCTGTCGCGCGGCGATGCCTCCGCTCGGCGAGTCGATCCCTGTGGAGGTTCCGCAGCCGCCGTACACGTCGGTGGAGGCGCTCGAGGCGAGCGATTCGTGAGGCGATACGGCGATGCCTGATCGTGCTCCGTCGTTTGCGCGGCCGGTCCACAGGCAACGAAAGGGCTTTCGATGGAGTCGCTCGAAGATCGGATGAAGTCGTACGAGGGGGTCGAGGCTGGGCGCAGGCTCGATGGCTCGTCGCCCGTGGTGGCGCGGGTGGACGGGCGCAGCTTCAGCTCGTTTACGCGCTCGTTGGCCAAGCCGTTCGACGCGCGGCTCTCGCGCTTGATGATCGAGACCGCGCGGCACCTCGTGCGAGAGAGCGGCGCGTCCATCGCGTACACGCAGTCCGACGAGATCTCGCTCGTGTGGTGGCTGAGCGATCCGAAGGCGCAGCTGTGGTTCGGGGCGCGCGTGCAGAAGATGTGCTCGCAGCTCGCGGCGCAGGCGACGGCGGCGTTCAATCACCTGTTGCCCGAGGCGATTCCCGAGAAGTTCGAGCGGCGTTCGCTCGAGAGTCTGCCGACGTTCGACGCGAGGGTGTGGGGCGTCCCGTCGCTGAGCGAAGCGGTGAACGTGCTGGTGTGGCGCGAGCAGGACGCGATCCGCAACAGCGTCGAGATGGCGGCGCGCAGTCGGTTTTCGCACAGCGCGCTGCACGAGAAGAGTCAGCGAGAGATGCTCGCGATGCTCCGCGAAGTGGGCGTCGAGTGGGACGAGTACCCTGCGTTCTTCAAGCGCGGGACGTATCTGCAGCGGAGGGTGAGCCGGCGCCGGTTCTCGGTCGACGAGATCGAGTCGTTGCCGGCGAAGCACGCGGCGCGCAGCGACCCCGCGCTCGAGGTCGAGCGGACGGACATCATCGAGCTCGCGATGGAGCCCCTCGTGCGCGTGCGCAACCGCGAAGGCGTGGTGTTTCGCGGCGAGGATCCGCTGCTCGAGAGCGAGTGACGAGCGCGGCTGGTCCCTCCGACGTCTCGCTCGAGTTCTGCGCTGCCGAGCCAAAGCCGATCCCCGAAGCGCAGGCGCGGCGGGACGTCGTGCGAGTCAAGGGTTCGGGGACGCGCTGTTGCTGGCGGCGCACGAGCTCGCGAGCCGCTGTTGAAGCGACGGCGAGAGGGCGTGCGTCTCGATGCGGATCATCGCTTGTTGCGCGCGCGAGGGGCGGCCGATCGCGCAGAGCGCGAGCACCTCGAGCGCGTCGCGCTCGCGCGAGAGCTGGCCTCGCGAGAACTGCGCGCGGTGCTCGTCGACGAGGACCAGCGCTGAAGCGGGCTGTCCGTCGCGCAGGGCGCGATCCGCGCGGGCGATGAGGGAGGCCTCGCGCTCGACCATCGACGGGCGGGGACGAGGCCGTTCGACGGCCGAAGGGACGGCTGCGTCACTCACGACGGTCGCTCGCGCGTCGTCGGTCGTGACGGGGTCTTGCGTGATCGTGACCGCGGAAAGCGGGGCGGAAGGAGGCGCGGCGCTCGCGCGATGCGCGCGCTCGGTGCGGAGCGGTGTTGCAACGGGCGCAGGTGCGGACGGGCGATGTTGCACCTGGCGAACGGCGATCGCGGACGAGGCGACGACGACCGTGGCGACGATGAGCTTCGTGGTGATCGACGTGGCTGCGAGCTTGGCGAGCGCGGTGCGAGCGAGTCCTGCGCCGAGCGGCAGGGCGAAGGCGACGCCCATCGTGGCGGCGAGCTTGCTGCGCATGCGCTGGCGCGCCTCGTCGCTGGGGCCTTGTTGTTCGCGCGCGGCGTCGATCGCAGAGCGCGTCTCGGGAGACAAGTCCGTCACGGCGCACCTCCGCGCAGCGCGGTGATGGCTGCTTCGAACTCGGCGCGAGCGAGCCTGAGCCGCGTGTAGGCGGTGTTGCGATTGATGGCGAGGGCGTCGGCGATTTCGACGACGGGCTGCTGTTCGAGCTCGGCCAGGTAGAAGACGAGGCGCTTGTCTTCATCGAGTTGGTCGAGTGCGGCCAGGACGAGGCGCTGGGCCTGAGCGCGGGCGACGTGCTCGTCGGGGCCCGCGGCGTCGTCGATGTGCTCGTCGAGCTCGACGCTGGTGCCCTTTCGGCGGGCGGCGCGGCGGTAGTCCGAGGCGACGCGGTGGGCGATTCCGAAGAGCCAGGTGCGCAGCGACGAGCGGTGTTCGAACTCGCCTGCGCGGCGATGGAGCACGAGAAATACGTCTTGCACTGCGTCTTCGAGCTGCGATTCGTGAACGCCGAGGCGACGAAGGGCGCGCCAAATCGCGTCGACGTTCTCTTCGTAGATCTGCGTGAACGTCGGCGCGGCCGCGGTCGCGGCGGGCTTGGACGTGACGCGATTCCAGAGCGAGCGGAGCATCGCTGGCAGGGAGGGTGAACGAAGAGCGTCAGAGAGTGCCAGCGATTCCAACGCCCGGTCCTTGCGCGAGGGGGATGATCAACGGCCAGACCGAGAGCCGGCTGCGACGTTGGTAGCGCTCGAAGGAGGTCTCCATCGGAGACTGCATGAAGTGCGAGGTCGTTCCGATGGAGATGAGCACGGCGCCGCCAGCGATCGCGAGGAGGGTGGACGTGGGAACGGGCGGCGCGTTGGGTGCGCTCTGCAACGTGTCGTAGACGAGCGTCGCGACGCCTCCGGCTGCGACGAGCGATCCTCCGATGATCGCGATCGCGCTCGCGCGCATTCGAGCGTCGTGCGCGGCGGTCGCTGCTCTGCGCCACGCTTGCTCTCCGCGATCGAGCGCGACCTCTGGAGCGTCGCCGGCTTCGAGTGACGAGTGCAGCGTAGCGGCGAACGAGGCGTACGGTGAAGGCGCGGGGCTCAGCGCGGACCAGAGCGCGAGGCCGAGCGTGAGCCCTGTCAGCGCGCCGGCGCCGATTGCGAGCGCGAGGCGCGGCGTCTCGTTGAGGATGTTGGGCGTCGCGAAGAGCGCGCCCGTGGCGAGCGCCGTCGCGCCGACGGTGATGAAGTTGGCGCCGTTGATCGCGGCGCGGAGCGAGCTCCACTGCGCGTCGTTCTCGCTCACGGCTTCTTCGAAGAGCGCGATGCGCGCGGGCGTAGGAAATCGTCTCGTAATCGAGAAGGGCTCGTGCGTCGCCCTCGGAGGCTGCGCGGCCGTCGTGGGGATGGGCGCGACCGAGGGTTGTGTCTGCGCGGGCGAGGGCTCTGGGGCGAGCGCCACTCCGATCACGACCGCAGCGGCGGAGGCGACGCGATCGCACGAGTCCGCGCGCACCTCGCGCGCGCTCGAGTCGGCGCCGATTCGCACGGTCGCGATCCACTCGTCTGCGCGCTCGGAGACGGTGACGTCCACGCTCGTGGGACGGACCGCGTTCTCGCCGACCTGCGCGCGGATGCGTGCGAGGAGCTGGCGGTGGGAGGGGCAGGCGCGCGGGGCGTTCCACTGGACGGACCAGGACGGAGGCGCGGGTTCTGGCGCGGTTTGCGCGAACAGCGACGGGGTGGCGAGTGTGGTCGCGAGCGCGAGGGCTGGGACGATCGAACGGTGCATCGACGGCGGTAGTGGCCGACCGTCGTCGATCCGTCTCGAGCTCGTACGATTTTCTTTTCGACCGTGCGCTCAGCGGGCGACGCCGAGCGCTTCGAGGCCGCGCGCGAAGCGATCGACGCCCGAGAAATCCGGGCCGAACGTGAGAAGAAACTTCTTCGGCGAGTAGTCGGGCTGCAGCGCGCGCAGCGATCGCAGGTAGCGCTCGGCGAGGTCGTTGCGTCCGAGCCAGTACGCCGAGGTAGCGGCGAGCGCGAAGCCGAAGGGGTACGTCGGGTGCGCGGCGAGGACGGTCTCGCAGTGTTCGAGGGCGCGCTCGTACTCTTCGCGCAGGAAGTACAGCGTCGCGAGGCCAGCGACGAACGCGCGCGGGGCGAGCTTGAGCGCGTGCTTCATGCGTTCGAGCCCTTCGTCGGCGCGGCCCGAGAGGACGAGCACCTGCGAGAGCAGGGCGTGCGCGGGAGAGAAGCTCGGGTTGCGCGCGATGGCCATCTCGAGCGGAGCGATCGCGTCGCTGTGCCTTCCGCGCACTTGATGGTGGCGACCGAGGAGGTAGTAGCCCTCGGCGCTGTGCGGGGCGAGGTCGATGCAGCGCTGTGCGGACGCGAGCAGCGCGTCGCGGTTGCCGTCGGGCAGTTGATTGAGGACCGCGTCGTAGTGGCACAAACCGAGGCCGTAGTGCGCGAGGACGAGCTTGGCGTCTTGGCCGAGCGCGCGTTGAAAGAGAGAGCGCGCGCGGCTGTTGAGGGTGATGTCGCGCGAGCCGTGGTGGAGCATCGCTTCGTGCGCGAGCGACCAGGCGTCGATGCTCTCGGGAAAGCGCGCGGGGGCGACGCGCGCGGTGATTCCGCGGATGAGCACCTCGTAGGCGGTGGAGACGATTTGCTGGCACAGCTCGTCTTGCACGCGAAACAGGTCGTTGGGCGCGAGGTCGTAGCGCTCGGTCCACAGCACGCGATCGTCCGCGGTGTCGTCGAGGCGAACGGTGACGCGCCACTGCGCTTCGGACGTGCGGAGCGAGCCCGTGACGGCGAAGCGCGCCGGCGGTTTGGCCGGGAATTTGTGTGACGAATCGACGGTGCTCGGGTGCGACGGGCCCGAGCGCACGACGGGAAACCAGCACCATCGCGCGAACAGCGCGGTGATGTCTTCGGTGAGCGCGATGGCCGAGCGCTGCGCGTCGGGCGCGTCCGAGAGCGAGGCGAAGGGCAGGACAGTGATCGCGGGGCGATCGAGCACTTCGGCGACGGCCTCGGCGCGGGACTTCCACGCGAGAAACACCGCGGTGGCCTCGGTGCGGTTGGCCACTTGGAGGTCCGAGAGGATGTTGGAGAGCTGAATGCGAACGGTCCCCGGAGAGAGCGCGAGGATGTTCGCGATCTCTTCGTTGGTGAGGCCCTTGGAGACGAGCTCGAGAATTTCGCGGCGGCGAGGGGTGAGCTCACCGGGCCGCTGTTCGATCGGGCTGTGCTTGGGGCTGTTCGATCCGCGGGGAGGAGTGGGCACTCTGCGCTTCCGTTAAGCTACCAAGAGTACCCAACCCGGTCGTCTGACGGAAAGCCTGCTCTCGCCGAACGATGAATTCGTGGGTGTGATCAATCGCTTCCAGCGTCGGCGGCGGGCGCGCCGTACGCGGGGGCGGGGCCGCCGGTGTCCTGCGAGGCGTCTGTTTGCATTCCGGTGTCCGCGGGCAAGCCGTACGCTGGGGCGACGTTGGGCGCGCACGCGGCGGAGAGGGCGACCGCAGCGCCGAGGCCGATCATCGCGGCGCGGTGCAAGCGTGCGTTGATCGTCGTGGGCGGATCGGACGCTGCGACGTGCGTCCCGCAGAAGGGGCACTGCGTGTTGGCGTTGACGTGGCGAGCGCACGAGGGGCACGGAACGAGCCAGTTGGACATCGGGACTCCTGGTGAGTGAGAGGGAGGAGTGTCGCCGATGTCGCGCGCGAGGAAGAGGGGGGCGAGCGGGGCGCTCACCTTCGCGCGATGCGCGAGCCCTCGAGCAAGAGCGACCCGACTCGGTGCGAGTACGGCTCGGTTTCGAGCGACGACGAGAGCTGGGGGAGGTGAACCGATCGGTCAACGAGCACGCCGCCCAGGCCCGAGTCCTCGGCGAGCTTCGACGCGATGTTCACTGGATCTCCTGCGATTTCTCTGGCGATGTGACCTTCGCTCTGCGCGCGGTCGAGCTCGAAGACGAAGACCTCTCCGTGGGCGAGGGCGATGCGCGCGTCGGGGGCGTTGGCCGAGAGCGCCTCATCGAGCTCGAGGGCGAACTCGACCGCGGCGGAGTGCGAGTCGAGCAGGATGATGGCGATGGCGCCGTTGGATTTGATGAGCGTCGCTCCTTTGCGTTCGGCGTCGCGCCGCACGACGGCGTCGACGATGGCGAGCTCGGTGAAGGCGTCGAGGAGCTTTGCGCGCGGGGGCGGCGTGGCCTTGACGAACACAACGGTGCTCGTGCGACGGAGGTCGGCGAACGGCATTCGCTTGAGCTCGTTGCTGGTGTGCATGCGCAGGGTGTGCAGAAACTCCTGCGAAAATGGCGCTGGATAGCGATGGTCTTTGCCGTCGACGTGCGGGCCTCGCGAGCTGAACCGCGTGATCGAGCGCAGCGGGATCGGCGATCGATCGGGCTCGCACGGGACCGCGAGCCGCTGGTGGCGGACCTCGAGCGCCTGGAACGTTGATTCGGTGATCAGTATTTCTCCCCCGCGCGTGACCTCTTCGGCGACGTGCTCGATGAGGTCCGCTTGTTCGCCGTACAAACCGCCGGCGAGCTTGTAGCAAGCGCCGACATGAACGCCGATGCCCACTTGTACAGTTCGCGAGCTGATGCGTCGCTGGGCTTCGAAGAGCTGGTCCATCACCGTCGATGGCTTCACGCTCGCGGGGAAAAACAGCTGTGAATTGTCAGCGATCCAGGTTCCGATGGCCTCGCCGCCGATGGGCTTCGCGAGGGCGTAGAGGATCTCTTTGGGCTCGGAGACGGCTTTGAGCACGGCGGCGAGCGGGAGCCGTTGCGTGAGCGACGAGAGGCCGGCGGAATCCGTGGAGACGATGGTTCCCTCGACGAGAAACGGGGCGAGCAGCTCGTCGTGATAGGCGGGGTCTCGGTCCGAGTCGTTCCAGCGGAGGACGAGGTCGCGCGGGAGGTCACCGGCGATGTCTTGCGCGAGGTCGGCGAGCGCGAACCTCGGCGACCCTGGGGCGAGCGGCGATTGCTTCACAACCGAACTTCACAGCGAATCGCGCTCTCGCGCTACACTCAACGCATGCATCGTTGGTCCTATGCTTGGCTGTTGTTCGTCGCGTCGAGCGCCGCGTGTGCGATGGTGGACGAGACTCCGGTGCGCCGCGATGGCGGCCGCGAAGCCTCGGTGATGGACAGCGGCGTCGCCACGGATTCGGGCGTTCGACCGGACACGGGCGTGCCGATGCAAGACGTCGCGACCGACCGCGCGGCGCCTCCGCAAGACGTGACCGTGGTGGATGTCGTGCGGGACACCGGCGTCGTGACGGACACAGGCGTCCCCGTGGACAGCGGCTCGCTGTGCATGCCTGCGTGCCGTGCGGGGCATCGCTGCATCTCGGGGCTGTGCCTGTGCGGGATGAGCGGGACGTGCGCGGCCAACCAAGAGTGCTGCGGCGACGCGTGCGTGGACGTGCAGAGCAACACGACGAACTGCGGACGCTGCGGAAACGTCTGCCCCGCGGGGCAGTTCTGCAGCGCGGGGACGTGCACGTCGATGCCGATGTGCTCGCCCGCGTGCGACGTCGCGCAGGGAGAGCGCTGCGTGGCGCCGGGTATTTGCGCGTGCGGCGCGGGCGGGAGCGCGTGTCCTGCAGGGCAAGTGTGCAACATGGGCGTGTGCGGCTCGGGCTGCCCGAGCGGATGCCCCGCCGGTGAAATGTGCGTCGGCCGCTCGTGCGTCTGCGGAACGACGGGCGCCACGTGCCCCGCCGGCACCGAGTGCCGCAGCGGTCGGTGCGTCGATCCCAACGCGTGCGACCCGCCGTGCGGCGCAGGGATGACCTGCTGCAACCGCGCGTGCGTCAACCTTCGAACGGACACGCGCAACTGCGGAGCGTGCGGACGAAGCTGCACTCCGATCCTCGAAGACTGCTGCGCGCCGCTCGGGCTCGGCAGCCCGCAGTGCACGCCGATCTTGTTCTGCTGAGCCGAGCGTCGAGCGCGAGGTGACAACGGCGCGCGAGTTCACGATGATGCGCGCGTGAAGATCTACTACACGCCGACGTCGCCGTTTGTTCGCAAGGTGCTCGTGTGCGCGCGCGAGCTCGGGCTCGTGGATCGCATCGAGACCGAGCTGCTCCGACCTTCTCCGACGAAGGCGGATCCGACGCTCTCGAAGGCCAATCCGCTCAACAAGATCCCCGCGCTCGTGCTCGAAGACGGCAGCACGCTCTACGACTCGCCGGTGATCTGCGAGTACCTCGCGACGCTCGCCCCCGAGCGCGCGCTCGTGCCCGCGATCGGCGCCGAGCGCTGGCGCGTGCTTCGACTGCAAGCGCTGTGTGACGGCGTCCTCGACGCGGGGATCCTGCACTTCTACGAGAAGGCGCACCGCCCGAGCAACCTCTGGTGGGACCCGTGGCTCGAGGGGCAGCGAGAGAAGGCGCTGCAGGGGCTCGACGCGCTCGAGAGCGAGGTCGCGCGCTTCGGCAAGAGCGTGGATCTCGCGCAGATTTGCGCGGGCGTGACCTTGGGCTGGCTGGAGTTTCGCGACGTGTTCGGAGACATCCGCGCGAACCGCCGCAAGCTCTTTCACTGGTACGACGAGTTTGCGAAGCGGCCGTCGATGGTCGAGACCGCTCCGCACGCGTGACGGTTACGCGCTGGGGATCGCGATCGTCTGCCACTCGCCGGACCCGGCGCGTCGGACGAGCGAGGCTCCGTTTGGCCGCGTCGCGACGAGCACGGTGATCGTCGTCGCCGTCCCCTCTTGTTGAACGAGCGCGTCCACCGCGCGCCCTTCGAACGGTGCGACGCTCGACGCGCTCCAGCGGTTGTTCGCCGCGAGCGTGCTCACCGTGAGGGCGTTGGGGGTCTCTTCATCGCTCCACACGACGGTGAGCGGCGATCCGCCGAACGCGAGCGCGCGGCACGATCCTTCGCATGGAATGGGCGGCAGCGCTGCGAACCGACGCGCGCGCGGGTCGAGCCTCGCGAGCCGCAGCGACCATCGGGCGTCTTGCTCTCGATCGCGCGAGGTCCATGCGACAACGACCGTGTCTTGCCACGGGGCGACCATGCGCCACCCGCCGCTCGAGTTGCCTTCTTGGCTCTGCATCGATTGCCAACCGAGCCGAGCGATCGACGGCGTCCCGGCGTTCAACGTGACGCCTTCGAGCGGGCAGCGAAGCACCTCGGTGGCCGCAGGGCAGTGCGCGCGCAACAGGGCCACGACGCCGTTGGCGGCGCGCGCCGCGGTGAGCGCTCGCGGTTCGCCGACGAACGCGACGGGCGCGGACGCATCGGCGCTGTGAATCGCGCAGGGCGCGCCGCCCCACTCGTGCTGGCTCTCGTCGCACGCGGCGAAGACGGCGAGCGGCTCGGGGCCCGTCGTCGTGATCCACCGTGAGCCCACCGGCGTCGCGAGCTCCCCTGCTCCGACCCGTCGTCGAAGCAGCTGTTGCAATGGAGGCTCGACCTCGCTCCACTGCGACGATCGCGCGAGCCTTCGAACGGGCGCGCTCTCGTCCGACGGAAGCGCGAGCAGCGCGTGCGTGTCGAGCACGAGCAGCGAGGCGGTCGCCGCGGGCAGCGCGATCGTGGCGAGCGACGTGCCGTCGAACGAGAGCACGCGGTGCTCGGGCGTGAGCGAGACTTCGCGATCGGCGGGGCGATTCGCGGTGGCTGCGCTCGCCGAGAGGGCGCCGAGGCCCGCGAGGGTGGGGGTGATCTCTGCGTCGGGCTCGTCGGTCTGCTCCTTCACGATGACGAGCAGCGAGCGCTCGGCGCTGAGCGCGAGGGCGACGGGCGCGATCGATCGTCTCGCAGGCGCGCGGGCGACGGCGCTGTCGGTGAGCGCGCGCGCAGCGTCGGTGGTCGCGACGATGCGAGCGGGCTCAGCGACGGGCGCGGACTCGGTGGGGCGGGTGCAACCAATGAGCGCGAGGCTCGCGATGGAGCCGAGCGCGGCGGCGGTGGTGCGCGTCATGGTGGGGGCTCTTTGGCTCGGGTGGTCTCGGCGAGCGCGGCCTTCTTCTCGGCGGCCTCGGCGTTGCTGTGGATGCGCGCTGCGATCGCTTCGAACTCGAGCCTGCGCGGGTCTTTGCTCTTGAGCGCCTCGCTCGCGGCGGTCAAGCGCGCGGCCACCGTTCGATCCGCGCAGCGTTCGAGGTAGCGAGCGATCGCGTCGCGCCGGAGCTTGGGGCACTCGGGCGCGGTGACGCCGTCGGCGTAGAGCGCGAAGCGGGTGGCGTCGTTGCTGGTGGTGAGGACGGCGGCGGCGAGGTCGAAGTCTTTGCTCAGCGAGCGGCCCGGCTCGGTGAACATCTGGCGCGCGCACGCGTGGATCGCCGCGGTGTCTGCCTTGGAATCGAATCGATACAACAGGGCGAGCGCGCCGCGTCTCGCCGCGGTGTGCGCGAGCGCGCGGTAGCCGAGGGCGACGAGCCTCGCGCGGGTCGGGTCGTCGTACTCTCTCGGGGCGGCGCCGGTGTTGGACGCGATCGTCTGCGTGAGCTGCTCGATCTGCGCGGTGATTTGCTCGGCGTCGTTGTGTTCGAGCGCCTGCTCGATCAGGGCGATGCGCGTGGCGAACGCGTTGGCCGTGGTCGTCGTCGCCGACGCGGGGCGCTCGTCGTCGAGCATGGCGACCAGCGATCGAAGCGCGTCTTCGTCGACCTTCTCCGAGGCGAGGACGAGCGCTTCGTCCCCGGAGAATCCAGCGCGATCGAGCTCGGCGCGCAGCTCGAGCACCTTGGCGTCGAGCGTCTTGCGGTCGCGCGTCTCGGGGCCGACGATCCAGAGTCGGGGGGAGGGAGCGTTGATCGCGCGCAGGGCCGCGAGCTTGTCGCGCTGGGCTTTGACGATCTTCACCGAGGCGATCGAGATGAAGAGCGTAGCGACGATGGGCTGCGACGGGTCCGTGGCGACTTCGTGTGCAAATCCGCTGCTAAACGTGTGAAAGACGTACTCTCGTTTGGGCGAGGCGAAGCTCGCGTCGCGCATGAGCGCGTCCATGGCCATCCCGACCCAGCTCGTGCTCGAGGCGCCCGAGCCGATGGCGACGACCGAGACCCGAGGGCGGCCTTGGCGATCGTGCGCGGGGGCGATGCGGCCGACGACGAGGTCCGAGACGGCGCCGTCGCCAGCGCGCGCGCGGGCGATGGCGTTGCGGACGCGCCGTCGATCGAGGGCGACGCGGTAGAGGCGCTCGAGCTCGCCGTCGCGATCTTTGCAGCGCTGAAGGACGGTGGTGATTCCGTCGAGGTCGACGTCGAGGGCGCAGTCGACGTGATGCCAGGCGGTGTTGTTGGCGGTGCGGCCGATGGCGGTCATGGACGGATCGGACTCTTCGAGCGTCAGCGGGTCGAACGCGGCGGGGTCTTCGGGCGCGTCGCGCGAGGGGTCTTCGTCGAAGTTTCCGAACAGGAGGGACTGAACGGCGTTGCTGTCAGGCGCGAGGCGTTCGCCGCAGCGATAGCAGGTGACTTCGCGAAAGGGGGCCTTTCGGAGCAGGCGTTCGAAGGTGCGCACGGCAGCGGTGAGTCAACGCTCGCGCGAGGCCCGAGGGCAAGAGGGACCTTGCGGCGCCGAGGCAGTGGACGCACTCTCGACGACGCCCGGCGGGCCTTCGAGGTGACTTTCGGAACGACCCTTGGAAGGTTGCACTTCGCACCGTCACCTCGGCTTTTCCCCCGGGTATTCTTCTCCTCTCGCGGCTGGCTCTCGATCGAGCCGACCGTCGAGAAGGCGTTGGGACGAACGTTTCGAGGGAGCCGTGAAGCTGCACACCGAGCGCATCGAGCGCGAGGACCTCGTCCTCTTCATCAACGCGTGCTTGTCGGCGACGGCGCAAGCCGAGTTCTACGAGGACGCCAAGGGGCAGTCGCTCGCGTTGGACTTCTTGCACGAGTACGTGTGCCATCACTATCGGCCGCTGTACGCGCGGACGCTGGCGGCGGGCATCAACGACCACGCGCGGGCGCGGATCGTCGAGGCGCTCGTGTGCGAGCCGAGCGGGGCGTCCGTCGAGCAGCGTCGCGAAGAGGGGGCGCTCATCGAAGCGACGCTCGCGCGCCTGCCTCCGCAGCGGGTGTATCGCCTGTTCGAGTCGGTGTGCGCGCGGCGCGTGAGCAACCGCCGCGCGCGGGCGATCGTGCGTCGATGGCTGGCGGGGCGGGACATGACGTTCGACGCGGTGAAATACCGGCGCGCGCTGCGGACCGTCGTGCGGCACTTTCACCTGGCGACGCCCGGCGAGGTGGGGAGATTTCTCTTCGAGCGGCACACGAAATCAACGGCGTTCGCGACGGGCTTGTTCGAGTCGTGGCGGGCGGCGCACTACGCCGAGCGCGCGGTGTACGAGCTGCCGTACTCGATCGCCCTCGGCTTTGCGCGCAGGCACAAGATCCCGCGCGACCGTTTTCTCGAGGGAATCGAGCCGATGATGACGCGCGCCGAGCGGTTTCGGACGCAGCTCGCGGCCCGTCGCGCCGAGGCGGACGTGCGCCCGGTGGACCTGTCTCGCGAGCGCCCGACGCGGCTCGCGCTCTTCGCCTACGCGCTGTCCGACGACGATCGCGCGGCGCGGCGCGACGAGCTCACCGCGGCGATGGAGGCGAGCGTCTCGCGGGCGAGGGCGCAGGCTCCGCTGACGCTCGGCCGCGTCGTGGCTGTGCTCGACGACAGCGACTCGATGGCTGGCTCGCGCGAGAAGCGGCTGCGTCCGTTGGCGGTCACGGCGTCGATCGACGCGCTGCTGCGACGGTACTCCGAGCAGTACACGGGCCTGTGGCTCAGCGGCGCGCGGGACGCTTCGTGGCTCGACGTGCGCCCGCGCGGGGCGACGCGGCTGGCCTCGCGCGTGCTCGACGCGCTCGAGCTCGCGCCAGAGCTGTTGCTCATCGTGTCGGACGGGTACGAAAACGACCCGCCGGGGGCGCTCGCGAGCGTGCTCAACGTGTATCGCTCGGCGGTGGACGTGCGGCGCGAGGTGGCGATCGTGCACGTGAACCCCGTGTTCGAGGCGGCCAACTTCGGGGCGGCGAGCTTCGGGCCGGTCGTTCCGATGGTGTCCGTGAGGGACGCGGAGGACGTGGTGACTGCCCTCGGGTTCGCGCGGTTCGCCGACGGAAAAGCGCCGCTCGACGTGCTCCGCGCGTACCTCGACGGGCGCGTGCGCGAGTTCTTGAAGCTCAGCGAGAGCGGCTCGATCGACGACGAGCTCGCTGAGCGCCAGGCGATGGAGGCCTCGTCGTGAAGCACTACCACTCGATCGACGAGGTCACGCTGAGCGGGCTCACCCCGCGCGCGGCGCAGTGCTGGCGCAGCGTTCGGCTCGTTCCGCTGGTGCGCACCAAGCCCGTCCCGCACCTGCGCATCGCGCGCGTGCGCACGGACGACGAGCTGACGATCACCAGGCTCTCGGCGCACACGGCGCACCCCGAGCGAGAGGTGGCGTTTGTCTCGGTCGTTCCGCACGCGTTTGTCGTGGGCTGGGGCGAGGAGGCCGAGGCCGAGGTCAACCAGGGCGTCGCGTTCGTGCGCGAGCGCGACGGACATCGCTTTCATTCGGGCGGCTGCTCGATCGCGGTCAAGCTCAGGATGGCTCGCCGCGCGTCGGACAAATCCCTGCGATTTGTCCCGCAGCAGCTCGCGGTCGAGGGCCTGCTCTCGCTCTTCTTCGCGGGGCCCGACGTGGCCTCGCGCGACTGGTCCGAGCGGCTCCTGCGCCGAGGGCTCGACCCGCGCGTCGAGCGCGCGGTCTCGGGCCGCTCGATGGAGCACCTCGCCGACGCGCTCAGGGTGTTCGAGGTCCTCGAAGGGCAGTGCGGGATGCTCTTGTTCTTCAAGGACATGCTCTTCGGCAGCTTCGTCGCGCCGACGCACGAAGACTACCGCGCCGTGCACGACTCGCTGGTGCTCGACTTGTTTCCGGCCGAGCTGCTCGAGTACGCGGCGTACGACGCACCTGTATTCAAGACGGCCGTTGATTCGCAGGGAGTTCGCACGATCGCTGACCTGCGCGCGGCGCTCGCGGCGCAAGAGCGCGCGTGGGCCGAGTGGTACTCGCACATGGCGAGCGGGCTCATCCGCGACGCGATGATCAGCAGCGTGTACTCGATGGACGGCTATCGACTCGAGCGCTTCGTCACCACCCTCGCGCGCAAGGGCGAGCACCACACCGGCGAGCGCATCGTCGCCCGCGACGGAACGCTCGCGTATCTCAAATCCTACCGCCTCGGCGCACAGCAGGCGCGCCGCGCGTACCTGCTCAAGCAGCTCGGCGCCAACGGATGGGACCTCGCGCGCGCCGCGGTCGACTCGCGCCTGACCGAGCTGCAGTTCGTTGACGAGCTGCGTCGAGCGGGCTTCGAGTGGATGCTCGGCCCCAAGGTGCTCGATCAAATTCGTCGCGGCGCGCTCAAGTGAACTCGTGCCGCCGGTCCGCAAGACGGGCAGGTTTCGTGCAGATCCGCGTCGCGCTGCGGCGTCGCTGCTGCTCGCGAGGCATCCTGCCATGCAGCGTCGCCGCTCCTTGCATCGCTCGCGGCTCTTTCGAACAACTGCCCGTCTTCTGGACCGGCGGCACTAGCCCGAGTTTGGTAACGTTATAGTGGCCTCTTCGACGGCCTTGCGCCGCGCGTTCGTTGCCGCTGCAGCATCGAGCGTCGCGGGGCCGTCGAGCGCTTCGTCACCACCCAGGCGCATGACCGACCCCATCGAACGCCGACGACCTCGCGCTGATGAACCGAGCGCGCACGCGCAGCTCGAGTCGAGCGCGAGCGTCGGTCGCCTCGTCGTCGCAGGGCGAATCGATGCGGCGCGCGTGCTCGTCGCGAGCGAGCCCGACCCCGCGCGGCGCGCGTTGCTCTCGGCGTGGATCGCGGTCGAGACGGGCGTCGAGTCCACCGCGCGGGCGATCTTCGTCGCGGCGCCTGTGCCAGCGTCCGACGATCACGCCGCGCTCGCGCTGTATGAGTGCGTGGCGCGCTTGCTCGACAGCCAGTGCCCGCTGCCCGAGTCGGTCGCGCCGCTGGCGACCGAGCGCGCGATGGGCGACGTGCTCGTCTCGATGGCGATCCTCGCGCTCGCGCGCGGAGACCTCGCGCTGTGCAGCGCGCTCAGCCCCGAGAGCGAGCAGAGCGACGGGCATCGCGCGCTGCTCTGGTATTTGCGCGGCGCGATCGACGAGCGCGAGGGGCTCTTGTGCGAGGCGCGCGAGGCGCTGCGAGCGGCGGTCGACGAGGCGGGCGACGAGCTTCCGAGGCTTCGGGCGAGGGCGCTGCTCGCGCTCGTTCGCGTGGGCGCGGCGCTCGATCCCGCCGGAGCGCACGTCGAGCTGCTCGCGATGGCCGAGCCGCTCGTCCGCGACTACGGGGCGCTCTCGGAGCAGCTCGCCTCGCGCGCGCTCTACCGCGTGCACGGTCGCAGGCCGCTCGATCGGCTGGTGTCCGATCGCGTCGCCTCGGCGCTCGACGCGGTGTTCGTCGCGCAGTCATCGCTCGTGCAGCCCGCGTTGGACGCGGCCGAAGCGCACTCGATCGCGCGGGCGCTCTTCGACGCGGAGCGCGTGCTCTCGTCCGCGCTCAACCAATTGCTCGCAGAGCGCGCGCGGTCGGCGCAGCTCGCTCGAGCGCTCGGCGCGCTCTCGATGATCAACGACCCCGAGGCGCTCGCGCAGCAGTCGGTCGAGCGCGCGCGGAGGTTGTTCTCTGCGGACGGCGCCGCGCTGGTCAACGCTGCGACCGGCGCGTCGGCGGTGATCGAGCGGCGCGACGGCGCGCTGAGCGACGGGCTCGCGGGCGACTGTCGCGTCGGGAGCGCGGCGCATCGCGCGGGGCTCGAGGGCGCGGCGCTGCGAGGCTCGCGGGTGGCGTGGCCGCTCGACGGCGCAGGAGAGCGTTGGCTCGCGCTCGATCGCGCGGCGCGGGGCGGGCAGTTCACCGCGCAAGACGCGGGTGACATCCGGTTCTTCTGCGAGTACCTCGCGGCGTTGATCGCGCGCGCAGAGGTGAGCGCGCAGCTCTCGCACGCGGCCGAGCGCGCGCTCACGACGGTGGCGGTGCTTCGCGACGGGGTGCTCGCGGTGGACGACGAGCTGCGGTTGTTGATGGCGAACCCAGCGGCGCGCAGGATGCTCGCGTTGCCGCCAGAGCTCGAAGACGGGCAGCGGATCGACGGCGTGGCGCACTTGGGGCCGTTGATCGAGCGGCTGCGACGGCGACCGTTGCCCGAGCACGACGCGGTCGAAGTGTTGGACAGCGAGCTGGTGTTGACCGCGCGACCACTGCCGCTCGGCGGCGGGCGAAGCGGCGTGGCGCTGGCCCTGGTCGAGCTCGCGCGCGCGAGCAAGGGGCGCGAGGGCTCGCACGCGCGCTGGGGCTTCGCGGAGATGGTCGGCGAAGCGCCAGAGTTTTTGCAGGTGCTTCTCAGCGCTCGCGCGGTGGCTCCCTTGGACACGACGGTGCTCGTGCTGGGCGAGTCGGGCACGGGCAAAGAGCTATTTGCGCAGGCGATGCACAACGGGAGCCCGCGCGCGCGCGAGCCCTTCGTGGCGATCAACTGCGCGGCGTTGCCGAGGGATTTGATCGAGGCCGAGCTGTTCGGGTACGAGCGCGGCGCGTTCACCGGCGCGCGCTCGGGCGGCGCCACGGGCCGCTTCGAGCAGGCCGGGGCGGGGACGATCCTGCTCGATGAGATCGGAGAAATGCCACTGGATTTGCAGGCCAAGCTGCTGCGTGTGCTGCAAGAGCGGACGTACACGCCGGTGGGCTCGACGCGAGAGAAGCCGCTGCGGGCGAGGATCATCGCGACGACGAACAGGGACCTCGAGCAAGAGGTGAAGCGGGGGACGTTTCGCTTGGACTTGTTTCACCGGCTGCGGGTGGTGTGCTTGCGCTTGCCGCCGTTGCGCGAGCGGCCGGGAGACATCGCGAAGATCGCGCGGCACACGGTGCGAGAGTCGTCGCGGCGCTTGGGCAAGCGCTTGATCGAGCTGTCGCCGACGGTGATCGACGCGCTCGAGCGCTATTCGTGGCCGGGAAACGTGCGCGAGCTGGTCAACGTGCTCGAGGGCGAGGTGGCGTTGGCGCGCGATGATTTGCGGGTGCTCGAGCGGGTTCCGCCGGCGATCGCGGCGGAGTTGGGGGGGGCAGCGCGGAGCGACGGCTCGACGACGGGCGAGTTTGTCGCCGCGCGCGCCGCGGGGATTCGCACGCTGGCCGAGGTCGAGCGCGACGCGATCACCGACGCGCTGCGCGCGTGTCAGGGCAACGTCGCTGCGGCGGCGAGGGCGCTCGGGATCTCGAAGGTGACGCTCTACGCGCGCTTGAAAGAGTACGGCGTGGACCCGGGTGAGCTTCGCGTGTTGGATGGGCGCAAGAGCGCTCCGAAGCTGTGAGCGCGCTCGGCGGGGGCTGCCGATCAACACCCTCTCAGTGAAAGTCGCTCGCGCGCCACGGGGGCGTCGGTGGCAGGTCTGCGATCGGCTCTGCCTCTTGCGGCGGAACCGCGTCCACTTGCATCAAGCGAATGTTGCGGACGGTGTACGGCCCATCGACGTTGCTGTCGCGGATGATGAGCCCGCCGAAGGTGAGCTCGATCGCGCGGCGGCCGACGGGGAGGCGTTCGAAGCGGTCGCGCGCGAACGCGATGGGGCGACGACCGGCATCGCCGCCCCAGAGCTCGGCGTAGGCCCAGTATGTTCCGGGGCGAGTGATCTCGACGTCGGCGCGGACTCGAAGGTCGCCGCCCTCGCGCTCGGTCTGCCACGAGTTGGCTGCGAAGGTCGCGCCCGCGACGTGCACGCGAAACGAGCCGTTGACGCTGCGCTCGAAGGGCGGACCTCCGTCGCTCGTCCCGCGCGCGACGATGACGTAGTCCACTTCGAACGGGACGTTCGCCGAGGTCGGGACGATCGCTGGATCTGCGCGGTAGCGATACTCGAAGTGATGCCTCGATCCCTCGGGGGCGGGGTTCATCAGCACGGTCCTTCCGTACTGCGCCTGCCTCCCCGGAACGATGTGCACCCCGATCGACTCGGGCCTCACCGCGTTGCCTCGCGCGTCGGTCAGCGTCGCGTGAATCACCGCGTCTTCGTTGGCCTGCACCCGGATCGACGGAACCCATCCCGTGAGCAGCGGCTCTGCCCCGCGCGATCGAACGGGCGTGGTGACCTCCGTTCCGTTGGGCGTCGCGTTGGGCGAGAGCGCGCCGGATCGTCCCTGATACAGTTGAATATAGGGGCCTGGGCCGGGGTCTTCCCATCCGGGCTCGCGCTCGACGACTTGCCCTCCGCCGTCATCGAGGGTGATGGGCTTGGGCTCGACGAGCTCAGCGCTCGCGGGCGCATCGGCCCCGCGCTCAGCGCGCGCGGTCGTCGACGGTGATGCGTCCGTTGTCCCTGTGTTTTCTGCGGTGGATCGCGGCGGTGCGCCCTGCGTCGCGCGCGCGGTGTGCGCGCTCTCTGTGGGCGCGGGCTCGCGCGTGATCGACTGCGAGCGCGAGCGATAGAGCAGCAGCGCGAGGCCCGCGACCGCCGCTGCGACGGACAAACGCAAAACGCCCGAGCCCTCGGTGCGAGGCGGCTCGGGCGTCGGTGGTGCGCGCCCCTCGTCGGCGCGGGGCTTCGCTTCGGGCAGCGCGGTCTTCGTGCTCTTGCTCGGGCTCTTCGTCGGCTCGCGCTTGTTCGACCGCGCCATGGACAGTGCGAATGTTACTCGAGGGCGCGGCCGTTGGCGCCGATGTACGAGCCGGGCCACGAGGATCCCGAGCTTCCGTTGCGCAGGTTGTTGAACGCGAGAGACTGATCATCGAGGCGAACGTGGTGGTGGTTGTGGCTGATGCGAACCCAGTCCACGCGCGGTCCCTGCACCCACTGTCCGCTCGACCACGAGAGTCCGTTGGTGCTGCCAGTGCGCTCGAAGCGTCCGCGTCCCGACTCCTCCGTCACCAGTCCGTCGCCCGGGATGTCCGCGTCGAACAGATCCCACCAGTCATCGGTGTTGTCGATGCACGACCAGACCGCCGAGAGTCCGGTGTCTTCGACGGTTCCCGTCCCGGTGTCCCAGCGGCGCGTGGACATCGTGTACATCGTGCGCGTGCGGCCAGCGTCCTGCAGCCATCCGCCCGAGGCCGAGGCGTACTCGAGGTTGATGCGGCGCAGGTAGTCCGTCGCGCGGTTGCGCTCGCCGAGCACGCCCATGATCCAGCCGACGAAGTTTCCGCAGAGCGTGTCGCTCGTCCCGTACACAGCGTCCGCGGGCTCGGCGCCGAGGTGCGGGGTCGCGACGGTGATCAGGTAGCGGGTCTTGGCGACGATGCGCGCGTAGTTCTCGCCGCGGTAGTTGTAGTAGGGCGAGCCGGCGACACCATTATTCAAGATCCAACGGCTCACGAGGCCGCCCATCGAGTGCGAGACGATGATGAGCTGGCGATCGGGGATGTTGTACTGCGTGATGAAGTTGTTGATCTGCTCGGCCACGCGACCGGCGGACTCGGGGTCCCAAAACGAAGCGCGGCCGTCGTAGCCCACGACCAGCGTGGTCACTCCCGAGGGAGCGGCGTAGCGCACGAAATCGCCCGTCGTGTCCGTGCTGTTGCGACGCCAGTAGTTGCGACGCGCGGTGTCGTCGACGACGCCCGGTGAGAGGTCCGAGCCCTTTCCGTGGACGAACACCATGTACGTCTGCGCCGAGGCCACGCGCGCGAAGGTCATCGCGAGCAAGATCGTAAACAGCGACAAGAGGGACTTCGTCATGGCGCTCTCGGTCAGTGCACAAGCGTGGCCAACGAAAATCCCAACGCTCGACGGCGCGCGGCTCGAGCCCTCGTTCAGAGCGTGAACGCCCCTCGCGCCGATCGCGCGCTCGGATGTGAGAATCTCTGGAAAATTGCAGTTGAATGCGACGTTCGTTCAGAATCTGAACGCTCGAACGAGAAGTGAACGCGCCGGCGGTGTCACCGGCGCTCGGGCGACGATCTCGCGGCGCGTCACGGCTGCGCTTCGAGCGCGTCGAGCACCCACGGAGCGACCGCGCGCAGCCGCGCGAGGCACACCCGGTCCGCTTCGATCCTCGCGCGAACGCGGGCTCGCTCGCCCGGGGCGTGGGTGATCGCTTGGATCGCGAGCGCGGTGAGCCACACCGAGTCGTCGATCTCGACGTCGTCCGGCAGCTCGTCGGCGAGCGCCGCGCAGCGGGCCCGATCGCCCTCGGTGATCGCTGCGACGAAGCGACACTCGAAGCGCGACGCTCCCGTGAACGCTGCGTGCCCGAGCTTCTCGATGAGCGCGAGCATCGCCTCTGCGTCCTTGGCGCGCGCGGCCCACGCGTAGCAGTCCATGACGAGCTGGTGCGCCGCGACGAGCTGCGCGAAGCTCACTTCTTCGCGCAAAAACGCTGGAATCTCTCTCGCCAACTGCGCCGCGGCGTCCGCCGCTTTGTCGAGCGAGCCTGCGATGGTGCGGTGCTCGATCTTGGTCGCGAGCCACAAGAGACGCTCTTGTTGCTCGGGTGATCGCAGCACGACGCCCTCGCTCGCCGGGTCGTCGATCACGGACTCGGGCGCGCTGTTCAGCGCGGCGACGGCGCGCTCGCGCTCGCGCTCTTCGATGGCGGCGCGCACTTCGGTGCCGAGCTCACGGGCGGTCGAAGGGCGCTCGAGCTTGGGCGGGGGCTCGATCGCAGGGACGTTCCACGAGGCGCGCCCGTGAGCGATCGCGCGAAAGGGAGCGCGGGGCAGCGCGAGCATCGGCAGCGCTGCGTCCATCCACCGCGCGTGCAGGACGCCCGAGGCTGCTTGCGGCGCTGCGCGATAGCCGCCGACGGGCTCGGTTTCGAGCGCGACGACGAGCGCGCGAATGGGATCGCACTGCGCGAACTGAACGCTGAGCGACGAGAGCGCCGAGAGCGCTTCGCGTGCGCGCCCGTGATCGCCGCGGTGACGAGCGATCACCGCGAGCGTGAGCCTCGCGAAGAAGAGCTTCGGATTGCGCGCGAGGGCCTCGGTGGCAGCGCGCTCGGCGGCGGGCCAGTCGCCGCGCATCGCCGCGGAAAACGCACGCCAGCTCTCGACCGTGCCGCGTCCGCTCTCGACGGGGTCCTCGAGCTCTGCGCCGATCTCGATCATGTGCGCGAGGTCCGCCGGGCTCTGCGCGGGCAGCCACCACAGGTCCTCGCTCTCGATGTGCTCGCTGCGTCGAACGAGCGTCCCGCGGACCGAGCGCCGATAGCCGCGCGGGACCGCGGCGTGCGTCCAATCCGAGCGGCGTTTGACCGTGTCGAACACGAGAAAGACCACGAGCCCGAGGCCGATCAGCGCGACCCGAAGCGCGTCGGGGAGCAGCACGATCGCGACCGACAACGGAGCGCCGATCAGCACGCACAGCGCGGCGATCGCGAGCCAGCGGCGGGGTCTGCGCGCCCTCGTCGCGCGCGCCTCGCGCTCGATCGCGTCGCTCGCGAGCACGATCGAGCGATCGCTCTTGGCGGGCGCGTCGTACGCGGACTGGGCGTGTCGCTCGCGGACGGTCTGCCGCTCGTCGCTCATGGCTGCGCCGACCGAAGCCGCCGCGTCCTCGCTGCGTGAAAGGCGATGGCGCTCTCGGCGTGCTCGCAGAGCTCGGCGACCCTCGCGTCGCACTCGCTGGCGCCCAGCGTCGAGACCGCGGCCAAGAGCGCGGCGAGCGCGCGGGTGTCGTTGCGGGCGAGCGCGTCGTCGATGCGCGCGCCGAGCTTCGATCGGTCGTTGCCGGCGTTGCGTTGCGCGTCGTGCTCGCGCTGCGCGTCCTCGAAGTAGCTGCGGTACTCGTAGCGAACGCCGGCGACGCGAACGGAGGGCTTTCCGCAGCGGGGCGCGTCGGGGACGGGCAGCTCGACGGCGCCGAACGCTCCCACGAGGCGCAGCTTGGCTGCGACGGACGCGGTCTTCGCGCGCGAGGCGAGGATCTCGGGCCACTCGCCCCAATACTCCCAGAGCGCGATGATCCTCGCGAGCGCGTCGCTCGCCGCGCGGCGCACTTCGTCGTCGCTGTCTCTCTTCGCGCGAACGAGCAGCGGCCCGACGGCCATCGCCGCCCCGAGCCACCCGAGCGACCGCGCCGCTTGCGCGCGCGCGAACGGGTGCGGGTCGCGCAGCCCTTCGCGCAACGCGAACGTCGCGGCGAGGTGCCCCGCTTGTCCGAGCGAGCGATACGCCCGCGCGCGCACGACGAAGCTCTCGTCGTCGCTGGCCAGCAACAGCGTCGGGAGGTCGGTGATCCCGTCGTTCTTCGCGTCCCACGCGAGCCAGTGGCGCTGCTTCCAGGGCTGCGTTCGAAACGTCGGCGACGGCTGCGCGCGCGCGCGCTCGGGGCGCGGATCATCGCGGCCAGCGAAATCGAGATCGGTCACCGAGCGCGTCCCTCCGAGCCAGCGCGCGGCGCTTCGCCACGCCTGCGCGTGCAGCCACCGACCGCGGTCGAGCTCGCGCTGCGCGAGGGCCTCGCACTCGTCGATCGAGTCCGCGAACGTGCAGAGCACTGCCTCGCGGGTTGAATACGTGTGCTCGTCGTTCTGCACGCTCAGCTCGACCTTCGCGCGCGCCGCGCGATCGAGCTCTTCGTCCGTCTGCGCCGCGGACAATCCGTGCTGCCACGAGAGCGCGCGCAGCGTCGACGGGTCGGTCGCCGCTCGTCGAGCCGCGCGAAACGCAGCGAGCGCGACACGGCCCTTCTCTTCTTCGACCGCGCGCGTTCGACCCGGGTCCGAGCGCACGGCGAGGTCGCAGCGAGCGCTCGCTCGACCGAGCGCGCAGCGGTCGCCCTCGAAGCGCGCGAGTCGGCTGCGCACGGCCTGCAGAAACATCGCTGGGTCGACGATGGTCGTGATGTGCGGCACGGGCGTAGTCTAGATCTCCGTGGGGCCTTCGAAGACGGACTGAAACGCCGCGGGCACTTTGCGGCGCGCGTCCGAAGAGAGCGCGGGGCGCGGGGTCGAGAGGGTGTTCCACAAGAGGACGGTCTTGCCGCGGAGGGAGGGCTCTCGCACGAGCGCGCGCAGCGCCGCGAGCTGCTTGCCCGAGTAGGTCACTTCGCCGCTCGCGCCGGTGAGCGTCTTCCACGCGTGAACGCCCTCGATGGCCTCGGGCGTCGGATAGCCGTAGCCCCGCCCGATGAAGCCCTGCATCACCTCCCACGTCGCGCCGCGCAGCGACGCCGGATCGACCCCAGCGCGCTCGATCAAGAGCCTCGCCGTCGCGCGCACCCGGTGCCCGATGGTCACTCGGTTCGTCGCGATTCGCGGGGCGATTCGCACGCCGATCGCGCGCGTGTCCCAGCGGAGCAGCCTGCACCCGAGGGCGATCGCCGCCAGCGTCCCCGAGCTGCCCGCGGGAACGACGATCGCGTCCGGGCGCGGACACTCCCCAGCGCGCACCTGCGCTTCGAGCTCGAGCATCGCGTCGATGTAGCCGAGGTTGGCCAGGGCCGAGCTCGCGCCGGGCTCGATGACAAACGCCTCTCCCTTGCGCGCGCGCCCGAGCTCCCACGCGAGCCGCGCCGCGGCGGTGACGAAGTTGTGCGAGCGGCGCATCGCGGCGCCGGCCTCGGCGTTGATGCAGAGCGCTTCGCGTGCAAATTCAGTGATGGGTTGATTATAGAGCACCAAATGCACCGCGAAGCCGAGCCGAGCCCCGAGCACCGCGGTCGCCGTCGACTGCGTCGAGGCCAGGCCGCCGAGCGTGTAGAGCGCGCTCGCTCCGCGCGCCTTCGCCTGCGCGAAGAGAAACTCGTAGCGCCGCACCTTGTTGCCGCCGTACGAAGCGCACACCAGGTCGTCGCGCTTCATCCAGAGATCCACGCCCCGCTGTCGGTGCTCGGTAAACGACTCGATCGCCGCGCACCGCTCGACCGGCGTCGGTCCGTCGGCGATCGCGATCCACGGCGTCGAACGCTGGAGGGTCGGCCAGCGCTCGAACACCCACGGCCTCTCTCGGCTGCTCATCGCGTCGCCGACGGTACCCTGCAAAGCCTGCGCGGGTCGTCGACGTTCGACGTGCAGTAAGCTCGCGGCCTCCATGACCATCGAAAAGCACGACGAGCTCGACGAGGGAAGCGAGCGCGAGCCGAGCGACTCCACGCGATCGAGGTCTCTGCCGATCGCCGGCGCCACGCGCGGCCACGTCTCTGCGGTGCGCGCGCTCGACCACTGGTACGTGCTCGCGATGAGCAGCGAGCTGAAGGACAAGCCGCTCGTTCGAACGCTGTACGACACGCCGATCGTGCTGTTTCGAGGGCGCGACGGCGCGGTGGGAGCGCTGCTCGATCGGTGTCCGCATCGCAACGTTCCGCTCTCGATGGGGCAGGTGCTCGCGGACTCGACGCTCGAGTGCCCGTACCACGGCTGGCGCTTCGATCGACGCGGAGGCTGCACGCACATCCCGTCGCTCTGCGAAGACGCGCGGGCGAAGGACAGCCCCGCGTGGAGGGCCACGGCGTTCGCGGCCCGAGAAATCGCCGGCTGGATTTGGGTCTACGCTCGACCCAACGTCGAGCCGAGCGAAGAGCCGCTGACGTTCTCGCACCTCTCGGACCAGCGATACACCCACGTCTACCAGCGCACTGAAGCGGACGGAACCGTGCTCGCGACCGCCGAGAACGCGCTCGACGTCCCGCACACCCAGTTTCTGCACAAGGGTCTGTTTCGCACCGAGTCCCGAGGCATCACCATCGAGGCCGTCGTCCGCGCCTCGAGCGACCGCGTCGAGGCCGAGTACGTCGGAGAGCCCCGCCCGCCCGGGATCGTCGCGAAGATCCTCTCGCCCTCGGGCGGGATCGTCGAGCACTTCGACCGGTTTATCGCCCCGTGCATCACGCAGGTCGAATACAAGCTCGGCAGCGAGAACCACGTGCTCGTGACCTCGGCGCTCACGCCCGTGAGCGACGCCAAGACCATGCTCTTCAACATCGTGAGCCTGCGGCTGCGCATTCCGATCAAGACCCTGGCGCCGGTGCTCGAGCCGCTCGGGCTGAAGATCTTTCAGCAGGACGCGGTCATGCTCAGGGCGCAGACCGAGACGATCCGCCGCTTCGGCGGAGAGCAGTTCGCGACGACCGAGATCGACGTGCTCGGAAAGCACATCTGGAAGCTCCTCCGCGCCTGCGAGCGAGGCCCCGTTTCGCGTGGAGAATCCCTGCGAGAAGTGACCCGCGCTCGGCTCATCGTGTGAGGGCGAGGGGCCTCGCGCGAGGCATGCGTCGCGCGGCGTGCGCGGACGGCGAAAACGGGCAGCGCAGCTCGATCCAATCGTACGTCTGTCCGCCGAAGGTCGCGCCCGTGTCGGCGATGCTGTTGTACGCGGCCTCGAGCGTGAAGACTCCGCTGCGCTCTTGTTCGCGCAGCTGATCGAAGAGCGTCGGCACTTCGTCTTGAACGCCAGGGGCGAGCGGGAGTCCGAGCTCGTCCTCGGCGCGCGCCCGGGCGTCGCTGTACATCGCTTGCTGGATCCGCGAGAGCGAGCGCGTTGGATCGGTTGGAGTCTCGATCACCAGTGAAAATCCAGTGACTTCGCTCGACGCCAGCGCCGACGGGAGCTTCTCTCGGTACTCCTTCGAGAGTCGCTCAGCGGCCATGATTCGCTCGCGGTGCCCGACGACGACAAGCAGGTCCCACCAGCTCGCAGGAAAGGCCTCGTGCGCGTAGAGCGGCTCTCGTCGCTCGTCGTTGAGGCATCGGACGGACCGACATCGATCGGGGTGCCCGCAACGCGCGCAGCGATTGGACACGCCGTAGAACCGGCGTCGACTGGTGTCGAGCCACTCGCCGGGGACGAGTCCGCGCGCCAGGACGCTGTCCCAGCCCTCTTCGAGCGACTCGGCGTCGGCGATCGCGTCGAGCGCGCGCTCTTCGAGCACGGGATCGGGCTGCGGCAGTCGTCGTTGCAGCTCGATCAGCGCGCTCGCGAGCGCGGTCACGCGCGCCTCGCGCTGGGGCGTAGACCGGCGACCCTTGGCAGCCATGGGTGTTCGGTAGCAGCTCTTCGCGCGGCGCACAGGGGACAATCGACCGAAGGGCGCGCTCGGTGTACGCCTCTTCGCACTGATGTCTCTGCGTCCGCTCGTTGAAGAAGAGATCGCCGCCGCGGCGCGATCGGCCTCGATCGCCTTCGCTGTCCCTGTGGACGACTGCGTGAAGTGGCTCGAAGGCGCGGGGCTCGACGCGCTGCGCGCCCTCGATGAAGGCGAGGGGCCCGTGGCGTACATGATGCGCGTCGCGATGGGGCAGTTCGTGCACGGGGTCTCGCTCTCGACGCTGGGGATCGCCGGGGTCACGGTCCCGCCCGAGCACCGCGCCAAGGGCCACGGGCGCACGCTGATGGAGCGGGTGTTGCGCGCGGCGTTCGACGAGGGGTTCGTGCTCTCGTCGCTCTATCCCTCGACGCAGACGCTCTATCGCTCGGTCGGCTACGAGCAGTGCGGAGCGATGTTCGAGCACCGCGTGGGGCGCGGAGAGTTTCACGGGCATCGCGCGGGAGAGTTCGAGGTCCGCGCGCTCTCGCCCGAGGCTCCGGAGGTGCGCGCGCTGTACAAGACGTTCGCCTCGCGATCGAACGGCTACCTCGATCGCGGCGAGTACGTCTGGGGCCGCATCGCGAAGCACCGGGGGACGGCGTTCGAGTGCCTCGGCTGCTATCGACCCGACGAGACGCTCGCCGCGTACGCGTGCCTCGCGCAGGTGCGCGAAGGGGACGAGGTGCAGCTCAAGGTGCGGGATTTCGCCTACGAAGACGCGGACGGCGCGCGGGCGGTGCTCGCGCTGATCGATCGGTTCACCACGGTCTCGGACGAGGTGCTGTTGTACGGAGGGCCGGTGCTCCCGTTGCTCTCGCTGCTTCCGCAGCAGAAGTTCAGCGTGAGCAAGGTCGAGTACACGATGTTTCGCGTGGTCTCGGTCGAGCGAGCGCTCAGCGAGCGGCGCTACCCGAAGGGCCTGCGCGCGACGGTGTGCCTCTCGATTCGCGACGGCGTGATCGCCGAGAACAACGGCGCGTTCACCTGCGAAATCGCCGGTGGAAGAGCGATCGTCCGCCGCGGCGAGCCCGACGCAACGCTGCGCGCGACGATGGACGTGCGCGCGCTCGCCCCGCTGTTCACGAGCTGGTCGAGCGCGACGACGCTCGCGTCCATCGGCGCGATCGAAGCGGACGCCGACGCGTGCGCGGTGCTCGACGCGGTCTTCGCCGGCGCGCCTCCCTCGCTCTGCGATTACTTCTGAGCGGACGAGACCGCGCCCACGTCGCAGTTGAGCTTGTAGCCGTTGGCGACGGTCTCGATCGCGTCGCCGAGCCCGAGCTGTCGCAGCGTCGCGATGGCGACGCGAACGCGGGCCTTCATCGACGCCGCGGACGAGCGATCCTCGGGCCACGCCGCGGAGGCGAGCGCCTCGATGCTGCGCGTGCGGTGCGGCTCGGCGGCGAGCGCGGCGAGGACGCGCGCGAGCACGGGGCGGTGGCCGAGCGAGAGGAGCTCGTTGGCGGGGAGCAAGACGCTCGTTCCGTCGGGAGAAACGCAGCTCGCGCGCGCGATCGAGGCCGGGGTCAGCTCGATCCCGGCTCGCGCCGCCGCGCGGTGAAGCCGCCGCCAGAGGAGCCGATTCGTCAGCGTGCCCTCGCAGAACGGCAGACCGTTTTCGTCGCGCTTGCACAGCAGCGCCGCGCGCCCGCGCGCCCGCGCCGTCCACGGCTCGCGCTCGTCGTCGCTCGCCGCGCCCTCGCTCAACAGAAGCTCGATGATCGCGAGCTGCCCCACGCCAAACGAAGGCTGAACATCCACGTTGAACGGCGGCCGCACCGATCGAAACTCGACCAGCGCCTCGGTCCTTCGCCCGAGCGCCGCGAGCGCCGTCGCCCGCACGAGCGCTCCGCCGTCGACGAGCGTCTGTACGTCGATCGCGCGGCCGACCTCGGTCGTCTCGCGTCCGAGGCGCAGCGATTCGTCGAGTCGTCCCGCGTCGAACTCGAGCACCGCCTGCGTGTACATCGCGAACCCCTCGAACACCCTCGAGCCCGCCCGCGCGCTGCGCTCGCGCAACGCCTGCAGCTCTCGGGACGCGGCGCCGTAGTCCTCGCTCCACGCGAACAGCTCGGCGCGCGTGGTGTGAATCAACCCGATCACCGTCAGCGCGTCGATCGGCTCGCCCGAGGCCATCAGCGCATCGAGCCGCGCGTGCGCCTCGTCGAGCTCGCCGCGATGGGCGAGCAGCGCCGCGAGCGTCGCGGTCCATTTGGCCGCAGCCAATCCGCGCTCAGCGACGAGCGCGCTCGCCGCCACGAGCTCGTCGTGCGCTTCGATGAGCAGCCCCATCGCGCTGAGCGTGTGCCCGATGTGCGTGGCGCACACGAGCTGACCGATCGCGTCGTCGCTCGCGGTGAAGCGCGCCCGCGCCGAGCGAAACTCACGTAGCGCGTCGCGCCAGTCGCGTCGCGAGGTCGCGAGCATCCCTCGAGAGAGCTCGAGGATCGCGCGCTCGCGCTCATCGAGCGTCGCGGACTCGGCGACGGCGAGCGCGGCGCTGGCGCGCGCGTGAGACTGCGAGCACGCGTACAGGCGTCCGAGCCACAGCTGCGCGCGGTCGTCGAGCGCGCCGATCGCGAGCTGCGCTTCGAAGCGCTCGATCGGCCCCGCGAAATCCGCGTCGAGCTCGGCGCGCGCCGCGAAGGCCTCGACGGCCTCGGGGCGCTCGAACGTCCGCGCGGGATCGAGTCGCGCCAGCGCCTCGCGGGCAGCGCCCGGCGCCTCGGCGTGCATGCGGCTCCAGGCGCGGTGCAGAGATGAGCTCATTTTATCTGCGTTTTACCTGCGAACCGACCGCTGTGCGGCAAGTTCGACTCGATGAGACTAGCCCATACGATCCTGTGCGCGGTCGGCCTATCGACGGCGCTTGTTCGCTGCTCGCCTGCCGAGACGCCGCGCGACGCTGCCTCGGTCGAGGCCAGCGCCACCGACGCCGCGACGAGCGAGCCCGACGTGCTCGCGCCAGAAGACACCGGCGTGCTTCTGTTGGACGCCTCGATGATCGATGCGGTCGCCATGGACGTGCCGCTCGATCAACGCGCCTCGAGCGCAGACGTCGCGAGCGAGGCCGCGGTCACCAGCGACGTCGCGACGGACACGCGCAGCACCGATGCGACGAGCGACGCTCGGGACGCGAGCGATGCGAGTGATGCGAGTGATGCGGCGGTGTGCAGCGGCGCGACGACCTTCGCGTGCGGCGCCGTTCGCTGCACGCTCTTCGAGGTGTGCGCGCGCACTCGAACGACGGACAGCTGCCACGCGACGGCGACGCGCGACCGTTGTCTGCCGTGCTCGACGCAGTACTTTCCGGCGCTTCCGCTGGACTTCTGCGCGTCGGGAGTGCGCCAGTACAGCGGCGACCCGTTGTCGGGCTGCGTGATCAGCTGCCTGTGAGTTTGCAGCGAACGTGCGACGAGCGCGCGGGGTGCGCTACACCCGGCGGCGGTCGCGCATGGACGAGCAACGAACGCTCACTTGGACGAAGGATCCTCGAACGTTTCTCGACGAGCACGGGCGCGCGGTGAGCCCGCCGACGGGGTGGGTGTGCGTTGCGCCGGGGGATCCGGGGCTCACGCGGCGGGTGAAGGCCGCAGGCCCCTCGTGGACGATCGTCGAGAAGGTCGGGCGCAAGCTCTTCTCGCACGGGGTGTGGGCGCCCGCGGCCAACGTTCGCGCCGCGCGCGAGGCGCTCGATGAAGAGCGCGCGGACCCCGCGTACGCGCGCCGGCTCGAGCAGGCGGCGCGTCGGCGCGAAGAGCAGCAAGAGGAGTACGTCGAGGACTTTCGCGCGGCGATCCTGCGGTTTCTGCGCTTCTCGGTGCGCTACGGAGCCTACGCGCGCGCGCTGGCCGACGCGGTGACCGAGCACGCGACGCCGGTGGGGTCGGGGACCGTGGCGCGCACGAAGATGATTCCGCTGCCGCGGCGGGCGGAGGCCGCGGTGATCGCGTGGATGCGGCACCAGACGACGGCGTACGACAACATGGAGATCGCTCGCGTGAAGGGAGAGCGGCGTCGTGTGCGCGCGACGCTCGCAGAGATCTCTCGCGCGGTGCTCGACCTGCATCGCGGCGACGAGGTGCACGCGCCGATGGCGTGCCCGTTGTGCGCGGCGATCGTGAAGATCCACCGCGAAAAAGAGGGAGAGCCGTGATCTCCGTGCTCAGCGTGCGGCGCGCGCGCTGATGGCCGCGCGCAGCGCGCGCTCGAACTCGGCTCGATCGCTGTACGCGCGCATGTCCACGCCCACCATGCGCAAGACGATCGCGGACGCGGCGACGCCCATCGCCAAGAGCTTCGACTGCACGAGCACGTGCGAGTCCTTCGTCGTCCCCTTCGGCGCCGCGCGCCTCCACTCGGTGAGGCGGTGCCGCGCGCTCTGCTCGTAGCTCGCGATCTCCCACCAGTCGTGAAAGAACGACATGTTCGACACGCCCGCTCTCATCTCGGCTTCGAGCAGCGCGATGAACTCTTTGGCCATCGCTTCGACCACGTGCCCCTTGGCTACGGTGACGTACACGCCCGCGACCGGACGATACGTGTCGAGCGTCGCGTCCTTGTGCTTGCTCTGCAGAACGGGCTCGAGCTTGTGGATCTCGGGGATCATCGGCGTGCGCCTCGGCCAGAGACGGTGCCGTGTGACCGTCTCACGCGGCAAGGGCAAACGCGCGCTATCGAGGCGTCTCCCGACGATTCGGTGGGCGATTGGCTGTTGATTCTGCGCGGGGATCGGGCGGCGAGGGGTGGGCGGTCGGGCGGGGTGCGCCGCAATCGACGGCGCACCCGTCGCGCTGCGCGCACAGGGCGAGGCGCAAGAGCAGGTCGTCGCACGCAGCGAGCGCGGCGGGCTGCTCGCCCGCGCGGTCGAGCGGACGAACCACCGGACGAGCGCGCGCTCGCGTCCGCGCCCATGCATGGTGCGCCCTGCGTCTTCGAGTGCTATTCACGCTGCCATGTCGAGCGAGGGGCCGTATCGAGAGGGCGCGAGAACACCCGCGCGGGTGGTGGACTCGAGCGCGGGGCTCTGGCCGCTCGCGGTCGCTTCGCTCGCGCTCGTGGGGACGTGCGCTGCGATCCCCGAGAAAACGATGCTCTCTTGCGTGCGCGATCGCGCTGAGATCGTGTGTGTGGCGCGCGTAGACCGAGCGTTCGCGACGACCAACGTGCGCATCGACGGGGCTTCGATCGACGTCGAGCCTGCGCCCAAGAACGCGCCCGGCGCGACGCTCTTTCGAGTCGGTCGCCGCTGGCTGCTGTCGCCGGTCGCGCGACACGCGCAGCCGTCACCGCCGAGCGAAGAGTGTCTGTCGGATCCCGACGAGCCCGCAGCGCGGTCGTTTTTTCGCGGTGGTCGGGCGCGGACGCTCGCGCTGCAAGCGAACCAATCGCGTCACGGCCCTGCGGTGTTCATCGCGATCGTCGCCGTGCCGCTCTGGATCGTCGCGCTGGTCAGAGCGGTCTCGGCGCTGCGTCGAGCGCGAAGGCTCTCGTTCAACCGTGGTCATCGCGAGCCGCTCTTCGCGATGTTCGTGATCCTCGTGGCCAACGTCGCGTGGGCGTACGGCTTCGCGCGCGCAGTCTCTCGACCCGAGCTCAGCGAGATTCACGCGAGCGCGTGCCGCGAGATGGCTTCGCCGCGCTGATCCCCGACGCCTTGCATCCCTGATCCTCTGGCGCGGCGCGACTCGATGCACTCTGCATCGAGCGTGACGTCGCGGGAGTCAGAGGATCAGGGATGCGAAATGAAGCTCCCTGATCCTCTGGCGCGGCGCGACTCGATGCATTCTGCATCGAGCGTGACGTCGCGGGAGTCAGAGGATCAGGGATGCGCACTACCGTGATCCCGCGCCCGGCACCCACAGCCCGTGAAACCCGTACGGAACCCTCCGTTCGAGCATCACCCTCGCCACCGGCTCGCGATCGATCGCGCGCGCGTCCACGATGCGCAGCTCGCTCTGTCCCGTGCGCGCGTTGTGCACGAACCCCATGAGCCACCCGTCGTTCTCTTCGCGCGCCCCGGCTCGCGGGACGAAGACGCCTTCGCCGCCAAACACTCCGTCGCCGTGCAGGTGCGCGCTGCTCGTCCCGCGCGCGAGGTCGAAGCACGTCCATCCCACGCCGAAGCGCTCTTCGTCCGCCAGGCGCGCGCCGCGGTCGATCCTCGCGCAGTAGACGTAGCGGTGCTCTCGGCCCGTGCGCTCGTCGTTGATCTTCGGAAACTCGCAGCCCGACTCGTCGATGCGGCGCTCGCTCACCGTCTCGTCGCCGCGAAGCTCCCAGCGGTGCATCGCGCCCAGGTTGTCATCGGCGCCGATCTCGTTGTCGAAGTCGACCGACGCGCGCGGCAGTCGGCAGCCGTCGATCACGATGTCTGCGCCCCGCTCGAAGGCGTTGGCGAAGTGATACGCGTAGCAAGCGTCGCTCTCGATCCAGCGAATCGCGCCCGTCGGCGAGCCTCGCTCGATCACCGCCCAGCGCGTCGGCAGCTCGGGGCGAAACACAAACGGGTTCTGCCCCTGCATCGCCAGCGCGAGCTCGAAGGGAAACGGAAACACCCCGATCACCGCGAACCGCTCGGTGATCACGAAATCATGGATCATCGTCCCCTTCTCGAGCGGGATGTCCCGCACGAACGAGACGGTCCCGTCCGGCCGCGCCTCGCCGTAGCGCAAGTGCGGCTCGCCCACGAGCGAGTAGCCGAAGAAGAGCAGCTCGCCCGTGCGCGGGTCCACCTTGGGATGCGCGGTGAAGGGCTCGTTGATCGCGCCGCCGAAGGTGTACAGGCCCGCGGTCTCGAGCGAGGGGAGCTTGATTTCGTGTGGCGGGCCCGCCTCCCACAGCGCCAAGAGCTTTTGGTGATGAAACACCAGCGCGGTGTTCGCCGTGTTGCCGCGGGTGGGGCCGTGCTCGTTGTCGAAGTCGGGCATGCCGAGGTCGCACTTCCACAGGGCCCGAGCGGCCGCGCGCTCGCGCTCGAATCCCTCTGTTCGCACGAAGCGGTTGCGGTATCGCGCGCGACCGCCGCGAAGCTCAACCGCGTGCAGCATTCCGTCGCCCGCGAACCAGTGGTAGCGAACGCGCGGCGCGAACTGCGGGTTGGGCCCGTTGCGCACGAACGTCCCTTCGAGCTCGGCGGGGATCGCGCCGATGACCGTGAGCGCCGCGTCGTCGCGCTCGTCCGAGACTGGGCCGAAGTTGCCTTCGAGGTATCGACTGCTCGCCAGCGGTTGGTCGTTCATCGTTCGCGATTGTCGACGACAAGGGCGGTCGATCTCCACACGAAGCGACGGCGCTCTCGTGCGCAGATGCTGCGTCCCGCGCTCGAAAATCAGCGCAGGCGCACAATCGTTGAGCGCGCTCAGCGTGGCTCTGTCTTCGAAGCGCGCTCGCGAAGTACGATCGCCGCGCCCGACGCCCGCGTCGAGGACGGAGGAAGAGCGAAGATGGAAACAGGATTCGGGGTGATGGAGATCTTGCTGATCCTCGTCAGCGTCGTCGCTGGCGTCGGTCTGCCGCTCTTTCTGGTGTGGAAGCTCGTGCTGCCGATCTTCAAGGCCAGCGCGCAGAAGCAATCGCTCTTGCAGACCGGCATGCCCGCGACGGTCACGATCATGGCGATGCAGGACACCGGGACGCGCATCAACGACAACCCGATGTTGATGCTCACGGTGAACGTCGAGGTGCAGGGCCGGCCTGTGTATCAAGTGACCGTGCAAGAGATCGTTCCGATGATCGGGCTCGGGATGGTCACGCCGGGCAAGCAGTTTGCGGCGCGGGTCGACCCTGCCAATCCGCAGAACGTCGCCATCGACTGGTCGGGGCAGAGCGCTCCGCCGCGCGTCGAGCAGGGCGGCGTCGCTCGCTTGCTCGCCACGGGAATCGCTGGCAACGCGCAGATCGTCTCGTTCGAGCCCATGCCCATGCCGCCCGTCGAGGGCGACGCGATCGTGAAGTTCTCCGTGCAAGTGCAGGTGCCCGACGGGCGACCGGTGTACAGCGCCATGTTCGCGCAGCGCGTTCCGCCGGCGGTGATGAACCGGTTTGCGCCGGGCACAGTCGTGCCGTGCAAAGTGGACCCGCGCGACCCGAGCCAGCTCGTTCTTGATTTCTGGGGCTGGGCTGGGATCCCCGCGCCGCAAGCCGAGCCCGCGCTCAACGCGCCGATGAGCCCGACGCCCTTCGGCGCGACTCCGCAAGGCGCCCCCGCGATGCCCGTCGCCGGCGCTCCCCCGGGCGGAGCGCCTGGTGGTGGATGGCCCCCTCGCTGAGAGGGTGTTGCACTGGATCTGTCAGCGAAATCGCAGCTGAGCCACGACGGGGACGTGATCCGATCGACCCTCGTGCGTCGCCCTCGCGTGCACGCACTCGAACCGCGAAGGGTCGTACACGATGTGATCGAACCGCTGCCGCACAGTGATCGACCCGATCGTCCAGCGCCACGTCGTGTCCCTCGGCGCGAACTCACGAAGGGCTGAGCGCATCCCTCGATCCGTGAGCGTTCGCACTGCTCTTCCTCCCTCGTCCTCGTTGAAGTCTCCCGCGACGATCGTGGGCATGTCCGGGCTCAACCGCTGCAAGTGCGCGCGCAGCTCTCGCTCGCGGTTCGCGCCGGTCGTGAAGCGCCCGATGAGAAAGCTCCCGCTGTCGCTCACCTGCGGACGCAGGTGCACGTTGAGGATCTGCACCGGGCCCGACGGCGTTCGAACCACCAGCCTCCACGCGAAGAAAAACCCTCCGTCGCTCGGCGAAACATCGGTCACCTCCAGAGGAAACCGCGAGAGCACCGCCAGCCCGCCGGCCGGCATCGACTCGGGGTGGCCGAAGCGCATGTGCGGGTACTCCCTGTACAATCTCTGGCGAATCGCGCTCTCCCACGCCTCGTTGCTCTCTTGCACGAGCACGATGTCCGCCCCCGGCGCGCCCATCGCGTCCAAGGTCTCGCTGTCGCCCGCGAGCGCGAAGTTCACGTTGAAGGTCATCACGGTGAGCTCCGCTCGCGCGGCGCGCGGCGCCATCGTCGAGCGCGACGAGAGCCACCCGACCTCGTTGGCGCAGCCGATGGCCGCGAGCGTCGTGGCGAAGAGCGTGAGGGCCCAGAGCTTGTTGCGTCGGTTCATGCGCTGCACCGTGCGAGCCGCGCTCGAATCGCGCGTCGATCGCCGGTGAAACGTCGGTGGATCCCCTGTGAATCCTGTGTGAACACGCGCCGACCGCGCGCGCCCTCCTTCATCGATCCGCTCTCGGAACGACCAACGCAAACGTCGCTCCTTCGCCCGGCGTCGAGCGCACGCTGACCGAGCCTCCGTGCGCCTGGACCACCGCGCGAACGAGCGCGAGCCCGATCCCGGTCCCGCCTGCCTCGCGACGGCCGCTGAAGAACCGGTCGAACACCTTCGAGACGAGCGCGGCCTCGATCCCCGCCCCGTCGTCGCTCACCGTGATCACCGCGTCGTCGCCGCGCTCGGCGAGCTCGATCGCGACCGACGTCTTCGCGAACGAGACAGCGTTCTCGACCATGCACTGCAGCGCTCGTCGCAGCGACTCTCGCGCGACGCGCGCCGAGGCCTTCCCTCGCACGGTCACGCGCACCGCTTCGCGCTCGGGCACCGCGCTCGTCGCCTCCTCGACGATCGCGCGCAGGTCCGTCGTCGCGCGAGGCTCGTCCTCGAGGCCGGCCTCGGCGCGAGAGAGCTCGAGCAGCATCGCCACCGTTCGATCGATGCGCTTGACGGCGGCCGTCGCCGGGGCCGCCGCGCGCTCGTCGAGCTGCTCGATCGCGATGCGAATCGCAGCCAGCGGGCTCTTGATCTCGTGAACGAGCTCGGACGAGAGGCGCTCTTTCGCGAGCCGCTCGTCGCGCAGCGCCGCGAGCACGCGATTGTGCGCAGAGACCACCTCGGCCACTTCGATCGGAGCCTCGATCTCGATTGGGGTCGTCGCGGTTCGCGCGTCCTTCGCGCGCTGGGCGAGGGCGGATCGCAGCGCGTCGAGCGGCCGCGCGATGCGAGCGATCAGCCACCACGCGAGCAGCAAGCCCGAGGCGAGCACGAAGGCCGTGAGCGCCGAGAGCGGCCGCTGCGTGGAGGCGAGCCGCTGGGCGTCGCTGCGCTCGCTGCGAAGCGCGTACACGACCTTCGCGCGATCCTCGGTGAGCGCCGCGGACTCGCACACGAGCAGCGCTCCCGCGGGATCATTGGCGCACGCGGTGGCGGCGCGTCCTTCGCGCGCCGAGCGAACGACGTCGCGCTCGAGCGTCTGCACCACGGGCGCTCGACCGCGCGAGTCGGCCTCGACGTTGATCGAGGCTACGCCCGCATACGTAGCGACGCGCGGGTCTCGGTCTTCGTCCGCGAGCGTCGAGCGCGCGGCGAGTTCGAGCACCATCGCGCGGACGCGAAATCGACCGGCGATCGTGCGCGCCGCCTCTGTCGCCGCAGCGCCTGCGTCGATCGCCGCGCGAAGCTCGCTCGCCGCCTCGCGCACCGCGCGATGGGCGCTCTCTTCACGAGCCTCACCGATCGTCTGCAACAGCGCCACGATCGGAACAGGGAGCGTCGCTACGATCACGACGACGAGCAACACCATCGTTCGAAGTGAGCGCTTCATGGTCGGCGCGCGTTCATCGATCGTCTCGATAGCGGTAGCCCGCGCCGACGACGGTCTCGATGGGATCGCTTCCCTTGCGAACGGCGTCGAACTTCTTGCGGACGCGCGCCACGTACGTGTCCACGATGCGCGGCGCCACGACGGAGTCGTCTTCGCGCGCGAGCTCGAGGAGCTTCTCTCGGCTGAGCACGCGGCCTGCGCGCGTCGCGAGCGCCTCGATGAGCCGAAGCTCGGTCACCGTCGTCTCGAGCAGGGCGTCGTGCCATTGCACTCGCAGCCGCGCGCGATCGATGCGCAGCGGCCCGCGCTCGAAGAGCTCGTCGCGCTCGGACGAAGCTCCGTCGCTCGAGGATCTGCGAAGCAGCCCTGCGATGCGAGCCCGCAAAACCCGCAGTGAAAACGGCTTGGTGACGTAGTCGTCCGCGCCGAGCTCGAGCCCGAGCGCCTCGTCGATCTCGCTGTCTCGGCTGGTGAGCAAGATGATCGGCGCGCGAGAGTCCTTCGCGCGAAGGCGACGACAGAGCGAGAAGCCGTCGAGCCCCGGGAGGTTCACGTCCGAGAGGATCAGGTCGAAGCGAACCTCGCTGGCGCGGGCGAGCGCGAGGGCGCCGTCCGCGAGCGCCTCCACCGCGTAGCCGTCGGCGGCGAGCGCGTCGCGCAGCAGCGTGAGCGTGCTGGGGTCGTCCTCGACGATGAGCAGGCGAGCGGCCATCGAGCGCGGAGTGTATGCCCGAATTTCGATGAGCGACGCGCGCCCCTCTGCCCGTCGCAGCGCGTCAACGATCGCGCGAAGATCACCGGCTCGCGGTCGTTGTGGGTTTGCTACGCTCCAGCGCGACGGAGGCGGAGGCGGCTCGCAGCTTTCGGTCCGCGATGCGACGTCGCGGCAGAACAACACAGGCACTCGAAGACACCCCGGGAGACGACTAGCCTGCAGCTTCTCGTCGTCTCCCGGGATTGGCTCGCAAGTACGAGCGTCGCCTCTGCGCTCTGTCATCGTGGCGAGCCCGCCGCGGGCGCCGCGATCGAGGTCACTCGAAGACACAACGACGGAGACATCATCGATGAAGTTGTTTGGACATCCGGCGAGCACGTGCACGCGCAAGGTGCTCTGCACGCTCGCTGAGAAGGGCGCGCCGTTCGAGTTCGTGGTCGTGGATTTCACGAAGGGCGAGCACAAGGGGCCCGAGCACCTGGCGAGGCAGCCGTTCGGGGTCGTTCCGGCGATCGAGGACGCAGGGTTCGCGATGTACGAGTCGCGGGCGATCATTCGCTACCTGGACGCGACGCGCGAGGGGGCCGCGCTCACGCCGAGCGACGCGAAGGATCGCGCGCGAATGGACCAGTGGATCAGCGTCGAGCAGTCGTACTTCAGCCCCGCGGCGATGAAGGCCGTCCTCGAGATCTGGTACTCGTCGATGCAGGGACGCGAGCCGGACAAGAGCGTGATTCAAGCGGGCCTCGACGGCACCAAGCGCTCGCTCGACGTGCTCGACGGCGCGCTGAAGGACCGCGAATACCTCGTCGGCGCGTTCACGCTCGCGGACGTGTGCTTCGCGCCGTACCTGCAGTACCTGCAGGACATGGGGATCGACGGCGGCGTCAAAGAGCGCGAGAACGTCAGCGCGTGGTGGAGCCGCGTCTCGGCGCGCCCCGCCTGGCTCAAGACCATCGGCAAGGGCTGAGCTCCCTCACCGCCGCGCGAACATCAGCGCGCGCAGCGGAGCCACGAGCTGCTTCCACCATTCGCGCGCGACCGCTTCGCCTGCGTAAAGACCGACATCCTTGGGCGGCCGTCGATCGCGCGGGTTGAGGTACGTCCCGAACACCAGGTCCCACACAATCAGCAGCCCGCCGTAGTTGCTCTCGCCCTCGCGCGGATCGCGCGAGTGATGCCAGCGATGCAGCGTCGGCGCGCTGACGACGTACTCGAGCACGCCGAAGCGCAGGTCGGCGTTCGCGTGTTGCAGCGGCAGGTGCGCGCCGGCGACCGCCGAGAGAAGCGCGAGGACGTCCGCGGGGACTCCCAGCAAAATCAGCGGAAAAATCGCCGCGACCAGCGTCATCGCCGTGTCGCAAAAGTGCAGCCGCGCGCCGTTGAAGAAGTACACCCTCGGCGCGTCGTGATGGATCGCGTGCACGGGCCACAGGCGCGCCGAGCGGTGCTGCGCGCGGTGCACCGCGTAGCCGCCGAGCTCGGAGACGAGCAGCGCGAGCGCGAGCTGCGCCGCGAGCGGCCAGCGCGTGGGCCACAGGCTCTCGGCGCGTCCTGCCATCGAAGCGAGCGCGCGTGATGCGCGCACGAGAGAGCCGAGGCACAGCCCGCGGATCAGCGCGGGCGCGATCGCCACGCCGAGCACCGCGTGCAGAACGTCCGTGCCCGTGTCTCCCTTCGCGACGCGCCACTCGGGCTCGAACGGAATCACTCGTTCGAGCGCGAAGCACCCCGCCCCCGACAACAGCGCGCCGATCGCCGCCGCCAGCTCGGGCTCCATCGCCCGCGTGTGAATGGCCCACGCCGTGAGCGCGAGCGACTGGCCGATGAGCAACGGCCACGCGAGGTACGAGAGCGCGCGTCGAGCGAGCATTCCGCGATCACACGCACGGGAAGCACGACTGAGAGCTCAGCCGGCACGCCCCGTTGCAGCAGCGGCTCCCGATGGCGCACGTGTTGCCGCACGCTCCGCAGTTGGTCGAGCTCGAGTCGAGGTCGATCTCGTATCCGTCTCCGGGGTTTCGATTGCAGTCGCCTCGGTTGTTGTCGCACGAGGCTCCGTAGCGGCAGATGCCTGCGGTGCACGTCGTGGTGTACGGCGCGGGCGCGGCGGGGCAGCGATAGCCGCACGCTCCGCAGTTGGCCGTGTCCGTCGCGAGCGTCGCGCAGTAGGTGCCGCACGAGTTGTTTGCGCACGAGATGCACGTGGGCGTCGTCGAGCCGTTGATGCACGCCCCGTTCGGACCGCAGCTGACCCCGCAGCGACCGCAGTTGGCCGGGTCGCGCGTGAGCGAGGTCTCGCAGCCGTTCGCCGCGTTGCCGTCGCAGTCGCCGAAGCCCGAGAGGCACGTGAATCCGCAGCTGCCCGCAGCGCAAGTCACGGTGGCGTTGGCCCTCGCTGGGCACGGGTTGCTGCAGCGACCGCAGTGCGACGTGTTGGTGTTGGTGTTGACCTCGCAGCCGTTGGCCGGCAGTGAATCGCAGTTGGCGAAGCCCGCGACGCAGACCGAGCTGCACGTCCCCGAGGCGCACACGGCGGTGCTGTTCGCGGGCGTCGCGCACGGGCTGCCGCAGCCGCCGCAGTGAAGCGGGGAGGTGTTGGTGTCGACGCAGGACGTTCCGCACTGCGTTTGGCCCGGCGGACAGGTGGAGACGCAGCGCCCCGTCGCTCCGTCGCACATCGGCGTCGAGCCCGAGCAGCGCGTCCCGCACGAGCCGCAGTTCATCGCGGTGTTGAGCGCCGATTCGCAGCCGTTGGAGGCGATCGAGTCGCAGTTTGCGAAGCCTGTGTTGCAGCGAAGCCCGCACGTGCTCGCCACGCACTCGGCGACGGCGTTGGCCCCGCCTCCGCACGCGTTGCCGCACGTCCCGCAGTGGGCCGGGTCCGTCGCGGTGTCCACGCAGCGGCCCGCGCACGCGCGGGTGGGCGGGCGGCACGCGCCGCTGTCGACCACCACGCCCGAATCCACGATGACGCCGCTGTCCGTCGCGACGCCCGAGTCCGCAGGCAAAATCCCCGTGTCGGCGACGACGCTCGTGTCGTTCGATGCCTCGGGCTGCGTCGCGACGTCGTCCGATGGCGTCGCGTCCATCGACGATCCTCCGTCGCTCGTCGAGCCGTCACGCTCTCGCGTCGGAACCGTAGTGCACGCGGTCGCTGCGAACAGGGCGATCAGCGCGATGGACGACGTCGGGTGCGTGAGGGTCATAGCCCTCGACGATACCGAGAATCTCCCCGCGAAACGCGCGGTCGACTAACGAATCTCGACGCACACCTTTCCTGCGATGGTGCCCTGAGCCATCGCGCGCTGGGCGTCGGCCACGCCGTCGAGCCCCACGCGACGCGCGATGCGCGGGACGAGCACCGCGCGCTCGGCGAGCGCGGCCAACGAGCGCAGCAGGGCCGCGTCCGTCTTCAGCATAAACGGCCGCACGCGGCGCTTCGTCCACAGCTCGGTCCACGCCTTCGCCACAAACAGCCCCGGCCTCGGAACGGTGTTCACATACCACCCCCGCTCGCTCAACCGACCGCTCGCCTGCGCGAGCGTATTGGACGCCGCCGCGTCGAACACCACGTCGAATCGCTCATCCAGCGTCGTCCAATCGCTGCTCTTGTAGTCCACCACGCGGTCCGCGCCGATCGAGCGCACGTACTCCACGTTGCTCGTCGAGCATACGCCCGTGACCTTCGCGCCCAGGTGCTTCGCGATCTGCACTCCGCTCGCGCCGACCGCGCCAGACGCACCGGTAATCAACACGGACTGCCCCGCGCTCAGCGAACAGACGTCTCGCAGCGCTTGCAGCGCCGTCCCGCTCGCGACAGGCAGGCACGCGGCGACCTCGTCCGAGACTCCGTCGGGAGTCTTCGCGATCAAGTCCGTCGAGAGCGCGACGAACTCCGCACACGAGCCGCGCCCCTTCATGGGATCCACCGAGCCGAACACTCGATCGCCCACGACGTAGCCCTTCACGTCGCGCCCGATCGCCTCGATCGTCCCCGCGAAGTCCTTGCCCGTGATCGCCGGCAATCTCGGCATTCGCAGCCATCGCAGCATCCCCTGGCGCAGCTTGAAATCCACTGGATTCAAGCTCGCGACGCTCACCCGCACGAGCACTTCGTCCGCGCCCACCGAAGGCGCCGCAACCTCTCGCACCCCGAGCACCGACTCGTCACCGTACTTCAGAAAGTTCACCGCTCGCATCGATCGCCTCGCGCGGTGCTATCGAACGGCCGCAGCGCGACCGCAAGTGCCGCCGTTCGTCCTCGGTCGATCGCTGATGTACCGTCGCCGCCGCGATGAATCCTGCGTTGCACGCGCCCGTCGGCGCGCCGGTCGAGCTCTCGGGTCGCCTCGTCGTGGACGTCGCTGGCGATCACCGCCGCGTTCGCTGCGAGTCCATCGCGGTCTTCGAAGACGGCAAGCTCGCCCAGCGCTCGAAGAAGCTCGTCGTCCCGCCGCTCTCGCTCGTCCTCGAAGACGGAGCGCGCGTGAAGCTCGACCTCTCGAACCTCAAAGAGCACGGGATCGCTCCGCGCCGCCGCGCGCAGGGCCTCTGGAAGGTCGCGCGCGCCGAGCTCGAGCTGCTCTCGAAGGACCAGGCGATTCGCCCCGAGCAACGCGTCGAGCTGCGCATCGGACAAATCGAAGACGGCGCGAAGGTGCGCGTGCGCGGGATCGTCGCAGAGCACACGCTCGTCCAGGGCGGCGAACAGTCGGCGTTTCGCGGCGCCGCTGCGTCGCGCGCGCAGACGATCACGGTCACGCACCTCGCGGGCGGTCCTGACCCCGAGCGGGCCATGCAGTCGTTGCTCGATGGCGCGCTCGATTGGGCGCCCTCGCTCGTCGAGCGTCCTTCGCGGCTCTGGATCCCGTTTCTCGGCGCGAGCGCCCTCGCGCTGCTCGCGAGCTTCGCGCGGCCCAACAGCGTGGTGTGGACCGCCGACATGGTCATGACCTCGATGGGCCTGCTCGCGGTCGCGGGCGTGTACCTCGTCGAGCGCTCGCACGCCGTCGCCTCGCAGCTCGCCATGCGCGTCGGGCTCGAAGGCGGCCGCGACGTGCGCTTCAACAACGCGATCGCGACGCTCTTCGCCGTGCTCGCGAGCACGAGCGTCGCCTGGGTGCTCGTGCTCGACCTCGTCACGAGCAGCGCGCGCAACACGGCGTTCTCCGCCGCGGGGCTCTTGATGACGCTCGGGTGCATCGTCGCGATGGCCATCGTCACCGCGCGCCGCGCGAGCGCGTTTTTGTCGGTCGTCCGACGGCTGCTCGCCCCTGAGAAGGCCACCGACCGCACCTCGGGCGTGATCGAAGGAGCGATCGGCGATCGCACTCCGGTCGACAGCGAGCTCGGCCCCGCCGCGGTCGTCGCGCTCACCGTCGAAGAGGTCGTGCCGGGCTCGGACCCCAACATCACGAGCAATTCGCTCGAACAAAAGCAGGACTTCTTCTTGCGTACCGCGGACGGCGAGGTCGCGGTGGACATCGACAAGGCGCGTTGGGCCTCGACGGTGCACTTGAAGATCCCCGCGAGCGATGCGGCCTCGGACAAGATCTTTCACCACAAGGCCTTCATCCCCGTCGGCGCGAAGGCGCTCGCGTGGGGCCGCGTCGCCGTCCGCGCTGGGCGCGGCAGCGTCCTGGTCGACGCCCCAGACAACGAGCAGGTTCTCTTCGTGACGGCGCCCAACGAAGAGCCGCGCGCCGTGCTTCGCTCGCTTCGACGCTCGATCGGCGTGGGGTTCGTCTTGATCGCGCTCGCGCTGAGCACAGGCGCGCTCTTCGCGCTGTCGGTCTGGCGCTACCTGCCGACGATGTCCAGCGGGGACTGAGCGCGCCCCCCCGCGGCGCTCACTCGTGGCACCATCGCTCGGTCCATGAGCGCGGTCCTCACGGTTCTGTTGGTGCTCATCGCCGCGCTCGCGGCGCAGCTCAAGGTGCGCGAGCTCGACGAACGATACGGCGATCGCTGGACCCATGACGATCACAGCGACGAGCGCGAGTCGCTCGAGGCCGGGCCGTTTCGCTCGACGAGCGTTCCTCGCGTTCGACAGGGAATTCCCAGGAGAAAACGCGTCCTGTTCGGGCTCGCGCTCACGGTGGCCGCCGTCGTCGCCGGCGCCGCGCTCTGGGGCGCCATCGCGAACTATCACGCCCTCGGACCCGAGCCCGACCTGCGCGGCCTCGTTCACGCTCGGGTCCACCGCATCAACGCTGAGCGCGCCGCCATGCGCCTCGCGATGATCGCCGAAGGCGCCCTCGTGCTCGTCTCGCTCTCGATCCCCGCGATCGTCACGCGCCTCGCCGCGCGCGAGCTGCCGCGCGGTGCGCGAGCGTGAGCCATCGCCTCCGCGCGCTCGTCGTGATCGCCGCGTGCCTCGCGGTCGGCGTCTTCGTGCTCGCCTATCGCGGACCGGGTCGCGCCATCGTGCGCGGACACCTCGGCGACCTCGCCGTCGCCGCGCTCTTGTACTTCGCGCTCGCGCTCGCGTTCGCCAGCAAAACCACGGTCCGCTCGCGAGCGGCGCTCGTCGCCATCGTCGCGTTCTCGACGGAGCTCTTTCAGTTCGTCGGACCCTCGCTTCGACGCTCGACCCTCGTCGATCTCACCGTCGGCCGCACCTTCGACCCGTGGGACTTGCTCGCGTACGCGCTCGGAATCGCCCTCGCGGCGCTCATCGATCGACGCTGGCTCGCCCCCGTCGCCAACCGCGCTCAGAACCCCGCGTAGACGACGACGCCCTGCGCGGTGACCACCGCGAGCGAGCGCCCGTCCGGCGAAAATCGCGCGCCGAAGACCGCGGTCGCGGCGACCTCCGCGAGCTTGCGAGCGCCCTGAGCGCGCACGCTCCACACGCTCAAGCGCTGTCCGACGAAGAGCGCGAGCTTCGAGCCGTCATCACTGAACGTCGCGCTCGACGGAGAGTCCGGCGCGCCTTGCGCGAGTTGAATTCGTGTGCGTCCGGCCACGGCGCGCAAGACCGCGCGCGAAGAGCAGTCGTCGCGGGCGAAGGGGCAGTGGGGGAGCTCGACGTTCCATCGAAGGTCCGGCGAGAGCGCGCCCGAGCTCTCTGCGCGAAACACCACCGCGTCGCGCCCGAGGCGCACGAGCTCGACGCCCGAACGATTGTGGCTCCACACGATCGCGTCGCCGCGCGGGGTGAGCTCGGCGATCGGGTCCGCGCCGCCGCCCACGGTCATCTCGTAGGACGATCGAGCGATCACCGCGGCGCTGGTCGTGTCGATGACCGTGAGCACGCTGCTCTGCGGCGAGCCCGTCATCGGACCCACCACGAGCACGCGCGAGCCGTCGTCGCTGAACGACGGCGCCGGTCTCCGCTGCGAGTCCGCGCACGGCTCCAGCAAGATCCCCAGCGACCGCGTCGCGCCCGACTGCCGCTCGACCCTGTCCACGCGGCACTGAGCGTTGTTCGCCGTCGGAGTGAACCGAACGCGAATCCTCCCGTCGGGCGAGCTCATCTCGACGCGCTCGGCGCGGTCCGCGATCGTGGTGCCTGTATTCAAGTTGTACTCGAGCACCCGCGTCGCGCCGTCGTTCTGCGGGTGCCGCACGGTGAGCGTCGTCCCGTCGCTCGAGAAGCGCAACGTGGACCAGCGCGCGGCGTCTTGCGTCCAGTTCGTCGGACGCGTGAACGTGCGCGCGGCGCTGAGCGCGTGGCGCTGCTGGGCGTGCGCAGCGGAGACCATCGACGATGCGAGCGCTGCGGCCCACAGCGCGAGTGAACGGCGGTTCATCACGGCGTCCACCGTACAGCGCGCGGCGACGAGCGCGCTATTCCTCACGCGTCGGCGCGCCCGCCGGTCCCCTCGCTCAGCCCGGGCACGTCCCGATCGGAACCACTCCCACGTTGTTGTTGCGGTGACAATCCGCCACGGCGCTCTCGGGGTCCACGCGCACTCGGACCGAGCGCCCCATGTTCGCCGGCAGCGTCCCCGAGCACGAGACCTCCGCGCACTCGCCCACGAAGAGCACGCGATCCGTGCGCGCTTCGCACAGCGTGAGCCCCGCGCCCGCGTCGGCGCCCTCGAGCTCGAAGCGCACGAGCGCGCCGTCTTGCACGGGGTTCGTCCCGCGGTTGCACACGCGCGCGCGCAGCGTCACGGGGCCCGAGGCCGCGCACAGGTCGCTCGCCTGCGCGACGGCCACCGTGAGATCCGCGAGCGCCACCGTGCCGAGCGAGCCCTGCACGTTCTGCCGAAAGTTGTTGAGCCCGCTCACCAGCCAGTTGCGCTGCATGTCTCGCGTGCGAGGGACGCGCGCGTCGTCGGTGATGTGCGTGACGGAGTAGGCGTGCTGGTTCCAGATCGGCCGCGACGCCGCCCAGCGATCCATCGGATCGCGCAGGACCACGAAGCCCGTGGTCGCGCTCGCCGTCATCGCCGGCCCCGGCGGCAGCAGCGGATCGCGCGACGGGCACGAGATCCCATTGTTCGCCCGCGGAACGACGATCTCCGTCGCGAAGTCCCCATCCACGTCCGCGATCGCTGGCAGCTCGTAGCCCGTCCCGCTCTGCGCCGCCGCGGAGTACACGACCTCGCCTGTGGCGCCGCGATACACGCGCAAGAAGCACTCGTCGCGGTAGACAGCCTCGGCGCGCCCGTCGCCGTCGAAGTCGAACACGCTCGATCCCGTGCACGCCGAGGACGCATCCTGCGACGCTTGCGCCCAGAGAACTCCGTCCGGGAGCATCGAGCCCGCGGGCCGATCGCAGCGCCCGCCGGGCCTCGCGCCCGCGCGCGTGGTGCTCGCGCAGTCCGGGTCGTACACCGTGTAGAACGCGCGCCCCGCCGCGGCGAACTCGGGCCAACCGTCGCCGTCGAAATCCGCCGCCGTCGGCGCTCCTCCGTTGCCTCGGCCGTAGAGCGGAAACGGACCGAACACCAGCTCTCCGCGGATCGTCTGGATGCGCACCGTCGCCGCGCCGCTCGCGTTGTACGTGTCCGTCTCGGCCGAGACGACGACGACTTCGGGCACGCGCATCATCGGGTTGTTGTCGGTCGCCGTAAACGCGCCGAAGTCCGCGACCGCAGTCAAACCGCGGCGAAGCGTCGTGCCCATCGCGGGGCGAAAGTAGTCCTCGAGCGCCCAGTCGCGGGCCATCGCATCCCAGCGAAACACGCCGTTGGCGTCGGCGAGCTCGACCTCTCCGTCGCCGTCGACGTCGGCGAGCGCAGAGAACGTCCCGAGCGCGATGTACGGCGCGGTCGCCGAGCTCGTGTTCACCAAGCACCCGCGCGCGTCGAACACGTGCCGCTCTGCGACGATCTCGGGGCTTCCGTCGTCGTCGAGGTCCACGAGCGACGGCCCCGAGTTGAACGTCGACGACCACGGCGTCGAGCCGCCCAGGTTGAACGCAGGCTCGCCCGCCATGTCGCAGCGACGGCCGATCCACGCGCGCTCGAGTCGAAACGCCGGCGTCATGCCTGGCTGATCGACGATGCGATACGCGATGAGCTGAATCGGCGTCTGCCCTCCTTCGAGCGGCGGCGTCTTGTGAAACGTCACGATCTCGGGGTGGCCCGTGACGGTCTCGCCCGCGACGCGAAGGTCTCCGTCGAGATCGCCGATCGCGAGCTGCGAGCCGTACGAAGGCTCGTCGTTGCGCGACGGGGTCGCGCCGCCGACGCGCATCTGCTCTTCACACGTTCGGCCAGAGAAAACCCTGAGGATTCCGGGGCCAGACTGCGATGCAAACGTGGTGAGCAAGATGCTCGGCTCGATGCGTCGCGTGGTGCCGTCGAGGTTGAGGTCCGCGACCATCGGCGAGGTGTAGACGTACGCCGATGCGCGCGTGGGATCGCCCATCGGGGCTGCGGCCCACTCGCACTGAACGCTGGGCAAGAGGTTGTCCACGGTGCGTTCGCGCCGGCACGTCGTGTCGTTGGTGCGCGACGCAGGGACTCCGTACGGGATGCATCGCATGTCCGTGTCGCAATAGCTGTCGCCGGGGCACTCGTCGTTGCTCGCGCAGCGGCCGAGGTCGGGGACACACGTTCCGTACGCGCATCGCCGCGGAAACGCGCAGCTCGCGCACGGGTCCGCGTCACCCGCGGCATCGCCGGTCAGCGCGGCGTCGGACGCCCCCGCGTCGCTCACGACGTCCATCGATGGAGCGCCGTCCATCGCCGCGTCTGCTCTCGATCCGCTGTCCGAGGGCGCTGGAGGCTCGGAGCACGCCGCGAGCAACGAAGTCAACGAGAGAGCCCCGACCGTGAGCCGAAGAGTGCGCATGCGATGGTGGCCATTGTACGCGCATTCGCCGCGCCGTTGACCGATCGATCGACGCGCTATCTCGTGATCGACGCGCCGAACTCGTCGCCCGCGGCGCCGGTGAGCACCGCTGCCCGCGCGCCGAACGCGCCCGCGCTCGCGCCCGCACCGAGCGGGTACACCGAGCACGTCGCGAGCGGCGTCGCTGCGGGAGCGCACACGATCGCGCTCAGCGCGGAGAGAGAGCCGAGCCCGCGGTGGATGGTGAGCGCGGCGCCGAAGCGGCCTGCGCTGACCGTTCCGTAGGTGAATCCACTGGCGACCGTCTCGACCGCGCCGCCTGTGTGCAGCCACGAGACGGCCATGCCCGTGTTCGATGGAGGCATTGCACCCGACGCTCCCGGAACGCCGAACAACACATCGCCGAACTCGTTGTTGTCGATCAACGCAGCGCCCGAGAACCCCGCGCCGAGGCTGTCGTCCGCGCGCGTGGCGCTGTTGATCGACGTCGGCGCTCCGCCGCTCGGATCGGTGACGAAGTGATACGTAAACGCGAACGCCGCCGGTCCCGGCGCGTGAACGTAGAGCCCCGCCACCGTGGGCGACGAGGCTGACGCGCGCGAGCCCGAGACGAACGCGAGCTCTGCGCCGAAGCGCCCCGCAGCAGAGCCCATCGGAGGCGCTCCGAACGCCCGCGTCGTCGCCGTCGAGAGCACCGCGCGATCGCGCGTCCCGAAGAGCTGAAACACACGCCCCGCGTTCGTCGAAGAGCCCGGCGCGCCGATGAACAGATCTGCGACGCCATCCTCGTTCGCGTCCCCAGCTGCGATGCTCGCGCCAAACTCCGCCGTCGCCGCGGGGCTCGCGGGCGCGTTGATCCGCGTCCGCGTCCAATCGACGGGCGACGCGCCGCCCCACACCACGTCGACCGCTCCCGCGCCGCTGTTGGCGTTGGGCGCTCCGACGAGGAGCTCTCCATACCCATCGCCGTCGATGTCCCCTGCGGACGCGAGGCTCGCGCCGAACAACGTCGAGGCTGCGCTGTCGGTCTGCGTCGAGACCAACACGAACGCCGTGCGCCTCCACGAGAAGATGAACACTCGCCCCGTCGCGCGCGTCGTGCTCACGGCCAGCTCGGGCAGCCCGTCGCCGTCCATGTCTCCTGCGCTCACCACGCGCTCGCCGAAGCGTCCCGCGCCGCCCGGCCCCGCGATCGAGAGCCGGTCCGCCGGATCGAAGCTCACCGTCCCTGCCGCAGAGATGTACGCGTACGCGTGCGATGATCCGGGCGCGCCAATCACTACGTCTTCGACGCCGTCGTTGTTGAAGTCCGGCGCGCTGCGCTCGACGATCTGCGGGCCGCTCGTGCGCAGCCCGGTGACCACGCTCCACACCGGAGAAAACGCGCTGCGAACTCCTCCGCACGTCGCGGCCACACGCCAGAACAACAGCCGCCCCGCGCCCGGCGCGATCGTCACAGCGAGCGACGCGCTCGTCGTGTTGAAGGTCATCACGCTCGCGCAGTCCGCGCTCTGGCACAACTCGACCGCGTAGCCCGTCGCCATCGCCGACGGAGCCCAACGCAACGTCGGGCGATCGCGGTTGATCTGCGAGCTCGAGAGCGGCGAGAGCGGCCGTGGCGAAGGGCAGCTCGGCATCGCGTCGGGCGCTGCGTCCGGCGTCGAATCGGGCTGTGAATCAGCGGACGCATCTGCGCTCGCATCCGGTCGCGCGTCCGGCGACGAGTCCGTGACGGACGCGTCCATCCCGCCTTCGATCCCGGCCTCGGTCGCGCTGTCCATCGTCGCGTCGAGCGGCGCTGCGTCGCTCGCAGCGTCGTCGCGTCGCGCGCCGTCGGGGCTCGTGTTGTCCTGCGCGATCACGTCGGTGGGCGCGGCGCTCTCGCTCGTCGCGTCGCCTTCGACCCGCCATCGATCCGTGGGAGGAAGCTCGCACGCCGTCGCGCCGAGCACGGAGAGCATCGCGAGCGTCTTCGTTCGCTGCATCATCAGAACGGTCCTCCGACGAAGAGCATCCCTGGCGTGGCCGCCACTCGAACCGCGCGCGACGCTCGCTCTGTCGCGCGCGGCGCGCGTGACGTCAGTCGATCGGCGACCAGCCACGCGGCGCCGCCCGCGAGCAACACTCCTCCGCCGATCAACGTGGCCGTGGTGAGCGTGTTGAATAGTTGTGCGTCTCCCGAGTGCGAGAGCGCGCTCTGCAGGCTCGGCTGATCTGGGCACACGACGCTCGAACCGCTGACCGCGCACGGCGCGATCGCGCCGTTGCGAAGCGCGAAGAAGAGCCCCGAGCTGCCCATCGCGACCGCGCCGACGCCCATGACGACGAACGGCCACGGCGAGATGGCCGCGGGGCGCGACGGGCTCGCGTTGCTCGCGATCACGGTCGTCGGCTCGGGGTCGTCGGGGTCTCGCGTCGCCGAGGCTCTGGCGTCGGGGCCGTGCGACGAGCCAGCGTTTGCGTGGGACGTGTTCGCCGTTTGCGCTGAAGATTCGCTGCTCGTTCGCGCGCAGCGCGGCAGGGCCACGTCGATCGTCTCGGTCGCTCCGGCGGCCACGGCGCGCGTGGCGGTCGAGGGCTCACAGCCCGTCGCGTTGCTCTCGATCACGAGCTCGCCGGGGTCGACGGGCACGGGCGCGCCGAGCAGGACGTCGCTGATCGCGCGGGCTCCGACGCGCACGGTGAACCCCGCGGGGCGAGGGGAGGGGACCTGCAGCACGATCGTGGCGATCTGCGCGCGCGCTCGCTGCTGCGCCGTCGCGCACTCGCTGCGAATGCGGTCGCGGTTGGGCACGGTGATGTCTCGATCCACCTCGCGGACGCACACATCCGCGGTCGCCATCGCGTCGACGAATCGGCGCAGCGCGAACTGCTCGTTGGTGATGAACAAGCGCAGCGACGGCGTCATTTGCAGCGACCCCGCTCGCTCGGCCAGGTCCAGCGCTCGGCCGTGATCGCTGCGCTGCCGCGCTTGCTCGGCCTGCTCGACGAGGATGCGTCGCGTGGCGAGGTCCGCTGAGCTCGCGCTCTGCGCAGAGGCCGAAGAAGCGGCGGCGCTGAGCGTCGCGAACAAGGCGATGGACGCTCGCGTCCGAGCCGATCGGGCGAGAAATGGCGTGTATGTCATGCAGTGCGCTTCCCGGCTGTGGGGAGCCCTGCGGACCCTGCGGTCTGACAGTCGCCTGCGCTCAGCTGTTGCCGCGCCAGCGCTCGCGAACCGCGGTCATCAACTCGTCGAGCTCGGCGCGCGAGGCCCGCGCGAAGCGGTGCTCGACCAGGTAATCGAGCGCCTCTCGCTGCGTCGAGAACACCTTGGTCGGGACCTTCGACAAGAGATTCACCCCGCCGATGACGCTGCGGAGCATCGCTCCGACGAACCCGTCGTTCTCTACGATCTGCACGCCGACGCGCATCGCCGCGGCGGAGCGTTGAATGAGCTCGGCCGAGCGCTTTCGCTCAGCGTCGCCGAGAGACGGGATGCCCTTGGCCCTCAGCACCGAGAGCGAGATCACCCCGGTCTTCTCGTGCTTCGCGAGGTCCACGAGCGTCTTGGTGGCGGCTTCGATGTCATCGATCGTCGCCGCCGTGTCCCAGCACTGAAGCGCGATGTTTCGCCAGGTTCCGAACCACACCCGTTGGGTGCTGCGGGTCTCGATGGGCGCTTCGATCATCGTCACGAGTACTTTAGTAGAGTTATCAAGGCGGGCAAGCACATCGAGCGACGCGCCGTCGATCGCTCCTTACCGCTCTACGAGCGTCACGTACAGCGCCCGCTCGCTGTGCGGAACGTGCCCAAACGACTCGAACCGACCCGTCGTCGCCCCCCAGCACCACACGCCGCCCGCCCCGTCGATGGCGCAGCTCTGCCCGAAGCCCATCGAGAGCGCGCGCACGTCCGTGAGCCCTTCGACGCGCGACCAGCCCACCTCGCGCCGCGTCGCGGGTTGTCCGCACTGGCTCATCGAGTTGAGCCCTCGGCAGAACACGGCGCGATCGTCGGTGAGCGCGCACATGACCAGGCTCGCGGACGAGGGAGCAAACGCTCTCATGGGCCGGTCGAAATCGATGCGGCGAGGCTCGGTGACGGTCTCGTTCGAGCGCAGGTCGAAGAGCCACTGCGCCCCGCGTCCCCAGCACGAGCGACGCGACTGCGCGTCGGTGACGCACGTCACGAGCCCGTGCTGCTCGATCGCCTCGACGTCGCGCGCGACGACGACGGGGGTGGCTGAGCCGTTCATCGTTCGGTCGCCGAGCGGAGCCTCGCCCACGCAGCGCGCGACGCGGTCGCCCGAGACGGCGCAGATTCGGCGATCACCCACGGCGATCGAGCGCGCGTCTTCGAACGCGAGCACCCTCGCAGCGCCCGCGAGGCTCGTGCTCGACGTGCATTCGACCCTGCGATCCGCGCGGATTCGGCAGAGCTCGTCCGCTCCGTCGATCATCACCGTGTCTCCCGCGTCGTCGCCGAACGGCTCCCACGCGGGGCGCAGCATCGAGGCGCACTGGGTTCGCTCGCCTTCGACTCGCGCGCATCCCGTCACGGCGCTCGCCGTGAGCTGCTGCAACGGCCCGCGCCACTCGAGCATGGTGCGCTCGGAGGCGAAGCGCGACGCGAACGGGCTCCACGCCGAGCGCTCGCGCGCGCGACGCTCGTCGTCGATGTCCGACCGGAGATTCTCTCGTCGCGCCCAGCGGTGTTCGTACCCGACGTCGATGCGCTCGTCGCCGTTCACCGTGTCGAACTCCACCGCGCGCGCTGGCTCGCTGAGCTCGACGCGCGTCGCGACGTGCGTGTACCGCGGCAGCCCTTGTCCGAGCTGCGCAAACGAGTCGTCGCCCCAGCACAGCGGTCGTCCCTGCAGATCCACCGCGCACACGGCGTGGGTGCCCGGATGCACCTCGCGCAGCAGCGGAAGGTCCGCTTCGTCCCAGCTCTCGAGGCGCGAAGGCCTGCTCGCCGGTCGACGCAAATCTCGCTGTCCTCCCTGGCAAAGCAAGCGCCCCTGGATCAGCCCGCACAGCCCCCCTTCGATGAAGAACACCTCCGTCATCGCCTCGGAAACGCCGTTGAACTCCAACCTTCCGTTCGCCATCGAGTCCGCCTCGCAGCGGATCGTGCTCCCGTCGCGAAGGCACACCTGTCCGCCCGTCATCAGCGGCGCTCCTGCGCCCACGATCTCGAACGCGCGGATCGGCAGCACCACGTCGCGCGTCTCATCCGCGTACGGATTCTCGCAGTACAGCGTGCCCGAGCGTCCCGTCGCGCAAAATCGCGGCATCGTGTGCAGGCTCGCGATCGGCTCGCGCAGCGCGACGACGGTCGGCGCGAAGACCAACGGTCTGAATGTCCCGTCGATGAGCGCCCCGCGGCTGCCCCAGCAGCGCACCACGCCCTCGGCGCTCAGCGCGCAAACCCGCGCGCCCACCGCGGCGATCTGCACCGTCGGACCGAGCCCCGCGACCGCGCCAAAGGCCCTTCGATCGGGCCCCGCTTCGCCGAGCTGCGACAGCTCGTTGTTGCCCGAGCAGAGAACGACCCCAGCGCCCGTGCGCGCGCAGACCGTCCCGCCCATCACCGCGAGCTGCTCGATGTGCGCGAGGTTGCCCACGCGCGTCACGGGCCTCGCGATGAACTCTGGCTCTCCCCCCACGATGCCCCAACACCACACGTCGTCGCGATCATCCACCACGCACGTTTGATGGTGCCCCGTCGACATCAGTCGCACGCGGCGAGGCTCTGCTTCGAGCTCGGTCTTCGCTCCGCAGCCCGCCGCAACGGCCAGCAACAACGGCAGCGATCGATACAACCCACGAGTCCAGAGCATTCGAACACACCCCCCTGACGAGTGCGTCGATCGTACACGCGTTCGAGCGCCCGCGTCGACCGACGGTCAGCCTGCGCTCTTCGCCATCGCGCTCTTCGCCCACGCTGCGACGCGCGCCGCGCTCTGCTCGGGCGAGAGGTCTTCGACGCGGGTCATCACCGACCAACGCACGCCAAACGGGTCGCGAATCGAAGCGAAGCGATCGCCCGAGACGAAGGTGCTCGGCGGCTCGCGCACCGTCGCTCCTGCGTCGATCGCCTTGGCGACGACCGCGTCGACGTCCGGAACATAGATCGCGAGCGAGTAGTGCACGGGCCCCGTGCTCGCTGGCGCGACGAGCTCGTACGCATCGAGCGCGTCGCTCAGCGTGAGCTGCCCCTGCGCAAACGCGAGCACCGCGTGCGCGACGACCGCGCCCATGCGAGTCACGTCCACCACGCGCGCGTCGAAGACCGAGCGATAGAACTCGATCGCGCGCTCGGCGTTCGAGACGACGATGTGCGGCGTGAGCGTGGTGGATGCGTGAGGGGTTCCGTTGGTGGTGTGCGTGCCGTTCGCGGCGATCGATCGAGTCACGAGTGAGCCTCCTGTGTGTGCGTAGCGCGAGGGGCGGTGAACTACCGCGCGCTCGTGTGCGAGGATTGAACAAATGCGCCACGCACAAGACCCTCGCGAGACCGACGCGAAGGGCATCCTTCGGCCCGCGCTCGGAATGGACCGCTTCGCGCTTCACCGCGAACCCGCCCCCCTCGCGCTCGCGCCCTACGTCGAGCGGCTCTGGACCGTGCGCTGGTCGCTGCCCGACGGAGAGACGTTCGAGCAAGAGACGCTGCCGCACCCGTGCGTGCATCTCGTCTTCGAAGAGGGACAGTTTCGCGTGCACGGACCGGGGACGCGCCGGTTCAAAGCGACGCTGCGCGCAGCCGGCTGGGTGACCGGCGTGAAGTTCACGTCGGCTGGGTTTTTTCCGTTCGCGACAGGGCCGCTGCGCTCGCTGGTCGATCGCGTGGCGCTCGCGAGCGAGCTGTTCACACGGCCGCTGCCAGCGCCGCCGAGCTGTCCTGCGAACGCGGCCCGCGCGCTGTGCGAGTTTCTCCTCGCGATCGAGCCCGCGCACGATCCCATGATCGCCACGGTCAACGAGCTCGTCCGCGCCGCGCAGCAAGACGGAGCCATCGTTCGCGTCGATCGCCTCGCGTCCCTCGCGGGGATCTCCGAGCGTTCGCTGCACCGGCTCTTCGAGAAGTACGTCGGCGTGAGCAGCAAATGGATCGTGCGTCGCGCGCGCGTGCAGGGCGCGGCCGAGCGCGTCGCGCGCGGAGAGAGCGTCGATTGGGCCGCGGTCGCAGCGGAGCTCGGCTACAGCGATCAAGCGCACTTGATCCGGGATTTTCGCGCGCAGATCGGCGTCACCCCCGCGGCGTACGCGCGCGCTTGCGTGGTCTCTTCGCCCGCTCAGTGAGCCCAGTCGCTCGCGCGCGTCGACGCCTCGGCGATCGAGCAAGGGACATAGTGATTTCCGCCGATCCCCGTGAAGCGAAGTCGCCCGCTGAAATCCGACCCGTCGTGCTGCTGCGAGAACGTCACGGGCGTCGCCTGGCAGTGCCCATCAGGAAACCGCGCGATCGCCACGCCGTTGATCGCTCGTCCCGTCACGATCCCCGTCACGCGATGGCGCAAGATGATCCACTCGGGGACCGTCAGCCTCAGCGACAAGAACGTCTCGATGTACCTCCGCTCGCGCCCGCCCGACTGCAGCGCTTCGAACGCTTGCTCACGCAGCGCGCGATCCGCGTTCATCGAGTCGTCGTAGCGCGTGAGTAGCCCCTGAACGATCCCCGTGAGGTACTCGCTCGCGGTCATCGGCTCGGCCACGAGCGTCCTGCGCTCGGGTGAGTCCTGCGCGGTCGATCCGGGCGCGAGCAAGGTCACCGTGCTCGCGTTGAGCGCGCCGATGTACGCGCTGCCCGGGGTCGTGAGGCTGCGATTGGGGCGGCCGAACACGATGTTTCCTCGGCAGTCGAACGCCCACAGCCGCTCGATGCTCGTCGCTGCTTCGATCGTGCCCGAGCCGTTGTTGGGGATGCGGATCTCTTGGTTCACCGACTCTTGCCCGCGCGGACCACCGTCGTGCTCGATGCGGCAGATGTCCGACCCTGAGCGGTTCTCGACGATGATGGACCCGACCGCGCCGCCCGCGGAGGCGTTGCGCTCGGTCGCGCTTTGCTCGCGCACCGAGAGCGAGAACGGCGCGAACGAACCCGAGCTAAACGTCCCCACCCACACGCGATGCTCGCCCGCCGCGAGCGCGTGCGTCACCCGCGGATTGCGCCCGTCCGCGTCGTCGTTGCACGAGAACGTCCCGTCCGGATGCGCCACGATCAACGTCGTGTCGCTCGATGATTGAACGTCGATCTGCGCCGAGGCCATCGCCTCGGACACGCGAAGCACCGCCGTGGGCTGGGTCGAGGCAAAACCCACGCAGCCGTCGTGCATCGAGCGACCGTTGACGGGGCCGCCGGCCGTTCCGCTGAGGGTGGCGGGCGAGCCCGCGGCGAGGGCGACCGTCTGCGTGGGCGTCGCGCCCTCCGACGTGGCGCCGGTGTTCATCGCGCCGCGCGTGAGGAAGAGGCAGCCCGAGAGGCTCACAGAAGCTGCGAGCGCGAGCGGCGCGCAGCGGACCAATTGCATGCAGGAGAGTCGAAGCACGATACGTCGCTCCATCGTTGTGGTTGCGCCAGCAGCGAGCGGGACGATCACCGTCGTCGCTCGGCTGTCGGCCTGGCAGCGCCACGGAGAACGCTCGCGATCGCGGTATGACCGTCGCTCGATCAGAGCCCCATCGCGCGACGATCACCCCCTGTGAACGGTCGACCACAGCGCGTTGGTAGCTCACGCAGAGTTGAAAAATGGTGCGTGTATTCTTCGCGCATGGCTTCGAGATCGGTCGCGATCTGTCTGTCGATTTTCTGGTGATTCGCGCGTGACCGTCCGCCGCTCGCGCGCTCGTTCGGGCGAGGGGGCTGCGCCGCGATCGAGGCACACGGCGGCACGTTTGTGTGACGCGGCGTTCTCGTTCGACGGGCTCGAGTCGCGTGTGCGACCGTGAAATCCCGCAGCGCGAGCGCGGCGATTACGGTTTCTTACGTAAGAAGCTGAGAGGCGCGAGTGAGCGTTCGAGCGCGAGGAGCGCACCCGCGGGTGGCAAACCGTGCGCGGCTGCCTCGCTGCCGCGCACGCTGCGCTCGCTGATCTGCCGCGCACACGCCCGATGCGCTCTGTGCCCGCTCTGACTCACCCTCGCGTGTGCACCACGTCGCCCTCTTCATCGAGCTTCGCGATCTCCTCTTCGTAATCCCCGACGCGGTAGCTCTCTCCGTGGCTCGTGACGCGGACGAGCACCTTTCCCTCGGGCGTCGCGTCCACGCGAAAGCGCGGGACCTCGCCCGCTTCGACCTTCGCGACGAAGCGCCTGCGCATCGCGCTCTGCACCATCGCCAGCGCGCTCGTCCCGAGCCCGAGCGCCAGCCCCACGGTCGCCATCGAGAACATCATCGCCGCGCCCCACGTCCGCTCGGCGCTCGTCGGGATCAACGCCATCGCGCCCGCCGCGATGAACGCGCACACCGCCCCGATCAGCCCTTCGCCGCGCTCTCGCCCGGCCAACCCCTTGCTCGCCAACCGCTGCGACCACGCGATCGGAGCCCCGAACAGCAGCAGCACCGCCGCCAACGCCGGCACCCAGTACACCGCGTCCCCGATCACCCCGTGCATCGCCGCGCGCCAAAGCGCCGGATGCTCTTGATCCAACAACGCGAAGAGCATCTCCGCGACCGCTCCGTTGAGCGCCGCGAGCGGAACCGCCAACGCCCACCCCACTCTCACTCGCGACCGCCCCACCGTCGCGCGCACCCGCAGCAACGCTGCCCACAACAACCCGAGCACGAACGTCGCGCTCAGCGTCGCGAGCCCGCTCTTCGCGAAGTCCCGAAACGCGATCCCCGCGCCCACGCCCGCCGCCGCGCCCATCGCCGCCGCCACCGCGAACACGTTGGCCACCGCGAGCAACCGACTCGACCCGAGCGCGCGAGCACCGTCCACAGAGGCATTGTACCGCGCCGCGCCGCGCGTCCTTGGCCATCGAATTCACACAGACCTCCCACGGTCGCCTTCGCGTAAGCTCTCTCGGCGATGTCGACGCACGGACCGCGCGCTGCTCTCGTTGCCGCTACGCTCGTCGCGCTCGCCGCGTGCCGATCGAGCCCCACGCAAGTGCTCGTCGTCATCGACTCGGACTCGCCGCGAGAGCGCGCCCTGACCGTGAGCGCTACGTTTTATCCCGAAGGCAACGCGCGCCCTGCGAGCCCCGCCTCGCGTTGGACCTTCGGTGACGCGTTCGCCACGCGATTGCCGTCGACCTTCACCGTCGTCCCCACCAGCGCTGGGCCGCGCGACGCGACGGTGCTGCTCGAGCTCGACGCCGAGCTCGCCGCCAACAGCGCAGGGGCGCGCGTCGAGCGCTTTCGACGCACGGCGCGGTTTCGCTTCGTCCCTGGAGCCTCGTCGGTCCTGCGGTTGTTTCTGCGCCGCGCGTGCGCAGCGCCCGCCGTCGGCTGCACCAGCGTCGCCGCCGCGCAGTGCACCACCGCCGTTCGCTGCGAAGAGCAGTCGCTCACGTGCGGCGACGATGGAGCGTGCGTGACGCCCGACGTCGTCCCAACTCCGCAGACGGATGCCGGCCTCGACGCGGCGGCCGATCGCGTATCCGTCGACGCCACATCGGACTCTGCCAGCGATTCTGCAGCAGCGACCGACGCTGCGCCGGACGCTCTGCCCTCGCCGTGCTCCGTCGATATCCGCCGCGGTGATCTCGGCGGATACGACGCAGGCGCGGTCATCAACCGCCCGCTCGCGCCGCACACGCGCGAGACGACCGAGGTCTTCTCGTTTGTCACGGGGCCCTCGGGCTCGTCGCTCAGCATCGTGGCCACAGGCCCGAGCATGAACCTCGACATCACGCGCGTGCTCTGGATCAGCGCGCGCGAGTGCGGCGAGCCGCAGGACTCCTACGCGCTCGCGGGCCCCGAGCCGCGCCCGGTGATCGACGCGATGATCGGCCCCGGCCCCGGCGGAATCCTCCTGCTCGGCGCCAACTCGCGCTATTTCGTGCACCACCGAACGCTCAGCGATTTCGCAGCTCGAACCGAGTCGTGCGCCGCGGGGATGGACTGCTCGGGCGCGCTCGAGCTGCGCTGGTAGCCCCTCGAGTCAACCTCTCACCTGCGAAGCCAGCGCAGGATCACGGCGAACAGCACCGCGGGGTCGACCGGCTTCGAGAGAAAGTCGTTCATCCCCGCGGCGAGGCAGCTCTGTCGATCCTCGACGAACGCGTTGGCCGTCAGCGCCACGATCGGAGTCGCCGCTCGGCCAGGCAATCGCCGGATCTTCTTGGTCGCCTCGAGCCCGTCCATGTTGGGCATCTGCACGTCCATCAAGATCAAGTCGTACGCGCGACGCTCGGCCATGCGCACCGCTTGCTCTCCGTCCGCGGCCACGTCGACCACGGGCCAGATGTTCTCGAGCAGCATCAGCGTCACGTCGCGATTGATGGGCTCGTCCTCGACGAGCAGCAGCCGCGCCGACGAGCAGTCGCGCGCGAGGATCTCTTCTGCGCTCTCACCGCCCGCGATCGGCGCGGCCTCGGGCTCGGCCACAGATCGCTTCAAACGCGCGGTAAACCAGAACACGCTGCCCACGCCGAGCTCGCTCGTCACGCCCGCGTCTCCGCCCATGAGCTGCGCGAGCTTCTTGGTGATCGCCAGTCCGAGGCCCGTTCCACCGTACTTGCGCGTGGTCGAGTTGTCCGCCTGCTCGAAGGCCGCGAACAGCCGCCCTGCGCTCTCGGGCGCGACGCCGATCCCGCGATCTTCGACCTCGAAGCGAACCAGCGCGCGCTCTCCGTCGTCGTCCACCTCGAACGCGCGCAGCGTGATCGGCCCCCGCGTCGAGAACTTGATCGCGTTGGTCACGTAGTTGAGCAGCCCCTGCTGCAGCCTCGTCGCGTCGCCGAGATATCGCCGCACTTCGAGCGGATCTTCCACGACGATGCGCAGGCTCTTCGCCCGCGCCTGCTCTTGCATCAGCGAGGCGACGTCCTCGAGGATCAGCCCGGCGTCGAGCTCCTCTTCGACGAGCGTCACCTTTCTGGCCTCGATCTTCGACAAGTCGAGCACCGCGTTGATGATCTCGAGCAGGTGCAGGCTCGCCTGCTCGATCTTGTCGAGCCGCTCGCTCTGCTCCGCAGAGACGCCGCTGCGTCGGACGAGGTACGCCATCCCCGTGATCGCGTTGAGCGGCGTGCGGATCTCGTGAGACATGTTCGCGAGAAACGCGCTCTTCGCCGCGTTGGCGCTCTCGGCCGCTCTCTTGGCCTCGACGATCGCCGCCTGCGCCCGGCGACGAAGCAAGATCGACCAAAGGTCGTTGGCCACGAGCTGCAGCTGCGCGGCGTCCGCCGTCGTGTAGTCCGCGCGCTTGTTCGCGACGCCCATCACCATGCGCGCCGCGCCTGCTTCGAGCACGACCACGCCCAGGTGCCTGTGCAGAGCGACGTCCGTTTCGGGATATCCGTCGCGCGCGATCGACCGCGGGTCGTTGGTGAGCACCGTGCGGCCCGCCCGCGCCGCGTCCGCCCAGAAGCCCGCATCCGCGAGCGGATAGGGCTCGCTTCGCAGCGCCGCGCGGCTCTGTGGAGTCTCCGGCCAAAAGAGCTTCAGCTCGATCGCGCGCTGATCGTCCGTGACGCAGTGAACGTAGCCGACCTCGCTCTCGCACAGCCGCGCCGCTTCTTCGACCGCGAGTCGAAGCACCTCGCGCTCGTCGAGCTCCGAGGCCCGCTGGCTGATCGCGAACATCGCCGTCAATCGCCGATCGGTCTGCGCGAGCTGGGCGTTCGCTGCCTCCAATCGCTGCACGAGCGCCGCGTTCGCCTCGCTCGCCGCCTCGGCGGCTTGCTTCGCGCGGACGAGCTCGAGCTCGCGCTCTTTTCGGTCCGTGATGTCGGTCATAAACGCGATGAACCGGTCGTCGGCTTCGCTCGCGCCGCGAAGAAAATAGACGCTCATGTCGAGCTCGATCAGCTCGCCGTTCTTCTTGCGATGCCTCGTCTCGAACCGCGCTCGCCCTTGCTCGCGCAGCAGCGCGCGCACGGGATCGAAGCTCGGCTCGAAAAAGTCCGGGTCGATGTCGGCTAAACGCAGCTGCTGCAGCCCTTGCTGCGTGTATCCGAGCAGCTTCGCGTGGTGGTCGTTGACGTAGAGAAGCCGCTCCGAATGCGGGGCGGTCCACACGATCCCGATCCCCGCGTGGTCCATGGCGAACTGCGTGTCGGCCATCTTTCGGTGGGTCTCGCGCAGCTCGGCGGTGCGCTCTTCGACGATGCGCTCGAGCTGCGCGCGGTGCCGCTCGAGCTCGAGCTCGTTCGCGCGCTGCTCGGTGATGTCGTGCGCGATCCCGAGGACGCCGATGAGCGCGCCCGCGCCGTCGAACATCGGCGTCTTCGTCGTGCGCAGAAGCGTCCGCTGCCCGGTGCTGATGTTGGTCACCCACTCTTCGTTGACCGTGGGCCGCCCCGCTCGCAGGGCGTTGCGGTCGTGCATGCGAAAAAACTCCGCCTGCTCGCGGCTGAAGAAATCGTCGTCGCGCTTGCCCACGATCGCCGCCTCGGCGTGGCCGAAGAAGCGCTCGAACGTCGGATTGCACGCGAGGTACACGCCGTTGGAATCCTTGAGCCACACGAGGTCGGGGATGGTCTGCACGAGCGTCTGCAGAAAGCTCCGCTCCCGTTCGCGCTGCGCGAGCGCGGCGCGCAGCCGTTGCTCGCTGAGCTTTCGCTCAGAGATGTCCCGGCTGATGGTCACGGCCACCTCGCGATCGCCGACGCGCGCGAGCTGCACAGAGACCTCGGCGTCGTACACCGAGCCGTCTTTGCGACGGTGCTCGGTCTCGATCGTGAAGTAGTTCGTCCCTCGCGAGCGAACGAGCGGACTGAGGTCGCCCTCTGCGTAGCGTGTGTCCCAGTCCCACGGGTGCTTTCCGATGAGCTCGTGCGGCTCGTAGCCGAGCATCTGCGCGAAGCGCTCGTTGACCTCGACGACGGTGCGGTGCTCGTCGAAGACGCAGATTCCGTCGACGGAGTTCTGCAAGAGCGATCGGTGCCACAGCGCCGCGCGCTCGCTCTGCTCTCTCGCGCGCCGCTCGTCGCTCACGTCGCGCAGCTCCCACAGGACGCAGCGGCGGCCTTCGAAGTCGATCGCGCGGCCCTTGATTCGATGGGCGATCGCCTCGTCGCCGCGCGTGATCGAGACGAGGCACTCGCAGGACTGTCCCTCGAGCGCGAGGCGGGCGAGGCACGCTCGCTGGTGCTCGTCGCTGCTCCAGCGGATCGTCTCGAGCGCGGGCGTCGCGATGGCGTCCAGGCGCGAGATGCCCGTGGCGCGGGTCCACGTCGCGTTGACCTCGACGATGCGTTGCGTCGACGCCTCGGCGATGATCATCGCGTTGCTCGCGGCGTCGAAGATCACCCGAAAGTCCATCGGGGCAGGGGAGGCGCTTGGCGAATCGTCCATCGAGGGCCCGTCCTGAATCTCGCCCAAGGGCGAGCTCCGCTGAGCATGAACGAATCGAGCGAGCGCGAAGACGAAATCCTTTCGTCGCTCGCGGCTCACCCCACGAAGAACGACGAATCCGCGGCGCCTTCGCCGTCGTCGTCGAGCGGGTCGGGCTCGTCGCCGTCGCCGTTCCACACGGCCATTTCGTCGTGCGGTCCGACGACCTCGTCGAGGTCTTCGTAGAGGCTGCAGCGGTCTTCGATGATCTCTCGCAGGCGGCGATTGTACGAATCCATCGGTCACTCCTCGGTCGTGAAGCGCTCGGGCGCAGGGCGTCGTCCGCGTCGGCCATGAAAGCCGCGACGACAAAAGGAGTGTATCCGCAAGAGGATAAATTGTCAAGTGAGGATGGTGTTGGAGCCATCCACTCTCGAATACGGATACTCGTCGCTGCGCGCTACGCCGCGCACTCCGCGTGGCGAAACATCGCCGCCCGCGCCTCGCACAGCTCGATGGGCACCGGCCAGGGACACACTCGTTGCAGCGCCATCCCCGTGATCACCCGTCCGGGCGGAAGCATCGCGAGCAGCGACCGCGGAAGCAGTAGGGCCAGCGTGAGATAGAGCACCTCGCGGTGGGGCGCGCGGCGAAAGCGCTCGTGCGCGAGCTCGTGCGCGAGCATCAACGCGCGCTCGAGCGAGCGCAGCGCGCGGGACAAGAGGATCGTCGCCGCCAGCTCGACCCACAGCGCCAGCGTCGAGGGGTCGAGCCAGTCCACGGTCTCGACGCGGATACAGAGCATCTCGGCGATCCGGTCGAACGTCGTTCGCGGATTGACGTCGACCAGGCCCGTGAGGTTCGCGGGAAGCTCCGAGGCGAACGCCGGCCTGAACTCCAGCACCGCGCTGTGGATGTCCTCTCCCAGCTGCTCGATGCGCTCGGCCGTGTCGTGCTCGGGCAGTCGCTCGGGCACGAGCACCAGCTCGTCGATGATCTGTTTGCGGCGGTCCTTCGCGCTCATCGCCACCGATCATGCGCTCGATCGCGCAAGCTTTCGACCACCCGGGCGCGCGCACAACCCCCTGGAGCTCCAGTGAATTCTGGGCAACTCACGGTCGTCTGCGCCATCGATCGTCGGACATACTCTGTCCGAATCATCCACAGGTGACAGAATCACCGACGCTCATCCGTCCCCCAAACCACTGGCGCTCACCGGGCGTCGAACCGGCCCTTGCGTCACGAGCTCTTCTTCTTCTTCTTCTCGTCCTTGGGCTGCACCGACGGATCGCCGTGCGCCGCGATGAACCGCGCCAGCTCGACGAGCATGGCGACCGACGGCGGCGTGTCCGCGAGGGTGAAGTTGTTCGCCGCTCGAACGTGCGGCCACACCCACTCTTCGACGCTCTCGTCGCGGCGGGCGAGCTCTTTGCGCGCCGCCGCTTCTTGCCGCGCGTAGTCCCGCCGCTGCCCCAGCGTCTCGGGCATCTCGTCGGGCGTGTGTCCGTCGACGCCCGGCTCGTCGCCCTCGTCGATGTGCGGCGGATCACCCTCGCGCCCGTTGATCAGCCAGTGCACGGACACGCCCAGCTCGCGCGCCATCGCCAGCAGCGTGGCGCCGTCGGGGATCGTCTCGTTCTTCTCCGTTCGCACGATGGTCGACTGCGAGACGCCCACGCGCGACGCCAGCTCGCTCTGCGTGAGCGAGAGCGTCTTGCGGCGCTCGCGGACGCGGTGGCCCAACGTCATGACGCGCATCATATCCGCTCGTGACGCACCGGACGAACCCCGGATGCATTATCCTCACTTGCAAATTATTCTCAAACGGATATACCGCGGACCTCTCTCCAGGAGGTTTGCGATGACTGATGCTCCAGCAAACGACAACGCGATCGCCACCGCGCACGACGGCGATCAACCGCGCGCCACCATGACGGCCGCGTCCGACCTCGAAGCCCTCGCCAGGGCGATCGCCCCGCTGTTCGGCTCTGCCTTTCGCATGGTCCACACCCGCGGCGGCGTCCGCGACGACGGACCCTCGGACAAGACCCTCTCGCTCTTGCCGTGCGCCCGCCGCGCGCTGGCGCGGCTCACGGGCCTGCGCGCGAGCGCCCTGACCGCCACGCACGCCCGCGTCCTGCTCGCGCACTATGTCTACGCAGGCGAAGCCCGCCGCGCCGACCGCTGGCTCGACACCCTGCGCCTCGCGCTCGTCCCCGCCGCCGACCGCCGCGCCATGATCGAAGCGCAACGCAACGCCCGCTCGGGCCCCTTCGCGCGCGCCGCGCTCGCCGCGGGACAGCGCCTGCTCGCCGAGGCCGAGCTCGCCTACCTGCGCGCCCCAGAGTTGACCACCGACGGACGCTGGGTCCTCGTCGAGCTCGACGCGATCTCGCGCGCCCTCATCGACGTCGCCCGCGCGCAAATCGCCGCGCGCAGCGCTCCCCGACGACGCTCGACCCTCGATCACACCGCCCATCCGTCCACGGATGATTGCGCGGATGATTCGAACCGTGATTTCGCAGTCGAGGGCGAGTCATTGCACAATCTCGACACTGAACACTTGACTCTCTCGGGGCAACGAGATACAACAATGACGTCGGCACAGTTGCGCCCAGCGGCGGTCAGCCGGGGCGAAGTGCCTGCGAATCCAGCGGTGGATGCGGCGTCCAGCGCAGCGTCGAGAGATCGTTCGAGCGCGAACTCGAGAGCGAACTCGAGAGCGCCGTCGCGCGCCGCACACAAGGAGACCCGGCGATGAACGAATGGCTCGACACCGAGCAGATCGCGGATTTGTTCGCGGTCTCGATTCGTACAGCGAAAAACTACGTCCGCCGCTGGGCCGAGCAGCAATCGAGCCCCGACGTGCCCAGGGTCAAGCGCGCCCGCGGCGCCACGCGACGCTGGCAATACTGGGTCGAGGCTGCCTCGGTGCGAGCGGTGTTTCCCGTGCTCGAATCGGCGGCGACGAGCGCTGCCCGCGCCTCGCCGTGAGCGACCCCGTCTCGTTCGCGCGCGACGCCCTGCGACTGCGACTCTGGAAGAGACAAGAGGACATCCTCGCCGCCGCCCTCGCGCACCCCAGAGTCGCCGTCCGCTCGGGTCACAAAGTCGGAAAGAGCACCGCAGCCGCCGCCCTCGCGCTCTGGTTCGTCAGCGATCCGGTCGAGCGCCCTGCGGCCCGCGTCGTGCTCACCTCTGCGAGCAATCGACAAGTGCGCGGCGTGCTGTGGCGCGAGCTGCGCAGGCTCCACGCGATCGCCCAACACACGATCGCCCTCGGCGGCCGCTGCCACAAACAACCCGCGACGGGGCTGCTCTGGGAGGACGGACGCGAGGTCATCGGCTTCGCCACCAACGAGCCCGAGCGCATGGCCGGCCTCAGCGCCGAGCACTTGCTCTTCGTCGTCGACGAAGCCTCCGGCGTCGATGAATCCATCTTCGAAGCCATCGAAGGAAACCGCGCCGCCGGCGCCCGCATCGTCATGCTCTCGAACCCCACCCGCACCTCGGGCACGTTCTTCGAGGCGTTTCATCGCAAGCAGAGCTTCTGGCGTCGCTTGCACGTCTCGAGCGAAGAGGCCGCCCGGCTCGAGCCGCCTATTCGTGGACTCGCCACCCAATCGTGGATCGACGAAAAGATCGACGAATGGGGACGCGAGAGCCCCGCGTTTCGCGTTCGGTGCGCCGGCGAGTTCGCCGCGCAAGCGGATCGATCGGTGCTCTCGCTCGCCTCCGTCGAGGCCGCTCGTCGTCGCTCGGTCGAGCGCGCTGGAGCCTCGCAGCACGCGCCGCTCGAAGTCGGCGTGGACGTCGCGCGCTTCGGCGCCGATCGCAGCATCGTCGCCCTCCGTCGCGGCGCGCTCGCCCGTCCCCTCGTCGCGCTCGCCGCAGGGGACGGGCCCGACACCGCGGGAAACGTCCTGCAAATCATCGCTCGCGAGCGCGTCGGCGCCGAGCCCGTGCGCGTCAAGATCGACGTCATCGGCGTGGGCGCGAGCGTGTTCGACGCCCTCGTTCGAACCGCTCCCGAAGGGGTCGAAGTGATCGCCGTCAACGTCGCCGAGCGCGCCACGGACGAAGAGCACTTCGCCAGGCTGCGCGACCAGCTCTGGTTCGCGCTGCGCGCGTGGATCGACGAGGGCGGCGCGATCCCCGACGACCCCTTGCTCGAAGCCGAGCTGCTCGCGCCCGAGTACCGATTCGACGCCCGCGGTCGCTACGTCGTCGAATCCAAAGATGACACCAAGGCCCGGCTCCGGCGCTCGCCCGACCGCGCCGACGCGCTCGCGCTCTGCGTCTATTCGCCGCCGAGCGTCGCCTACCAATTCACACGAATCCGGTCTTCGCGGTGATTCCATGAACGAACCCCCCATTGTGAAAACTCGCCCGACGGTGATCCACGCGCCGTCCTCTCGATCCATCGCCCCCGATCAGTGGAGCGCCGACCTCGTCCGCGCAGCGCAGGCCATGGCCGACGGCGGCGCCCTTCGCCTCGCCGCTGAGCTGTGCGACGCCCTGCTCGCCGACGACCGCGTGCAGGGCTGCTTGCTCTTGCTCACGCGAGGCTTCTTCGGGCTCGACCTCTCGTTCGAAGAGGGCGTCGGCTCTCGTCGCCGCCGCGCGCACAAGGCGCTCGAGGCCGAAGAGGACTGGTGGAGCGCCCTCCCTGAATCCGACCTCGCGCAGCTCGTCACCTGGGGAAACATCCTCGGCGTCGGCGTCGGTCGCTTGGACTGGCAATCGCTGCACGGACGGATGATTCCTCGACTCGAAGTCTGGCACCCCAAGCATTTGCGGTTCGACAGCGCCGCTCGTCGCTGGTGGGTCGCCACCAGCGCTGGTGAAGTCGAAGTGCAATCGGGCGACGGCTCGTGGGTGCTCTACACCCCCGGCGGCCGCGAGCAGCCTTGGGCGCACGGCGCGTGGCGCGCGATCGCTCGCTGGTGGCTCTTGAAGAAGTACGCCCTCAGCGACTGGGGACGGCACAGCGAACAAGCAGGCGGAGTGAAGGTCGCCACGACCCAAGAGGGCTCCGAGTCCGATCGACGAAAGCTCGCAAACGACCTCGCCACCCTCGGACAAGACGCCGCCGTCGCGCTGCCCAAGGGCTGGGACCTCCGGCTCGTCGAGGTCTCGGCCAACACGTTCGAGACGTTTCGCGCGCAGGTCGACTCGGCCAACGCCGCCATCGCCATCGCCCTGTGCGGCCAGAACCTCACGAGCGAAGTGCGCGGCGGTTCGCGCGCGGCCGCGCAAGTGCACCAGCAAGTGGCCAACGCCGTTCTGCGCGGGCAAGCCGAGAGCCTCTCGACCACGATCCACGATCAGATCTTGTCGTACTGGGCCGAGTTCAATTTCGGCTCCGCTGAAGCCGCCCCGTGGCCCGTTTGGAGCACGGATCCGCCCGAGAGCGACGAGACCCTCGCCGCGACGGCCAAGAGCGTCGGAGAGGCGATCGCCGCGCTCAAGACCGCCGGTGTGGCGGTGGACGCGAGGGCGATGGCTGCCAGGTTCGGCGTTCCGCTCGTGGGCGAGGGGGCGCACGCAGAGGGATGCGGCTGCGGGTCCGCGAAGCTCTCGCGAACGATCGTCGCTGACGACCCACGCACACCACGCGAACGCGCCGCAGACGAATACGTCGACTCGCTCGTCGATGACCTGCAAGCGCGGCTGCACGTCGCGATGTCTCCCGCCATCCGAGCGATCCTCGACTCGGTCAGTCGCGCCGCGAGCTACGACGAGCTGCGCGCCTCGCTCGAAGCGCTGCGCGATCAGCTCGATCACAGCGAGCTCACCGCCGTCGTCGAGCAAGCGATGGAGCTCGCGGGCGCCGCCGGATACTGGAGCGGATTGGAGTAATCCATGAATGCCTTGATCGAGGCTCCCGCGACGATCGCCGACTTCGATCGCGCTCGGGCGTATTGGATCGAGCAAATCGGCGAGGCCGCGTACGAAGCCGTGCGACAGCGCGCGACGAGCGCCGCCAACGACGACGCGCGTCGAGCGGTCCGTCGGCTGATCGCGCGCGCGACCCGGCTCATGGACGCGAGCGAGCCGTCGCGGTCGTACGCCGAGTTTGCGCGGCAGTTCGAGCGCGCGGTGCGCGTCCCCTGGGGCCTCGCTCGCGTCGTCACCCTCGGCCGAAAGGTCTCAGCGGAGACGCTGCAGAAAGAGCAGACCGAGGCTACTTCGCTCGCGGCAGAGCTCTACAAGCAACAGGCGAGCGAGAAGAACAAGGCCGTCCGCGCGAAGGCGATCGAGAACAAACACTACCTCGTGTACGTCGCGGGCAAGCTACCAGGCTGCGCGTCCTGCAAAGCCGCAGACGAGTTCGAAGCGCTGGCGAGCGCGGATATCTGGCACGTCCTGACGCCGCCCATTCACAACCCGCCGCGCTGTCGCTGCAAGGTGAAGCCGCAAGAGAAGTCCACGCTCGCGACGATCGGAAAGCCGCCGCTCACCGACGAGCAGAAAGCGAAGCTCGCGAACTACGCGAAGAAGCAGGTGATGGCGCTGCAAGTCGCGATGAAGCGCGCCGCCAACACGGAGGTCGAAGTGGTGGTCAACGGCAAGACCGTGAAGAAGCCCGTCGGTTGGATCCAGTCCCCCGACGGGACGATGCTGCCCACGCGCTACGGGCCGATGGGAATGGGGCCGTGCTTGTCGATCGCCGTGAACATGAACGAGACGCCGCCGAAGATGGCGTTCAGGGTCAATCAGAACAGCGTTCCGAACTCGATGCCCGAGTGTTTGCGCAAGCGCATCGAGGCCGTGAAGTCGCACCAGGTGAGCTATCACAAGGCGTTCAACACGAGCGAGAACGCGAAGATCGTCGGCGGGTGCGAGCCGGACTTCGGCTATCCCGGACACCACTCGGAGGTGCACGCCGCGGCAGCGGTGATGGGAAAGGACTGCGACTCGCTGGAGGGCATCGCGATCTTCAACGTGCGCCTCGACGGCAATCCGCTCGAATACGGCGTGGATATGCCCTGCTGCCGACACTGCGGATACATCCTCGGCGACGGCGGTGAGCCCGGCGAGCCCAAGCAGTGGGAAGAGACTCCGGGCGCGTGGAAGGCCAAAGCGAAAGAGGCCGCCGAGAACAACAAGCCCAAGCCCAGAAAGCCCGTGCGCGGCACGCCCGAGCCGGTCGACAAGCACAAGGGCGTCGCGAAGCTCGCCGACAAGAAGCCCGATGGCAGCGATTGGGCGGCGTCGTTTGCGACGAAGGACGAGGACGGCAAGCCGCTGCACGACAGCGTGAGCAAGCCGAACTGGGAGAAGGACGAGAAGGCGCTCGCGAAGAAGGCTGAGCTGCGCAAGCGCCGCGCCTCGGCGAAGAAGAAGAGCGCCGAGAGCCCAGAGCCCGCAGCGGAGGAGGCGGCGGCGGTCGACGATGCATCGTCGTGAGCTCGGATTGGGCAGAGGGATTCGCGGGAGGGACGGGAGTCACGAATGGAGCAAGAGATGAAGAGGGTTTCGTATTTGGACCTCGATCGCTCGCCGTACGGCGGTGACGTCACGCTCGACGAAGAGCCCTATTCAGGGATCGCGTTCATCGAGCGGGACGGATCGCTCGATTCGGAGATGACGTATTTCGACGGCGTCCTGCACGGCGTCTCTCGCGCGTGGTCGGGCGGCGAGCTCTCGCGCGAGGCCCACTTCGTCGCGGGGATGTCCCACGGGATCGCCCGCGACTACTACGACGAAGGCCCGCTGTGGCGAGAGACGCTCTGCTCGTTCGGCGTGCGCTTGCACGAGCGCGAGTTTGCGCTCGACGGCACGCTCGTTCGCGACGAGCGCTTCGAGCTCGGCGAGTTCGAGCGCAACACGATGGCCATGGGACGCGCCGCGCACCCCGACGCGCCCGAAGTGGGCGAGTCGCTGCCGGGCTGAACGCTTCACTCGATTCAACAACACACCACGAAGGAGGCACGGACGCCGTGCACACCATCGCACTCGACGCGGTCTCGTTGCCCGCGCCCGTCGATCAGTGGGCTTTGCCCACCGAGCTCAAGCTCTTCGCCGACGGGTGGAACGACACCATCAAAGGCCGCTTTCTCTTGGACGCCGTCGCCGCGCGCTCGATCCTCGACGCGTTTCGCGCGCACGGCGTGGATCTGCCGCTCGATTTCGATCACGGCACCTACGCGCCCAACACCGTCGGAATCAAACGCGACGTCCCCGGATATATCCGCGCGCTCGACTATCGCCCTGGTGACGGGCTGTACGCGGTCGGCGTTCGCTGGACCGACGCCGGCGTGCGCGCGATTCGTCCCGGCGCGGACGGGGCGCTGCCCGAGTATCGATACTTCTCTCCGGCCATTCGATTCGACGAATCCTCGCGGCGCATCACCGCCATCGAGCCCGTCGCGCTCGTGACCTGGCCGGCCACCCGCAACCAGCCGCCGATCGTCCTCGCGTCGGTCGAGCGGCGCGCAACGCAAACGGACTGCGCCGAGCCGCTGCACGGCGAGGGCGCAGCTCCGCCGAAGGAGACCACACGCATGAATCAACCATGGTTGACCCTGCTCGGACTCGGCCCGTCGGCCACCGAGCACGAGGTGCTCGCGCGCACCACGGCGCTCGCGAGAGAGCGAGACGAAGCGCGCGCCGCGCTCTCGGCCGTCGAGCGAGAGCGCGACGAGGCGCGAGCGAGGCTCGATCACAGCGAGCGCGCCGCGCTGATCGCGCAGGGGCGCAGGGACAAGAAGCTCACGCCCGCGCTCGAGCAGCTCTTCGCGAGAGAGAGCACCGAGAAGCTCCGCGCGTTTCTCTCGGCGGCGCCGGTGATCGACGCGCTCAAGCCCGGGCCGCAGCCGCCGAGCGAGCCCGCGCTCGTCGCGCTCTCGAGCGCGCAGCTCAGCGCCGTGCTCTCGAAGCCGTACGAGCGCTGGAGCAACCACGAACGCGTGCTCGTTCGCGAGCAGTCGCCCGAGACCTTTCGCGCCAAGCGCGACGACGCCCTCGCGCGCGGCGCGCTCTGACCCTTCGATGCCCGAGCGCGCACGGCACGGACAACGCCGTCCGTCACCGCTCGAACGCGCTCGACACCCACGCTGATCCGCGGCGCGACGAGGCGAGGTCGCCTCGGTCGTGACCGTCGTTTTGCCGGTCTTTTCTCAGGAGAATTCGATGACGATCGTTCGAAACAACACGTTCTATCCCGACATCTTCGTGGACGCCGTGCGCGGCGCCTTTCGTGGCCACGCAGCGCTGCACGGAACGGGCGCCGTGACGATGAACCCCTCGCTCCCCGACGGGCTCAAGGGCGGCGACAAGATCAAGGTCCCCTACTTCGGCACGCTCGGCGAGCTGCAAGTCACGACCGAAGACATCCCTGTTCCGCTCAGCTCGGTCTCGCAGTCGGTGGACGAAGCGGTCGTGCGCCGCGCGGGCCGCGCCTTCGAGATGTCCAAGTGGAAGATGATCGCCGAGTCCTCGAGCGACCCGTACGGAGAGTTCGCGCGACAGCTCACCGAGCTCGTCGGCCGCGCGTGGGACGGCGCGCTCATCGACGCCGCCGCGAGCCCCACGGGCCTGCCCGCCTCGCACGTGATCGACCGCTTCAACGCTTCTTCGCCGGTGAATTTGCAGTACGGACACGTCATCGACGGCCGCGCTGTCTTCGGCGACGAGCAGGGGCAGATCGGCATGCTCTGCATGCACTCCAAGCCCTACTTCGACTTGATGAAGCAGCTCGACGCCGAGAACCGTCCGCTGCTCACGAGCCCCAATGACGGCGGGCTCGTTCGCATCGCGGGCGTCCCCGTGATGCCCAGCGATCGTTGCCCGATCGACTTCTCGGCCTCGGGGGCGATCTCGTCCGCGGGCACCGCGCCGCCTTCGCTCACCATCTCGGGCTCGACCAACCTCGGGATCAATCATCTCGAGATCGCCATCGCCTCGGCGGGCGCGCTCGGAGCAGCGACCTTTCGCTACTCGTTCGACGGCGGCGCGACGTGGTCCAACCCCGCGCCCACCGCAGCGTCCGCGAGCCTCGTGATCGACAACGACGCCTCGCGTCCCACGGGGCTCGTCGCGCACTTCTCAGCGGGCTCGTACTCTGCCGACAACGAGTACACGGCCACGCCGCGCTACAGCTCGCTCATCGTCAAGCCCGGCGCGCTCGCGCTCTGGTACAACGCCTCGCCCGCGGTCGACACCGACAAGGACATCCTCAAGGACAACGTCGTCGCCGCGATTCACACGTACTTCGTCCCGCATCGCTACGCGCGGATCATCAACGAGTCGCGGCCTGGCGTGGTCGTGCTCAAGCACAACTGAGGTCCCTGTGGGATCGCTGTTGTCCAGGCACGCCGCTCATCGCGCGGCGGCGTTCTCGCAGCCGCACAGCGCAGCGCCGGACGCGCTGCCCACCATCGAGGACTCGACCGACGCGAGCGCGGATCGAGAGAGCGCCGCGAGAAGCCCGCGCTCGACGCGCCCCAAGCGCAAGCAGCGATCGACCCAGGAGCAGCCGTGATGCTCTCGGCCCGTCGGTACTACCTTCGCAAATGGCGCGAGCTCGAAGAGCGCTGCCAGAGCGAGCTCGCGAGGCTCTTTCGCAACAAGCAGCTCGAGCTGCCGGGGACGCTGTTGAGCGCTGGATTTCCAGCGCAAACCGAGCTCGCTCGCGCGGGCTACCTCGCCGTCGAAGACCTCGTCGGCGCAGAGCTCGACGAGCTCGTCGACCTCGGGCTCGACGAAGACACCGCCGCGCGCGTGATCGCCGCGGCGAACAACGCAGGAGGGATGAGCCCATGACCTACGCCATCGCGGCGGACCTCGAGCGCTTCGGAATCGCCTCCGACGCGCTCGCGACCCTGCCGCCGACCACCATCGACGCGGCGCTCGACCGCGCGAGCGCCGTCGCAGACGAGTACCTCGCGCAGCGGTTCGCGCTTCCGCTCGCCGCGTGGAGCGAGCAGCTCCGCGCAGCGGTGTGCGCGATCGCAGCGCACGATCTGCTCGCGATCCGCGGGTACAATCCCACGCTCGGCGGCGACGAGGTCGCGCGGCTTCGCTACGAGGACGCCATGCGTTGGCTCCGCGAAGTGCGCGACGGAAGCGCCGCAGGGATGGGCTTGATCGACGCTTCTCCGAGCGAGAGCGAGACGCGGCACGGCGCTGTGGTCTCGCGACGGAGGCGCGGATGGTGACGACGAACGTCCGCGCTTCGGGAGCGAGCGTGCGCGCGATGATCGCCGCGGCCGAGCGCTTCACGCGACCGGCTCGGCTCGACGCGCTCGCCGCGCAGATGGGCGCCGCGGTCCTGGCGACGGTGAGCGATGCGTTTGCGTCGGGGCGATCGCCGTCGGGACAGACGTGGGCGCCGCTCGCGCGCCGGCGAGGGGCTCCGCTCGTTCGAAGCGGCGCGCTCTCTCGGTCGTTCTCGGTCGTGACGAGCGCTGCCTCGGTGGTGCTCACGTCGCGATCGCCCTACGCGGCGACGCATCAGTTCGGCGCGTCGATGCGTCGGGGCAGAGGCCGCGCGGTGATCCCCGCGAGGCCGTTTTTGCCCGACGGACGCCTGCCCGATTCGCTTCGAGCAGCGCTCGTCCGCGCGAGCCGCGCGTTCTTCGGAGGCTGAGCGCGATGCCCACATCGAGGCTCGAACAAGTGCTCGAGGCGCTGCAACAGCGCGTGCTCGAGCGATACCCCGGAGTCTCGTTCGACTTCGGAGAGCAGTTCATCGCAGCGCACGCCGCACCGCCCAGAGTGGTGTGGGTCCGCGGCGATGGAAGCGTGAACGCGACCAGCACCGCGGGGCGAACGCCCACCGCGTTGGCCGTGCGTCACGCGACGGTGTTCGCAGTGTGTTGGGCGGCGCGCGGAGGTCGGTTCGAGACCGACGACGCCGCGTGCGAAGCGCTCATGGACGCGGTGATCCTCGCGCTGCGCGAGGTGGTGGGCGGGGGCGCGACGCTGCCGTTCGCCGAGAGCTGGGAGCGCGAGGCGTGGGTGAAGCAGGGACGCTCGTGTCGCCTGCGATTCACGCTCTTGATGCCCGTCGTTCTCGAAGAGCCGACGGTGGTCGCGACCACGACGATTCCCGTCGATCTCGCGTTCGACCACGACACGAGCGCGGACACGGATCGAGCGCTCGACGCCGATGAGTGAGCGTCGAGCGACAAGCAGGACAACGAAGCCTTGGAGGCTGAGAAATGGCTGAGAATTTTTCGATGATCTTCACCGACGGGGCGCTCGGAGCGAGCCCCGCGGGACCCGGACGAGCGCTGCTGCTCGTCGGCCCATGCTCGAGCGGAGCCGAGAACGTCGTGCACGTGTTCGAGTCGCCGAGGGATGTCCCTGGCGTCCTCGGATACGGGCCGCTAGCAGAGATGGCGGCGTACGCGCTCACCGTCGGCGCGCGCGGCGTGACCGCGAAGCCCGTGGGCTGCATCCGCGTGCCGAACGCCTCGGTGACCGCAGGCACGGTGACGACCGGAGCCGTCGTGCGCGGCGAGCCTGGCTCACCGAGCTCGGGCACCATGACGCTCGCGGGAACGCCCACGGATCGCTTCGATATCCGCGTTCGGATCACTCGCGCAGGCGGCCTCGGCGCCGCGGCGCTTCGCTACTCGCTCGACGGCGCCGCGACCGAGTCCAACGAGATCTTGATCCCCAGCGCCGACCCGCTCGCGCTGTTCGCGACGGGGCTCGCGCTGAGCTTCACGGGCAGCTTCGAGGTCGGTGACACCTTCGCGTGGAGCACGACGGGGCCGACGTTCTCGAGCGCCGCTGCGGTGAGCGCGCTCGACGCGCTCGAGAGCGACTCGCGAGCGTGGCCGCTCGTCATGATCGTCGGCGAGCCCACGGGCGTCGACGACGCCACGCGCGCGACGAACGCAGCGAGCCTCGTCCAGGAACTGCACACGCACCTCGAGTTGTTCACCGCGCAGGGGCGCTACATGCGTGGCCTCGTCGAAGGGCCGCGTTTCGTGACGAGCGAATCCTCGCTCTCGACCGCATTGGCGAGCGCGCTCACGCCGGTCTCGGCGAAGCGCGTGGGGATCTCGGGCGGGCACTGCATGGTTCCGTCGCAGATCAACCCGCGCAAGATGCGCGTCTCGATCGCGTGGCCCTACGCCGCGCGCGCCGCGTCGGTGCCCTTCTCGCAAGACCCTGGCGACGGCGGGCTCGGGCCGCTCGAAGGGGTCATCGCGGGCTCGCTCGAGACCAACGCCACCGACCGCGCGCGGTACGAAGGCGCGCGGATGTTCTGCCTGCAGCCGATCAGCGGGCTCAACGGCTACTACGTGGCCAACAGCTCGATGCTCGCGCCCGTGGGCTCGGACTACGCCGAGCTGCCCAACGGACGCGTGATCGACGAGGCCTCGCGCGCGGCGAGGGCCAAGCTGTTGACCTATCGACGCGCGCGCATCCGCGTGGCCAAGGTCGGCTCGCCCAACGCCGGTCGCATCGATGACCGCGACGCGCAGCGCATCGAGACCGCGGTCCGCAGCGCCGTGGCGAGGGCGATCCTCGACACGAGCGACGCGGTGGACGTGCAGGTGGTGGTCAACCGCACGGACAACTTGCTCGCGACCAACACGCTGCGGCTGCGCGTTCGCGTCACGCCGTACGCCTACGCCAAGAGCATCGAGGTCGAGATCGGCCTCGAGAACCCCGCGCTGGTCGGGGAGTGAAGGAGAGGAGCACAGACATGGCGATCGAATATCCGCTCGTGCAAGGCGAGAGGCACGACTTCGCGCAGATCGAAGTCGAGATCGACACGCCCTCGGGGCCCAAGCGATTCAAGGGCTTCAAGGCGGTCAACTACAAGACGCAGCTGCAGCCCGGGCAGGTGCGAGGGACGGGGCCGCGCAAGCTCGGTCGAACGCTGGGAGAAGCCACGGAGGACGGCTCGCTCGAGCTGTACATGGCCGAGTGGGACGAGCTTCGTTCGGCGCTCGGCAACGGGTACATGCGCAAGGTCTTCAACGTCTCGGTCACCTACGGCGCCGACGGAATGCCGGCGACGACCGACACCCTCGAAGGCTGCAGGATCACCGAGGTGGACAAGAGCCACTCGCAGGGCTCGGACGGGCTGGTGGTCAAGCTCAGCTTGGACATCATGAAGATCCTCGAGAACGGGCTCGACCCGGTGGGGATCGACCGATGAGCGCGAAGATCCACGAGGTGAGCGACGCGCTGCTCGCCGAGCTCGAGGCGAAGCACGGCGCGCGCAAGGTGCTGCGGCTCACGACGAGCACGCCGGACGGCGCGATCGAGGTCGCCGTGCTCAAGCCTGGTCGCAAAGAGTACGAGCGATTTCGCAAGCAGCTCGGCGACGAGGCCAAGCGCGACAACGCGCTCGAGAACCTCTTGCGCGCGCACGTGCTCGCGCCCGAGCGGGCGAAGTTCGACGAGCTGCTCGATGAGTTTCCTGCGCTGCCCGAAGAGTTCGGTCGTCCGCTGCTCGCGGCGATGGGGCTGAGCGGGAGCGCCGAGGTGGGAAAGTCCTGAGCCTCTTCAAGCGAGCGCGGCACGACGTGGCGATCGCTGCGTCGTGTCTGCGCTCTGCTGCGAAGGGGCTCGGCAACCACGGAGACGAAGAGCTCGACGAGGACGAGGCCGAAGTGGGGTGGCTGCTCGCGGCGGAGTTTCTGCACGCGATTCGGTGGACCCTTCAAAAGAAGTGAAGAGCAGGTGGAGCTGTGGCGATCGAAGGACTCAAATGGGTCATGGAGTTGATGGACCGGACCTCCGGTCCTGCGCGGCGCGTGGTGAGCTCGCTGCAGAGCGTCGCCTCTGCGCAAGAGCGAATGCAGCGCGCGAGCGCGAGCACGCGTCGAGGGCCAGCGGCGTCGTTGGACATCGTGCAACGGGGAGCGGTGCGCAACGCGTCGCTGAGCAAACAACTCGAGAGCGTCACGGCGGCCCAGTCCGGCGCGAGCTCGTCGGGCTCTTCACTCTCGGGCGTCCTCTCGGGCATGGGCGGCGCGCTCGCGACCGTCGGCACTGCAGCGATGGCAGCGGCGTCGGCGATCGCGGGCATCGGAATGGCGGGCGCGCGCAGCGCCGTCGAGCTCGGCGGCTTTCAAGAGTCGACGATGGTCTCGATGCGCACGATGCTCGGCTCGTCGTCGGCGGCGGAAGGAGAGTTCGATCGCGCGGTGCAGATCGCGCGAGCGACTCCCTTCGACACGCGCGCGGTGGTCACGATGCGAAGACAGCTGCTCGGCGCGGGCGTTCGCGACTCGCGCGAGCGCGACATGTTGAGCGGGATCATCACGGACCTCTCGGCGCTCAACCCCGAGGACTCGTCGGTGATGCAGCGCGTGACGACGGCGATCTCGCAGATCCGCGGCTCGGGGCGACTGCGCTCCGAAGAGCTCGGGCAGCTCACGGAGGCGGGGCTCTCGCGCGAGTCGCTGTACACAGAGCTAGCGCCGCTGCTCAACGTGCAAGGCAGCGGCGAGGCTGCGAACCGCCAGGTGCAGCAAATGATCGAGCGGGGCCGGGTGAATGCGCAGGTGGCGCAGGTGGCGCTCGGTCGCGCGGTGATGCGCATGACCAACACGACCGCGGTGGGACAGTTCTCGTCGAACCAGGGCGCGACGATCCCGGGCTTGCTCTCGACCTTGGGAAGCGCGGTGCCCGAGCTGCTCATGGGCCGCTCCGAAGGCGATCGAACGACGAAGGGGACGAGGCTCTTCGAGGGCGCGGGGTTCCAGGCGTTCAAGGGCTTTTTGCAGCAGGTGATCGACCTGTTGCGGGGCAGCTCGGAGACCGGTCGACGACTGCAGCGCGTGATGCGCGGGCTGATCGACGACGTGTTCGGGCTGTTTCGCCTGGGCAGCGATCAGAACAACAAGGGCGGGCTGACGGGCGTGTTCAACGCGGCGTTGACCGTGATCGAGACCGTGATTTCGGGCGTAAAAACGCTGGTGAAATGGGTCGCTGCGATCGGCGGAGGCTACTTCGAGGTGATGGGACCGCTGTTCGAGGCGATCGGCTCGGCGGCGCAGCAGTTCTTCTCGATGTTCAGCGGAGGCGAGAGCGAGGCGGTGATGCAGGGCCTTCGCGGCATCGGCATCTTGCTCGGGTTGATCATCGCGCCGCTGGCGATCATTTCGGCGGCGGCCGTCGCGCTGGTCGTCGCGCTGGCGGCGGCGATCGGCTGGCTGCTCACGCAGATCGGCCAGGCGTTCTCGTGGTTGATGGACCACTTCGACGAGATCAAGGCGAAGCTGATGCGAGTGTGGGAGGCCGTTCCTGCGCCGCTTCGAGAGTTCGTCGAGCGCCTCACGGGAGGCGGAACGATGGCGGTCGACGTTCGCTCTCCGCTCTCGGACGCCAACAGAGTGGTCGACGTTCGACCCGGAGAGGGCCGGATCAACCCGGTTGTTTCGCAGCCCAACGTGACGGTCAACGTGCAGGCGACGACCGATCGAGCGACGGACGCGCAGGGGATCGCCTCGGCGGTGAGCTCGACGATCCCGCCTGTCGTTCATTCGGCAGCAGAGCGAGCGACGAGAGGAGCGCAAGCATGACGACGGACATGGACATCTCGCTGTTTTGGGACGACTCGCCGGACCTCTGGGACACGGTGTTTCTCGACGGGCGCGCGCTTCCGGGCGTCGCGCGCGTCTCGGCCTTGCACGGTCGCAAGCTCGACGTGAAGAGCGCCCCCGGCGCGAACGGCGCGCGCATCGTGGACAAGGGCTACGAGCCCGCGAAGGTCGAGATCACGCTCAAGCTCTGGAGCAGCGAGCAGTTTCGGGAGTGGATGTTGCTCGCTCCGACGCTCACGTTTCGCCGCGAGCCGCCCGCGCGCCGCGCGAGCGCCGCGCCGACGAGGACCGCAGGGACGAAGCAGTCGAAGAACCCCGCGCTCGAGCGACAGGCCGAACGAGAGCTCCGCCGCGTCCAGCGCGACACCGAGACGCTGACTCGCTACTCCGACGAGCTGACCCGACGCGGAACGGCGCGCGATCAACAAGACCCCCTCCTCGATCGACGGTGGAACGAGCTGCAACAGCGCCGCTCTGGTCGCGCTCGTTCGCTCGAGCGGCACGACTTCGAGATCACGCACCCAGCGCTCGACACGATCCAAGTGCACCGCGTGTACATCGAAGAGGTCTCGACGCCGAAGCCAGCGGGCGCGGGCATCTACGAAGTGACGATCAAAGCCGTCGAGTCGAAAGAGCCACGAAGCACGGCGTCGCGAACGGTGCAGCAAGGCGCGGTCAGCGCGGCGGACGTCCCGATCGCGTTCGGAGCGACGGCGCCGAGCCAGAGCGGAGGAGCCGCGCCATGAGCGACCTACGCGTAAACGGCGTCGCCGTGCTTCGCGGAGACCTGTTGCTTCCGCGGGTTGGTCCCTGGTCAGCGGACCTGCTCTTGGACAGCGACGAGGCGTTGACGGGGCGCGCGACGATCGAGAGCCCGGCGGGCTTTCGTCTCGTGGGCCACTGCGAGCGCTCGCAGACGGTCGCGGGTCGAGTGGAGGTTCGTCTTCGCGGCGGCGACGGCGGCTTGGGTCGCGTGCTCGAGCCGGTGGCCTATCGACCGATCGGCGGGGTGCGCCTCCGCGCGATCCTCGAGGACTGGGCGCGAGACAGCGGCGAGCGCATCAGCGCGCAGATCGATCACGAGTTGACCGAGCGGTTCATCGACGGCTGGGTGCGCGAGCGAGGCAGCGCAGCGCGGGCGATCCGGGCGCTGGCGTTGTCCCTGGGCTGCTCGTGGCGATTCGACGAGGACGGCGCGCTGATGCTCGTGCGCGAGAGCTGGCCCGAGGTGGATCCAGACGGCGTTCAAGTGCTGCGCGACGATCCGCTCAACGACGCGAGCGAGCTCGCGGTCGAAGTGCTGTTGCCCGAGCTGGTCCCAGGCGTGACGTGGCAGGGGCGGAGGGTGAGCTCGGTCGAAGCGTTTGTGCTCGAGAGCGGAGCGAACCGCGTGAGGCTGCTCTACGAAAACGAGTCGAGCACGCTCGGGCGCGATCGCGCTGCGGAGAAGTACAACGTGACGGCGCGCGAAGAGATCGACGCGGCCGTGTTCGCGCGGACGTTTCTGGGGCGCGTGGTGGCGCAGAGCGCGGACCTGGCGACCGTGGACGTCGAGCTCGAGCCGAACACGCCCAGAGAGCAGCGGGTGCTCCCTCAGCTCATTCGGGTGCCGATTTACGCGAGCATCCCGGGGCAGGTGGTGGAGTTGGAGTTATCTCGGGGAGTGCAATTCTGCGCGCTTACTTTCCTTGACGCCGAACGCCGCCGTCCCGTTGTGGTTGGCTGGGAAGGCTCGGCTCGGGACAATTCGGGGAAGACTGCCAGGGTGAGCCGATTGAGAGGGGCGCGGATCGACCTCGGTGACGAATCGTTGAAAGCCGTGGCTCGTGAACGAGATCCAGTCCGCGCCGCGCCAGCTATGCAGGACTGGATGACTGAGGTCTCCGCTCGACTCACTGCGATGTCGGGGGCGTCGCCTGTTGAGCCGCCACTGTCGTCGATCGGCTATATCTCGAGTGGAAGCCAGAGTGTTCGAGTTGAATAGTAGATAGTTTGGCCGCGAGACCAAGCGCCGAAAACTGACGCAAGTATGGCAGCCAGCCAGTGAAACCACAATCGCGACGGGTATCGTAGATTTCTCGGTCCGCGGTCTTGGTTTACAGCGGAGTTCAACGGTTGCTCAAACCCTCATCCGCTCAGGCCATCTTCGATGCCCGTCGCGGGCGCACAATCGAATGTCAGTTCGATAGCAGTCGAGAACAGTCGACGACGGCCGGTCCGCGGATTCGCAGTGTCGTGAGGCGACGTGTTGACTCCCATGCGAAGGAAGTTAGCGGCACCCCATCAACCCCGGAGCACAGCCAGATCGGCAACACACACCGCCGCCGCCGGGAAAGTCACATCCAGAACCAAATCCATCGCAAAATTGCACGCAATCCCAGCTTCCGCTCGATACCTCCGCGCAGTTTGGCCGTCCGCTATACGCGCCCTGCCCACAAACTCGGCCGCACATCCCGCAGTTGTTCGGGTCCAGTGTGCACGGCGCCAAGCCCGTGTCGCGGACGCCGGTATCAACAATTACGCCTGTGTCCGCTCGGACCCCCGAATCGACGACGACTCCAGAGTCGACGATCCCCGTGTCCATCGGAGCGATGCCGGTGTCCTCTTGCATCGACGAATCGAGCTCAGCGTCGGGTGCGCTCGACGAGTCCGCGCGAGCGTCGGTCGCGCTTCCGTCGGACGTGGGCATCGGAGTCGAGCACGCTGCCAGCAGCAGCGACGTGAGCGCAATTGAAGCGAGGGTGCGAGTCATCGCGTGAGTGTACCGCATCTCGACGAAGAGCAAAGCGCGAACGAGCGTCGGTGTCGCTACCAACGGCCGGTTGGGCGTCGAGGAAGCGGCGAAGGGGGGAGATTCGTGGCACGAATGCGTCGGCGAACGAGGGAAGCGAGTCGTGCGGGTGCGCTGAACGCACTCGAGCAGCGCAGAGCGCGGACCTGGCGACCGTGGACGTCGAGCTCGAGCCGAACACGCCCAGAGAGCAGCGGGTCCTGCCTCAGCTCATTCGGGTGCCGATTTACGGCACGGCGCCGCATCGGATGCGGATCGCACTTGATCCGCCGACATTCTGCGCCGTCACATTCCTTGACGCTGACCGAACGATGCCTTGCGTGTTGGGCTGGCGTGCAACCAATCCTATAGACGTACGACTGGACTTGATGACCACCGAACTCCGACTGGGCTGGCCGGGCAATGGTACTCGACGTGTCGCTCGTGCTGGCGATCCAATCCGCGTCCTCGTTGCACCGGCAGCTATTCAATTGGCACTGAGTGTGTCTCCTGATGGTACCTCCGCGTCCAACCTGACGCCACTCACTCTGGACGGCACAATTACTGATGGAAGTCCGTACGTTTCAACGGACTAGCGACAACCAATTCCACCGAGTCCGCATGCCCCAATGCTGCAGCAAATGCGACCTCCGAGCGGATGCATGCAAGACGCCTCTTCAGGAGCACAGAACTGTACGCAGTCCCATTCGCGGGTGGCGACTTCTGCGCAATTCGGTCGACCACTATACACTCCCTGCCCGCATACGCGCCCGCACATACCGCAGTTGTTCGGGTCCAGCGTGCACGGCGCCACGCCCGTGTCGCGCACGCCGGTATCGACAACGACGCCTGTGTCCGCTCGGACCCCCGAATCGACGACGACTCCAGAGTCCACGATCCCCGTGTCCATGGGAGCAACGCCAGTGTCTTCCTGCATCGACGAATCGAGCTCAGCGTCGGGCGCGCTCGATGAGTCCGCGCGAGCGTCGGCGGCGCTTCCGTCGGGCGTGGGCAGCGGAGTCGAGCACGCTGCCAGCAGCAGCGACGTGAGGGCAATCGAAGCGAGCGGGCGAGTCATCGCGTGAGTGTACCGAATCTCCGCGAGGAGCAAAGCGTGAACGCCAGTCGGTGTGGAGACCAACGGCAGATCAGGCGTCGAGGAAGCGGCGAAGGGGGGAGATTCGTGGCACGAATGCGTCGGCGAACGAGGGAAGCGCATGGTGCTAGGGCGCCGCACGCAATCGAGCGGCGCAGAGCGCGGACCTGGCGACAGTGGACGTCGAGCTCGAGCCGAACACGCCCAGAGAGCAGCGGGTCCTGCCTCAGCTCATTCGGGTGCCGATTTACGGCACTGGGCCGTACCAAATCTCGATAGCTCCTCGGATCCCCACGTATTGTGCGGTGGCATTTCTAAATGCGGACCGGACCGCGCCGTGTGTGCTCGCGTGGTCATCAACCAATCCTAAGGATGCTCGACTTTCCGTCATGGCGACGGAAGTAAGCCTCGGGTGGCCTGGGACGGGAAGCAGACGAGTCGCTCGATCGGGCGATCCGGTTCGTATAAATATTGCTCCGGCCGCATTGCGATTCGCATTGACAGTATCGCCGGACGGAACGTCAGCGTCAAATGCGACAGACATTGCTCTTGAGGGAACGATTGTTGATGGGAGCTCGAAAATTACGACTGACTAGATGCAGCCGACACCACCTACTCCGCAGGTTCCACTGCAACACATCTCGCCGCCGCTTGGGTGCCTGCAAACAGATTCGCGCGGCGAACAGAACTGAACGCAATCCCACTCCCTGGCACTAACTTCGGCACAAACTGTCCTGCCGCTGTATATCCCTTGACCACAAACTCGGCCGCACATACCGCAGTTGTTCGGGTCCAGTGTGCACGGCGCCAAGCCCGTGTCGCGCACGCCCGTATCGACAATGACGCCTGTGTCCACTCGGACCCCCGAATCGACGACGACTCCAGAGTCCACGATCCCCGTGTCCATGGGAGCAACGCCGGTGTCTTCCTGCATCGACGAATCGAGCTCAGCGTCGGGCGCGCTCGATGAGTCCGCGCGAGCGTCGGTGGCGCTTCCGTCGGGCGTGGGCATCGGAGTCGAGCACGCTGCCAGCAGCAGCGACGTGAGCGCAATCGAAGCGAGGGGGCGAGTCATCGCGCGAGTGTACCGAATCTCCGCGAGGAGCAAAGCGTGAACGCCAGTCGGTGTGGAGACCAACGGCAGATCAGGCGTCGAGGAAGCGGCGAAGGGGGGGAGATTCGTGGCACGAATGCGTCGGCGAACGAGGGAAGCGAGTTGTGCGAGTGCGCTGCACGCAGTCGAGCAGCGCAGAGCGCGGACCTGGCGACCGTGGACGTCGAGCTCGAGCCGCACACGCCCAGAGAGCAGCGGGCCCTGCCTCAGCTCATTCGGGTGCCGATTTACGCGAGCATCCCGGGGCAGGTGGTGGAGTTGGAATGGTCCGACTCACAACCGTACTTTGTCGTTCTCGCATTCTTGAACGCGGACCGAAGGACGCCTGTGGTACTGGGATGGGCAACTGCTGACCGCAACCACAGCACGAAGCGCAGCCGGCAAGTGCAATTGAGAGGGCGGTTCATTGTTCTTGGCGAATCAGGGGCGTCACGTGTCGCGCGATCGGGCGATCCTGTTCGCGTAACAATTGCGGCACGCAGTCTGGACTTGGTGATAAGTTCCGGAGAATCTGCTACCAATCTCAGTTCGGTTGAACTTGAAGGAGTGATTGCTGATGGATCGCCAGCGTTGTTGGCGGACTAGCGACATCCGTCTATTCCGAGTGCACAGCCAGAGCGGCAACAAACGCCTCCTCCTCCCGGGAACGGACAGCCTTCGCCGAATCCTGAACACGACATGACGCAATCCCACACGCCCGTTGACACCTCAGCGCAGGCAGTTCGTCCGCTATTCGCACCCTGCCCACAAACGCGGCCGCACATGCCGCAGTTGCGAGGATCGAGGGTACAAGGCGCCAAGCCCGTGTCGCGGACGCCGGTATCGACAATCACGCCTGTGTCCACTCGGACCCCCGAATCGACAACGACTCCCGAGTCCACGATCCCCGTGTCCATGGGAGCAACGCCAGTGTCTTCCTGCATCGACGAATCGAGCTCAGCGTCGGGCGCGCTCGATGAGTCCGCGCGAGCGTCGGTCGCGCTTCCGTCGGGCGTGGGCATCGGAGTCGAGCACGCTGCCAGAAGCAGCGACGTGAGCGCAATCGAAGCGAGGGTGCGAGTCATCGCGTGAGTGTACCGCATCTCGACGAATGTGGCGGTGACGAACAACGCCGCGAGATTGTCGTATCGCCGTGGCTCGACGCCGTTCGGCGTCCACGCGGGTCGCGCCAAGGCAACGACCGCTCGTCGCGCGCGCTTTACGCTCGCCATCCACCGCCTCCGACTCGGCTTCGAGGATCGCCCGACTCGTCTTCGCAGCACAGGCGCCGTTCTCCAAGCCATCGGGCTTCGTCGCACCGGACGCAATTCGGCTGTTCGTTGGAGTCTGGCAGGTTGATCGGCTCTGTCCTCGACGAGATCGCAATCGTCGAGGACTGTGGCAGCGAGCGTCGGCGCAGGGCCTCGCGCACAAGCGATCTCGGGCGGTCCGAGGCCTCGCTCATCATGGTTGCGATCGTCGTTGCACTTCACTCGTCGCGAGGCTTCGAGCGATGCCTCGCGGTGGCGCTCGTTGCCACCGGCTCGTTCATCGCGCTCTTCGAATTGGTGTCGGTCGTTGTCCTCTCGATGAAGGAATCTCTCTTTCGACTCGTCACCCATCACGCGGCTTCGAGCGATGCCTCGCGGTGGCGCTCGTTGCCACCGGCTCGTTCATCGCGCTCTTCGAGGGCTCAGCCGATCGGCCTCTGAAAATCCAAGCGCCCTGCTCCACGCGATTTCTCTTCGAAACCGCCTGTCCTTTGGGGCGGCGCTCACCCAACCCGCGCGCCGCGCTCGTGGCGCGCTCGCCACCAGGAGTCTCATTTGACCAGCACCAACTACGGAGTCGGGCTCTTCGCGCTGCCCGGTCAACCGCCGGACGAGCTGTTCGCGCCCGTCACCGGACGAAAGCTCTTCATCGACTCGATCGCGCGGCGACTCACGTGCCCGCCCGGCGGGCTCTTCTGGGCGCCTACGCAAGGAATCGATCTGCGCGCGTACCTGCGCTCTCGCGTCGACGCGCAGCAGCTCACCTCCATTCGCCAGCGCACGCTCGCCGCGCTCTTCGACGACGAGCGCGTCATCGACGCCGAGTGCGTCGTCACCTACTCGAACAACAACCAATCGCTCCGCGTCGCGCTCTCGATCGAGTCCGCTCAGGGCCCGTTCGCGTTCGTCCTCGACGTGAGCGCCGCGCGCGTCGCGGTCTTCGAACTACCGGAGTTCACCTGAGCCATGTACTCGATCGCTGATTTGCTCACTCCCGAGAGCGCCGACGACGCGCTCGACGTCCTGCTCTCGGACCTCGCCGAGCAGGGCTTCGCCACCACCGCGTGGGACGATTTCGAGCCGATCGTGGGCCTGCTGCGCGCCGACGCCAGAGCGCTCTCGGACCTCCTTCGACTCGTTTCGATCGTCGCCCGCGCGGGGCTCATCGAGCTCTCTCCCGGCAACGAGCCCGATTCACCCGGTGATTGGCTGAGCCTGCTCGCGCAGAACTACGGAATCACCCGGTTTCAACCGCGGCACGCGGTCCTTCGCGCGCGCGTTCGACTCTCGCCGACCGCGAGCCCGTACACCATTGCTCCCGGCGGCCTCACCATCGAACACGTCAGCGGAACGCTTCGCTTTCGCTACACCAGCGCGGCCACCACGCCCGTCACGATCGCTCCGGGCGCGTTCGATGTCCTCGAGTTCGCCGCGACCGAGCCGGGCCGCGCGTTCAACCGAAAGCTCGCCGATTTCGTCGCGCCCATTCAATCACTGCCCGGCGTCTCGATCGTGCTCGAAGACAGCGCTCCTCCAGCGGGGAGCCCCATGGTGACGCTCGGCGCGGACACCGAGTCCGACGCCTCGGTGCGCGCGCGAATCCGCGCCCAGTGGGACACGATCGGCCTGCAAAAAACCACGGACGCGATCGAATTTCTCGCGCGCAACGCGCCCTTCGTCCAGACCCCCATCACCCGCGTGTCCATCGACGCGAGCAATCCGCGCGGACCCGGAACGGTGAACGTCTACCTCGCCACCGACGCGGGCCCGGCGAATCCCGCGGACGTCGTTCACGTCTCCGATCACCTCGCGCCCCGCGCGGCGATCGGCTCGTCGATCGAGGCGTTCGCCGCCGCGCCGAGAGCCATTGGAATCCGCTGCATCGTTCGCGCGCCAGGCGCAGTCGTCTCCACCGTGAGCGCGGGACTCCAACGCGCGATCGACGCCATCATCCTCGACGTCCCCCTCGGCGGAACGCTCGTTCTCTCGCAGCTCGTCGACGCCCTTCAGGACGAATCGCTCGGCGTCCAGAGCGTCGAGCTCAACTCGATCGGCCTCGTCGGCGGGGCGCTCCTTCGCGATGATTATCCGATCGGCACCATCAACTCCGTGGCTGTCCCCGCGGTTCACCAAATCACGGTGCTGGGATGACCTACGCGAAGTTTCAAGCGGACTGCGCGCCGCCCGCGCTGCAGCACCCGCGCTGGCGCCAGCTCATCGAGACGTGGGCGCGATCGAAGGACGCCGTCAGCGACGCTGTCAAAGACGCCATGCGCTGCATGCTCGTCGGAGAGTGCCCCGAAGACGCGCTCTCGCTGCACGCCGCCGAGCGCAGGCTCGAGCGGTTTCCGAATGAGACCGCCGCGCAGCATCGACAGCGAATGCTCGACGTGTGGAAGTCATTCCAGTACCTCGGAACGACCAAGGGACTCGAAGCCGCCCTCTCGCAATTGAACTTCGGCGCCGCGAGGATTCACCCCGCTGCAGGGCCCGCGCCCTCGTGGTGGGTAGGCGAATGGCCTCCGCCCTCCGAGGGAGCGAAGCCGCCCCAGTGGCCCGGCGCCTGGCCCGTCGCCGCGGGCGCGGTCGGCGCCCTGTCTTGGTCCACCCGATTCTGGATCGACCTCAGCGAGACCGCGTGGGGCTTTCACCACTGGGGCGAGCCGTTTCGCTGGCGACATTCGCACATCAGCTGGGGCTCTAGCGCTCCGCAAGCGGACATCGCTCTCTTTCGCCGCGTGGTGCACCGCTGGCGCCCCGCGCACGTCGTCTGCATCGGCGCGTTCGTTCGTCGATCCGACGGATCGAGACTGTTTTGGCCACTGTGGCCGCACAAGGAGTAATCGAATGCCTGGTCCCGCTCTCACAGACTCTCCGACGTGGGCTGAAATCACCGCTCCCCCCGCGGACGGAGACCCCATCGCCATGACCGCCGGAACAGCCCCGCTGCTGCCGACGGTGATTCAAAAACTCTACGACCGAGATCGCTACCTTCACGACGGTCCCTTTCACGGATACTGCGAGACCGTCCGCAGTCGGATCGTCGCCACGGACGCGGTCAACCGCGTGTGGACCCTCGTGAGCGCAGGCCGCATCGCGCTCGACCGAGGCGACGGCCGGATCGATGTGTTTACGCCGAGCAACGTGACTCTCTCGAATCCGAACATCGGCAATTTCCCCATTTCCTATCCTGGCTGGGGATTCGTGTACGGGTACAACAACGCCGGCGTGTTCGCCGTCGAGCAGAGCACCACCGAACCCGACGCTGCGGGCCGCTTCAAGACCGGCGACCCGTCGCGCGTCTACCTCGGGACGTATCTCGTCTCGGCGGAGGGAATCGCGATCCCGCAAGCGCAAGTCGGCCGCTCGTACACCCTCTGCGCGCACTCTCTCTACAGCCTTCCCCCTCAGCGAACTGTCTTCGTGTCGGGCGCCTCCGTGGTGCCAGCCCTCGCGCCTGCTCGCGCGCTCGTCGGCAAGTACCTCTTCAAGGTCGCGTTCGGCGCCGCTCCTTCGGGCATGGACCGAACCGCCGCCATTCGCACGGTCGGCGCGAGCTCGACGTACGACGTGATCGCTCCGGCGTACCCGTTCATGCTCACCGTGGATATCCCCATCATCGACGGGTCGATTGAACTGTACTGCGCGAATATCAACGAATCGGTTCCGTCGGCGACGCTCGTCGGATGGGAGGAGTGAGCCATGAGCGTTCTTCGAAAGTACGGAGCCGGATTGGTCTTGTCCGATCGCACCCTGAGCGTCGAGCTCTTCGGAAAGCGACTCTCTCGAACCGCGCTCACTCCGACCAGCGGACAGGTGCTCTCGTTCAACGGAACCGAGTGGGAGCCCGGCAACACCGCCTCGTCGCTCCCCTCGGGAGCCGCGGGCGCTGTGCTCGTCTTCGACGGCGGCCAGTGGAAGTCCAGCGCGATCCCGAGCGAAGGCCTTCCGCTCGTCGGGCACTCGGGCTCGTCCGCGACGTGGAGCGCCCTGGTCGCCCCGCTGATTCAAGAATCGAGTGATCCCTGGAAGAGCGCCGTCTCGGTGTGCTCCACGCTCTCGCACCGCTCGGACGACGGGTTCGGTCTCGTCGGCATGGGCGCGCGCTGCGAATTTCGCGTGTGCAACGACAGCAAGCAGACCGTGGCCATCGCCGCGATCGACGGCGTCGCGACGGACGTCACTGCCAGCGACGAGTTCGGCGCGCTCGACCTCTACGCCGCCGAGCTCGGGACGCTCACGCGCGCCGCGCACTTCACCGCGCGCGGCGTCTCGCTCGCGTACCAGGGCGCCGCGCCGCACCCGAGCGACGCAGCGCTCGCGCTCGGCTGGGGATCACGCGCCATCGTCGTGCGGGACTGGGGCGACTTCGGCTGGCTCGACGTGTGGCGCGTCGACGGACTGAACAACTTCGTCTTCGGCTCGAACAACAACGTGAACTCGGGCGGCACCGTCCTGCTCGCTCCGGACAACGGCGAGATCGCGCTGCGTCGCAACAGCGTCAATCACCTCGTCGTGCAGAGCAGCGGCGCGATGTACGTCGGGTCGATGTTCTCGCCGACGACCCTGCGCGGCTCGGCCATCACCATCGGGATGACCTCGGTCGTCACCGAATTTCTTGGCGGCCAACGACGCTCGGTCGTGACGGTCTCGAGCTCGTGGACGCTCGATGCATCGCACGACGTCGTGTTCGTCGACGCGAGCTGGGGCGCGGTGACGCTCACGCTTCCTCCTTGGCAAAAAGGCCGTCAAATCACGATTCAGCGCGTCGCCGGCAGCGCGAGCGTGGTGGTCGAACGCGCGGGCTCCGACCTCGTGCGCTCCGGTGGAAGCGCCGTCACGAGCATCACGATCAGCGACGACGCGCGCCGCGTCCTCATCGCGCGCCCCGACGCTGCCGAGTGGGTCGCCGCCACGTAGTCCGTCGGTCAGAAGCGATCGCGTGCGAGCGAGCGCGGTCGCGGCGCTCGCAGCCACGCTGGCGAGTCAGCGGCCCCACCCGCGCTGCCGCGCGCCCCGCGTAGCGAGCGAACGGAGCCCCCACCCGCGCTGCCGCGCGCCCGGTTCGCAGGCCCCCACCCGCGCTGCCGCGCGCCCCGCCCCCGCAGAGCGAGGGCGGCGGCTCTGCATTGGGAAAACAGCGACAGAGTTGACAGCGTTGATCGCACGGAGACCTTGCTCTGCAAGGTCTCTTCGGTACGCGAAGTTGCTCGCGACACAGCACGACGCAATGCGAGTTCTCCGCGCAAACCGCGGTCGGCGGAGCCGCTTCGCTCAGTGAGTGGTGGCGATCGCGTCCATCGAAGCCCTTGCAGAGCAAGGGCACCCTGCGATCAACGCTGTCAACTCTGTCGCTGTTTTCCCAATGCAGAGCCGCCGCCCTCGCTCTGCGGGGGCGGGGCGCGCGGCAGCGCGGGTGGGGGCCTGCGAACCGGGCGCGCGGCAGCGCGGGTGGGGGCTCCGTTCGCTCGCTACGCGGGGCGCGCGGCAGCGCGGGTGGGGGCCGCTGACTCACCAGCGCGCCTTCGCCTCTCTCCATCCCACCCAACCCCCTTCACAAGGAGCCCATTCATGTCCGACTCAACGTCGCCAGAGCACTCTGGCGCGCAGCACACGCACGCGCCCGCGGACCCTTCGGCCGCGGTGCGAATCATTCAACACGTCCGCGAGGCGATCACCGACCTCGGCGGCCTCGCGCTCGCGGGATACCTCGTCTCGAAGAGCGCTGTCTCCGGCGCGAACGCGCTCTTGTTCGCGCTCGCGCTGCTCTTGCCGTCGCCTGTCCTTCTTCGACTCGCCAAGGTCATCGGCGCGCGAGGAAGCTCTTCGGGCGCGGGCGTCGCCGTCGCGCTGCTCACCGCGAGCGCCGCCTATTCGAAGCTCAAGGCCGTCGGAATCGCCACCGTCGGCCTCGCGGGCATCGCCGCGTGCGTCAGCGGTTGCACGGGCGCGGCGCCGAAGCTCTCTCCCGTCGCGCCGCACGTGATTCACCGCGAAGAGTACGGCACCTGCATCGAGAGCGGAGGAAAGCTCGAGGTCCCCAACGGCCCCACGTTCGCGATGCTCACGCAGGCGTGCATGCTCATGGACGCCGGCGCGGCGACGGCGAACAACGCCGGCGGCGCGGGCGAAGACGCCGCGATCGAGCGGGACGACGACGGGGGCGGGGGATGAGCCCCACGTTTCAACTTCGCTGCGTTTCTGGCGACGGAACAGAGATCGCTCTCCCCCCGACGCTGGCCGTGTACCTCTGGGCCGGCGACGACGAGACCAACGGCGGGGCGCGCTTGGGCAGCGTTCGCTCTGCGCTCGAAGACGCGCGCGACGAGCTCGCGATGATCGCTCCGGACGCGGTGTGCGTGCACGGATCGCCCTCGCAGCTGCTCGCGCGATCGAGCGACGGGCGCACGGCGCTCGAGTGGACCGTCGAACAACTGCGGGCGCTTTTGCCCGCGGTGCGCGTGTGGATCGGCGTCGGTTGCGACGGCTGGATCGGCGAGTGGCGCGCGGGCCTCGTCTCGGACTCGGTCGTCACGCAACCCCTGCAACGCTGCGCCGCGCTCGCCGCCGCCCTCTCGTGCGAAGCCCTCGTGTGGAACGCCGAGTCGCGCTGGAAACACTCCCCCTCCGACGCCCGCTCGCGCGCGCAGCTCGAGTCCCTCGCGCGCTCGCTCATGGGCAAGCTCTGCGCGCTCGCCCCGCGGTGCGCGCACGTCGTCTCGTCCTTCGATCACCTGGGATTTCACAGCGCGATGCCGTTCGAAGCGCTGCTCTCGGGCAACGTGACGGCGTACACCGGGCAGTGCTACGTCGCGCGCCCCGGCGGCGCTCAGCGAGGAGCGCTCGCCGCGCGCATCGCCTCTGCGCTGAACAGCCAACGTGCAGCCCGCGCCGCGGGGTGGCTTCGCGACGACCTTCGCGACGACAACGGCGGGGATGCATCCGCGCACGACATGGACGTGTTCGCGACGGTGCAGCTCTACGCCACGGACGCGACCGAGCTGACCTTCGTCCTCGCGGAGTCGCCGTGGGTGCTCGGATGGTCCGTTCCGCTCGTGCGCGAGGGCGGTCGCAGCGATCCGCGGGACGTCGAGGCCGCGGCGTGCGCGAGCGTGATCCGCCGCGCGGTCGGCGCGGGCCCAGGCGCGGTGCGCCGCTTTCAACAGAGCGCCCACGGAGCGCTCGTCGTCGACGGAATCGCGGGGCCCGCCACGCGGGCCTTCGCCCTCAAAAACAGGAGCGCGTGATGAAGAGCACATCGATTCAAGTACAGCCGTGGACCCCCAAGCGCGGCGACTGCGTGCGCCATCGAAGGACCGGCGAGCGCGGCGTCGTGCTCCGCACCGAGCGCGTCGACGCCTACGGCGAGCGCGTCTTCGTCGCGGTCGAGCAGCACACGATGGCCAACTCGACGGTGATGGACCACGTGCGACCGATCGGCGCAGGAGAGCTCGAGCTCGACGGCGACGACCTCGGCGCCGCGGTGCACGAGGCGATGTCGGTCGACTCGATCTTCGACCTGGCGCACATGAGCCGCGGCGCGCGGTGCCTCGACGAGCTGGCCGCGAGGCTCGAGTTCGAAGCGGTGCGCGTGTTGCGCGCGAGCGAGGGGTTCGCTGAGCGAAAGCGCTACGATCTGGCCGCGGGAGAGCGCGATCGCGCAGCGCTCTTGCGAAGGCGAGCCGAGGCCGTGCGCGCGCTCGAACGGGCGAGGGCGCGCCGCGCGCCGTGAGCGAGCCCAGCGCTCGTCGCGCTCAGTGGCTGATCGAGCTCATGCGGTAGCCGTAGCCCGTGGTCGTCCCGTTGTTGTTGGCGACGTCGGCCGCGGCGGTGATGAGCGGCGCGCCGCCGGTGACGAAGAGCGAGATCGTTCCGCGCGCGGTTGCTCCGGTCGGAGCGAGGAAGGCCGCGAGCGCCACGCCCATCGTGGTCGAGCGATCGGTCGGTCCGAGCCCGACGATCGATTGGCCGAAGTACTGCCCGGTCCCTGCGCCGGTGAGCGTCTGCGCGGGCGTCGCGCTCAGCCCCGTCGCAGAGCCGCGATACACATACACGCGGCCGGTGTTCGTCGTGAATGCAGGGCTGCTCACGATGACGTCTTCGAATCCGTCGCCGTCGAGGTCGCCCGCGCGATCGAAGAACTCGCCGAACAGATCGTCGCCGCCGTCGGGGTTCACGATGATCTGCGAAGGCGTCGTGGGCAGCCCCGTCGCCGAGCCCAGGTACACGACGATGCGCCCGCCTCTGCGCGGAAAATCATTGGATCGCAGCGCGATCACCAGGTCCTGGAATCCGTCGCCGTTCACATCGGAGGCGACAGGATTGGCGCTGGTGGTCGTGGCGATTCCCAACATCGACCACGACAGAAATCTCCGCCCCGCGTCCGACGGAACGCCCGCCACGATCGGAATGATCGCCGGCGACGCGAGCCCCGATCCCGTCGCGCGCAACAGCGCGATCTCGCGGTTTCCGTCGGCGTCGAAATCGCCCACCGCCATCTGCGCCACCGACGATCCCGCGTCGCGCGGCAGGTTGAACTCGTCCCGCGGCGCGCCGAGCCCCGCGCTCGATCCATAGCGAACAAACGCCGTGCCCGCGCCGGTCGACACGAAGACGTCCCCATAGCCGTCGCCGTTCACGTCACCCGCGCCGATCGTGCGCGCGTACTCGAGCCGCGCCGTCCCGACGGTGACCGACGTGCACGCGTCGAGCGTCATGCCCGAGGCGGCGCCGAGATACACGCAGCCCCCTGCGGTTGCGCTGAGCATCACCGCGTCCGAGCGCCCGTCGCCGTTGATGTCTCCGACCGCATACGGCTGTCCGAGCGTCGCCTCGCGGCGCAAGGGCATCGCGTTTTGCACGAACCGCGCGCCGCGCGTGTACACGAGGTGCGCCTCGACCATGCTCGGCGAAGGCTCGGTCGACGAGAGCGCGAGCAAGTCCGGCTGACCGTCGTTGTCCGCGTCGAACTGCTGGTGCGTGACGAGGTCGCGCGTCGCGCTCGGCCGCGGCTGCACCACGAAGCTCCACACGACGCTCGCGCTCGTCCCGACGGTGCTGTCCAGCATCGGAAGCGCGCGCCAGAAGAACACCCCCGACGGCAGCGCCGTGCTCACGCGCACCGCGCTCGACCGCGGCGCGTCGATCGTCTGGATCACCGTCGTGCACCCCGGGTCGCGGCAGATCAACACGCGAGCGCCGTTCGCCGAAGCGCCGTTCTGCCATCGCAACGTGGGCTGCGCGGAGGTGACCCAGCGACCCGAGAGCGGCGCGATGGGCCTGGGCGCCGGAAGCGGATCGCACCGCGATCCCACCGCAAAATACCCGGGATCGCAGCGCACCTGACACGCGCCGAACACGCACGCCGCCGCGCCGTTGACCGGAACCGCGCACGCGTTGTTGCACGCCCCGCAGTGAAGCGCGTCGGTCAGCGTGTCGATGCAACGCCCGCTGCACACCGCGCGACACCCCGTGTCCGTCACGACGTCCGCGAGCGCGTCGGGTCGCGCGTCGGCCGCCGCGTCCCGCGCAGCATCCGCAGCGCTGTCCATCGACGACGCGTCGATCACGACGCCTGTGTCGACCACGACACCCGCGTCGATCGCGACCCCCGTGTCGATTGCGACTCCCGTGTCGATCGCGACCCCCGTGTCGACGATCACTGCGCTGTCTGTCGGCGCGGCGTCTTCGGTGATTGCGCTGTCCATGACGGGCGTCGCGCTGTCGGTGGCAGCCGCGTCATGCTGGGCGTCCATCGTCGCGTCCGGCGCGCTGTCTTCGCGGGCCGAAGCGTCGACGCTGTGATCACTCGAGGCGTCGTCGATCACGACTGGGCTGCCGCAGGCGGCGAGGGCGATGCTCAGGACGGTGAGCGCGGACGCGCGGTACGCGGACCCGAGCGCGGTCGAGCGCGGTACGGGTCGCGCCTTGGAAATGACTTCAGAGGGCGTCTTGTCGATCGTCATGGGAGGTCGATCGACGCTCGTACGTCGGGCGCCGCAAAGACGCCACTGAGCTGTCAGCTCAGCGCGGATCGCGCAGGACGGATCGAGCGATCCCCCAGTTGCTCGCGCGGCCAGATCGACGCGGAGCAACCGCGCGCGCTCAGCGAGCGAAGGTAAAATCGACGTATTGGCAGCCCGCTCCGAGCAGCGAGCCGTACACGTCGTTGACCCCGTCGTGGCTTCCTTCGGTGAAGCGGACGGGACGACCCGTGCCGATGTCGACGGTAAACGCAGGGTCGGCGAGCGTCGTGAGCAGGCTGTCGACCGTGAGCGGTCCGCGCGTGGCGTTGACCGCGGCGATCCACACCTGGCCTGCGATCCAGCCTTCGAAGTTCACGAAGCCAGGGCGAAGGTTCTGGTCGTACGCGGCGAGCTGCTGGCGAAACGTCACCGCGGCCTGGCTGCTTCCCGTCGGAAACGGAACCACCTGCGAAACCAGGATCGGATACTGCGTCGTGCAGTACGTCGCCGCGCCGGCCGAACGCAGGTTGGTCGCGAGCTGATCACCCACCGGTGAAATCGACCCGAACACGAGCTGCGCGCTGCGGAGCGCGGTCTGTCGCTCGGCCGTGACGTTGCCCCACTCGGCGGCGGTGAGCTGGTTGGGCTTCTGCCCCATGCGAAGCTGGTTCATTCCGTCGATGACGCCGCGGACGAACGGCGTTGCTGCCGAGGCGACGGCGACCATCGTGATCGCGACGCGCAGCGATCCGCCCACGATGGCCGGCGCTGCGACGCGCGGCGCGAGCCCCGCGATCCACTGGAAGAAGTACGCCTCTGCGATGGCCGTGTTGGTCCCCGTCGCGCGGTACGTCGCCAGCGGGATGTTCGCTCGGCCGCCCACGCCCGCGGCGAGCTCGTCCACGATCCCGAGGTAGCCGCTGTTGCCGTAGGCGTCGAGCACCGTTTGCATCGGCTGCGCTGCGGCGGGCGAGGCGTCCGCGACGCCTTCGGTCATCGAGCCCACGGGCGACTGCGAGAGCGCGAAGATGTTGCCCGGAGCGATCGGATCTGGATCGCGCCTCAGCATGTGCGTGGTGAGAAAGCGGGCCTCGTTGCGGTAGCTGGCTCGGGTGTTCCACACGACGCGATTGGGCGGAGACTCTCGCAAGTGCTCGCTGCCGCTGTACGTCCCGAAGAACGGAACCTGTCGCATGTTGATCGTCGGCAGCATCGCGAGCGACGTCGGCGAGCCCATGCTCCCGAGGATCGCAAACGCGAAGCGCCCCTGACCTGCGCCCTGATCGCGCGTGACCTCGTCCACGATCATCGCAGCGTTCGCCGGGACGTACAGGTCGTCTCGCGCCTCGTGGACAAACTGACGCGAGCGCGGATTCGCGGTGTTGTACGCGGCGAAGGCCGCGCGAACGCCGTCGCGCATCCCGCCGCCGAGGTCTTGCAGGCTGCCGGACAGATCGCCGATGCCCACCGTGCGAACCATCGCGTTGGACACTCCGTCCACGGGGTTCGTCGCCATCGCGACCCGGCAATAGCCGTTGGTCTGGCACGTCGAGCCGGGCGCGAAGGCCTCGCAGTCTTGGTCCGTTCGACAGGCCCCTGGGCGAAGCACGTTCGCGCTGCAACCCAAGGACGAAAGGACGAGCGCAGAGACGAGCCCGGCGTGAATCGCGCGTGTACGGTGTTTCACAGATTCCCTCTTCACGATCGGTTCGAGAGTGATTGCGGAGTGGTCGCGGCGCTTCGAATCGACGCTCGCTTCGTCGTCGAACGGTGCTGCGCCGCGTGCGCTGGCGATTTCGGTGCGCATGCGGGTCAGAATCGAACGCCCAGGCTGCCCATCGCGCCGCCCTGAATCGGAACCGCGCCAAACGACACCGAGCGCGGCGCAGGCGCGCTCTCGGCGCTGCCCGAGCGGCCCCAATCGACGAAGAGCAGCACGACGCCCACCGTCGCCACCGCTGCGCCGACGCCGAGGCTGATGTCTCCGATGAGCGCGTTGCGCTGCGCGCCCTCGATCGCCTCGCGCGAGGTCAGCGGGCAGAGCGTCGCGCCGTTGACCGTCATGCACGTGGCGCGAGCGGTGTTGCTCGCGGCGAGCGCGAGCCCGTCGAACACCGCGCCAACAATGACAACGCCCGCGCCGGTGAGCGTCATCGCGAGGCCGGGCGCGAACAACCCCGAGCGACCGCTGTGCGTCGGCGTCGTTGGCTGCGTCGGGCGAGCGGGCTGTCCGCGGTCTGCGGGGCGGCGCTCCTGTTCGCTGCGCTCTCGCTCTGCGCGCTCTCGCTCTGCGCGCTCTCGCTCGAGGCGGGCTCTCTCGGCGGACTCTCGCTCTGCGCGCTCGCGGTCGGCGCGCTCGCGGTCGGCGCGCTCTTGGGTCGCGAGGCGCTCTCGCAGGTTCGTAATGCGCGCCGCGATGACGGCCTCTTCGCGTCCCGCGTTCGGCAGATATTCGGTGAGCGCGGTGATCGCGTTGCGAAGATTACCCAGTCGCTCTTCAGCGTTCGCGATGTTGAACATCAAGAGCGGCCGTGGGCTGATTCGATACGCTTCACGAAAGAGGTCGATCGCGGCTTGATAGCGACCTTCTTGAAACGCGACGTCTCCTCGAAGAAAGATGCTGCGCGCGAGCTGCTCTTGCGACGCCTGGTTTGCCGCCTGCGCCCCGGCCTCGCGCGGAGCGACGAGCGCTCCGCCCACCAGAATCGCGCTCACCAAAATAGACCGAACTCTCGCGTTGCGATGAATCATGGTTGCTCTTGTGTGTATCGAGTGGGCTGTCACTGCGCCCAGGGATCGCGGTTTTCGCTCGTGCGAGCGGGTTGAACTTCGGGGCGCGCGCCGGTGCTCGGAATGGTCACTGCGCGCGGTCGATAGCCGGCGTTGCGCTGCGCGCGGGCGGCGTTGCTCGCGTCTGCGGCCTCTTGCTGTGCGCCCTGCGCCCCGTTCGCTGCGCCCGTTGCGCCCGCTGTGGTGGCTGCGGTCGCTGCGCCGCTGTCGAGCTGCTCGAGCTGCACCCGCGCCTCGTTTTGTCCGCCGGTGACGTGCACGACGCGGCTCGCGTAGCCCGCGCGGGTCAGCTCGACGTTCCATTGCTCGCCCTGCGGAATGGCCAGGGACACCGGAGTGTCTCCGAGGTCGCGTCCGTCTCGATGCACGTGGGCGCCAGCCGGCTCGGTGATCAATGAAACGCGGGTCAGCGCCGGGGCGCTCGCCGTCGAATGCGCCCCGTTCGCGCTCGCCCCGTCGCCGCGCGTCCGCATCGACGCGAACACCAATCCGCCGACGAGCGCGAGCGCGCCGATCGCGCCGACGATCGCGACGGTCGGGCTCTTGCGAGCGACCGGCGAGGGCTCTCTCGCCACTGCGCTGCTGTCATCCTTGTCCGTGCTGCTCAGCGTGGCCGAAACAACGCTGCTCGTGTCGACGAGATTCGGCTTGGACATCGAGCCCGAGGACGTGTCCCGAGCCATTCCGCTCGGAATAATCCCCGATCCTCCCATGGTCATGTTGGAGGTCGAAAGCCCGATGTCCGACATGCACGCGAGCAGCTCCGCGGCGATCTCTTTCATCGACTGCGGGCGATCGTCGGGATTCTTCGCGAGGCATTTCATCACCAGCGCCTCGACGCGCGCGGGCACGTCGCACTGCTGGCATTTCGCGGCGAACGGCGCGGGGGTCTCTCGCACGTGGGCGACGAGGATTTGAATCCTCGTGCCGGTGTTGAACGGCGGGCTGCCGGTCAGCATTTGATACAGCACCGTGCCAAACGAGTAGATGTCCGTGCGCGCGTCGATCTTGCCGCTCTGCACTTGCTCGGGGGCCATATAGCGAGGCGAGCCGAGGATCACGTTGTGGTGAGTCAGATTGCGCTCGTCGTCGTCCACCGGTTTGACGAGCCCGAAATCCAGCACTTTGACGAAATCCTCGGTCGCCCCGCGGCGCGTGAGCATAATGTTTCCGGGCTTCAAATCGCGGTGGACCATCCGCGCCTCGTGCGCGTCCTGCAGCGCGACCGCGATCTGCAGGGCGATGGGCAGCGCGCGCGCGACCGGCATCGGTCCGCTCGTCCGAAGCTCGCGCATCAGCGTGCGTCCGGAGATGTACTCCATGACGATGTAACAGAGATCGTCGACCGCGCCGAAGTCGTGTACGATAACAGTGTTGGGGTGGGACAGCTGCGCCGACGACGCCGCCTCGAGCAGAAATCGCTCTCGAAACTGTTTTGCTTCAGTCTCTGAAGTCCCCGCCGGAGGCGTGAGGACTTTGACCGCGACCTTGCGGCCCAACGGCATCTGCTCGGCGAGGTACACCACGCCCATGCCGCCGGCCGCGATGCGCTCGAGCACTCGAAAGCGCTCTCCCAACACGCTGCCCACGAGCGAAGTCGAGATCTCGACACCCTTGCCGTTCTCACCGTCGTCGACGTCAGGCGTCGCTGACTCGACCGGGTCTTGTGCTGTCATGGCCACGGGCTTCTCCTCTGGACTGCTCTCCCAACAGAGCCGCGAGCATTTGTTGGTTAACACGACTTCGGAGGGATTGCGAGCTTGAAATCCAGCCGCCGAATAAACGATAAATGTTGAGTAAAATCATGGTGTCATCGCGTTCGCCAGCGCCTTTGACGGCCTTCTCTGCGAAAAGATGATTCGACGATGCGAGGACCATGAAAGCCTAGCGAAAGCAGGGGCTTTCGATGATTTGGGGGGATATTCCTCGGCCGTAACGGCGGCGAGAGATATCTAAATAAACCTTAAACGCCCGAACGTGCTCTCGGGTGGTCGGCGCGGCGTTCAGGTCGTAGCCACACGCGGTGCGCTGTGCGATCGCAGCGCTCATGAGTGCACCGTGAACGGACGGCGCCCGCCGCGGGCGCTGCGCGATGGACCGTGAGCGCGCCGTGGTGAAACCGTGACAGACTCGTGCCGCGCGGCGCTCTTCGAACACGGTCGGGACGACGCGATCGCGCCGTCCTACACCGATACTTGGACGACCGTCGCGGGCACGGTGTCGCTCGTCCCGTCAGCGCCCTCGGCGGCGATTCGTGACCGGCGCGTGGTTCTCGCGATTCGTGGCCGGCGCCGAAGACGCCCTGCACGAATGCGGGCTGCGGCGTTCTGTGAAAGCAAAGCGATTCGGCGCTCGCCTCGCGAAATGACTCGTGGGGCTGTTGGCGACCGCCGTCGCGTTCGATATCGTGCTTGCAATGAACGAAACGAGTGCGCTGCACCCGGCCGAGGCGATCGAGCCTTCGGTCCGAAGTGCAGAGGGGAGGGCGAAGCTCGCGATCGCGGCGCTGTCGCTCACGTTGGCCAGTCGGCTTTTCAACGGGTGGACGGCGTTCGCGCAGAACGAGCTGATCCACAAGATCGAGGGAGGTGAGCAAGTGGATCAGGCGCGGCTCGCGACGAGCGACTTGCTCGTGGCGGTCGCGGGGGTCGGACAGTTCGCGTTGTTGATCGTCACGGCGGTGCTGTTTCTTCGGTGGCTGCATCGAACGAGCGCCACGGCGCGGATGCTCGGGGCGCTGTTGCTCCACTCGCCGAAGGACGCGGTGTGGGCGTTCTTCATCCCGTTCGTAAACTTGAAGCGGCCGTACGACGTCGTGAAGAACCTGCACGACGCGCTGCTCGATCCGTCGCTGCCCGAGGCGAAAGCGATGATGGTCGCCGACGGAGCGGGCGGATATCGCTCGGTGCAGATGCAGGCGCCTCCGCCGCCGGTCGCGCTTCCCGCTGCGGCCGTGGGCGCGTGGTGGGGCATGTACATCCTCTCTGGCTTCGTCGCCAACGGAGCGTCTCGCGCGAACGACTCCACCCTCGCGGGCCTCGCCTCGCGCAACGTCGGGACGATGTTCTCGTCGGCCTTCGACATCGTCTCCGCGGTGCTCGCGATCGTGATGGTCCGCGGCGTCACCGCTCGCCTCACCGAGCGCTACCGACGCGTGCGTCACAACTCTCCCGAGGCGCTGAACGCCGCGGGCGTCGTGCTCGAGCCGCCCGCGATCTGAGCGCTGTGAACCGATCGGTCAACGCGCGAGCAACAGCGTGAACCGATCGGTCAATTGTTGACGCCGAGCGTGATCACCGGCCCGTACTGGGTGGTGTTGCTCCCGTCGGCGAGCTGTCCGGACGCACCTTCGCCCCACGCCACGATCGTGCCCAACGCGGGGCGAGCGAAGACGAAGCGCGCTCCCGTCGAGACCTCGACGTACGGCGAGGGCAGCATGGCCAGCGCGCTCAGCGTGTTGCGCATCGGCGCCGAGCGCTCGGCGAGCTGCCCAGCGCCGTTGACGCCCCAACAAAACACGCGGCCCGTCGTGCTCGTCGCGCAGTTGAAGTCCTCGCCGCTCGTCAGCGACACGAACCGAGTGCTCGCGGGCATCACCGACGTCGCCGTCGAAACGAGCGACGCCGTCGTCGATCCGTTGCCGAGCTGTCCGAGCGAGTTCGCTCCCCAGCAGCGAATCGTCCCGTCGACCATCCTGGCGCAGGTGTGGGAGGCGCCCGCAGAGAGCTCGACCGCGCCCGTCAGCGTCGAGACCGGGGCGATCATCGAGCGCGCGCTCGTCGTGCCATCGCCGAGCTGCCCGTCGCTGTTCGAGCCCCAGCAGACGGTCTCGCCCGTCGCGCGCACGGCGCACGCGTGATCGCGGCCCGCTGCGAGCTCGATCGCCGAGCGCAGACCCAGCACCTCGACCGGCGTCCATCGCGCGGTCGTGGTGCGGTCGCCGAGCTGCCCGAGCGCGTTCGAACCCCAGCAAAACACCGCTCCGTTCGCGCGTCGCGCGCAGGTGAACGCGCCGCCCGCCGCGAGCTGAACCACGTCCGTCAACCCGGTGACGGCCACGGGCGCGAGGCGACGGATCGTGGTGCCGTCGCCGAGCTGTCCGTCGCGGTTGCTGCCCCAACACACCACCGTGCGATCCGCGCGCAGCGCGCACGTGTGCAGCGGACCCGCGACGAGCGCCGTGGCGTCGTTGAGCGTCGCCACGAGCACGGGCTCGGCGCGGTTGACCATCGTCCCGTCGCCGAGCTGTCCCTCGGTGTTCGCGCCCCAGCAGAGCACTTCGCCCGTCGCTCTGCGCGCGCATCCGTGCTGATCGCCGCCGACGAGCTGAACGATCAAGTGCGTCGCTGCGACGCCCACTCGATCCGCGCCCATCGTCACAACGCCGTCGCCCAGCAACCCCTCGGGGTTCGGCCCCCAGCACGAGACGCCGCCCGTCGCGCGACGGACGCACGTGTGCTGCGAGCGACTCGCCACTTCGACGGCGTTTCGCACGCCGAGCACCGTCGTCGGCGTCGCGCTCTGCGTGGTGAGCCCGTTGCCGAGCTGATGCCACTCGTTGGTGCCCCAGCACGCGACAGTCCCGTTCGCGCGGCGCGCGCACGCGTGGTGCGAACCGACGGTGAGCTCGGCGGCGTCCGTGAGCGACGAGACGGCGGTCGGCGTCGTGCGCGTCGCGGTCGATCCGTTGCCGAGCTGTCCGGCGGTGTTCTCGCCCCAGCACGAGACCGCGTTGGTCGCGAGCCGAGCGCACGTGAAGCGATCGCCCGCGCGCACTTCGCGAGCGTTGCTGATGGAGCTGGCCGTCACGGGCGCGGTCTGCGAGGTGGTCGTTCCGTTGCCGAGCTGCCCCAGCGTGTTGCTTCCCCAGCACTGAACCACGCCGGTGCCCGTGACTGCGCAGCTGTGATCGAGGCCCGCAGAGATCGAGGTCGCGTTGGTGATCGTCGCGACGGCGACCGGCGAGGATCGCGGCGTCGTCGTGCGATCGCCGAGCTGCCCAGCGTTGTTCGCGCCCCAGCAGACGACCCCGCCCGTCGCTCGGCGCGCGCATCCGTGGGCGTTGCCGAGAGAGAGCTCGACGGCGTCGGTGAGGCCCGTGACGGCGACGGGCATCGTGGGGGTGATCGTCGTTCCGTCGCCGAGTCGGCCGGTGGCGTTGCTGCCCCAACAGAGCACTTCGCCCGAGCGACGACGGGCGCACGCGTGGATGCCGCCGAGCGAGATCTCGACGGCGTCGGTGATGCCCGCGACCGCGACCGGGTTCGTGCGGTTCGTCGTCGTCCCGTCGCCGAGCTGCCGAGAGTCGTTGCTTCCCCAGCAAAATACCCGGCCATCTTCGTGCAGCAAGCACGAGAACGCCGAGCCCGTGCGCACCGCGCGGAAGCTCTGTCGCGCGCACAAGCCCTGCACGCACGCCGCGCCGAAGGGGCATTGAACGCCGCACGCGCCGCAGTGATTGCCGTCGTCGAGCAGGCTCGCTTCGCATCCGTCGCTCGGCTGTCCGTTGCAGTCACCGCGACCGTCGACGCAGCGAGCGACGTTGCACGTCGTGCCCGCGCACGAGCCGTACCCCGTCGGAGCGCTCTGTCTCCCGAGCGCGTCCACCGTCGCGTCGCCGCAGAACGTCTCGTCCGCCGCGCCGTCGCAGTCGTCGTCGAGCGCGTTGCACATTTCGAGGCGCTCTCCAGGGCGAACGCCTTGTGCGCACTGGAGCATCCCGCCCACGCACCGGATGCGCGCCTCGGTGCGACACACGCCGGGATCCGCGCTCATGGACATGAGCATGCACGAGGCGCCGGCGCCGGGATCGCCCTCGTCGATCTGCCCGTCGCAGTTGTCGTCGGCGTTGTTGCACGCCTCGCGCGCCCCAGGAAACACGCTGTTTCCGCCCATCCCGTCGTTGCAGTCCGACGCGCCCACGGTCGGAGCGCGGTTCGTTGTGCCGGGCGGACACGCGCCAAAATCTCGCACGCGCGCTGGGTCGTTGCTCGGGCACGCGCGCGACTGCATCGAGCCCGTCGGCGCGAAGCCGTCGCCGTCGACGTCGGGGTAGCACTGCACGGACACGCCTTCGTCGATCTGTCCGTCGCAGTTGTCATCGAAGTTGTTGCACTGCTCCGTCGCGCCGGGAAACCGCGTCGCTCCGGTCGCCGGGTCGTCGGCGCAGTCCGTTCCACGCACTTCGGCGGCGCTCACTCGAACGCGAGCGACGCGCGCTCCTCCGTCGATCGACGGCGAAGGAGCGCACATCGGCGCCGATGCGCTCGCGATGCGATTGAAGCACTGCGTGCTCGCGAAGCCGTCCTCGTCGAGGTCTCCGTCCCCTCCGCGGCCCGAGGGAAGCACCTGCGCGACGGTGCACGGATCGCAGTCTTCGTCGATCCCGAGGTTGTCGCAGACCTCACGAACACCAGGATTGACCCTGGCGTTTCGATCGTCGCAGTCATCTCCGCCGCACGCCGCGGACGGGTGCCCGTCGTTGTCTTCGTCGACGCACGCGCCTCCGTCTGCAGCGCCGTCGAGCCTCGCGTCGGCGCTCGCGTCGGCGCCAGCATCACTGGGCGCCGGGGCTGTGCACGCGAGCAACGCGCAGGCGGTGAGGGCGACAAACGGGCTTCGCGCGGTCATGGCGAAGCTCGGTATCCCACAGCGCGCCCCGCGCGCGCAGCGAACGCGCATTACAGGGCATTGAGCGCGAAGCGCTGGCGAATCTTCTTGGTTCGCGGCGGCAGCGAGGGCCTGCGCTACGTCGCGTCCACGGCGAGCGAGCGATAGAGTTCGCTTCGGACGCGATCGGGGTCCGCGAAGTACGCGTCGGGCAGCACGCGATACTGCTCGATGCTGGCCTCGACGCGGTCGAGCCCTTGCTCTTCGGCGATCTGATAGGACTTCATCGCGCGCCGGACGCGCTCGTCTTTGTCCGAGAAATCGCTGAAATAAAACGCTCTCCACGCAGGAAAGTACGCGAACCGCACGACCGGCTTGAGGCACAGCGCGCGCAGGATGGGGCAATCGAAGCGGGCGATCTCCGCGGCGATCCCAGGGGCGACGGTGCGCTCTTGCTCGAAGCGCAGCGCCGAGGAGAACAGCGCGCGTCGCGTCGCGGGGTCCAGCTGAGCGCCGCTGCGTCGCGCGCGGTGGGCGGCGTTGAGCAGCGCGAGCAGCTCGGGGTGGACGAGCTCGTCGGCGCGCGGGGCTTCGCCGTGCTCTCGCGTGAAGTAGAAGTTGGCGTACGTGTCGATGAAGACCTCGCGGTTGATCGCTTTGAATCCCTCGGCGAAGCGATCGAGCATGGCGTGTCGGTCGAGGCGCTGCGCTTCGTCGTAGAAATAGCGGTACGAGACGAGCTCTCCGAGCTTTCCGGTGCTCTCGAAGAAGCCGCAGCCCCACAGCGCGCCGTGCAGCGCGACGAGGGGAAACACGTGGTTGGCTCCCGAGTCGCGATAGATCTGGTGGTGGATCATCACGCGCTGGGCGATGTCGCCAGGGCGTCCGGCGAGCGCTCGAGCGCGCGCCCTGTGTCGCTCGTACTCGTCGCGCAGGCGAGGAAGGTCCATGCGCGAAGGATACGCCTGCGGAGCGCGGCGCGATCGGCGAGCGGGAGAAACGAAAACGCCGCAGGATCACTGCGGCGAATCGGTTTCTTCTGGGTGCCGGCGGTCGGACTTGAACCAACGACCTTGGGATTATGATTCCCCTGCTCTAACCAGCTGAGCTACACCGGCGTCGTGTTGGGGGCGCGAGAATAGTCAGCGACGCGCCGCTGTCAACACGTTCTTTTGCAAACGTGTTTCTTCGTGGCCCTCGCACGGCGAAGCGGCCCCGAGACGGCCCAACGCCGCCGTGCGCGATCGCGCCGTCGACGTCGGCGATGACGCTCGGTGTTTCGTCTCGGCCGTCGCGCTGGTACAACGGCGATCGGTAGCAAGGCCACAGGACGATGACCGAAGCGCAGACGCACGAGCGCGACCGACTGATCGAGCACTTCGGTCGTCGCTACGCAGCTGGGGAAGTGATCTTCCGCGAGGGAGACGTGGGCCCGGAGGTCTTCATCCTTCAAGAGGGGCGAGTGCGCGTGCTCAAGCGCGTGCGCATGGTCGAGCGCTCGCTGCAGATCCTCAAGCCAGGCGACCTGTTCGGCGAAGGAGCGCTCATCCCAGGGACGCCCCGCGGAGCCACCGCCGTCGCGCTCTCGGATGTGCTCGTGCTGGCGCTCGACCCGGACACGTTCGGAGCTCTGCTTCAGGGCAGCGTGCAGGTCGCGATGCGGCTCGTGCAGCAGCTCGTTCGTCGTCTGCGCGACGCTGAGGATCAGATCGAGAACATGATGCTGCGCGACAACCAGTCGAAGGTCGTCAACGCGCTGCTGAAGCTCGCGTCCGAAGCAGGGCGGCTGTCGGGGAGCGCGCAGGTTCCCGTCTCGCCGCTCGAGCTGAGTTCGCGCTCGGGGCTCGACGTCGACACGGTCAAGCGCGCGGTGCTTCAGCTGCGCGAAGGGCAGTACGTCCGCATCGTCGAAGAGAAGGTCGTCATCGACGACATCGACGCGCTTCGTCGCCTCTTCACGTTGCTCGGAATGAAAGAGCAAGTCCGCACCTGAACTGCCCCCTGAAGGCGCTCCGACGTCGATTCTCGACGGTGAGCGCGCTCAGCGAACGCGATCCGCTGGGATGTCAGTGCCGCGAGGGCGGAAGCACTGAACGTTCCATTGAATGTCGCAGGCAAATTTTCGGTTGACCCTCGTCGACCTCGGACGGTACACCCCGACCTCAGCCTTGCTATGGCCGCGGTGTCGCGGTTTCGACGGATACGCAATTCAGCAGACGGCGCGTGGCAACGTGCTCGACCCACTTAGGACTGAGCGCGTGCGCACGAACCACCTTCGAACAAGGATGATGGCTGCAGCGGCCCTGTTTGGGCTGCTCTCACTCCCTGGATGCGCAGGGGTGAGCGACGAGATGCGGCAGCAATCGCAACGACGATACGAGCTCGCCGTGAACCTACTTCGGACCGAGAACCAGCCTCGTTCAGCGCTCGTCGAGCTCGAGCGAGCGGTCCGTCTCGACCCTGAAAACGGCGAAGCGCAGCTGCTCATCGGTCAGATCTACGGGGGCTCGGGGTTGTACGCGCAGGCTGAGGCGCCTCTTCGCCGCGCGGTCGAAGTTCTTCGTCGCGAGGCCGCTGAAGACCCCGAGAAGCGCGCCCCGTTCGGCGAGGCGCTCAACTCGCTGGGCGCCGTGCTGAACAACCTCGGCCGCGCCCAAGAAGCGATCCCTTTTTTGTTGGAGGTCTCTCAAGACGTTCACTACCCGCAGCCGCACCTGGCGCTCGGAAACCTCGGTCAGAGCTACCTCACGCTCCGTCGCTACGCGGACGCCGTCCGCGTGCTCGAGCGCGCGGTCTCTGCCCGCCCCGAGTTCTGCGTCGGCAACTACCGTTTGGGCGAAGCGTACGCGCGCATGGACGACGGACCACGCGCGCTCGGTGCGCTCGATCGCGCCCTGGCCTCTCGAGGACCAGGCTGCGATCGCATTCAACCCGCGTTTCGATTGCGCGCTGAGCTCCACTTGCGAGACCAGCACCGCGATCAAGCTCGGGCAGACCTGACCCGGTGCCGTGAACTCGGACCGGACACGCAGGACGGCCGCGCATGCGCCGACGCCCTGCGCACTGTAGAAGGGCCATAACCGTCATGGAGTCGATCGGAACCTGGCTTCGACGCGAGCGCGAGCTGCGCAACATCGACTTGGTCGAGGTGGCGGACCGCACGAGGATTCCCCTGCAACAGCTCGAGCGGCTCGAAGACGACCGCTTCGCTGAGCTTCCGGGAGAAGTGTTCGTGAAGGGCTATCTGCGCGCGTACGCTCGCGCCGTGGGGCTCTCGGGTGAAGAAGTGCTCGGCCGCTTCGCCAACAACATGCGCTCGCGCGACGTGATGCCCGCGCCCGCGATGCCCACGGCCCCCGTGCAAGAGCGCGGCGGTCGCTTCGGCCTCGCCATCGCGCTGGTCGTGTTCGCCGTGCTCGCCACGATGGCGATGTCCTTCTTGCTGCGCCCGCGCACCAACGAGCGCCCCGAGCAGCTCTCGAACAACAGCGTCACCGTCGAGAGCGCGCCGACCTCCGCGCAGGTCTGAGCGCTGTGAACCACGAGCCGAACGCAGGGGGAGCGTTCAGCGGCCTCGGCTACGTCATCGCCCGTCGCGAGCGCGGCGAGGCGGATTTGTCCGTGGCGCTCTTGCTCGAAGACGGCTCGGTGCGATGGACCACCGCGCGCTCGGGAGCGAAGTCCACGCGTCGCTTCGGCGCGGGCTTGAGCGCGTTCACTCGATATCGTGTGCACTTTTCGAAATCGGGCGCCGGCGGTCGCAACGAGCGCATCGACGAGGCCGTGGTGGACCGCGCGTTCGTGGGCATCCACACGGATTTGCGTCGCATGGCCGCGGCGGGCGTGCTGAGCGCGGTCGCGCGGGACATGGGCGGCGAGGTCGCGCACGACGAGGGGCTGTACGTGGCCTTCGACGAGGCGCTCGATCGGCTCGAGCGCGCGGACGCGCAAGGGGCGGGCGCCGAAGTGATCCGGTTCTTCTCGGTGTGCTTCGAGCACGCGGGGCACGGGATCGTTCGCGATCGCTGCGTGCGGTGCGGGCGCGAGGCGCCGTGGGAGCGCAGCGTGACGTATCGCTCGGACGCAGGGGGCGTTCTGTGCGCGCGCTGCGGCGGCGGGCCGTTCGTGGTTCGCTCGGCCGAGCGCGCGGCGCTCGAGGGCGTGCTCGGGGGCGAAGACGGGCAGTTTGCGCCGTGGATGCTGCGATGGATCGCGTACATGGCCGCGCCGCACGCGAAGCTCGGCGTCGAGTGCGTCGAGAGCGCCGTTCGCTATTGGGCGTAGCGCCGAGCCGTTGTCGTTCGGAGGCCGGTTGGGAGGAAGACGCACCACGAGCGATCTGCTGGGAAATATCCAGAGAACCCTCGTCGCGTGTCGCCCACCGAAGGCCGAGCCGCTCTCGTGCGCAGACCCTGCTACCAGACCCCGCGGGCGCTCAGGCCCGCGCCGCCCGCGACGCTCGTGACGCTCAGCCGCAGGTCGTTGCCTCGCGCGAAGAGCGGTCGATGCGCGAGCCACGGAAGCAACACGCCCATCCCCGCGCCGACGAGCATCCCGGTGAAGACGTCGGTGAAGTAATGGCGATCGGCGGCCATGCGCAGGTACGCGGCGGACGCTGCGATGGTGAGCCCGACTCCCCAGACGAGGGGGGCGAGGCGGTAGCCGCGAAGGGTGCTCACCGTTCCGGCGGAGGTGGCGAGCGCGAACGTGAAGGTCGTGTGCCCCGAGAAGAAGCTCAGCAGCTCGTCGCCGGGCGGTGCATACGCCGCGCGCTCGGCGTCCGTCGCGAACTGATATCGAGGCCGCTCGCGCAGCACGATGAACTTCGTGAGCTGGTTGACGTCCATCGCGAGCGCCGCGGTCTCAGCGATGATCAGCGAGTCCCAGAGCGGCCACCAATCGCGCTCGCGCGAGCCTCCGTGCAGTCGTCCCACGAGGATCGTGAGCCCGATGGCCGACGCGGGCGCCACGCCGTAGCCGAGGACGTCGGAGATGACCGCGGCGGTGCCGGGCGAGCTCCAGCGAAAGGCGTCGCGGACGGCGGTGTCGAGGCCGTTTACCGAGCGGGTTCCGTCCGGGTTTCGCTCGCACCAACGGCACGTCGGGCCTGTCAGCGCGCTCTTCGCGAGCTCGGGGATCACCCACGCCAGCGCCGCCGCCGCCGTGATCGGAACGTCGATCGCCACGCTGTAGCGCAGCGTGTACCTCGCGTCGTCCTCGACGCGCGCTGGCGTCGCAGCGGCTGGTTGCGCGCGCGCCACGGTCTCGTCGCTGCGCGGAGCAGGGCGAGGGTCCGCGCTGCTCTGCGCGTACGCGCTGTTGGCGGCGAGCGCCGCCGCGAGCGCGAGCGAGGTCACTTGAAAACGTGTGCGTTGGCTTCGTCCCTGCGTCACGCCCCCGAGTGTCGCAGAAATCGCAGCGCGTTCGCTCAGAACGCGGCGTTGCCCGGCGTGCGCGGGTACGGGATCGCGTCGCGGATGTTCTCGAGGCCGCAGACGTAGACAACCAGGCGCTCGAAGCCGAGGCCGAAGCCGGCGTGAGGAACCGTTCCGTAGCGGCGTAGGTCGCGATACCAGCCGTACGGCCGCGGATCGAGCCCGAACTGGACCATGCGCTTGTCGAGCAGGTCGAGGCGCTCTTCGCGCTGGCTTCCGCCGACGATCTCACCGATGCCCGGCGCGAGGATGTCCATCGCCGCCACGGTCTTCTCGTCGTCGTTCAGCCGCATGTAGAACGCCTTGATCTTCTCGGGGTAGTTCATCACCACCGTCGGCGCCTTGAAGTGCTGCTCGGTCAAGAAGCGCTCGTGCTCGGTCTGCAGGTCCATCCCCCACTCGACCGGAAACTCGAACTTCTTCTTCGTCGACTGCAGGATCTTGATCGCGTCCGTGTAGTCCACGCGCACAAACGGCTGCTCGATGCACTGTTGAACGCGCTCGATCACCTTCACGCCGTTCTGCTGTTTGGCGTGGCGGTCGTTGAAGAACGCCAGGTCGTCGGCGCGCTCGGTCAGCGCCGCCTTCAGCACGTACTTCAGAAATCCCTCGGCCAGATCCGCGTCGTCCTTCAACGTCGCGAACGCGATCTCGGGCTCGATCATCCAGAACTCAGCGAGGTGGCGCGCCGTGTTCGAGTTCTCCGCGCGAAACGTCGGACCAAACGTGTAGACCTTGCTCAGCGCCAGGCAGTACGCCTCGACCGCGAGCTGGCCCGAGACCGTCAGGTACGCTTCCTTTCCGAAGAAGTCCTGAGAGAAGTCCACGCGGCCGTTCTCGGTCTTCGGCGGGTTGACCGCGTCCAGCGTCGAGACGCGAAACATCTGCCCCGCGCCTTCGCAGTCGCTCGCCGTGATGATCGGCGTGTTGACCCAGAAGAAGCCCTGCTCGTGAAAATAGCGGTGGATCGCCTGCGCGAGGCAGTGGCGCACGCGCGAGACCGCGCCGAACGTGTTGCTGCGCGGGCGCAGGTGCGCCACCTCGCGCAGGTACTCGAGCGTGTGCTCCTTGGGCTGCATCGGGTACGTCTCGGGGTCGTCGACCAGACCCACGACCGCAACTTCCTCTGCTTGCAGCTCGAACTTCTGCCCCTTGCCCTGCGACGCGACGAGGTTGCCCGTGACGATCACCGACGCGCCCGTCGAGAGCTTCAGCACATCGCTCTCGTAGTTTGGGAGCGTGTTCTGCGCGACGATTTGCAGGGGATTCTGGCACGTCCCGTCGCTCACATGGATGAACGAGAGCCCTGCCTTCGAATCACGGCGGGTGCGAACCCAACCGCGGACGGTGATCTTCGTGCCAACGGCGACCTTCTCGGCGAGCACGTCGGCGATGCGGACGACGGTCATTCGATACTCCTCCCCGCGCGGCGCGTTTCGCTGCGCAGGGAGCGTGTGACTACCGCGAATCGCCCCTCCCTTCCAACGGCTACTGCGCAGGCGCGCTCACGGGTTGACCGGCGGGTTGACTGGCATTCGAGGGCTGCGAAGAAGGAGCGGTCGTCGACTGCGGGCTCGCCGCGGGAGCCTCGGCCGCAGGCGCCGGGTCGATCACGACGAGCTCGGTTCGAAGGTTCTGCGCGCGCGCTTGCTGCAGCGCAGCGCCGCGAAGCGAGCGCGTCTCGACGATCGGACGCGAGCCTCCGAACCCGTGCGAATTGAGCCGCGTCGGGGCGACGCCGTGCGCGACGAGGTACGCGCGCACCGCGTCTGCGCGGCGCTGCGAGAGGTTGAGCGCGGCGTCGCGACGGCGGTCGTCGGCCTCGTGTGACTGCACGTCGATCACTCGGATCGACGCGGGCAGCGCGTTGATCGCCGCCGCGATCGCGTCGAGCGTCGGGAGCGACGACGGGAGCAGCTCTGCTGCGTTGGCGCGAAACCGAACGGGCTCGCTCACGCGCAGCTGCCGTCCGTCGAAGCTCAACAGCGCCGTGGGGCAGCCGTTTTGCTCGGCGTTTGCTTGGGGAATTCCCGGCTGATCCGCGCAGCGATCCACGTGATCGGGGACCGTGTCGTGATCGCGATCGGGCGCCGCGCAGCCCGCGCGCTCGGGGTCGGCCACGGTGCTGATCGCGCTCTGCGGGCACTGATCCTCGCTGTCGAAGACGCCGTCGCTGTCGGTGTCCACGTCGGGGCAGCCCGCGCGATCGCTCGCTTCGTGCTCGCCTCGCGGCTGATCGACGCACTGATCGAGCGTGTCGGCGACGCCGTCGTCGTCGCGATCGGCGAGGCTGCAGCCTGGGCGTCCGGGGTCTCGAACGCGCCCGACCGGCTCGTTCGGGCACAGGTCGACGTCGTCGAACACGCCGTCGTCATCGCTGTCCACGCGGGCGAGCGCGCAGCCCGGTCGCGCCACGTCGGGCCTCGGGCTGCTCGTCTCGTCGGGGCACTGGTCTTCTTCGTCGACGACGCCGTCGCCGTCGCGATCGGGGCGGATCGTGCGCGCGGCGGTCTCTTCGCTAAAGGGCGTGTACGCGACGCGAAAGAGCCCGCGAAACGTGGGCGTCCCGACGCTCGACGAGAGGCCGGGGCCGCCGGCGACGCCGAGCTGAACGAGGTTGGCGATGGTGTACGAGATTCCGAGGGTGGCCTCGGCGTTGACGGTCGCGTCGATGTTGCGCTGCCCGAAGCTCGCGGGGACGATGTTCGCCCAAAACTCGGGACCGACGTGCAGTCGCCCGTCGAGCGCGATGAGCGCGGCGCCCGCGGTGACGAAGAAGTCTCCGTCCATCACCGAGCGGTACAGCTCGGTGCGCCGTCGAAAGTGATACCCGAGCGAGAGCGAGTAGCGCACGGGGCCCGCGCGACCTGCGCCCGTCGCGTACGCGCGCCCGCGCATCACTTCATCGGTCACCCAGTGCTCGTCGCCGCTCCACGGAATCACTCCGAAGAAGAGCTGCCCCCCCACGTGCAGCGAGATCGGGTCCTCGTCGCTCTGGCCGAAGATCCTCACGCGCGCCCCGAGCCTCGGGTCGCCCGGCGCGGGCCCTGCTGTGTACGCCATCAACCCGATCGGGCTCGGGTTGCCTCCCGCGGCGCCCGCCGTTTGCAACAGCGAGAACGGCAGCGAGGCGCTGATCGCCACGCGATCGAACAGGGCGATCGCCGCGCTCGCGTGCAGGACCAACATGTTGTCGATCACCACGCGCGGGTCGCTCATGGGCGGGCGAAACACCAGCGGGTTTCTCGTGAAATCCGCGGTGATCCCCGCGGAGAAAATCCGCGTGCGGTTGTACCAGGGGTGCTCGGCGACGAAGAACGGGTCGCCCGTGGTCGAGGGCTCGTAGCGATCGAGCGCGAATCCGCTGGGCGTTTGCGCGGTCGCCGTCGCCGATGCGAGCGAGCCCGCGAGCGCCGCGCTCAGCGCCAGTCCGAGCGCGCGATTTGGGTGTCCATGGAGAGGTTGGTTCCGAAGCACGGTGCTGCCGCTCGCTTGGTGGAGTTGCTCGAAAAGATCGAGCGAAAAGTGTTCTGCCGTGGCCGTCGGTCAGAGCGAGCGCAGTACCGCGATGGCTCCGCCGTGTTGCGTCTCGTGAGCGGGTAGCAGCATGCTGTCACGGACAGTCGACGGCGATGTGTCAGGCCCGCGACCGAGCAGCGTCGTGAGCGCGCTCACGCTGCGAATCGAGAACGCCTCGGGCGTCCCGAGCAGAAGCCAGTCGCCGCGATCGAAGGACTCCGTCGCGTAGTGCGGCGCGCTCAGGCCCAAGGGGCGCACTTCTTCGGCGCGGGGCTGCAGTCGCTCGACGTTTCCGTTGCGAACGCGGTAGGCGCGAACGCCGCCGGTGAGCGCGAGGTGCACCACGCGCGGCGCGACGACGGCGATGGCGACGTGCGCGTCGATCGTGAGGTTGGGCTCGATCAAGCGCGAGCGCAGGTGCGTGACGGCTCGGGTGGCGAACTCCGCGCATCGCGCGGGCAGCGCGCTCGTGTGCGTCTGGTTCTCGCACGCGCGCAGGATGCTCTCGATCGAGGACTGCGTGACCATCCCCCACAAGCGCGGCGGGGCGACGGGAGAGAGGACGACGGCGACCTCGGTTCCGATCGTTCGCGCGAGGTCTTTGGGCAGAAGGGCGGTGCGAACGCGCGCCCGCGCTTCACCGGTCGACGTGTCGATGGTCATGAATCCTCGCGAGTGTGGTGCATCGCGACCGCGCGCGAAAGGGCAGCGGCGCCGCCGCACTGGGTAGTGTTCTCGCGGCGCGAACGATGGTAGGTCTTGCCGCAAGGCAGATTCGAAGAGGTCCAGAGGCGAGCGTGCGGTCGAGATCAATGCAAACCGAGCCAGCGGCGACCGCGATGAGCGAGTTTGGCCCGACGGGAGCTTCGATCGCGCTGCCTGCGATCTTCGTGGAGTTCGAAGCGCCGCGTGACGCGTATTTCGTCTATTTCCCTGAGCGGAGAGCGCTTTGAAGATTCCGCGTTCGATTACCTATCGTATTCGTCAGTTGCTCGATGAGTGGGTGCCTCCTGCGATTCGCGACCGGCGGATTTTCACGTGGCTCCCAGCGAGGCTGCTGTTCGGGCCCGAGGTCGACCTCTTTCTGGATTTCAAGCGGCGCGCGTTGAACCTCAGCGATGAAGAGTTCGCTGAAGTGTACCGACGCGCGCACCAGTTCGTGATCGAGCGCGAGACCGACCTGACCAAGTCTTCGCTCGCCGCGGTGCTCGACGCGGTCGTCGGCCAGACCGTGCTCGAAGTGGGCTGCGGCAACGGGTATCTCTCGAATCAGCTCTCTACCCGCGCGCCGGGACGACGCATGGTGGGCTGCGACATCTTCGTCGGAGACAACGTCGTCGCGCGCTACCCCAACGTCGAGTTCGTACAGGCCAGCGCGAACAAGCTCCCGTTCGAAGACCGCTCGTTCGACTGCGTCGTCTCGACGCACGTGCTCGAGCACGTGCAGAACATCGGGCTGGCTGTGTCCGAGCTGCGTCGCGTCGCGAAGAAGCGGCTCGTCATCGTCGTGCCGAGACAGAGGCCGTATCGATATACGTTCGACCTGCATCTGCACTTCTTTCCCTATGAGTACACGCTGATCGCGGCGCTCAACCCAGCGGGGCCGCACACGCTGCGCGACCTCGACGGCGACTGGGTGTACGTCGAAGAGATCGCCGAGCCCGCCTGACGGTCTCGCGCTCGATCAAGCGCTCTATCGACGGCGATAGAGCGCGTAGCGTCCCGAGCGCGCGACGAGCGAGACCACGCGATCGATCTCGGGCTGTTCGCTGGCGTCGGGGTGCCAGTCATAGGTCAAGACGAGGTCGTAGTGTCGCAGCACTGCGGCAGAGTCCGTGTACCACTCGGATGCGCCTGGATAGATGCCGATGGGCGCGGGCATATCGACTCGATATCGAATCGGCGGAGTGTGAAACGGTCGGACGCGCGTGTTGTACACCGGCGTCTCGACGCCGCAGATCGCGGCGAGCGTCTCGTGCGCCTGGTGCATCGTGAGGCTCGGAAAGTACGTGCTCGTAGTCGCCATCGGGACGTACGCCAGGATGCTGTACGGCGTTCGTCTCGCGCGTCGGCACGGCTCTTCGAGCGCGAGCAGCGGCCCGAGCTCGTTGCGATTGAGCCCCACCATCGCGCGCTCGATCGAGTGGATTCTCAGCGCAGAGAACGCGCACAGCGCGAGGGCGATGATCGCCTCGCTCGAAAAGCTGCGCCACGACTGGCCCGCTTCGTCACGGAGCTTCACGCTGGTGCGACGCCACAGCACGAGGGGCAGCGTCCACATGAAGAACTCCATGTGCCGCGGGCCGATGGACTGGCCGTTCATGTCGAGCGGAAGGACCAAGAAGCTACAGAACGTCGCGATCGAGAACGCCTCGAAGTAGCGCGGGTTCTCGGGGTCTTGTCGCACCAGCAAGAGCAGGACGAGCGCGATGACGGCGAGCCCCGCGGCGAAGCGCACGTCGGTCGGGTCGTAGAGCGGCGCGAAGTACTGCGGAAACGCGAGCAGGCCGTTCTTGAGCATCACGTCGAGCCCGGCGTACGCCGCGGGGGCTGGCGTCGCCGAGGCGGGCAGCGGGGGCGCGTAGGTCTCGATGCGGGCCTTCCAGCTGAGCAGGAGCAGCGCGGCGGGCGCGATCATCGCGAGGGATTTGAGCGCGAGCTCGAGCGCCGGGCGGATGCTGAAGCGCGGGCCGTCCTCGCGCTGGGTGAAGAGCTCTCGTCCCGCGGCGGCGACGGTGAACAGGCCCATCATCACGGCGCTCCACGCGAAGGTGTGCGCGTGCGAGAGAAAGAGCAGGGCGGCGAAGAGCGCGCCGCGGGCCATGGCGCGATAGCTGCGATCCGCGTCGGGCTGCAAAAACGCGCTCCACTCTGCGAGCACGAGCACCATCAACGACGACGAGCACATGAACGGAACGAATCCGTCCACCGCCCACCCGCGCGAATAGATCACGGCGAACGCGAGCAGCGAAGGCCACGGCGCGCGCTTCACTCTCCACAGCGCGTACCAGGTCGCCGCAGGAAACCCCAGGTAGAACATCACCGCGACGGCGCACTGAAACCCGCGCACGGCGCCGAACAAACGAATGAACGGCCACGCCACGCGGTACAAGAGCGTGTTCGCGTCGAACGGGTGAATCCCGTGATAGAGCGCGCGGAGCGGCTCGGACGACGGGCGCGCGCCCATCGCCGCGGACATCACATGATAGTGGTAGTCCTGCCCGGGCCCGAGCGGCGCGCGATAGAGCATCGCGATGGTGAACACCGAGAGCACTGCGAAGAGCGTCGCGTGGAGGATGGTGGGCGAGTCGACGCGCTTGATCGCGTCGAAGAGCGCCCGAAGCCGAGAGCGTGCCGGTTCCGGTGTCATGATTCGCAGAGTGGTAGGGCCGTGGATACCACGATCGACCCGCAGGGCCGGCGCTGCGAGGCGCGGCGCTCAGACGCGCTCGACGGTGATCACGCCCTTCACCTTTTGCAGGGCGCGGATCACGTTCTTCAAGCTGTTGAGGTCGGTGATCGTGAACGTGAACAAGTTGGTCGCGCGATCGTCGCCAGCGCGGCAGTTGGCCTCTTCGATGTTGAGCCCGTTCTGCGAGAAGGTCGTGCCCACTTCGGCGAGGATTCCGGGGCGGTTGCTGGTGATGACCTTGAGGCACACGGGGCGGGCGATTTTGGCGCCCGATTGCCAGGCGACGTCGACGCGACGCTCGGGGTCGAGGTCGAGCGCCTTGTCGCAGCCGCGTCGGTGAATGCTCACGCCGCGGCCGTGCGTGATGAAGCCCACGATTTCATCGCCCGGCACGGGAGAGCAGCACTTGGCGAAGCGCACGAGGACGTTGGCGTCGCCGGAGACGAGGATTCCACCGGCGTCTTTTCCGGTGACCTTGCGGGTGACGCGCTCGACGATCGACTCGCGGATCTGCGCGGGCGGCTTGTCTCTCTGCTCGGGCGGGACGAGCGAGTCGAGCACCTTGTTGATGTCGTACTTGCCGTAGCCGATCTGAATCAGAAGCTCTTCGACGGACTGGAGCTTGGCGTCGTCGACGGCCTTCTGGATGTTTCCGGTCTTGATGCACTTGTTGTACGAGAGGCCGTGCTTGTGCAGCGATCGCTCGAGCAGCTCGCGGCCGAGGCGCAGTGATCGCTCGCGCTCTTCTGCGCGGAGAAAGAACCGGATCTTGGACTTGGCCTTCGCGGTGAGCACCCACTCGAGCCAGTCCTTGGTGGGATAGCGATTGGGGTCCGTGAGGATCTCGATGACGTCGCCCGATCGCAGGTGGTGCCGCAGCGGAACGATCGCTCCGTTCACGCGCGCGCCCGAGCAGTGATCGCCGAGGTCCGAGTGAATCGCGTACGCGAAATCAATGGGCGTCGCGCCGCGAGGAAACACCCTCACGTCACCGTTCGGCGTGAACACGTAGACCTCGTCTTGAAAGAGGTCGACCTTCACGCTCTCCAAGAACTCTTGCGGGTCCTTGAGCTCTTTTTGCCAGTCCATGAGCTGGCGCAGCCACTGAAAGCGCTTGGCGTCCTTGGCGTCGATGATCCCGCCGTGCTCTTCGACGTCGCGGCCGCGGCCGCGCTCTTTGTACTTCCAGTGCGCGGCGATTCCGAGCTCGGCGACGCGGTGCATCTCGCGCGTGCGGATCTGGATCTCCATGCGTCGGTTCTCGGGCCCGAGCACGGTGGTGTGCAGCGATTGGTAGCCGTTGGGCTTGGGCAGCGCGACGTAGTCTTTGAATCGTCCGGGGATGGGGGTGTACGTCCCGTGGATCACGCCGAGCGCGGCGTAGCAGTCGGCCACGTTTTCAACGAGCACGCGAAAGGCGATGACGTCGTAGACCTTCTCGTACTCGCAGTCCTGCGCGCGCATCTTGCGCCAGATCGAGTACAGGTGCTTCGCGCGCCCAGCGACTTCGCAGGCGAAGCCGGCTTCGTTGAGCCGATCGCTGAGCAGCTTGCTCGTGCTCTCGATGAACCCTTTGTGAAGGTTCTCGCTCTGGGTGACCTTCTCCGCGAGGCTTCGATACGCCTGCGGGTCGAGGTACTTGAACGAGAGGTCTTCGAGCTCGGACTTCATCCACGAGATGCCGAGTCGATTGGCGAGCGGCGCGTAGATGTCGATGGTCTCTCGCGCGATGCGCTCTTGCGCGTCGGGCTTCATGTGCTCGAGCGTGCGCATGTTGTCCAAGCGGTCCGAGAGCTTGACGAGCAGCACTCGGATGTCGTTGGCCATGTGCACGAGCATCTTGCGAAAGGACTCGGCGGCGCGGTCCTCTTTGCTCGAGAAGTTGAACTTGCTCAGCTTCGTGACGCCCTCGACCAGAAACGCGATCTCTTGGTTGAAATCGCGCTCGATCTGATCAACGCCGATCGTCGTGTCTTCGGCGACGTCGTGCAGGAGCGCGGCGCAGAGCGAAGCGGTGTCGAGCTTGAGGTCGACGATGATGTTGGCGACCGAAATCGGATGCGTGAAGTAGGCCTCGCCTGACTTGCGCATCTGTCCGTCGTGCGCCTTCTCGGCGACGGTCCAAGCCTTCTCGATGAGCGCCACGTCGGCGTTGGGGTGGTACGCCGTGACGCGGGAGACAAGAGCTCGAAGGGCTTCCATGACCGGTATGTAGAGCAGTTACCCTACAGCGCTCAGGGGGTTCGGTACAGAGCGAGCCGCGAAACCCGCGATGATTGAGGGCGCTTCGCCGTCGTTGGGCGTGCTATCGAACCGCGCGAGCGATTTCTGTGAACGAGACGAGCGAGCCGAACGAGCAACGAAAACCCGTGGCGAGCTGGCGCAAGACCGCGGCGCTGATCGTCGCGCTCGCGGGCGCGGCGGTCGTGGGGCGCTCGCTCACGGGGACGGCTCCGCGCGACACGCGGGTGTCCGTGGGGCTCGCGGACCATCGCGAGGGCGAGGCCAAGGCCGAGAGCGTGAGCGTCTCGTTCGCGCAGAACGGAGAGGTGGTCTCGCGCGTCGAGCAGCGCTTCTCTGCGGGCGCGACGGTGCCGGCGCGGTGGCAGCGGACGGTGAGCATCGTTCCGGGGCGCTATCGGGTGAAGGTCGAAGTGGTCTCGGGGCGCGGGCTGTTCGCGCGGGACGAAGAGCTCGACGTGAGCGGCGACGGCGTCGATCTGCGCGCGCCGCGCTGAACCGAGTGAAGAATTTCGGCGGAGGTGCCGTAGATTCACGCTGTGAACACCTCGCAGCGAAACGGCGGTGATCCGCCGCGCCGGTTGATTTCATGGGCGCTCCTCGGCGCCTCGCTCTTGCCCACGCAGGCCTGCTACCGCACCGCGCAGCTCGACGTCGTTCGTCCTGCGCTCATCAACGCCGCGCCCTTCGGCAACAGCTACGAAGTGCGGCCAAGCGAGGGCGACGTGCAGGCGGGCGAGCAGATTCGCAGCGGATTGCGCGCGCGCATCGTCGCGAGCTTGAACCGCGGGATCACCCTGGTCGAGGCCAACGGCGGGCTCGCGGTGCAAGCGAACATCCGTCGCTTGGAGTACGCCGAGCACGACGCGCGCACCGAGGCGCGCTGCTCGCACAGCGAGACGGTGGACGGGCAGCAAGTGCAGCGCGAGCACCCGTGCACCAACATCGCGCGGACCGGGGAGCTGCAAGCGCAGGTGGAGTTTCGCGTGATCGTCTCGGCCACGCAGCACGTGCTGTTCTCGCGCACGTACGAGAGCGCGCGCTCGACCGTCGTGCGCGGCCGCGAGGGGCCGTACCCTGCGGACCGCGTGGCCCTCTCGGTGATCGACCCGCGTCCGCTGCGGGCGCAGGCGATCGACGACGTCGTGGCGAGCTTCGCGCCGGTGATCTTGCCGTGGATGGACACGGTCGAGCTCAACTTCGAGGGATGCGATGGCGACGCGCGCTGCACGCGAGCGTACGAGCTCGTTCAGCAGCGCAACCTCGAAGGCGCCGAGCAGCTGGTGACGCAGGTGGCGGGCGCGGACGGCGCGCAGATTCCGCAAGGGCAGCGCGTGCGCGTGGGCGAGGCGCTCTACAACCGCGCGATGATCCGCATGTTGCGCGGGGTGTACGGCGGCGCGTTCATCGACCTGCAGCGGGCGATCGAGCTCGTGCCGGATCGGGAGGGATTTCGCCAGCGCTCTCGGCAGCTCGAGCAGCTCGCGCGCGACCAAGACTCGCTTCGCGAGCAGCAAGGCGTCACCGAGATCAACGCTCAATCTGGAACATCGGGCGGCGAAGGCTCGCCGGTCTTGGGGACGCCGCAGCCTTGAGCACACGGCGTACACTCACGCCTCGTGACCGTGCGGCGCGCTGTGCGTGAGAGAAGGGGCCAGGCGCATTGCGGTTCGGCTCCTCGTCGAGGGGCGCTATGGTCGACCCATCGCCGTCGAGCGTCGGCGCGGAGTGGGGAGCGAACATGACCCGAGAGCTTCGAACAACGGTGTCCTTCTCGCTGAAGGACCGAGGCGTCCGACGCACGATCACCTTGCCCGAAGGCGCTGCGCTGGTCGTGCGCGTCGAGGGCGATCTCGCCGCTGTACGCGTGCGCCTTCTGAGCGGAGCCATGCTGATCGAGCGCCTGGTGAACCACGAAGAGCGCGCGCGCGGCTGGGTCGAGCTCGGGCTCGATTCGTTGCAGCTCGATCGCTGGGGCACGATCGAAGTGCTCTCGGTCGAAGCTCGCGAAGTGCTCGCGGCGCACCATCGAAGCGCGACGCACGAGGCTCCGTGGATGCTGCTTTCGACGCTGACCGTCCGCGGGGCGCGGGCGCGCGTGGCGCTCTGGCTCAGCGCTGCGCTCGGGCTCTCGCTGGCGTTGCTCTGGGGCTCAGTGTTCACGCTCGCGGCCTCGCGCGCGAGGTTCGTCGCGGATCTCGCTGGGGCGTTGCTGTGCGCGAGCGCGGGGTTGCCGGTGCTGGGGTTGGGGCGCCGCTATGCTCCGAGCGTCGCGATGGGGGTGGCGGCGCTCGCGCTCGCGGGCTCGACGCTCTCGTGGCGCAACACGACGACCGTCTTCAATCCGCCTGATGAAATGCAGGGTCCGCGATCATCGCTGCCGTCGAGGCTCTCGCGCTGGATGAGCTACGAAGCGCGGCCCGACGGCGAGCATCAACTGCGGATCGCGGGCGCGCGGGTCGATCGAGGCGGGCGCTGCGAGGCGAGCGAAGCGCGGTGGCCCGCGTTTACGTTGGGAACCGATCGCGTCGCGCTGGCTTCGGGCGCGTGGGTCGAGATCACCGTGGGGGCCGCGTCGATCCTCGGGATCGCCCGGCACGTGAGCTGCGACTCGATGGGGCACTGCTGTCTGCGCGTGCGCGACGAGCGGTTGCCCGCGGAGCTGCGCCTCGATTCAACGCGAGACGAGAGCGCGCAGGCCGAGGTCGAGCTGCGTTCGGGGCCGCCGATCGACGCGAGCCTGGGGCGGCTGCTCGCGGCGCCGACGCGGATTCGTTTGAGCGCAGGGCGCTCGTTCGAGAGCGTACGATTCGAGAACGACGCGCAGCCGAACCTCACGCTCACGTTTCGGCCTGCGGCCGAGCGGGATTCGCTGCTCGTGGGGATGCTCGGTCGGGGCTGGCGCGGAGAGGCGCGGTGGCCGGATCGTCAGCGATCGAGCTTCGAGTGCCCTTCGCGAGCGTCGCGGTTGACCGAGTATCGTGCGGCGCTCGGGACGATCACGCGCATCGAGGGCCGCGGTTGGTCTGCGGATCTTTCGCGCTCGTCGCGTGCGCTCGCGTGTTCGGCGGACGACGCGCAGGAGCTGAGCGAGCTCGTCACGCTCGTCGTCGGCGATCCGCGCCGCGGCGGAGGCATCGAGCCGATCAGCGAGCTGTGGCAGCGCAACGCGAGCGAGCTTGCTTCGGAGTGGAGCGTGATTCGCATGGTTCGGCGCGAGGCGAACCGCCCAGAGGTGCTGTTGTCCGAGACGACGCGGCCTGTGCTGCGGGCGGTCGAGACGCAGCTGGTGGCGGCGGAGCTGTCGAGCACGCTGCGAGAAGCCGAGCAGATCCAGCTTCGATGGCCAGGGCGAACGTTGTTGCTCTGGCGACGGCGCGAGCAGAGTCCGCCGGCGGTGCTGCTCAATCTTCCGACGCGAGTCGCGAGGGGCTCGAGCTTGTATGCGTTCTTCGTGACGGTGCGCGAGGGGGCGACGACGCGCGTGGCGATCGCTGCGCTCAGCCGCACTCCGCATGGATACCGGCTCGAAGAAGTGGGCCCGAGCGCCGCGCCGTCCTGCTGTCGCGCGGCGGGAGAGCTCGCGTACTGCGACGAGCTCTCGCCGATGACGAGGCTTCCTCCGCGCAGAGAGCTGTTGGCTGGGGTGCAAGCAGAGGGATGCGGCGCGGTGTTCGAGACCCGTGGAAACGGCGTGATCCGCGACCCAGTGCGTCGCTGATCGAGACGCAGCGGTAACCGGAGGAAACCCAAGCTCGCCCTGCGCGTTGGCGTCTGTGTGCCATGTTCGCACTCGTGAAGAACGTCCTCGCGCCGCTCGCGCTCGCCTCGTTGACAGCGCTCGCGCACTGCAAGCAGAGCCCCGCTCCGGCCTCGGGTTCGGCGACGACCGCCTCGCGGCCGACCGCAGATCCATCAGCCAATTCACAGCCTGTTGCGGCGATCGACGCCGGCGTGGCGGCGCCGGTCGTCGCGGCGTCGAGCGCTCCGGTCTCGGGCATGATCGGTCAGTCCGTGGACCGCACGCAGTGGGAGGCGCGGTGCAAGGCCAACCAGAGTTGCCCTGCGATTCCGGCGATCGCGCAGTGCGCGGCGGGCGCGCAGGCACGCGCGTTCGACGCTGCGTACAACGATCGGCACGCGTTGGTCGGCCAGCGCGTTTCAGTGCGCGGCCACGTCGTGGCCTCCGCGGGGTGCACCGAGATGGCGTGCCCCGAGCGGTCGTGCTGCAACGGCTGCTTCGGGACGGTGGTGCTCGTCGCGAGCAACACGCGCGGGGCAGGGATGCGGTCCTTTTCGTTCGTCGGGGGAGAGCCCAGCGACGGGCCGTTTGCGTGCAGGGGAGACGACTCGGCGGTGTGCTGCGGGATGGCCGCGGACGGCCGAGAGCTCGTCGCAACCGGAACGATCGAGCTCCGCAACGGTCGCTACATTCTCAGCAACCCCGAGTTTTGCGCGCCCTGATCGCAGGGCGCCGATCGGATCGGTCGACTGCGGCCAAAGACGCGAAAAAGTAGCGTGACCCTCGCTAACGCGTCGCGTTGACGGTATGCAGCGATGACAGAAGCGCATGTGGAAGAAGGGCTGGCGTTCGGAAGCGTTCTCGCGGCTCGAGGAGCCTTGGGATCTGGTCATCATCGGCGGCGGGATCACCGGCGCGGGAATCCTGCTCGAAGCCGCGCGCCTCGGATTGAAGGCCGTCCTCTTCGAAGCGCGTGATTTCGCATCAGGCACCTCGTCGCGTTCGACCAAGCTGGTGCACGGCGGGCTTCGTTATCTTCGCCAGGGACAGATCGGGGTCACGCGCGAGTCGGTCGTCGAGCGCGAGCGGTTGATGAAAGAGGCCAAGGGCCTGGTGCTGCCGCTCGGGTTCTGTTTGACCAGCTTTCCGAGCGACAAAATGCCGGGCTGGATGTTCGGCGCGGGGCTGGCGATCTACGACTTGATCGCGATGAAGTGGCAGCACACGAAGCTGTCGCGCGCCAAGCTCGTCGAGAAGATCCCCGCGCTCGAGAAGACGCCGGTGAAGACGGCGTACCACTACTTCGACGCGCAGACGGACGACGCGCGATTGGTGCTTCGTGTGCTGGTCGAGGCGCAGAAGCTCGGCGGCGTCGCGATCAACTACTCGCCCGTGAAGAAGCTCTTGAAAGAAGAGTCGGGCAAGGTCGTCGGCGTCGCGGTGCAAGATCAAGCGGGCGAGGGGCGCACGTTCGAAGTGCGCGCCAAGGCCGTGGTGAACGCGACCGGGGCGTGGGCGGACGTGCTGCGCAAGGACGTCGGCGGAGAGCGCAGGCTGCGACAGATCCGCGGCAGTCACCTGCTGTTTTCGTCGGAGCGGTTGCCGCTCGCGGAGGCGATCAGCTTGATGCACCCGCGGGATGGGCGCGCGGTGTTCGCGGTTCCGTGGGAGGGCGTGACGATTTTGGGGACCACGGACGTGGATCACAAGCACGACCTCGACGCCGAGCCGTGGATCGCGCAGCGCGAGGCGGAGTATTTGATGGAGGCGGCGAACGCGCTGTTTCCGTCGCTCGAGCTGACAGAGAAGGACATCGTCTCGACGTGGAGCGGCGTTCGTCCGGTGATCAACACGGGCGCGAAGGACCCCAGCAAAGAGTCTCGCGAGCACGCGTTGTGGAACGAGAACGGCTTGTTCACGGTCACCGGCGGCAAGCTCACGACGTTCAGGATCATGGCTCGCGACGTGTTGCGTGGGCTCGAGTCTGCGCTGGGCATCGACGCGGACAAAAAGCGCGAGCGCATCCTCGATGACGTGACCGCGCCGACGATCGAAGCGCTCAAGAGCGCGAATTTCGACGAGGCGTTGTCCGATCGAATGCTGGGTCGCTACGGGGACGACACGGCGAGCATCGTCGGGCTCGGCGACGAGGCGCGCGAGCGAATTCAGGGCTCGATCGTGACGTGGGGCGAGCTTCGTTGGGCGGCGCGCAGCGAAGCGGTGGCGCACTTGGACGACTTGCTCTTGCGTCGCGCGCGCATCGGGATGTTTCTTCCCGACGGGGCTTCGCGGCACATGGACCGCGTGCGCGCGATCGTTCAAGAAGAGCTCGGCTGGGACAACGTGCGCTGGGAGCGCGAGGTCAAGGCGTATCGAGCCACGTGGGAGCGCAGCTACGGCACGGTGTTCGCCAGCGAGTGAGCGGAGGGCGAACGAGTTTTGTAGGGATAGGGGACGGTGTTCAAAAGTTCATTTGTTGGCCTCGCCACACGCGGGGTTGTCCGTCGCGACGGCAACAAATGAACTTTTGAACACCGTCCCCTATCCCTACAAAACTCGTTCGCGCTCTCTCCCGTTCACTCGACGCACTGCACGTACACAGTCCGGCGCGGGGTGCTCTCTCTCGTGTACGTCGCGAAGCTCACCCAGCGCCGGTTGCTCGACTCGTCGATCCACGCGCCGAGCACGGACATCGAGAGCGTCGAGCGATAGAGCTCCGTCGGTGCGCCCGTCGCGCGCTGCACCAAGATAGCCGCTGGCTGAGAGCTCGAGCCCACCTCGCGCGACCACACGAGCAGCGTCGAGGCTCCCCCCTCGGTCGCCGCGATCGCTCCGCTCAACGGCAGCCCCGCCTCGCTCAACGCCGTCGCTGAGCGCTGCTCGCCCGTCACCGCGTCGTGCCGCACCAGCGAGAGCTGCGTGTCGTTCACGCCCACCATCTCGTTGCGGTGGTAGTGCAAGCGCCAGAGCTCGTCGCCGACGCGAACGACGGGGCTGATCGTTGTTCCCGGCTCGGTGCGCGAGCCCGATTGCACGAGGACGCCGTGCCCCGTGATGAAGTTGCGCACGCGAACGTCGTTGTTGATGTCGCGGCGGTACAGCGTCTCGAACGCGATGTACTCCGTGCTGTCCCCGACGAACTGCACGTCCGTCGTAAACGACAGCGGCTCGATCATCGCGCTCGGCTGCGCCTGCCGCCAAAGCTCCGTCGCGCTCGCGCTCCACTCGCTTCCGTCCATGGCGACCGCGCTCGTCGCGATCGTGTTCGTCGGTGTCCTCCGCGGCCACGCGCCGACGAGGTTGAACGCGCGCCCGTCAGCGACCGCCTGCAACGTGCGATCGAGCCGCAACGACAGCGCCGCGTCGATCGTCAGCTCGTGCACCGACGATCCGTACGAGACCACCCCGCGATCGTCGAGAAACGAGACCGTGAGCGTCTTCGCCTCCGTCGCCGCGAGGGGCTGCATCGACGGCAGGTCCACCGCCGCTCCGACCGGCTGCCATTGGCGGTCGAACACGCGCGCCGAGAGCGCTCCTTCGCGGCTCGCGGTCACTTCGACCCAGCCCGTCAGCGCGCGCGCGTAGGCGACGTTCGTGACTCGGGTGCTGTCTCCTTCGAGCAGGACTCGAGGCGTCGCGCAGGTGCTCGTCGCGGAATCACCGCTCGTCGCGGAATCACCGCTCGTCGCGCTGTCGGTTCCGCCATCGCCTTCGGGGCGCACGGATTGGGGGCCGCACGCGGCGACGAAGAGCGCGAGCATGGGCGAGAGAACGGGTGCAAACGAGCGGCGCATCATGGGTTCGACCTCTGAGATTGGGCAGAGGTCGAACGGGTTCTCACGAAAAGTGAGTCACCCCTTGCGAATGCGCGGATCCAAGAAGGCGTAGGCGACGTCGCTCAGGAGATTTCCGAGCTGAATGCCGAACGAGCCGAAGATCACGCACCCGACGATCACCGGCACGTCGAGCCCCGCGACCGAGTCGTACGCGAGGCGGCCGACCCCCGGCCACGCGAAGATGGACTCGGTCACGATCGCGCCCGTGAAGAGCGCGCCGAACGAGAGTCCCAGCGATGTGACGATGGGCAAAAGCGCGTTGCGCAGCGCGTGCTTCAGGACGATCACCGGCTCGCTCAGGCCCTTGGCGCGCGCGGTGCGGATGTACTCGGCTTGCAGGATCTCGACGAGCTCGTTGCGCGAGAGTCGAGCGTACGCCGCGGTGGACAACAGCGAGATCGCGAGCGCGGGCAAGAGCGCGTGATAGAGATGATCGAGCATCGTCACGCCGTAGCCGCCGATCGGAAAGAGCCCGAGGTAGTAGGCGAGGACGAGGAGAAAGAGCTTTCCGGTGATGAACGTGGGGAGGCTCATCGTGACGAACGACGCGGCCATGATCGTGCGATCGGTCCGACTTCCTTTGCGCGCGGCGGCGAGCGCGCCGAGCGCGACGCCCACGATCACCTCGAAGGCGATCGACATCACCGCGAGCAGCATCGTCCTGGGAAATCGCTCGCCGATCAGCGTCGAGACCGGCCGTCGATACCGGTACGACGTCCCGAGGTCGCCCTTCGCGAGCCGGCCGAGGTAGCGCGAGTACTGCACGTACGTCGGCTGATCGAGGCCGTAGTAGCGCCGGACGTTCTCGCGGTCGCGCGCGCTGGCGCGAGGGCCCAAGATGGTCGCGACGGGGTCGCCGAGCTTGAGCGTGACGAAGAAGCTCAGCGTCGAGACGGCCCAGATGATCGCGAGCGCCGCGATCGTGCGCCGAATGAGAAACGAGATCATCGTCGCGCCTCCGGGACAAACGGGCGCAGCGGAAGGTCGAGCCACGTGTTGCGCAGGTCGTGCGGATACACCGGGCTGTGCGGCCCTCGGCGCACGTACGGCTGATGGACCTCGATCTTCTGCGGGGCGAACATAAACGCCCACGGCGCGTCTCTCACCACGATGCGCTCGGCTTGTTGATACATCGCGATGCGGCGCTCGCGGTTGGGCTCGACGCGCGCGCGGTCGAGCAGCGAGTCGAGCTCGGGGTTGCGGTAAAACGCCTGGTTTTGCGCGTGCTCTTCCGTCGCGTTGCGCGAGTGAAAGAGCGTGTCGACGAAGTTGCTCGGGTCGGGGAAGTCCATGTTCCACCCGGTGAACGAGAGCGCGACGGCGCGTCGCTGCTGGGTGCGCTCCAAGAACACGGGGAAGCTCGCGAACTTCAGGCGAATGCGGATCCCCACGCGCGCGAGGTCCGCTTGAAAGAGCTGCCCGTACACCGCGGCGCCCGGTCCTTCGGTGAGCCAGAGCTCGTACTCGCCGGGCAGTCCATCGGGATACCCGCCCTCGCGAAGCTCTCGTCGCGCGAGCTCGGGATTGTACGTGTGCGCGCCCGGCAGGTTCGGGTCGTACCCCGGAAGGCCCGGTGGATAGACGCCGCCCAGCGGTCGAATGCGATAGTTGCGCGAGCGCGCGATGGCCTCGCGGTCGATCGCGAACGAGACCGCCCTGCGCACGTGCACGTTGTCGAACGGCGGGATCTCGCAGTTGATCGAGACGCCGTACATCGCGATCTCCGCCGAGCGCTCGATGTACGGATGCCACGCGGGCTGTGAATTGAGCGAGATGTAGTCCGCCGTCGAGAGCGCGTAGTCGTTGGCGTGGTCGAGGTCCGCGCGCTGAAAGCGCATGAACTGCAGGTGCCGCGCGAGCGAGAGCTCGTAGACGATGGAGTCGAGCAGGGGGCGCTGCGCGTTCCAGTAGCGGGGGTTGCGGCGGATCACGATGCGCGAGCCCATCTCCCAGCGGTCGAGCACGAAGGGCCCGGTGCCGATCGGGTTGCGCGCGAACTCGTCGTTGCCGACGCGATCGACGTAGTCCACCGGGACCGGCGAGGTGAACCCCATCGCCATCGCGTTGAGAAACGTCTGATCCGGCTGCGTGAGACGGATCACGATCGTGCGCGCGTCGGGGGTGCTCACGCCGGTGATGTGCGGCGCGCGTCCCTCGCCGAACTCATCGGCGCCTTCGATCAAGTGGTAGAAGCTCGTCCCGGGGCAGGGCACTTTGCGCGGGTTGAGCATGCGCTCGAACGAGCGGACGAAGGCCCGCGCGTCGAGCGGGCTTCCGTCGCTGAACGTGAGGTTCGGCCGCAGGACAAACGTGTACGTGCGCTGGTCTTGCGAGAGCTCGAAGCGCTCTGCGAGCTGCGGGACGATCACGCCGTTCTCGTCGTAGTCCACGAGCGTGTCGTTCAAGTGATGGACGAGCGCCGTGCTGAGCTCGTCGTAGGCCTGCGCGGGGTCGAGCGTGCGCAGGTCGGCGTCGAACGCGACGCGAAGCGTTCCGCCGCGGCGCTCGGTGCGCGAGCCTGCGCCAGAGAACCGTGGCGTGGGATAGGGGTCTTTGCACGCCGCGAACGAGACGAGCGAGACGAGCGAGACGAGCGCGAGGCGCATCGAGCGCTCAGGCCTTCGGATCGAGCGCATCGCGCAGCCCCTCTCCGAGCAGGTTGAACGCGACCACCGTCACCGTGATCGCGAGGCCCGGGATCGCCAGCAGGCGCGGCACCGTGCGCAGCAACGGATCGCTCTCTTGCAGCATCGAGCCCCACGAGCTCGTGGGCGGAACCACTCCTACGCCGAGAAAGCTCAGGACGCTCTCGACGATGATCATCTCGGCCACGAGCGTGGTGCACAACACGATCACCAGCGAGAGCACGTTGGGCAGGACGTGCCGCACGATGATGCGCCCGTGCGAGGCGCCGAGCGCTCGCGCGGCGACGACGAACTCGAGCGATCGCACCTGCATCGTGCGCGCGCGCACTTGCCTCGCGAGGCCGGTCCAGCTGAGAAATCCCAGCACCAAAAAGAGCACCCAGATCCCGGGTCGCGCGACGATCTTGTTGATCGCCATGCACACGAGCAGAAACGGAAAGGACAAGAGCACGTCCACCACGCGCATGAGCGAGGTGTCTGTGAGCCCGCCGAAGTAGCCGGCTGCGACGCCGATGCACGTTCCGACGATCGCTAACAACAGCGTCGCGGCGAGGGCGACCGAGAGCGAGACGCGCCCGCCGTACAGCAGTCGAGAGAGCTCGCAGCGCCCGAGCGGATCAGCCCCGAGCGGAAACCCCGCCTGCGGCCCGATGGGAACGCCCGCCGTCGTGAGCGTGCGCTCTTTGAAGGGCATGTTCGGGTCGTGCGGGGCGAGCATCGGTGCGAAGAGCGAGAGCAGCGCGATGACGAGCACGGTGATCGCTCCGACCACCGCGCCCTTGTTGCGTTTGAATCGACGCCACGCGCGCCCGTCGGTGGGAGCAAGTGTCTGGCTCATAGTGCGCGCTCGGCCTCAGGTGCTGCTGAAGTGATCGATGAGCAGGCTCGCGGTGCGCTCGGGCTGCTCGACGGGCGGCGCGTGTCCGCAGCCAGGAAGCGTGTGCAGCTGCGAGCCCAAGATGTCCCGCGAGAGCCTCTGCGCGAGCGAGATCGGAAACATCGGGTCGAGCTCTCCCCACACGATGAGCGTCGGCGCCTTCACGCGCGTGACCTTGGGAACGAGCGACGTGAGGTCCGTCGCTGCTCCGAAGGCGCGATACGCGGCCTCGCGCGCTTCGGGGCGGTCGAAGCAGCGGTAGAAGTAATCGAGGTCGCCCTCGTCGAGCTTGAAGCCCGGCGCGAACACGCTGTTCTTGAAGTAGTCCTTGAAGATCAGCTTGTTGTAGAGCGTCTTGAAGATAAACGGCCCCACGCCGGGCACGCCGATCAGCTTCGCGGTGAACGGCGGCTTGAACGGGTACGAGACGGAGTTGATGACGGCGAGCCTGCCGACGCGATCGGGGTGATCTGCGGCGAGGGTCATCGCGACCGAGCCGCCCATCGAGTGGCCGCAGATGTTGGCGCGCGGCGCGTCGAGCCCGGCCATCAAGTCCAAGACGGTCTCTGCGAAGCCCTCGCGCGTGTAGTTGAAGTCCGCGGGCTTTTCGCTCTCTCCGAAGCCCGGCAGGTCGGGCACGATGCAGCGAAACTTCTCGCTCAGCGCGGGCAGCACGCGCGACCAATCGCGGCCCGAGACGAGGTATCCGTGCAAGAGGATGAGCAGGGGACCGGAGCCCGATTCGGTGTAGCGAATGCGAACTCCGCGCACGAGCAGGTCGTGCGCGACAGGCGATGAAGAGGCGTTCACGGGGCGCGAGCGTACCGAGACAGGGCCGTGCAACGAAAGGGTGCGCCGAAGGGTGGCGACACTTCCGCCGCTCGAAGCGACGGCAGAACGTCCGCCGAAACCGCAGGGGCATCGGCTAGCGTAGAGACCGATCAGTACCGTGACCGTTCATCTTCCTCTCGTGAGCGCGGACCGATTCGCCGCTCGAGTCCGGCGTTCGACGGGCGACGGGCTCGCCGCGCGCTCGATCTCGACCCTTCAGATCAACGTCGGAAAGCTCTGCAACCAGGCCTGCAAGCACTGCCACGTGGACGCGGGGCCCAACCGCTCGGAGCAGATGGACGAGCGCACGGCGCGCGCGTGCGTCGACGCCCTCGAGCGCGGCGCGATCGGGACGTTGGACATCACGGGCGGCGCTCCCGAGCTCAACCCGCACTTTCGCTACCTCGTGGACTCGGCGCGCGCGCGGGGCGTGCGGGTGATGGTGCGGCACAACCTCACGGTGCAGTTCGAGCCTGGGTGCGAAGATCTGCCTGAGTATTTTCAGCGCAATCACGTCGAGGTGATCTCGTCGCTGCCGCACTTCGACGGGGCGAGCACCGATCGTCAGCGAGGCGCCGGGGTCTTCGACAAGAGCGTGCGCGCGCTGCGAGCGCTCAACGAGCGCGGGTACGGAAAGGGCGATCCAGCGCTGCCGCTCGCGCTGGTGCACAACCCGGTCGGAGCGATCCTTCCGGGCTCGCAAGCCGCGCTCGAGGACGAGTACCGCAAGCAGCTGAGCGCGCGGTGGGGCGTGACGTTCGACCGGCTGTTTGTGCTGACGAACATGCCGATCCAGCGGTTTCGCGCGTGGCTCGAGCGCACCGAGCAGCTCGAGGAGTACCAACAGACGCTCGAGACAGCGTTCAATCCGAGCACGGTGGCGGCGCTGATGTGCCGGGACATGATCAGCGTCTCGTGGGACGGAAACCTCTACGACTGCGACTTCAACCAGATGCTCGAGCTGCCGGTGCAGAGCGCTTCGCGCACGATCTTCGACGCGGACTTCGCCCCGTTGAAACAGCGGTCGATCGCGACGGGCGAGCACTGCTTCGGCTGCACCGCGGGCGGCGGTTCGAGCTGCGGCGGTCAGCTCTCGGAGTGAGCCTCACGCGTGCGCGGGCTCTTCGGCGCGGCACCGCTCGAAGCGCTGGATCTCTGCGCGGATCTGCGCCGGAGCGGGGAGCCCCGCGAGCTGCAGCGCGCGCGCAAAGGACTGCGGCGAGCGATAGCCCACCACGCGCGAGACGTACTCGGCCGAGGCGCTCTCGACGGTCATGAGCGCGGCGCCCATCATCACGCGTCTTCGCGAGCGCGTGTCCTGCCACGTGCCCGAGTTGAAGCCGTAGCGCTCGTGAAACGCCGTCACGATGCGCTGCAGCTGCCGCGCAGAGAGCGCGAGGGTGTCGGCCAGGTCGACGACCATGGGCTGGTCGTCCATGGCCGAGAGCGCGTGATCGAGCGCGAGAGAGAGCGTCTCGCACTGCGGGTCGACGGGCTCGTCGAGGGCTTCGGGCGCGAGCGACGCGAGGGGCGCGCCCGCAGAGCGGAGCGCTGCGAGCGTCTCGGCCACGGCCGCGCGCAGGGCGTCGTCGGCGCGGGTGTCGCGGGTCGAGCGGAGGGCGCCCCACAGCGCTTCTGCCTGTAAAAACAGTGACGAATCGCTGATGTCGGCGAAGGGCTCGGGGCGCTCGCCCAACGCGGGCACGTCCCACTCGAACACGAGCGAGCGATACCGAGGCCCTTGTTGCCGCATCACGATGGCGGACTTGAAGTCCATGAGCATCGCGCGCGGCCCGTCGAGCCACTCGGTTCGATCGTACGCCGAGAGGCGCGCGGTTCCTTCGAGCAGGACCGTCGCGCACGGGCGGCCGACGAAGCCTCGCCGCTCGAACGCCCTGAGCATCAGCGCGTCTTCGGAGACGACGGCGCGGTTGTCGACGGCGTGGACGCGATAGCACCGGTGCAAGATCGCCGACGTCGCGAGGCCCGCCCCGATGCGCGCCGCTGAGATCTCCCGATGCGAGAGCAACATCGCTTGGTGTTCGAGGGTGACGGTAGCGCGAACGAGCGCTGGCTATTCAGCGTCGAGGTTGCACGAGGCGCAGCTCTTCGAGTGCGCCTCTCCGTGCGCGAACGCGTGCGCTGCCTCGGTGCTCGGGTGCTCGTTTTCGATCGAGAAGTCGACGCTCGTCGGGCCCGAGGCGCGCAGGCCCGCGGCGCGCAGGAGCAGCGCGTCTTCGTCGGCGTCGGGGTTGGGCGTGGTGAGCAGCTTTTCTCCGTAGAAGATCGAGTTGGCGCCGGCCATGAAGCAGAGCAGCTGCGCCTCTTGCGACAGGCGCGTGCGACCGGCGCTCAAGCGCACGGTGCTCTTCGGCATGAGCACGCGCGCGGTGGCGATCATGCGGACGAGCTCGAGGGGCTCGACGGGCTTCTGCGCTTCGAGCGGCGTCCCCTCGACGGGGACGAGCGCGTTGATGGGAACCGAGCTCGGGTGCTGCGCCATGTTCGCGAGCGTCACGAGCATCGCGATGCGGTCCTTGACGGACTCGCCCATGCCGATGATCCCGCCGCAGCACACGCCGATGCCCGCGGCGCGGACGTTGTCGAGCGTGCGAAGGCGGTCGTCGTACGTGCGCGTCTGAATGATCGAGCCGTAGAACTCTTTCGACGTGTCCAAGTTGTGGTTGTACATGTCGAGGCCGGCGTCCTTGAGGCGCTTGGCCTGCGACTCGTTGAGCATCCCGAGCGTGCAGCACGCCTCCATGCCGAGCCCTTTGACCTCGCGCACCATGTCGACGACGCGGTCGAACGCGGGGCCGTCCTTCACTTCTCTCCACGCGGCGCCCATGCAAAAGCGCGTGGCGCCCTTGTTCTTCGCGGCGCGCGCGCGGGCGACAACCTCGTCGACCGCCATCATTCGCTCGGCGCCGACGGCGGTGTCGTACTTGGACGACTGAGGACAATACGAGCAGTCCTCGGGGCATCCGCCGGTCTTCACGGACACCAGCGTCGCGAGCTGCACGGTGTCGTGCTCGTGATGCTCACGGTGCACGCCCTGCGCGCGAAACAGCAGCGACATCAGCGGCTGTTCGTGAATCGCGAGAGCTTCTTTGATGGTCCAATCGTGGCGAAGAGTGTCGGAGCTCATGAGAGGGGGCGGACGATACAGCAACGCGCCGTCCCTGTGCGAGCGCATCGACCGAGCGTCGGACGCAGTACATTCGCCGAGCGATGACCGAAGGCATTCGACCGACGAGGCAGGCCGTAGACGAGCTGTGGCGCACGCACGGGCTCGATCGCGCGGGCGCTTCGATGGAGATCGACGCGACGATCACCGCGCGCACGCTCGGCTACTCCGAGTCGCTCGCGACCGGCGAGACGATGCTCGCGTCGCGCGAAGAGCAGCAGCCCGCGGTGAGCGTGAAGCCCGAGCTGCATCAGCTCCCGCTCATCTCGCTCGCGGTGAGCGCGGGCGCGGCGGTCGAGCCGGTGGTGATCGCGAGCGCGAGCGCGGACCTCGAGGCGCGCGAGGTGCTCGGCGAGGGAGGGATGGGGCGCGTGCTGCTCGCGCGGCAACGGTCGCTCGCGCGCGAGGTCGCGGTGAAGGTGATCAAGCCCGAGGCGCGCACGGCGCCGGTGATCGACGCGCTCTTGACCGAGGCGGTGCTCACGGGGGCGCTCGAGCATCCGAACATCATTCCGGTGCACGCGCTCGGGCGCGACGCCGAGGGGCAGCCGCTCTTGGTGATGAAGCGGATCGAGGGAGTCTCGTGGCGCGCGGTGCTGCGAGACCCTTCGCACCCGGCGTGGCAGCAGCTGATCGAGCGCTCGGGCGATCGGCTGGTGGCCTCGATCGAAGTGCTCATGAGCGTGTGCAACGCCGTGCACTTCGCGCACTCGCGCGGCGTGATCCACCGCGACATCAAGCCCGAAAACGTGATGCTCGGCGCGTTCGGCGAGGTCTATCTCGTCGACTGGGGCATCGCGACTCGACCCGCGCTCGACCGCGGCAAGACCCTCGTCGGAACGCCCTCGTACATGGCCCCCGAAATGCTCGACGGCGACGCCTCGCGCGTCGACGCTCGCACCGACGTCTATCTCCTCGGCGCCACGCTGCACGAGGTGCTCACCGGCGCCCCTCGGCACGACGCTCACACGCTGTACGAAGCGATCGTGCTCGCGTACGAGAGCGCTCCGTTTGCGTACGGCGACGAGGTCGCGCCCGAGCTCGCGGCGCTCGCCAACGAGTGCTGCGCGCAGGAGCCGTCGCGGCGACCCGAGAGCGCCGAGGCGGTCCGTCATCGACTCGGCGAGTGGCTGCGGCACCGGGGCTCGATCGAGCTCGCGCGCGCCACGCACGAGCGCGCCCGCGCGCTTCCGTCGATCACGGACCGAACGGCGTTCGACCGGCTCGCGACCGAGTGCCGCTTCGGCTTCGTCGAGGCCCTGCGACAGTGGGCCGATAATCAAGTGGCCGCAGAAGGGCTGCGCGATTGTCTCACGGCGATGGTCCGCGCCGAGCTCGCCTCGGGCAACGTCATCGGCGCCCGCTCGCTGCTTGACGAGCTCGCCGCGCGCGGTCCGATCGACGCGTCTCTCGAGGCTGAGCTCGCGAAGGTCTCGGCCCGCGTTCGCGCGAGAGAGAGCGAGGCGGCGCGGGGCCGCGCGGCGCTGCGCGAGATGGACGAGAGCGTGGGCTATCGCGAGCGGCTCGCGGTGCTCGCGTTGATGGTGCTGATCGCCGTCGGGATCATGGTGTACATCGTGAGCAAGGGCGGGTTCGCCGCGATGACCGTGAAGAGCTCGGCGCGCTTCAGCGTGATCGTGCTGGCGTTGATGAGCTCGGCGCTGCTGGCGTTTCGCAAGAAGCTCACGGCCAACGAGTTCAACCGGCGCGTGACAGCGGTGGTGGTGGTCTCGACCGTCGCGATGGCCGCGCATCGTTGGGTGGCGCTGTGGCGCGGAGAGACGAACCTGCCGCTCGTGCTCGCGGACGACCTCGCGTTGGTCTCGGCGGTGACGGCGCTCGGCGCGGTGACCGTTCAGCGCTGGTTCTATGCGGTCTCAGCGATGTTCGCCGCGTCGAGCGCGCTGACGTACCTCTGGCCCGAGCGCGCGCACATCGTGTTCTCGATCGGGCCGATCGGCGCGGTGCTCGTCGCCGCGATGATGCAGAAGCGCGGCGTGGGGACGAGCGACCCGAGCGCTCGCGCGAGCGACGACGGGCGCTGAACGCGCAGAGAGCGAGCTCTGGGGCGGTGGCGGAACAGCTCGGCGCGGAGTGTGTTTGTGATCACACCAATATGCAATGGTGTGTCAGCGAGAAAACCGCGGCTTTACTGCGGCGAACGAGGTGTTGGGCGTTCGTCACATAGACAGCGCTGACGCGCGCGCTGTAGAGAGCGTGGCAATCCTGGATGCGGCTGTTGACCGCACACAAAATCAACGCGCGTTCGACGGCGGACGGACGGCGCGCGGCTGCGGACTCTGAGGTGACGGACCGATGGTGCAACTGCTTCCTGCGGCGGACGAGACGCTCTTCGACATGCTGGATCACGCGCTCACGAGGACGCGCATTCGCTTCGTGTTGCCCGAGCGGACGTGGGATGTCGGTCGAAGCGCGAGCGCGTCGGGCGAGCCCGAGTTTGTGCTTCGCGTGACGGACCCGACCTTCGCGAAGCGCATCCTGACGAGCGGAAACCTGGGGCTGGCCGAGTCATGGATGGACGAGGGCTGGACGCTCGAGAAGGGGACGCTCGACGCGCTGCTCTCGGTCTTCGCGCGCGCGGACATGGACCGGCACCTTCGAGAGAACCCGCAGGTGCTGCTGAAGGTCGCGGCGATGCGCGTGCAGCACGTCTTCACGGGGGCGGCGTCGAACGTGCAGCTGCACTACGACGTGGGCAACGACGTGTACGAGCTCTTTCTCGACGAGACGATGGGCTACACGTGCGGATACCAGAAGACCGAAGAAGACACGCTGCAGCAGCTGCAAGAGAACAAGTACGACCGGATCTGCCAGAAGCTCAGGGTCGAGCGCGGGCACACGATGCTCGACATCGGCTGCGGCTGGGGCGGGCTGATCATCTACGCCGCGCAGAAGTACGGCGTGAAGGCGCGCGGCGTGACGATCGCGAAGAACCAGGCCGAGTGGGTGATGAAGCGCGCCAAGCACCTCGGGCTCGAGCAGCTGGTGAGCGTCGAGTACGGTGATTTTCGGCAGACGCGCGGGGTCTACGATCGCGTCGCGTCCGTGGGGATGTTCGAGCATCTCTATCCGCACGAGCACCCCGTGTACTTCAAGCACGTGCACAAGATGTTGAAGGACGACGGCTGGGGGCTCGTTCACTTCATGGGCTGCTGGAAGGGCAAGAACGACCCCGAGCCGTTTGTGCAGAAGTACATCTTTCCGGGCTCGACTCACCCGCACATTAGCTCGGCGATTCGTCAGCTCGAGAAGAACGACCTCGCCGTGCTCGACGTCGAGAACATGGGCCGTCACTACCTCCCCACCGCCCGTCACTGGTGGGCCAACTGGAACGCGAACAAGCACCGCATCGACTCGAGCAAGTACGACGCGCGCTTCGTCCGGATGTTCGACTATCTGCTCGCGCTCTACGTCGCGGGCTGCGACGCCCTCGTAGGCGGGCTCTATCAAATCTTGTTCACCAAGGACTTTCGCGGCAACGCGCCGATGTACCGGGTTTGAGCGACGCGATGGCCAGCGATCCGCTCGCGACAACGCACCGCTCGCGCGACCATCGTTCGGCGAGGGACCTGTGCGATCCATCGCGGCTGCAGTGGCTCGAGGCGCACAAGCGCGAGCTGCTCGCGGACGCCCTTCCGTCCCTGCTCGGGCCGGTCGACCTGCGGGTGATCGACCTGTTCGCCTCGCGCGCGCGGTGGGTCGAGCTCGACCGCGGGCACGCGCTGTTCTCGAAGGGAGAGCCCGCGCGCTCGTGGTTCGTCCTGGCGCACGGGCGGCTCGAGCTCTCGCGTCGCGGCGCTTCGGGCGCACACGAATTCATCGGCGAGGTCGGGCGCGCCACCATCGTCGGCGACGCGGCGATGCTCGCGGGCGTGGAGTACAGCTACACCGCCACGGCGCTGCGCGACTCGGTGCTCTTGCGCTTCGACACGGACCTCGACGCGCTGAGCGAGCTCGACGCCTCCGCCCTTCGCCGCGCGCTGCGCTTCGCGCTTCGTCGCTCGATGCACGCGGACCAACCCGATCGCCCTGCGACGCAATCGCTCTGCGTCGCGGTGGTCGCCGCGCGGCCCGAGGTGGACCTCGCGGCGTTCGCCGAGCAGCTCTCGGCGCAGCTCTCGGCGCTCGGGACGGTCTCGCACCTTCGCTCGGACTGCGCGATCGCGCCCGCGCGCGAGGACGCTGGGCGTGAGGACCACCCCGAGTGGCTCCGCTTCGCCGCGGAACTCGACGCGATCGGTCGCCACCACCGCTTCGTCCTGCTCGAGGGCGATCGACACAGCTCCGTGTGGAACCGTCGCATCGTCGCCGAAGCCGACCACGTCTTGCTCGTGGCCGACGCGACGAGCGCCCCCGAGCCTCACGCGCTCGAGCGCTCGCTGTTCGACGGTCGCTCGACGCGGCACGCTCGACGCACGCTCGTGCTCGCGCACCCGCCCTCGACCGCGCTTCCCTCGGGCACGGCGCGGTGGCTGCGGGCGCGGGACGTGCAGGCGCACAGGCACATTCGGCGAGAGAATTTGCAGGACATCGCGAGCGTCGCGCGGGGCCTCGCGGGGCGCTCGGTGGGCGTGGTCCTCGGCGGCGGAGGGGCGCGAGGCTTCGCGCACATCGGGGTGCTGCGCGCGATCGAAGAGTCGGGGATCGTGGTCGATCAGGTCGCCGGCGCGAGCATCGGCGCCGTCGCCGCGGCGCTGTACGCGATGGTGCGGAGCCCGGACGCGATGATGTCCGCCGCCGAGAGGGCGGTGGCGCACGGGCCGCTCTCGGACTTCACGCTTCCGTTCACGTCGCTGCTCAGCGGCCGCAGGATGGAGTCGATCATCGAGCAGCTCTTCGGCGCGGTGCACATCGAGGACCTGTGGCTTCCGTACTTCTGCAACGCGTGTGACATCTCGCGCTTCGAAGAGGTGCTCTTCGAGCGGGGCTCATTGACGACGGCGCTGCTCGCGAGCGCTGCGTTGCCGGGGGTCTTGCCGCCGCGCGTGCTCGATGGGCGCATCTTGGTCGACGGAGGGACGAGCGACACGCTTCCGGGCGCTCGCATGCGCGCGCGTTGTCCGGGCGTCCTGATCGCCGTCGACGCGAGCGCCGAGCGCGTCGTGGACTACCCCGCAGAGCGCTATCCGACGTCGCTTCGCGCGCTGTGGGAGCGCGTTCGTCCTGGGGGAATTCGCACGCCGTTGCTGCCCGAGCTGTTTCTGCGCGCCGCCTCGTTCAGCGTCCCTGGGCGCATCGACGCTGTGGCGGCGGACGCGGATCTGTTCTTGCGGCCGCCGGTCGAGCACTTCGGAACGGGCGACGTGCGCGCAGCCAACACGCTGGTGCGCATCGGCTACGAGTACGCGCGAGAGCAGCTCGAGAAGAGCGCGCTGCGCGAGAAGAGCGCGCTGCGCGGGGATCGTTCGAGCGCTCGGTGAGCGGCCGTTCGCGCGGGCTCGTCACCGCGCGCGCCGAGCGAGCAGCAGCGCGCCCGCGAACGGAAGCGCTCCGGCCACGGTCATCACAAACGGATACGCGCGCGCCGTGCGCCCCGCGGTCGCCGTCGCTGCGATCGCCAGCAGCGCGAACGCCACGAGCGAGCTCACGTTGGCCAGGTTGTTGAACGCGCTCAACAGCGCCCCGCGCTTCTCTTCGCCCGCTCCGTGCGAGACGTGCTCGCGCAGCGCTCCGAGAAACACCCCGTACGACAGCCCCAAGGCCAGCCCTCCCGCGCCGAGCGCCGCGACGGGGACGCGCCACCCGCTGCTCAACGCCGCGGCGACGAGCGCCATCCACGGCAGGGGCGCGAGCAAGTGCTTCACGTTTGGCTGTGATTTCGCGGGCGAAAACACCTTTGTGCGCAGCCCCGCCCCGAGCAGCGCGCCGAAGAACACGACCGTGAGCGTCGCCCCGCCCACGCGCTCGGCGTGATCGACCCGCGCGACGTCTCGCAGCAGGTAGATCAAGTTGGCCGCGATCAAGTACAGCGCGACGTACACCGAGAGCGCGAAGCCCAAGACGCGCCGATCGTCGGCGTTCATCGCTCCGTCGTTGGCGACCGCGGCCTGCGCGGCGCGCGCCTCGCTCGCGGGCTGGCCCTTCACGACGCCGATCGCAGCGCCCACCGCGGCGACGCCCGCTGCGGCCACGAGCGCGCTCAGCGCGGGGCCCCGATCGATCAGCGCTGGGACCACCAAGGGCGCGAGCAGCATCCCGAGCAAACGCGCGGCGGTGCTCGCTCGGTCGTGCGCCGATCGCTGCGCGCCGGCGCGCTCGATCGCCGCGTGGTCCAGGGCGTTGAGCGCAAAATTCACAGAGAACTGCGCGATCGCCGCCATCGCGACGTACGCGGTCGGGCTCGGCGCGCGGCAAGAGCGCCTCGACCGAGAGCGCCACCAGCATCGCGCTCACCGTGGCGCGAGCGCCCACGGATCGGCCGCGCGAGGCGAGCACCCCGGCGAGCGACGCGACCGTGGCGCAGAGCAGCGAGACGGCGAGCCAGGTGAGCTTCTGCGTCGGCGCGTTGCGCTGAAAATACAGCTGCGGAAGCACGTTTCCGTTCGCGGACATCACGAACGAAAGGACCCACATCGCCGCGGCGGCGCGCGAGACGAGCGCGCTCATTGCGTGTCCTCGAGCAGCGCGTCGACGATCCTGCCGATCCGCGCGTGGCGCTCGATCGTCGCGGTGATCTCGCTTCGACCGTCGATCGTCGCGGCGTCGCCGACGCCCTCTTCGAACCACCGCGCGCAGTCGCCGGCGAGCGCCTCGCTCTGCGCGTGCACGTTGGCCTCTGTGCAAAAGCGCGCCGAGTAGTAGTCGAGGTTCGAGCTTCCGATTCCCACCCAACGATCGTCGACGACGAAGTACTTGCAGTGCAGCGTGCGGCCGGCGCCCTTTCGCACGTGCACCTCGACGCCTGCGTCGAAGAGCGCGCCGAGCCCTTTGTACAAGCGGTAGTTCGCGTAGCCGAGGTCGTTGCTCGCGTCGGAGTTGGTGAGCACTTGCGCCCGTACGCCTCGGCGGACCGCCGCGGCGAGCGCCCTGCGCAGCGCGGGGTGCGCGAAGAGATACGCATTCTCGATCTGGATCGACCGCTTCGCGCGCGCGATGCACTCGAGCAGATAGACCCAGTAGCTGTGCGCACGGATGGCGCCAGGGGCGCTCGCGTACAACAGCGCGCCGGGCGCGAGCGTCGGCTCGGGCTCGTTGCGCCAGGTGCGATCGAAGAGCGCGCGGGCCTGCGCGGCGCTCGGCCCCTCGAGGGCGAGCTCGACGTCGCGCCACAGCGGCCCCGCGTAGTGATCGGCGATGTTGCGCCCGCCGATGAGCAAGGCGCGGTCGTCGATCAGCAAGAGCTTGCGGTGATTGACGTCGAAGGGCCTGGACCGATCGGTCCATCGGCGCACCTCGACTCCTTCGGAGAGCAGGGTTTCGACGAGCGAATCCGCTCCGAGCCCCTCGTACTGCTTCTTGCTGAGCGCGTAGTGGTCGGCGATCACGCGCACGCGCACGCCGCGACGCTTCGCGGCGACGAGCTGCGCGACCGTGGCCCGCCCCGTCTCGTCTCCTTGCAGGTAGTACGTCGCCAGGTCCACCGTGCGCTGCGCGCCTGCGATCCACCGCTCGCGCAGCGCGAAGGACTCGGCGTTGTCCGTCACGAGCGCGTGTCGATCGTCGCGATGGAGCTCTGCGCACAACGACGGCTCGCGCGATGGGCGCGCGAGCGACTCCCACGCGCGAGAGAGCTCGTCCCACGAGGGGCGCTCGTGGCGAAGCTGCCAGCGACGCAGCGAGAGCGCGCACGCGAGCATGTGCGCTGTGCCTTTGAGCTCTTGCTCGGACATCGCCTGCGCCTCGCGCAGCCCGAGCGAGCGCAGCCCGCCAAACGCCCGGTGGATCTTGTCAGCCAGCGGCGCGAGGGGGTCGTTCATCGCGCGCCCTCTCGTCGCTCGCGCACGTAGCGCGCGACCTCGCGCATCGCGCGGTAGATCTCTCGGTACGCCTCGGTGATCGAGCGCTCGACGTAGGCGATCCCGCGCGCCTCGCAGAACGCCTGCACCGACGCGCGCGCGCTTCGCAGGTTGGCCCGCGGCATCGAGGGAAACAGGTGGTGCTCGACCTGGAGGTTCAGCCCGCCGAACCAGAGATCCGCCAGCGATTCGCCCGAGATGTTGCGCGAGGTGCTCACCTGGTGCGCGACGAAGCCCAGCGTCCCGGGCTCGGGCATCGGCATCGCCCAGTGGTTGGCGACGGTGATCGAGCCGACGTACGTTCCGAACAGGGCCTGCTGCAGGGCGATCATGGCGAGCGCGCGCCATCCGCCGAGCAGCGAGACCATCGCCAACGGGTAGAGCGTCCAGTGCAGCGCGAACGCCGCGATCTCTGCGCGCCGCGCGCGGCCGCGAAGCAAGTGAACGAGCCCGTACACCCGCAAGTTGAGCGCGACGCCCGCGAGCATCAGCCACGCGAGCCAGTGCTGCCGCGCGAGGATCGGCTCGAAGAACCGGTGCTTCTCATCGGCTTGCGCGCGGTCGAACGCGAACATCGGATAGTCGATGTCGGGGTCGATCTGGCGAAAGTTCGACCGGGCGTGGTGCGCGTTGTGACTCGCGGTCCACCACGTGAAGCTCCCGCCGTTGAGCAGGTTGATCGCGACGAGCCCGAGCGCGTCGTTGCGAGCGTCGTCGCGAAAGATCGCGTGGTGGCAAGCGTCGTGCGCGAGCAAGACGAGCTGCCCCGAGGCGAAGGCCAGCAGCGGGGCGACGAACCACACGAGCGCAGAGCCCCGCGCGAGCACGAGCGCCGTCCACGCGAGCGCCGTGAGCGCGAAGGTGCGCGCGATGATCCACGCGTATCGCGAGGGCTCGCGGCGCAGTAGACCGCGCTCGCTGACCTCGCGTTTGAGCGTCGCGAAGTCGTCGCTCGGCCGCGGCTGGTCTTCGTCCACCGGCACCGGAGCGGAGGCGTCGACGAGCGCGCGGATCGCGGCGCGGATCGCAGTGATCCCCCCGGCTGTTGGTGAGGAAAAAGACTGCATATCGCGCGTTGTTGCCCTGCTCTTTGCGCTCGCCCGACGAGCGTCGTCAACGAAGAAGCACGCCGAGTTCGCGAGCGCTCAGTCGCGTAGTGGCGAGTTATGGTCAGCGCCGTCGTTTGCTGAGTGACGGCGCGCGTGGGCGCTCGAAGGCGATCGGCCATTGATTCAACGGGCGCGTTGCTGAACAGTCTCTGCACGCGATGAGCTTGGATCGACTGCGGCAGCGACTCTCTTCGGCGGACTCGATGGCGACGCGCGGTCGCGTGACGGGTCTCGTCGGGCTCACGGTGCGCGCCGTCGCGCCGAGCGTTCGCGTGGGAGAGCTCGTGGTGATCGAGCGACCGGCGCCCCTCGGGCCGCTCGAGGCCGAGGTCGTGGGGTTCGATGATCACACCGCGATCTTGATGCCGCTCGGAGACGCCTCGGGCGTGGGCTTGGACGACGCGGTGATCCCCACGGGGGCATCGATGAAGATCACCGTGGGCGAGGGCGTCCTCGGTCGCGTCCTCGACGGACTAGGACGACCCATGGACGGACTCGGCCCCATCACCGGCCACACGCACGAGTGGAACGTCGAGCGCAGCCCCCCCGATCCCATGAAGCGTCGCCGCGTCGAAGAGCCGCTCTCCGTCGGCGTGCGCGTGATCGACGGGCTGCTCACCGCGGGCGAGGGGCAGCGCGTCGGGCTCTTCGCTGGGTCGGGCGTCGGAAAGAGCACGCTCATGGGCCAGATCGCGCGCCAGTGCAGCGCCGACATCGTGGTGATCGCGCTCGTCGGCGAGCGCGGCCGCGAGGTGCGTGAGTTTCTCGAAGACTCGCTCGGCGACGAGGGGCGAAAGCGCGCGTGCGTGGTCGTTGCGACGAGCGATGTTCCTGCGTTGGTTCGGCTGCGAAGCGCGTTCGTGGCGACGGCGGTCGCGGAGTACTTTCGCGATCAGGGCGCCAAGGTGCTCTTGATGATGGACTCGGCCACGCGCGTCGCGCGCGCGCAGCGCGAGGTCGGGCTCGCGGCCGGCGAGCCTCCTGCGCGAAGGGGCTATCCGCCGAGCGTCTTCGCGATGCTCCCGCGCTTGCTCGAGCGCACGGGCTCGGGCGAGCACGGCTCGATCACCGCGCTCTACACCGTGCTCATCGAGGGCGGCGACATGGAAGAGCCGGTCGCCGACGAGGTGCGCGGAATCCTCGACGGCCACATCATCCTCGACCGCTCGATCGGCGCGCGCGGGCGCTGGCCCGCGGTGGACGTGCTCCCCTCGCTCTCTCGCGTGATGGACCTCGTCGTGCGCGAGAACCACCGCGCCGCCGCGCAGCGACTGCGGCAGCTGCTCGCCGCATACGAGAGCAAACGCGACCTCATCGCGCTCGGCGCGTACCAACGCGGCAGCGATCGCGCCACGGACGAAGCGCTCGCGCGCATCGACAAGATCGAGGCGTTCTTGCGGCAGCGACGGGACGAGAAGAGCTCGTTCGAGCAGACCCTGCGCGCGCTCGAAGAGGCGATCCGCTGAGAAAACAAGGGTCGGTCAAATGGACCGAGCCGCGCCGACGAACGCTCGCTCGATCGAGCACTCGAACAGCTGCGAGCCCGCTTCGAGGTACACGACCGAGCCCGTGACCGAGACCGACCAGTGGTTGTTGCGGTCGAGCGTCTCGCTCACCGCGTCGAGAAAACGCTGGTCGATCGCGTAGACCTCGAGCTCGCTCGCGCGGTGGATCCCTTTTCCGTTGTACGCGGCGGCGTCGCGCGCGAGCTCGGTGGCGCGCGCCCACGCGTACACCACCGTGCGCTTGCACGCCTTGCTCGCGCGATGAAGGCGCTCGGCGCTCGGCGAGCCCACTTCGATCCACGCCTGCAGCGTCCCTTGCAGGTCTTTTTGCCAGAGCGCCGGCTCGTCCGCAGCCGAGAGCCCCGCGGAGAAATCCACGCCCTCTGCGTGCTCGAGGCATCGCGCGAGCACGCGCGCGACGAGGTAGCGCGGGCTCTCGGACGGGTGCTGCGCCACGCGCAGATCGAGCGACTCGTACACCGAGCGATCGCTGTCGCTCAGGGCGATCTCGAAGCGTCGGACGATCGAAGGAAGCGCCATCGAGCGCGGGTGTACCACGGTTTGCCGCACGCAACGCGCGTCGCGCTCGCGCATCGCAGAGCCAACGATGTCATCGCTCACTGCTGCTGCGCTTCGCGATGCGGCCCGCGCGCTCGAGCCTCGCGTGCGCGCGCTTCGCGTGGCGCCCGCGCGTCCGACGGGGCGATACGTGCTCTATTGGTGCACGACCGCGCTGCGGGCTGAAGAGAACCCCGCGTTCGAGCGGGCGCTGATCGCCGCGCACAAGCTCGCGCAGCCGCTCGTGGTCTATCACGGGCTCTCGTCGCGCTACGCGCACGCCAACGATCGAATCACGGGCTTCGTCCTCGAGGCAGAGCCATCGTTGCGCGCGGCGTTCGAGGCGCGTGGAGCGCGGTACGTCTTCGCGCTCGACCGAGGCGAGCCAGGGACGCGGTGGCTCGACCGCGTCGCGGACGGGGCGAGCGTGGTCGTCACCGACGAGTTTCCGACGTACGACGTGCGCGCGTGGACCGAGCGTTTTGCGCGGCGCTTCGACGGTCCGGTGCTGGCGGTCGACGCCGCGTGCGTGGTCCCCATGCAGCGCTCGGGTCGCGCGTACGAGCGCGCCTTCGCCTTTCGTGAGCGCGTCGCGCCCCTGTGGCGATCGCTGCTCGAACCCGTCGTCGCGATCGCCGATCCGCCAGCGTTTTCTCTGAACGAACCGCTGCTCGACGCGCTCGACACCGCGGTCGATCCGACGTCGATCGCGGACCTCGTGGCCTCGCTGCCCATCGATCACACCGTCGCGCGAAGCCCCGTGCTTCGGGGCGGGATCGACGCAGCGCGCGCGCGTTGGGCGGAGTTTACGCGCGGCGATCGGGCGGCGATCGACGAGTACGACGCTCGCCGCAACGACGCGGCGGACGACGAGGGCGTCTCGCGGATGAGCGCGTATTTGCACTGGGGGATGATCTGGGCCGGACGGCTCGCGCGCGAAGCGATGCAGCGCGAGAGCGACGGAGCGCGCAAGTGGCTCGACGAGCTGCTCGTGTGGCGCGAGCTGGCGTGGCACTTCTGCTTTCACAACCCGCGACACGCCGAGGCCGAGCACGGGATCCCTGCGTGGGCGAGAGAGACGTTGGCGCAGCGCGCGCGGCCGATGTTCGCGCCGAGCGAGCTCGCGATGGAGCTCGGCGAGACGGGCAACGCGCTGTGGGACGCGGCGCAGCGCAGGCTGCGACGGGACGGCTATCTTCACAACAACCTGCGAATGACCTGGGGAAAGCAGATCGTGGCCTGGGTTCACTCGCCCGCGCGCGCGCTCGCGATCCTCGAGTCGCTCAACCACCGGTACGCCATCGACGGCCGCGACCCCGCGAGCTACGGCGGCCTGCTCTGGTCGCTCGGACAGTTCGATCGTCCCCATCCCCGCACAGACGACTTCGGAACGGTGCGTCCCCGCGACACCAAGACCCAATCCCGCCGCCTCGACGTGCGCGCGTACGGCGCGCGCGGGCTCGATCGACACACGTCCCTCGGACGCGTCCTGGTGATCGGCGCGGGGCTCGCGGGAGCCTGCTTCGCCCGGGCGCTGTTCGACGCGGGCGTCGACGTCACGGTCCTCGAGAAGAGCAAGGGCGTCGGCGGCCGAATCGCCTCGCGTCGGCTCGACGGTCGGGCGCTCTCGCACGGCGCTCCAGTCCTTCACGGCAGCGATCGTCGTCTCGCTCGCTGGCTCGAGCTGCTCGCGAGCGAGGGGCTCGTCTCGATGCTCGATTCGCGCTCCGCTCGCGGCAGAGCGCCGTTCACGGCGGCGGTGCGTCGGCTGCTCGCGCCGCTCGAAGGCCGCGTTCGCTGCGAGGTTCGCGCGACCTCCATCGCGCAGCGCGCCGAGGGCTGGACCGTCATCGACGCGGACGGACAGCAACACGAGTGCGAGCGCCTGGTGCTCGCGACGCCCGCTCCGCAAGCGCTCGGGCTTGCGCGCACCAGTATTCAAGAAGAGGCCCTCGGGCGGCTGGCCTCCGTGCGGTATACGCGGACGTTGGTGGCGATGGCGCTGTGCGAAGTTGAGGGAGAGCTCGGCGCCTTCGACCGGTCGATCGACGGCGACGCGGTGCTCTCGCGGCTGGTCGTCGAGCGCGTCGAGCCCACGCCGTGGATCACGATCGTCGCGCACGCGAGCGAGGCGTTCAGCGAGGCGCGCTACGACGAAGGCGAAGACGGCCCGTGGGGCGCGGTGATGATCGAGCGGGCGCGGGCGTTGTGCGGCGCGGGCGCGCTCGTGGCGCGAGACCAGAAGCGCTGGAGATACTCACGCGTGCGCAGCGCAGCAAACGAGGGCGCGCTGCCCTTCGCCACGCTCGATGCTCGCGCGACGCTCTTCGCGATCGGCGACGGCGTGGGGTTCAGCGATCGCCGGCGCGACGCGGACGCCGCGTGGGACAGCGCGAGCGCGCTCGCCTCGTGGATGCTCGCGCAGGGGGATGCGCGCTCAGCGCGGTGAGCGACGCTTGCCGCTCGGCGCGGCGTCGGGATCGGCGGCGATCGAGGCGTCGAGCACCGCGCCTCGGGCGAGGGCCTCGCGCACTCGGCTGGTCACGGCGGCGTCGCGCTCGCGCTGCGCGGGCGTGCGTTTTCGCGCGGCGATCAGCGCGGGGCCCACGCGGTCGATCGCGGCGAGCCGATCGAGGTTGCGATCGAGAAACGACCAGTACATCGGGGTGAGGGGGCAGGGCTTGGTGCGGTCTTTTCCTGTTGGATCGAAGCGACAGCGACGGCAGTGGTCGCTCATTCGATGCACGTATCCGGCGCCCGCGACGTAGGGCTTGGTGGTCATGACGTCGCCTGCGCCGAAGGTTCCCATGGCCAGGACGTTGGGCTCGACGACCCAGTCGTACGCGTCGGTGTACGCGATCCAGAACCAATCGCTGAGCGCTCGCGGCTCGACGCCGAGCAGCGTGGCGATGTTCGACAGGACCATGAGGCGGGTGATGTGATGGGAGTACCCGGTGCTCCACACGGTCTCGATCACTCGGTCGAGGCAGCGAAGGCCCGTCTCGCACGCTTGTAAAAACGCTGGTGGAAGCGGCTCGTGCGCGTCGAGCGCGCTCGGCCGTCGGTCCTGCGAGATCGCTCGAAAACCATCGGTGCGCTCGTGCACGTGACGAACGAACTCGCGCCACCCGAGCACCTGGCGCACCAGCCCCTCGACGCTCTGGATCGGCGCGCGTCCTTCGGCGAGCGCCCGCGTCGCGGCCTCGATCACCGCGCTCGGAGCGACCCTGCCGACGTTGATCAGCGCCGAGAGCTGCGTGTGAAAGAGCGTCGCCTCCTCGTCGCTCATCGCGTCTTCGAACGGGCCGAAGTGCGGGATGCACTCGCGCTCGACGAACTCGAGCATGGTGCGGGCGTCCTCGCGCGAGCAGGGCATGGCGAAGCGGTCGAGCGTCCCCCAGTGCGACGGCCATCGTCGCTCGACGAGCGCGAGCACCTCGCGCGTGATCTCGTCGGGCTCGAAGCGCGGAGCGACCGGCGCCCGCGGGCTCCCTCGCCATCGCTGCCTGTTGTCTCCGTCGAACGAGAAGCGCCCGCCGAGCGGCGCTCCGCGCTCGTCCATCAGCACGCCGCTCTGTCGTCGAACGAACCGATAGAAGTCATCCATGCGCCATGGCGGACGTTCGCCGCACGCGCGCGTGAAGTCCTCGTCGCGCGTGAGCCACAGCTCGTTGCGCACGATCCGCAGCCCTTCGACCGCGGCGAGCTCTTCGCGCAGCTCGCGCTCGGCCGGGCGCTGCACGCACAGCTCGCGCGGCCCGTGCTCGCGCAGGACGTCCCGCAGCGGATCGGCGAACGAGGACTCGCCCGCGCGGTAGAGCACCGCGAAGCCGCGCTCGGCGAGCTCGAGCGCGAAGTGCCGCTCGTTCGAGAGCAGAAACGCGAGCTTCTTCTTGTGGTAGCGCCGTCGCGCGGGCTTGCTCGCGCTCTCGACGAGCACGACGCACGTCTCGCTCGGCGTGGCGCGCGCGAGCGGGCCGCGCTCGAGCGTGAGCTGGTCGTACGGGACGTAGATCCACTGCTTCTCTCGCAGTGAACCGCTCCAGCGGCTGCGCTCGGCGAGCGCTCGGGAGAAGGCCGAGCGGCTCATGGCTGCGCCCGCCTCGCGCGGCGGGACTCGCGCTCGGCGCGCCTTCGGTCTCCGCGGCAGCGCTCGCTGCAGGTGAGCACCTCGGCCCAGCATCGGGCCCAGCGTTTTCGCCAGCGAAATGGGCGACCGCAGCTCGCGCACAGCTTCGAGGGAAGGTCGCTGACTCGTCTCATCGCACCGTGCGATGCGCGTCCCGCGCCGCGGTTGCACTTCGCGTCGCGCTCGCTCGCCACGCTCGATCGAAGCGGTGCGTCGCGCGGGTCGGTCAATTTGACCAACGCAGAATTCACCGGCGAATCTCGCGGAGGCTATCGCTCGTCCTCGAGGCGCAAGGGGATCGTCAGTCGATACCCCTCTTCTTGCGTGAGCAGCTTGCGCGGCGACCGAGGATCGTCCGAGAGCAGCGCCCGCAAGCGCGCGATCGCCACGTGCAGTCGGTTGTCGTCGCGCAACGGGTGATAGTCCTTCTTCCACGCCGCGCGGACGAGGCGCTCTTTGCTCACCGGCCCGCTCGACGCGAGCTCGCGCAAGAGCGCCGAGGCGACCCAGTGTCTTCGAAGCGAGAGCGATCGCCCCGTCGGGTCGATGAGCGCTGGGGGCTCGCTTCGCAGCGTCCACGACTCGGTCGCTGGCGCGACGGGCGCAGCCTGGTGCACCCGCTCGAGCAACGCTCGATCGACCCAGTCGAGCCGCGCGCTCAGCCCGAGCCAGGCGCGCGCGCGTCGCGCTGCGCGCGGGGCGATCAGCACTTCTTCGGCGCATGCGCGCAGCCACGCGGCGTCTGTGCGTCGGTCGGCGACGAGCTGCAGCAGCGCCGCCTCGCGCTCCCACGATCGCGCGCGCAGCGTCCGGGCGCGCTCGCTCACCAACGCCAGATCGCTGAGCGTCTGTTGGTCGACCTCCGCGAACGGAGCGCTCGCCAAACGCAGCTCTGCGCGTCGCAGCCGCAGCTCGATTTCGTCGAGCCGCGCCCCTCGCCGCTGCGCCTCGCGCACGCCGCCGTCGATCGAGTGGTTCATCGCGTCGATCGCTCGGCGCGCGGCGTGCTCTTCGGCTTCGGCCATCGCCTCGATCACCGCGACGTCCGCGCTGGTCGCTGGCGCGCGCTGCGTCGCGCTCGACGTCCGCTCGTCGCTCGCGCTGCGATGACGCGCGCTCAGGATCCGCTGCGCGGCCGCGACGCGCGCGGCGTCCGATCCTGCCGCGAGCGCCACGCCCTCGGGCCATCGCAGCGGCGTCGGCTCGGCCGCGCGCAGCGCCGCGAACGCGTCGAAGACCGCGGCGTTGGCGACGAACATCGGGAGCCTCGCCTCCACCGCCGCCTCGAGCAGCGCCTGCCGCTCGCGGTCGAACGCCTCGCTGTCTTCGCAACACCACGCGAAGCGCGCGCGAACGCTCGCCACGAGACACCGGACAGCGATCGATTGCGCGGCCAGCGGGGCGAGTCGCGCGAGCAGCCGGTGCATCTCGTCGAACCGACCGCGCTCGACCGCGAGCGAGGCGCGCAGCTGCAGGTCGATCGCGTCCGCGATGGTCGGGTCGTACGGCGCTTCTCCGTCCTGCGCGAAGAGCGCCTCGAGCTCTTCGAGTCTGCCCGCGCTTGCGAGCAACACGGCGAGCAGCCTCTGCCGCTCGCGCGCTTGCGAGGCCGTCGCTGTGTGCCGCGTGATTTGCTGCAGGATGCGCGTCGCGCGCTCGAACTGGCCTCGCGCCATCGCGCAGCGCGCCCGTTGCACGTCGAGCTCTTCTCCGGGCGGCTGCTCGTCGATGGCGCGCTCGGCGTCGTCGAGCCTGCCGAGCAGGCGCAGCGCCGCGCAGCGGACGAGGATCGCCTCGCGCTGGGTCGGGTCCTGCTCGAGCGCCGCGTCGCTCTCGTCGATCGCGCGCTCGTAGTCGCCCGCTGCCAGGTGCGCGCGCGCACGCAGCGCGGTGAGCGCAGGCGAGGCGTCGGTCGGAGCCGAGCGCGCCCACTCGAGCGCGGCGCCCCCGAGCCACAGCGCGCAGCGAATTCTCACGGCGATCGCCGCCGTCGATCGGTCGTCCGAGAGCGTCGAAAAGAGCGTCGAGGCCATGCCCGCCGCGAGCCAGTCGTCCGTCCATCGCGAGAGAAGCGGCTCGAGCTCAGCCGCGGGCGAGCCGAGCGCGCGATGCGCGACGAGCAGCGCGTGCGCGCTCTGCGGGTCCGTCGCGGGCGTGAGGATCGAGAGGGCGAGGCGAGGGTCCGGCGTGCGACCCGAGAGGCGCCGCGCTTCTTCGTGCAGGAGCAGCGCTCCGTCGCTCACATCGACGAGGCTTCGTCGCGCGAGCGCGGCGATCGTGGCGTCGGTCGCTCCCCACGCGCGCCAACGCTCGATCGGCACGGGGACCTGCACCGAGATGAGCCCAGCGAGCAGCCTCTCGGCGGGCTCGTCGAGCGGCTCGATGAACCTCGTGGCCGTCGCGAGCGGGTTGGCGAGCAGCGCGCGCGCGTGCCACGGAGAGCCAGCGGAGCGCTCGACGAGCGCGGCGATTCGCTTCGCGTCGAGCGAGGGCGCGCACGAACGAAGCAGCCCCTCGATCTCGGTCGACGAGAGCGAGCCGAGGCGAACGTGGGCGTCTTGCAGCTGCTCGTCGGACGGCGCGTTGCGCGAGGTGACGAGCACCGTCGCTCGCTGCACGAAGCGCGCGACGAGCGCGCACAGCTGCGCTTCTTCGCTGGGGGCGAGCTCGTCGCAGTTGTCGATGATGCACCAGCGCTCGTCGCGCTCGATCACGGTGAGCAGCGCCGAGAACCGCTCGGCGACCGTGGACACGGCGACCGTCGGCGCGCGGCCGATGCACGCGGTCAGCAGCGAATCGAGCACTGAGGTCAGCGTCTCGGATCGAACGCAGCGCACGAAGATCGCTCGGGTCGCGTCGGTGTGGGCGTGGACGAAGCGCGAGGCGAGCGAGGTCTTGCCGATCCCGCCGGGGCCCGAGAGCACCGCGACGCGGCTTCGCTCGAGGATCGTTCGGAGCTGCGCGAGCTCGGCGGCGCGGCCGACGAACACGCTGGGCGCGTTGGGGACGCGAAATCGAAGCGCGCTCTCTGCGTCGCTGCTCGTGGCCGCGCGCCGCGCGCTGGCTCGCCCTCGCGCGGTCCGAGGCTCGTTCTCGTCGCTCATCGCGCGCGGCACCGTAAACCAATCGCTCTCGGCTCGTCGACGTCAGTCCACGTCAGCGCACGTCAGTTGAACGACCGCGAGCGCCGCGCGAGGACAGCGCGCAGGAGAGGTCACGGATGTCACAACGTTCATCGATCGTGGCTGCGATGCAGGTCGTCGTCGCTGCTTCGCTGTGTCAGTGCACGAGCGCTCCGTCCGGTGACGACGGCTCGATCCGCGCGGACGCGAGCGATGCGTCACTCGTCGGGGTAGACGTCGCGCTGGCGGATCGAACGCTGCCTCCGACGCCAGCGGGCGCCTTCGAGTCGTGCGGCGGAAGGATCTTCGACGGCGCCACGGGCGCGTTCAACGCGGCCGAGTACGAGCGGCTCGCGCGCCTGTGGAACCGGCCGACGATCGACTGTCGCCTGGGTCCGACGTACGAGTCGCTCAACGATCGCGGCGCGCCCGACGACCGGCCGAACCTCTTCGAGCCTCCCGTGGACCCGATGCGTCGCTGCTCGGGAAGCGGAACGCTCGCCACCTACGAGTTCGGTCCCGTCGGCTGCAGCAGCGCGTGCGCGCGCGTCACCGATCGGTTCGGAAGCACCACCGCGCAGGTGCTCTTCGAGCCCGACGACGCGACGGAGGCGGGCGCTGATCGCGTGCTCACGTTCGGCTGGGACCACGCGATGATCGCCGTTCGACCGCAGCCAGCGCCGGGGGGATCGCACCCCGAGCCTCACTTGAACACCGCGCGCTGGGCCTCGCTGGGATACCGCTCGCGACAGCCGATCGCCATCGCTCGCTCGAACGTGTGGTGGTCCAACGACGGCGTCGCGATCTTCGAAGACGGCTTCGTCGGCGCGCTCGGGACGCGCACCGACGGGGTGCCCGAGGATCTTCGCGTGGGCTTCAAGTTTCCCGATCACCTCGCGCCCACGGCCGTGGCGCTCTCGAGCATGAGCGAGCTCGCGTTCGTCACCGTGTGGGACACCCGCGAGCACGTCGGCCGACTCGCGGTGTTCGCGATGCATGGCAATTTTCCGCTCGCTCACACGTGGTGGTACATCGGCCTGCCCAACGCGGGCGGCTTCACGGCGATGAAGCTGCTCGGGTACGTCGACCTTCCGATGCGCGCGCCGACCTCGGTCTCGGCTGTGACCAACGGCTACCGAGGAAGCCCGCACGATACGGCGCAGATGCCGCTCGGCAGCGCCACCTTCGCGCTCATCCGCGACGGGATGTGCCAGCCGTCGGTGATGCGATCGTTTGCGCTCACCGATCCGCCCGGCGAGTTCGCCAACGTGATCGCGTCGCACGGATACGTGATCGTCGCGTCGCAGTGGGAGAACCTCGTGAGCCTCGTCGACCTCCGCCCGCTGCTCAGCGATTTGCGCGACGTCTACACGCTCAACGTCGAGCGCTGTAACCGCGAGGCCGCGCCGGTGCACGTGTGGAGCCCCAACCCGACGAGCACGCAGTTCGAGGGTGATCAGCGGTTTCCGTTTCCGTTCGCGCGCACGGGCGCTGCGCCCGTCGTGGCCGCCACGTTCGAGGTGCGCGCGCCGCGCGACGTGCTCGCTGGTTGGGTGCGCGACACGCAGAACGTCGGTCCGCGCGCGTACGTCGCCTCGGACGAGGGGCGCGTGTACATGATCGCGCCCAATCGCCTCGCGCAGCCGAGGCCCGTCGCGGGCGCGAGCGGTCCGGCCACGGGCGAGCCTCGCCTCGAGTCGAGCTTCGCGGTCTGCGCGCACCCGACGAAGCTCGAAGCCCGAACGTCCAACGACTCGCTCTGGCTCGTCTGCCGCGGCGATCGCACGGTGCAGCAGCTGTCCATCGACGCAAGCGGCGGGCGCGTGAGCCTCGCGCTTCGTGACCGCGCGATGGGCGATCCCGTCGCGATCGAGGTCAACGACCGCGGGCCGATCCTCACGGTCGCGGACTTCAGCGGGCGCGCGGTGATCAATTATCAAACCGACGCGATCACCGGCTTCGGCTGCGCCGAGAGCAGCGCGCCTGTGACGGCGACCGGCGCGCTCTCGATCCAGCGCGGCGGCGTCATGACCGTGCAGGGAACGCCGTTCGCCATCTCTGGCGCGAACGTCAACTGACGCAGCGCCCCGCGCCGCGCTGCGCGGCCGCGCCGAGTTGGTCAAATTGACCGCCCCCGGTTTCTCGCAGCGAAACGCAAGTTTTCGCCGGACCGCGCCGGTCCTGTCGGAATGCGACGCTGAGCGATCGGTGGTGATACCGTTCTTCGCGCATGGCCAACGGCAAGGACGATCGCTCTTCTTCTCGGTCCACTCGTACGACGGCGACGGCGCAGCTCGAAATCGACGACACCGCGGTGCTCATGGCGCTCGCGGGCGCGCGCAACGACAACCTCCGCGCGCTCGAACAAGAGGCCTCGATCACCATCGGACTGCGGGGCAATCAGATTCACCTCCAAGGTCCCGCGGACGAGGTCGCGTTCGCCGAGCGAGTCCTCGCCGAGCTCGTCGGCTCGCTGCGCGACGGAAACACCCTGAACCCCAACGACGTCGCTCGCGCCGCGCGGCTGCTTCGCGAGCACCCTGGGCTCAAGCTCCGCGACGTCTTCGACGACGTGGTGCTCGTCTCGGCGCGACACCGCGTGATCGCCCCGAAGGGCCTGGCGCAGAAGAAATACATCGAGGCCATTCGCAGCCACGACGTCGTATTCGGAATCGGCCCGGCCGGAACCGGGAAGTGCGTCGCCGCTGACACCCTCGTCCTCACGGATCGAGGAATGCTCCCGATCGAGAGCATCGTGGGCGAGTGCGCCGAAGACGACTACGTACCGATCGACTGCAACGTTTCGGGGCTCTACGGAGTCGAGTCCGCGAGCCACGGGTACAACGGCGGCTCGTCGAGCGTCCGCCGCATCCGCACTCGGCTCGGCTTCGAAATCAGCGCTACGCCCGAGCACCCGCTCCTGCGCTTGATGCCCAACGGCGAAATGGAATGGTGCCGCGCCGACGAGCTCGAGCCCGGCGACCACGTCGCGATTCAGCGCGGCCAGCAGCTCTTCGGAAGCACGACGGCCGTGGAGTTCTCTGACAGCGCGCGCTCGAAGCACTCGCACCCCAAGCCCGTCACCATCGATCACCTCGACGAAGAGTTCGCCTACATGATGGGCGCGCTCACGGGGGACGGCTGCCTCACGTTTACGAACCGAGTGATCTTCACGTCCGCGGACGAGCCGTTGATGGCGAAGTTCGAGGCGTTCGCCGCGCGGTTCGGGCTCGAGACGTTCGCCAACGGCCGCTCGCGCCCGTACGACCGAATCATCGCCAGCGCTGCGCTGTACCGCTTGCTCGAACACCTCGGAATGTCCACCGGACGCGCCGAGACGAAGCGCATTCCGTCGGCGATTTTGCAGGCTCCGCGCGAGATCGTGGTCGCGTTCTTGCGCGGGCTCTTCGACACGGACGGGACGGTCGACAAGCGCAGCGGGTATCCGAGCTTGTGCTCTGCGTCCAAGCAGCTCATCCGTGAAGTGCAGCTCGTGCTTCTGAACCTCGGGATGCTCTCGTCTCAGCGCGAGCGTCGCGTGAAGATCTCAACCGGCGAGCGAAAGACCTACTTCGAGCTCGAAGTGCGCGGCGGTGACGCGCGCGAGTTCTTCCGCTCCGTGGGCTTCGAGCTCGACCGAAAGCAGTCGCTGCAACCCGACGACGGACGCTCGCGCAACACCAACGTCGACGTGGTCCCGCACTTGTCCCGGTCGATTCAGGGCGCGATCGCCGCAGCGGTTCCGCTCTCGCGAGAGACGCACAAGGTGCTCGGCGACTATCGCATCGGCCGTCGACAGCCGAGCTACGACAAGCTCGAAGAAATCCTCGGCTTGCTCCAGCTCGCGTCGCACACCGCGGACTATCAACGCATGGCGCTCATCGCGCAGCGCCACTTGTTCTGGGCCGAGATCACTGAGATCACCCACGGCAAGGCGCGCGTGTTCGACCTCACGGTCCCGTCGACGCACTCGTTCTGCGCCAATGGGTTCGTCAATCACAACACCTACCTCGCGATGGCGATGGCCGTCGCCGCGCTCATGCAGCGGCAGGTCAAGCGCATCATCCTCACGCGCCCCGCCGTTGAAGCCGGCGAGAAGCTCGGCTTTCTCCCTGGCGATCTCGCGGAGAAAGTAAACCCGTACCTCCGCCCGCTCTACGACGCCCTGCACGACATGATGGACATCGACAAGGCGCAGGCGCTCATCCAGCGAGGGCAGATCGAAGTGGCGCCGCTCGCCTTCATGCGCGGACGAACGCTCAACGACTCGTTCGTCATCATGGACGAAGCGCAGAACACCACGGCCGAGCAGATGAAGATGTTTCTCACGCGCCTCGGCTTCGAGTCGAAGGCGGTGATCACGGGAGACGTCACGCAGGTGGATCTTCCGCGCGGGCAAAAGAGCGGACTCTCCGACGCCGTTCGCCTGCTCGCGGACGTCGACGGGATCAAGATCATCAACTTCACCGCGGTCGACGTCGTGCGCCACCCGCTCGTCGGAAAGATCATCCGCGCCTACGAGGCCCGCGACTCGGCGATCGAGCGCGCGCACGCGCTTCGCGAAGAGCGCGACGAGCGCTCGATCCCGCGCGTCGCAGGCGGCGACGGACCCGACGACTCGGGCAACAACGGCAACAACGGCAATCCCAGCAAGAGCTGATCGCGATGGACACGCTCGATCGAGATCCGCGCACGCTCGCCGATCGCGTCAAGGCGGCGCTCGAACTGCTCGGCCGTCAGTCGAGCGTCCGCGAAGACCGAGGCGACGTCGTCGCGGTGAGCGTCGCCGATCACCACGTCGTCATCGCAGAGACCACCGTGGTCCTGCGCGGCGACGCCTTCGCCGAGAAGCTCATCGCCCGCGCGATCCGCGACGATCACGCGCTCATCCTCGTGGGCGACGCGGACTCGCGGCTCGATCCGCTGCTCGCGCGCGGGATCTTCGACCTGGTCGACGAGCGCGACAGCGCGACGCGCCTGATGCTCTCGCTTCGCAACGCGTTCGAGCTGCTCGAGCTCAAAGAGCGCGCAGAGAATCGCGCGCGATGGCTGCGCCGCTATCGCTACGAAGCCGGGACGCTCATCGAGAGCGCGCGGGATCTCGCGCGAGAGAGGGACATCGACAAGCTGCTCGCGACCGTGCTCGAGCGCTGCCGGTACCTCGCGGGCGCCGACGCGGGCTCGATCTACATCGTCGAGGGCAGCGATCCAGACGTCACGCGCCGGCAGCTGCGCTTCAAGCTCTCGCAAAACGAGTCGCTCGCGCTGCCGTCGGGTGAGTTCGTGATGCCGATCTCGATGCGCTCGATCGCGGGCTCGGTCGCGATGACGCGAAAGACCGTCACGATCGAAGACGTCTACAACTTGCCCGAGGACTCGCCGTTTCAGTTCGACTCGAGCTTCGACAAGCGCGTGGGCTATCGCACGCGCAGCATCTTGGCGGTGCCGTTGGTGTCCGCGCAGGACGAGGTGATCGGCGTGGTGCAGCTGATCAACAAGAAGCGCGACCCGAGAGAGCGGTTGCGAACGCCGGATGACGCGATCGAGCACGTCGTTCCGTTCGACGAGCGGTCGATCGAGCTGGTGGCGTCGCTCGCGGCGCAGGCGGGCGTGGCCCTGGAGAACGCGACGCTCTACGAAGAGATCCGCCGCATCTTGGACGGCTTCGTTCGCGCGAGCGTGCAGGCCATCGAGCAGCGAGACCCCACGACGTCGGGCCACTCGCAGCGCGTCGCGACGCTCTCGCTTCGGCTGGCGGACGCGGTCACGCTCGCCACGGACGGGCCGTACAAAGGGCTCAAATTCGTCCCGTCAGACCTGCGACAGCTCGAGTACGCCTCGCTGCTTCACGACTTCGGAAAGATCGGCGTTCGCGAGCAAGTGCTCGTGAAGGCCAAGAAGCTCTACCCCTGGCAGATGGAGCTTCTGCGCTCGCGCTTCGACCTTCTGCACCGCACGGCGCAGGTGCAGCTGCTCGAGCGAAAGATGGAGCTCTACGCGCGCAACGCCTCGGTGCAGGAGCTCTCGGGGCTCGAGGACGAGGCCGCGGTGAAGTTCGGGCAGATCGAGGCGATGTGGGCGCTCGTGCGCGACGCCAACGAGCCGACGGTGCTGCCGCAAGAGGCGAGCTCGCGGCTCGATGAGCTCGGGCGCATGACGTACACGGACCTGCGCGGCAATCCCAAGCCGTACTTGGACAACGACGAGCTCATTTCGCTCAGGGTCGCGCGCGGCTCGCTCACGAGCGACGAGTACCGAGAGATCCAGTCGCACGTCTCGCACACGTTCGAGTTTCTCTCGCGAATCCCCTGGGGAAAGACGTTCGCCCTCGTCCCCCAAATCGCCGGATGCCACCACGAGAAGCTCAACGGCCGCGGTTATCCCCGCGGGCTGAAGGGGGAGGACATCCCGGTAGGCTCCAGAATCATGGCGATCGCGGACATCTTCGACGCCCTGACGGCCAGCGATCGTCCGTACAAGAAGGCCGTCCCGATCGAGCGCGCGCTAGACATTTTGCACGCTGAAGTGAAGGACGGGGCGCTCGACGGAGAGCTCGTTCGGCTGTTCGTCGAATCGGGCGCGTACCGCGCGGTGTTCACTTGAGCTAGTAATTGACTCTGCCATGCCCATCGAACTGGTAGCGCTCATGGTGCTCGCTGCGTTCGCTCTGCTCCTGCTCGGAGGAGTCGCGTACCAGCGCAACGTCGACCGCGCGCAAGCCCTCGAAGCAGACAAAGAATCACAGCTCGTCGAGCAGCAATGGACGGACATCGCGCGCCGTACGGGCCTTCGCCTCGTGCGAAAGAGCACCTACGGCTTCGCGCTGCACGGCGTGCTCGACGGGACGCCGGTGTGGTTCGGGCTGCGCGCGATCGGCGACAGCAAGGATCGCTGGTGGGGCATCCGCGCGGACCTTCCGCAGCACGCGGTGAGGCTCTGCGTGGCGCCTGCAGAGAAGCCCGTCGCGGGCGGCTTCGTGCACACGGTTCCGACGGGAGACGAGGACTTCGACTTCGTCTACACGCTGCACGCGGACGACGCTGTGGATGCGTTTCAGACGATCTCGCGCGCGGCGCGACAGGCGTTGCTCGCGCTCGGCCCGGCGCACTTGAACGCGGGGCCTGGTGTGATGGAGCTCACGGTTCCGTTCTCTCCGGCCGAGCTCGATGACGCGCGGATCGTCGCGGCGCTCGAGCTGGTGCGCGCCTTGGCGCTGCCGCTCCCGCCGCGGGCGCAAGTGGTGAACTGACCGCGCAGCGTGACGAGAGGGGGGACAACGGAGGGGGCATCGCGCCGCAGGCAGCGGTCGCGAAGCGCTCGGCGCAGGGATGCCCGGGTCGCTCGACGAGCGTCTGGGCTGGGTGTTTTCGGGCGATTTCGCCACGGTCGACGCGGAAAGTGTCGTTGTGACAATTTTCCGCATGCATGAGCAATATTGCCTCGCTATACCTGGGGCTTGTTGACGCGTTGCCTGCGCAGGCCGCCGCGCCTGCACTCGCTGCAACGCCATCAATCCCATGGAACATCAACGCTCACACACGCGTGGTGCACTCTCCAGCTCACGGCTGTTTGGGGTGTTATTGCTTACGCTGCTGTTCGTCTCGAACTCGGCCTGGGCGCAACGGCTGTGGAGCGCGCAAGACGCGGCGCAGTTCGCGGTTCGCGCCTCGCCATCGGTGCAGAGCGCGCGGTGGACGGTCGCGAGCGCCGAGGCGACACGGGCGTTTGCCGCGGTTCCACGGGTCGGAAACCCGATCGTCTCGCTTCGCCTGATGGTCGGGTTGCCCGACGTCCCTGCGGCGACGATCGGCGTCCTCGCTGGGTTGCCCATTGATCTCAGCGATCGCGTCGGCGCGGCGTCTCGTGAGGCGCGTTGGACCGTGCGCGAAGCGCATCACGGGTTGGACGTCGCGGTGCTCGACGCGCGGTTTCGCGCGCTCGACGCGTGGGCGTGCCTCTCGCTTGCGCAAGAACGCGTCGAGGTGACCGAGTCTCTCGCCCGCAACGCGCAGACGCTCGCCGATCGCCTCGCCGCGCGCGAACGCGAGCGCGCCGCCACCGAGCTCGAGCTCTCGCTCGCGCTGCGCGACCTCGCGGTGACCGAAGCCGACGTGGCCGACGCGCGTCGCGCTCGCGCCGAGTGCGAAGCGCGCTTTCGAGACGCGCTCGGACTGAGTCCCACCGAGAGCGTGCGCGCCGCGAGCGCCGCCGCGATCACCGTGCCCGACCTGACCCGCGAGCAAATCGCGCAGCGCGCAGCGGAGCAGCGCCCCGAGCGCCGCTGGCTCGAAGCGGGAGCGAGCCGCGCCGTCGCGCAAGCGCAGCGCGCCCGCGCCTCGGCGGTCGACCCGCTCGTCGTCGCGGCAGAGTTCGAGTGGCAGGGCTATCAGCAGTCCTCGTTCGGCCTCTCGTTCAACAGCACGCTGCCGCTCGTCCGTCGCGCGCAAGGAGAGGTCTCTGTGTCCATCGCTGAGTCCGTGGCGCTTCGCGCGCGCGCTGAGCTCGCGCGGGACTCTGCCGCGCGTGAGGCGGTCGGCGCGTACGACGCCCTCGTGCAGCGCGTGCGCGCGCTCGACGCGCTGACGCAGCGGGCGATCCCCGCGGCAGAGGCAGCGGTGCGCGCGACCGAGCTGCTGTTCGACCAGGGCGCGGTCGACACCTTTCGCGTGCTCACGGCGCGCCGCGAGCTCTCGACGCTGCGGCTGCGACTCGTCGACGCGCGGCTCGAAGCGCTGCGCGCGCGCTTCACGCTCGAGCGCGCCGTCGGCGGCCTCTGAAACACACAGGCAGAAACGACCCTCTGATGAAACAGCTCTCGCCCAGCACTGTGGTCTCGACGCTGCTCGCCGCGCTGGTCGCGTTCGGCCTCGGTCGCTACGCGCTGCCCTCGCGCGCCGTCGCTCCTCCGACGGTCTCTCGCGCGCCCGAGCGCGCCCCGAGCGCGCGTCGCGTGCGCTTGCCCGAAGAGCTCGCGCGTCGAGCGGGCGTTCGCGTCGAGCGCGCCGCCTCGCGTCCGATGCTCCCGTCGCTCGATCTGGTCGGGACCGTCGAGTTCGATCGGGACAAGCTCGCTGAGGTCGGCGCGCGCATCGGTGGGCGAATCACCAGGGTATTTGTTCGCGCGGGCGATCGCGTCCGCGCGGGTGACCCGATCGCCGAGGTCGAGAGCGCCGAGCTCGGCGAGGCGACGGCGCAGTACCTCTCGGCCACGGCGCGCTCGATCGCCGCGCGCGCGGAGGCCTCGCGCACCGAGCGGCTCGCGCGAGAGCGCCTCGCGACCGCGCGAGACCAAGAGCAAGCGCGGGCCGAGCGAGACTCGATCGCCGCCGAGCTGCGCGGCGCTCGTTCGCGGTTGAGCGCGATGGGCGTGCGCGATGGAGACGTCGCCGCGGGGCGCGGAGTCACGCTGCGCTCGCCGATCGAAGGGTGGGTGATCGATCGGCCGGCGCTGCTCGGCGAGAGCGTCGATCGTACAGACACTGTCGCGCGCATCGCAGACCTGCGTCTCTTGTGGGTCGAGCTCGAGGTCTTCGAGAAGGACCTCGGTCGCGTGCGCGTGCGCGATCGGACCGAGATCACGACGGACTCCGCGCAGGGGCACACGTTCGTGGGGCTCGTCGATCACATCGGGCCCGTGGTGGATCGCGACTCGCGAACCGCGCCTGTGCGCGTGATCGTTCCGAACCCCGAGCTCGTGCTCCGTCCTGGGATGTTCGTCAACGCGAGGCTGCGGCTCGACGGGAGCTCTGCTGGCGGCGATGCAGGGGCGGCGCGCGTCGCGCTCACGATCGCTCGAAGCTCGGTGCTGCAGCTCGACGGCAGGCCCGCGGTGTTCGTCGAGGTCGCGGCGAACGAATACGAGCCGCGCAGCGTCGAGCTCGGCCACACCGACGGAGACCACGTCGAGATTTCTCGCGGGCTGAGCGACGGCGATCGGGTCGTCGTCGAAGGTGCGTTCGCGGTGAAGAGCGAGCTCTTGCGATGAGCGCGCGCGGCTCGGAGGTGCGTTGATGTTGGACGCGATCGTGCGCTGGAGCATTTCGAAGCGCGTGGCGGTGCTGGTGTTCGCGGCGTTCGTGCTGATCGTCGGCGCGATCGCCGCGGCGAAGCTGCCGATCGACGCGGTCCCGGACGTGACCAACACGCAAGTGCAGGTGCTCACGGACGCGCCCGGGTTGAGCGCTGAAGAGATGGAGCGCTACGTCACCGTGCCAGTCGAGACGGGGCTCAACGGAATCCCTCGCTTGCAAGAGGTCCGCAGCGTCACGCGCGGCGGGCTCTCGGCGGTGACCGTGGTGTTCGAAGACGGGATGGACCTGTGGTTCGCCCGGCAGCTCGTGATGGAGCGGCTGCGCGACATCGAAGCGGATATTCCGCGTGCCATCGCGCGGCCCGCGATGGCCCCGGTCAGCACGGGCCTCGGCGAGATCTACTACTTCGTCCTGCGGTCCGAGACGCACTCGAGCATGGAGCTGCGAACGATCCTCGATTGGGACGTCGCTCCGCGGCTGCGCCGCGTCTCTGGGGTGATCGAGGTCAACTCGTTCGGAGGCGCGAAGAAGCAGTACGAGGTCGTGGTGAACCCAGCGCGGCTCGCGGCGCATCAGCTCACGCTCGGCCGCGTCCTCGACGCGCTCGAGCGCAACAACGCGGCGACGGGCGGCGGCTACATCGAGCGCGGACCGGAGCAGTACGTGATCCGCGGCGACGCGCAGCTGCGGACGCTCGAAGACATCGGCTCGGTCGTGGTCTCGACGGACCGCGGCGACGGAACGCCGGTGCTCGTGCGGCACATCGCCGAGGTGCGGATCGGCTCGGCGCTCGCGCAGGGCGTGGTGACGCGCGACGGTGAGGGCGAGGCGGTCACGGGCGTGGTGCTGATGTTGTACGGGCAGAACTCGCGCGACGTCGTGCAGCGAGTGCACAGCGCGATGGCGGAGGTGCGCGCCGCGCTGCCCCGCGGAGTGCGCGTCGAGGTCGTCTATGATCGCAAGGACTTCATCGACCGCACGTTGAGCACGGTGGCGAAGAACCTCGCCGAAGGGGCCATCCTCGTGGCGCTGGTGATCTTGGTGTTTCTCGGCAGCGTGCGCGGGAGCATTTTGGTCACGCTGGGCATCCCGTTCTCGATGGCGATCGCGGTGTTCGGGATGCACGCGCTCGGCGTCACAGGGAGCTTGATGTCGCTCGGGGCCATTGATTTCGGCTTCCTCGTGGATGGCCCGATCGTGATGCTCGAGGCTGCGATCGCGGTGATGTCCGTGCGCGCGACGCAGAGCGGAAGCTATCGCGACGCGGTGGCGGACGCCGTTCGTCGCGTCGCTCGCCCGGTGGTCTTCTCGGTCGCGATCATCCTGCTCGTGTACCTCCCGCTGCTCTCGCTCGAGGGCGTCGAGGGCAAGATGTTTCGCCCGATGGCCACGACGATGGGCCTCGCGTTGGCCGGGAGCGTGGTGTTCGCGCTGGTGGTGTTTCCTGCGGGCGCCGTGACGTTCTTGAAGCCCCCGAAGGATCCGACGAAGGCGCACCACGGGCCGCTGCAGCGCTTGGAGGCGCCGTATCGTCGCTTGGTCGAGCGGCTGGTGAAGCGGCCGTGGACCGTCGTGCTCCTCTCGCTCGCTGGCGCAGCGGTGGTGCTGCCGCTCGCCGCGACGTTGGGCGCGGATTTCGTCCCGCGCATCGACGAGGGCGACATCGTGGTGGGCGTTCGCCGCGTTCCGTCGATCAGCGTGAGCGAGGCGAGGCGACTCGACCTCGAGACCGAGCGAGTGCTTCGACAGTTTCCGGAGGTGCGCACCGCGCTCGCGCTCACGGGCCGCGCCGAGGTCGCCACCGATCCAGTGGGCATCGACAGCACCGAGATCTTCTGCCGCTTGAAACCCAAGGAGCAATGGACCTCCGCGCGCGACCTCGACGGCCTCTCCGAGGCGATCACCGCGGCGATTCATCGACAGGTCCCGAGCACGTTCGCGTCGGTCTCGCAGCCCATCGAAGACCGCTCCAACGAGCTGCTCTCGGGCTCTCGCGCGGACGTCGCGATCAACCTGTACGGAGACGACCTGCGCGCGCTCACGGACATCGCGAATCGCATCGGTCAGGTAGCGCGCTCGGTGTCCGGCGCGGGTGACGTTCGTGTCGAGCGCGTGCTCGGACTGCCGATGCGCCAGGTGCGCGTCGATCGTCGCAGGCTCGCGCGGTACGGAATCGACAGCGCCGACGTCCTCGCCGCCGTCGAGTCCCTGCGACAAGGCCGCGCCGTCGGAACGATGTTCGAAGGCCACCGCCGCTTCGATCTTCGCGTCCGCATCGGCGGCGCCGACAGCCGCGAGCAGCTCGAGAACATCCCGATCGGAGCCAACGACGGTCGCCTCGTTCCGCTCGCGCAGCTCGCGCGCGTGGAGGACGACGACGGCCCGTCGCAAATCTCGCGAGAGTCCATGCGTCGCAGGCTTCGCGTCGAGGTCAACCTCCGAGGGCGTGACCTGGTCTCGTGGGTCGCCGAGGCGCAGTCCCGCGTGCGCTCAGAAGTGACCTTGCCCGCGGGCTACCACATCGAGTGGGCAGGGCAGTTCGAGAACTTCGCGCGAGCGCAGGCGCGGCTCGCCATCGTCGTGCCCGCGGCGCTGCTCATCATCGTCGTGATGCTCTTCGCGATGTTCGGCAACGTGCGGTACGCGCTCGCGGTGTTCTCGTGCGTCCCCTTCGCGCTCGGCGGAGGCGTGCTCGCGCTCAAGCTCCGATCGCTCTCGTTCAGCCTCCCCGCGGCGGTGGGCTTCATCGCGCTCATGGGCATCGCGGTGCTCAACGGAGTGGTGATGGCCAGCGAGATCCGCCGTCGCAGCGACGAAGGGGCGCCGCCCGAGCGCGCGATCGCAGAGGGCGCTTCCGCGGTGCTTCAGCCGTTGTTGCTCACCGCGCTCGTCGCGGCGCTCGGCTTCGCGCCGATGGCCATCTCGACCAGCGCGGGAAGCGAAGTGCAGCGCCCGCTCGCCACGGTGGTGATCGGCGGCCTGGCCTCGAGCACCGCGCTCGGCATGGTGCTCCTGCCCGCGCTCTTGCGGCTGATCGCCCTGCGCGGCTCGACCGCGACCGAGCGCGAGAAGCAAGGCGCGTATCGCGAGCCGCTCGATTGACGGCGCTCGACTGAGCGACGCGAAAGGGGCCGTGCTGCGGTGAGCCCCTCGAGTCGGTGATCGCAACGGCGACGGTGGCGCTCTCCCCTCGATCACCGCCGCGCGGCTGCGATCACATGCGCGGCGCAGCGGCGTTCACGCTGAGCACGTACGACGCGAACATGCTCATGGTGTTGTAGTTGCGGACGCAGACCGAGTACGTGCCCGCGGGCAACATGCGCGTAAACGCGTTGTCGCGCGTGTCGAGGTACGAGCACAGGTTGGTCGAGTCGTCGTTGGTCGCCACCGTGCGGCCCATCGAGTCGATCAAGAACAGCACCGAGTCGCCGCCCGCGGGGCAGCCACCAGCGCCGTCGCTCAGCTGCGCGACGATCCCGCTGTTCGCAGCGAGCGTGACGTTGAAGCAGTCGAGGTCGCTCGCGGCGAGCGATCCGCGGATCACCAGCGGGAGCGGGCGCGCCGCTTCAGCCATCATCGGCGAGTTGTTGTCGGCCATGCCCTCGGCGACCGCGGCGCGGCACGTTCCCACGCCGTCACCGTTGGCCGAGCACGCTTCCATGCCCGCGCACGTGATCGAGCCGAAGCGCGGATCGCACATCGCGCCGGCCATCGCGGCGGTCGTGCGGCACACGCCCGCGCCCATCATCGTCGAGCACGCCAGGCCCATGCCCGAGCAGCGCGGCGCCGCGTCGGTGCACGTCGTGCCCGCGGCCGAGCCGTTGGCCTGGCACGTGTAGCCCGTCATCGCCGCAGCGCAGCTCGCGCCCATGGGGCAGCGGGTGCTGATCCCCGTGGGGTCACACGCGGCGCCCATCATCACGTCGCGCACGCACGTTCCGACGGCCATGTCCGTGCCGGTGCACGCCGTGCCCATCACGCACGTGGCCATGGTGCTTCCGCCGCACAGCCCGCCTTCGGCGCCGCGCTCGCGGCAACGGCCGTCCTGCGTGGCGCGCGGCATCATGCTGTCCGGCAGGCAGTCCGCCGTGTCCGGGCACAGCGTGACCGAGTTGCACGCGCCGCCCATCGGCGCGCGGTTGAAGCAACGAAACGCGTTCTGCTGCACCTCGATGCACTCGAGCGGCGCGTCGCACATGTTGCCCTCGCGGCACGTAGCGCCGAGCGATCCGTTGGCCACGCAGCGGCCGATCTGCGCGTTGCCCACGCACGAAAGCCCCGTCGCGCAGAGGTTGTCTCCGCTCGGGTTGCACTCGCCGCCCATCATCACCGGAGCGACTTCTTCCACCGAGAGCTCGTACGGCTGGCCTTCTCCGCCCGCCGCCATCGCCAGCGTCGCGACGATGATCGTCACGGTCTGGCCGGCCATCACCAATCGGTTGGTGACCACCGTCGAAGCGACTCCGCCCGGGGCGTCGTCGTTGCAGCCGAAGGACATCGTCCCGCGCGTGTCGCAGCGATCCTGCACCCACACGACGGTGTCGTGGCCGCCCATGCCCGACGGCGTTCCCGCGTTGGCCGTGCTCACGCGCAAAAAGCCCATGTTCTGCACGGTGTACGTGTGCGCGACCTGACGGATCGCCATGCCGCCGCCGATGCAGTTGGCGGGGATCGAGATCATCGCGTTGCTCGCCGCGCTCGCCGTCGTGCCCGTGTAGCGCGTGGTCGCGCCCATGCGCATCCCCGCCATCGACAGGTTCACGATGTTCGCCATGTCACAGACGCGCGGCTGCGCAGCGGCGTCCGGTTGAGCGTCGCCCGACGCGTCGGGCATCGACATCGATCCGTCGTTGTTCGACGCGTCCGGCATCGGCGTCGAGGGGCCACACGCCGCAGCCAAGAGCGCCACGCACGGCAGCCACAGACCGTTGAGCGCACGAGAAGTCAGTCGCGAGTTCGTCACAGCAAAGTCCTCCATTCGTTGCAAACGCGGACTCTTCTCACGTCGCACGCGCGCCGGCAAGCCGCGCGAGGCTCACCGCGCTGCGTCGATGCTCGCGTCCATCGCGCTCGAATCGCTGGCGTCGCGCGGGTTCGCCGCGTCCTGTTCGCTCGCGCTGGCCTCGCGTGCGATCGACGCGTCGCGATGCGAGAGCGGGCCCGCGTCGGCGCTGACGGTGACCGTGTATCGACAGGCGCTCGTCCCGCCGCGGCCGTCGCGAACGACGAGCCAGTGCGTGATGGGACCGAGGCGCAACGGCGCCTCCCACTTCGTGTTTCGCGTGGGAATTCTCGTGCGATCGTCGTAGTACGCGCCCCCCGTCGAGTAGAACGAATAGAACGCGGTCTCTGTCTGCTGCGACGGCTGCCCGTACGTGTCGAGCACGGTGTAGGTCTGCAGCCACGGCTGCTCGGTGGGGCTCGGCGCGAGCTCGACCACGGTCCCTGGCCGCACCACGAGCGCGCCCGATCCGTCGTCGGGCTCGCAGCGCTCGTCGTCTCCGTCGCGCACGTAGCGCATCGCCACGCCCGCGCCTCCATCGCGATCGACGCCAAAGCGAAACGACGGCGGAGGAGGGTTCTCGTTGCGATCATCGCGGTCGATCACGACGATGCGCTTGAGCGCGCGAAGGACGGTGTTGCGCGGCTGCCCGCCGTCCGTCCCCGGGTCGTTGTGCCGCACTTCGACGGCGACGGTGATCGGGAGCCCCGCGGTTCGCGCGATCGCGAGCAGCCGCTGCGCAGAGATGTTGCTCCCGTACACCGCTTGCAGCGCTGCGATTTGCTGCAGCAAATTCGCAGGCGTCGCGATGAGCGCCGTGGGCCCCGTGAACGGAAGCCGCACGGTCGCAGCCCCCGCGTCGCCGAAGCACCCGTCGTTGGGCTCGGCTTGTCCGAAGGTGCTCTGTGCGACGAAGGTCGTCGTCGCTTCAGCCCGCGCGCACACATACCAGGTGAACTCGGGCTCGACCGTCATCCCGCCGGTGATCACGCGCACCTCCGTGCTCTGCCCGGGACGAATCTCCGGAGGCTCGGCGATGATCGCGAGCACGCGCGGCCCGGTCACCTTGTGCCGAGGCTCGAGGGGCTTCTCGTCGCAGCCAGCACACACAATCAAGATAGCAGGCAGCGCGCTCGCGAAGCGACGGTGCAAGGCGGTCACAGCTCACCTCGGATTCCGATGGTGGGCAGGATGGGCAGGCCAGGCCTCGGCCTTCGATCGGTGTAGTCGTACTGGTACACCCAGCTCTCTGCGGTGCGCGCGTAGTAGACGTTGAGGATGTCTAGATACGTGGACATTTGCAGGGGGCCGAGCATGAACTTGTAGTCCGCGCGGACGTCGAGCTGGTGGTACGTGGGCAGCCGATCGGCCTCGGAGATGTACTGCGGGCGATATCCGTCGACGTCGGCGTCGTACACGCCGCAGGTCGAGTTGGTCGGCATCGAGGTCCAGTTCGAGCAGTTGACGAGCGAGGTCGGCGCGCCGGTCGCGAGCTGAAATCGCGCGCCCAATCGCAGGCGATTGCCGATGTCCCACGACGCTGCGAGGTTCAAGATGTGCGTCTGATCGTAGGTGAACGGAACCACCCGTCCGTCGCCGATGAAGCGCTCCGAGCGCGAGAGCGTGTACGAGAGCCAGCCGTAGATCCCCTGCGCGATCTTGCGTCGCAGCTGCACTTCGAGCCCAAACGCGCGGCCCTCGCCGTCGCTGAGCGCGCGCGCGCGCATCGCCCCTTGCCCTTGTCCTTCGACGTATTGATACGAGGCGCGCGGGAGCTGCCACAGTCGATTGAAGAAGCCTGTGAGCCGCAGCTCGAGGTTGAGCGGCAGGTCGATCTCGGCCCCGACGCTCGATTGCCACGCGCGCTGCGGCAGCAGGTTCGGCGAGCCCACCTGCGGAATGATCGCGAACACCGGCGGCGCTTGATGAAAGAGCCCCGTCGAGCCGATCAACGTGAGCCCGTCGATGGGCCGGACGCGGATCACCGTGCGCGGGTCGGCGACGACGTGGCGGTTGCCCTGGTACGCGAGGATTTCGACGCGCGTTCCCGCGGTGATCTCGACCTTGGGCAGGCGAAGGATCTCTTCGACCCAGCCCGCCACGCCGAGCTGCGCGACGCCCGTTTGAATCCGCACGACGAAGTTGTTCGACTGCGGAGGCGGCACCGCGGCGAACCCAGGCGGCGAAGAGTAATCCAGGTCGAGCGTGTAGTCGTAGCCGAGCGCGTCGACGCCGACGGTCGTGGTCGCGACGCTCCCGCTCTTCCATCGCAGGTACGCGCGGGTGCCGAGCGCCGCGCCGTGCGCGGTGATCCCGCGATCGGGACGCCCCGGATCGACCTGCAAAATCCCTGTGCGATCGAAGCCGAGCATCCCGCTCCAGTGCGCGCTCACGTCGCGGTCGTTGTAGTCGAGCCGAGCGATGAGCCGACCGAAGTCGTACTTGAGCGCGTCGCGCGCGCTCGCCGCGGTGGCGCCCACGCCCGTCGCCTCGGTGCGGTCGAACGTGTCCGACGAGACGAAGCCGAACAAGCTCGCGCGCAGTCGATCCGTGATGCGGTAGTCGCCGCGGATTTGCGCGTCGCCGAAGTTCACGTTCACCCCCGGCTGCACGAGCGGGAGCATCAAGTCGTAGTACGAGCGTCGCGCAGCGAGCGAGACCGAGCCTCGTCCGCGAGCGAACGGCAGCACGCCGATCGCGCTCGCGCGAAAGATGTCGATCTCGAGCTCGGCTCGCGGGCGATCCGTCGGAGGCGCCGCGGTCTCGAGCGAGATCACTCCCGCTGAGAATCGACCGAACTGCAGCGGGTATCCGCCGGGATAGAAATCGAGCTGCCCGACGAGCCGCGACGAGATCACCGCGGGCCCGGCCGCGAGGTGATAGAGGATCAACACCGGGTAGCCGTCGATGAAGAACCCGGTGTTCTCGAAGGACGCTCCACGCACGACGAAGAAGCCCAAGCCGAAGGGCGTTCGCGCGACGCCGGGCAGCGTGGCGACCACGCGCGTGGGCTCGCCGAAGGTCCCCGGCACGGTGGTCAGCTCTTCGGCGCGAAAGGTCATGCGCGTCGCGGCGCCCGGCTCCGGTCGCGCGCCGCGCACCGTGATCCCTTCGCTCGCTTCACGACGGGGGCGCGCCGTCGCGGGGCGCGGTGGTCGCGCGCGCGGGCGCTGCGGTGTCGGCTCTGGACCAAACGGGTTCTCTGGAATGGGCCGCTGCGGATCGAACGTCGGCCCAGCGCTCTGCGCGGCGTTGCTCTGCGCGGCGGCGCTCGCCGCCGGGCGCAGTCGATAGCGAAATCGGATGCGCACGCGCACGGGGCGTCCGCCTTGCTCGGCGGGCGCGAAGGTCATCGCGCGGCTCGCTTCGAGAACGAGCGCATCGACGTCGTCGCGCACTCCTTCGACGACGCGCGATCCGGCGACGTGACCGAGCTCGTCGACGTCGACTTCGAGCAGCACCGCGCTGCCCGAGGGCAGGTCCGCGGGCGCTTCGACCGCGGGTGAGCGCAGCAGCCTCGGCGGAGAGTCAGCGCGAACCGTCAATGAATACGCTGACGAAATCGCGACGACCGCGGTCGCGACGAGCGTCGCGCGACTGCTGAAGAAAGAGCGCATCGCGCCGGCGATGCTACACGCCGCGCGCTGCGATGGCTTCCCCCCAAATCCCCTCTCGGTCCCCCGTTGTCCTGAACGTCGATCGCGCTCAGCGCGCGGTCTCTGCAGGGATGGACGGCGCGGAGTAGTGCGGATCCATCCGACGCGGGTTGTCGCCGGCGTTGGCGAGGGCGAAGATCGAGCCCCAGCCCATTCCGAGCAGCAGCACGAAGAACAAGTACGAGATGTTCTTCACGCGGTCGCGCGCTTTGTCGGTGGCGGCGTAGCCCCAGGTGAGGCCGCCGGTCGCCAGGCCGTTCGCGAGGTGGTAGGCGACGCCGAGCACGCCGAGCAGGTACACGATCAGCGTCGGCATGTGGTGGTTCATTTGGTACGAGATGTCCGCGAACGTCTCGTGGTGCCCGTGCTGCACCAGCGGCTGAATGCGCGCCTTGGCGATGTGGGCGATGAGAAACAAGAACACGCCGATCGCGCTCAATCGCTGCAGCAAGAACTTGAAGTTGTCGAACGTCGAGTACGTGCTGTTGTTGAACTTCACCATGCGCAAGCGACGGAAGCCCCACACCGTGTGAATCACGAGCGGGAGCAGCACGATCGTGCTGGTGATCAGCTCGACGAGCGGCGCGCGCGCGGCGGTGACGCTCGACTCCCACGCTTGGGGCCCCTGAAACGCCGAGAGGTTCGAGTACAGGTGCCACGTCGTCCACACTGCGAGCGGCGCGAACGCGAGAAACGATCCCACGCGCTGGCTGAGCAGCGACGAGTTGTTGGCGGTGGCGGCGGCGGTCTCGGCTTCAGAAGTGGTGCTCATGGCTGCTTGTCTGCGGTTGGCGCGCGGTCTCTGCGTCCGTGGCTCAGTCCGTTCGCGAGTCGCATACCGCGAAACGCGCGAACAAACCACCATGGACTGCATGGTGTTCGGCCTGTGCCCGTGCGAGTGGACCGTAGGGTCGATGTCCGCCCTGCATCCACCAACTGTTCCCCCAAAGAAGCAGCGAGCGCCCGACGAGCGCCCGGCTCAGCGCATCGCGACGCGGCTCGGGTCCGAGAGCGTTCGCAGCGCGACGCGGCCGTCGCGCGCGACGGTGGCCGTACGAACGGCGCCCGAGGACTCGCGCCAGCTCACTTCGTAGCCCGAGGGCGTGGCCTGAACGCGGTCGATCGCGGTGATGGCGGTCTCTTCGGCGAGGAGGGCGCCTTCGCCGATGCGCGTTCCGTCTGAAGAAACGCGGGCGAAATAGACGCCTTGATCGAGCTGCACCGCCACGCCGTGCTCGTTGTTGCCCGAGGCGATGCGCGCGACGCGCGGGGACTCGAGTCCGTCGTGCACGATGCTGGCGCGGCCGACGGGGCGTCGGTTGGCGTCGAGCCTGGCGAAGCGAACGCGCCCGTTGCTCGGGTCGGTCCACGCGACGGCGAACCCGTTGCCCGTGGCGACCACGTCGGGGGGATAGACCTCTTCTTCTTCGCTCACCGCCTGACGAACGAGCGCGGGCGTCCCGCGAACTTCGCCCTGCGCGTCGGTGAGCAACATGAACGCGCGCTGATGGGCCTTGTCGCCCCAGCTCACCGCGTATCCGTCGCGAACGCGCGTGCTGTGCGCGTCGACGTGATCTTCATCGGAGCGGACGGCGAGCGATCCGCCCTGCATTTGCATCGTGGGCGCCTGCTCGGAGGCTTGCGCGTGTCGGCGTGCTTCGAGCTCGGCCGGCGTCGCCGAGGCGCTCACCGACGGAAGCGCAGTGCTGAGCGCGGCTTGCGTCGGGCGCGGCGCGGCGTGATCCGTGCGGTTGCACGCGGCGATCGCGCCTGCGGCGAGCAGCGCCATCAACGAGCTGCGCGCGGTCACAGAGAGAGCCTTCGTCATCGATCGAACCCTTCCTGCGTTGGCTACCGAGGCGGGGAACCTCACCAACCGGGCGATCATAGCTCTACTGAATGCACCGCGCACCTCCCCCTCCTCGGGCTCGGCGCGAACAGTCCATTGCTCGCTGGCCCGATGTTCAGCCTTCGGTCAGTTGGCCCGTCGCATCGTCCCGTCCCGCTCGACGTCGAGCAGGATGGTCTGCGATTGCGTCTCGCCTTGCCTGGGCGCGAGCGAGACGGTCACACGAAAGGTCGAAGATCCTGCGGCGCGCGTCGCGTTGGCCGCGTCTGGGCGTCGTCCCGCTTGCAGCGAGATCACCTCGGCGGCGAGCCCCGCGGCGACCTCGGCGTTGCCCACGGTCAGTCGGAGCTCTCGAGCGCGCTCGTTGGCCCACGCGATCGGGTCCGTGATCACCTGCGCTTGCGCGTCGCGGCAGCGCACGACCACCGCGGCGCTGAACGGCGGAGCGCCGCGAATCCCGAGCCGCTCGACGGGCAACAGCGCGTAGCCGAGCAAGAACGTGAAGGGCCGAAGGTTCTCTCGCTCGTACTGCAACACGAGCGGCGGCGTGAGCAGCGGTCGCGCCCACGCCGGCGCGCTCGGGCGCAGCGCTGCAGAGACGCGCGCGGCGATGCGCCGGTTCATCGTGCACGACTGAGCCGAGGCGCTGCGCTCAGCGGACGCGAGCGAGAGCGCGAGCGACGAAGCGAACAACACGGGAGCGAGGCGCATGGGCGAAGATGGTAGCGCCGCGCGCCGCGGGTGTTGCGACGATTCGCGACGAGCTCGATCGCGCGCTCACGGGCGACGGATCATCGCAACGCGCCCGACATCAACCCGTGAGCGAGAGCCGCTCGCTGTCGATCAGCGAGAGCGCGCTCTCTCGGGACTCGGTGCAAAACACCTTCACGTGCGGCGCGCACGCGGCCAACGCCTGCACCGACGTTCGGAGCTGGTTCGAGGACGACACGAGGATCACTCGCTCGAGCCGCGTCCCGTGGCGCGGAATCCAGCGAGCGATCTCGACCACCGCGCCTCGGCCGAAGCGCGTCACGTCGATCGCGTCGATCACCAACACGTCGAGCGAAGGGCGCTCGACACGCGCGAGCTCCAAGGCGCGAAGGGCGTCTCGGACGTCAGGGAGGCTCACCGCGCCGCGCGCGAGCAGCGTCGCGTGCGGCCTGGGCGTCTCTTCGATCTTGAGCACGGCGCCGTGCTCGGACTCGTCACGAGAAGAGTTGTTCATCGCATTGCACAGCGTGACGCTCGATCGGCGTCGCGCAAGTGCAGCGCGATGATTCCCCGCGCCGTGCGCGGTCGCGGGCGTGGTGCTATCGCGCCGCCCCTCCGCGCGCGAGCGCTGTGCTCACGACTCGTCGGTGAGGGTGTCTGTGCGATCGATCGTCCCGTCGCCGTTCGTGTCGACGCCGAGGCTGAGCGGCATGCTGTTGCCGCCCCACGATCCGAAGTTGACGTACAGCACCGACGAGCTCGTCGCGCTCACGCCGGCGTGCGCGAAGTTCACCGTTCCGCTCTCGCTCACGCGGTCCATGTACAGGGTGAAGGCCGGCGCCGAAGTGCTCCCGTCGAAGCTGACGCGCGCGCGCTGCATCGCGAGGTCGAGCTGGATGTGCAGCACCTGACCCGCGGTCATCGCAGTGCTTCTCAGCTCGATCGTGTAGTCCGCGCCCGCCTGCTGAAACGCAAGGACGATCGTCGGCGTCTCGCTCCCCGTCGTGCGGTACAGGATGTCCGGCGCGCCGGGCTGCACGACGATCGTGTCGCGCTGCATGGGATCGAGCGAGACGCCCTCGACGCCGAGCGAGTACCCCGGGCCCGTGACGAGCACGTCCGAGGGCTCGGCGCCGGCGAGCCGCGTCCCGTCGAGCGTGATCGTGAGCGGCGTGGCGCGCGGGACGGTGTACGTCGGCTCGGGGCTGTCGGTGTACAGGCTCGCGCTGCGGCTGCGCTGCAGCGTCGCGCCGGGGATCGTGTTGACCTCGTTGCCGGACGAGTCGTAGCCCGTGGTGTGGCCCATTCCGTCGCTGATCGAGAGGTCCGCGGCGCCGCGCAGAGAGACCTGCACCGCGCGCATTCCGCCGCCGTCCATCGCGGTGTCTCCGCAGAACGTGCACGCGTGCGGAAACATCGTGCGCGGCGCGATGTCCGCCAACGTCAGGTTGAACGTCATCGCGTCGCCCTCGTACATCGACGACGGCTCCATCGGGTTGGTCGACGCGTTGTACGACCACGTGTTGGTCGCGAGGTTGACCGTGAGCACGCGCTCGACGTTCGCGTAGTTGTTGTCGTACGAGAGCACTTCGACCGTCTGCGCGTTGGGGCGACGCAGCGCGTACGGCGTGATCGCGTGACCGCCGCCGCCGCCGCGCTTGTAGATGCCGAGCACCGTCCCGCCGAACGCGCGTCCGCGGGACAAATCGCGGGACAGCTCGTCGATGACCTGCGAGGGCGTGAGGTTGCGGCGCTCGAGCATCGGAAGCGTCGACTGCGTGACGAACCACGTGGCGATCTCGCGCTGAAGCGCGTCGTTGCCCATCAAGCCGAGGTCGCCGGCGTTGGTCCCCATCCCGAACATGTTGACCGGCAGCGCGCCCGAGAACATCAGCGACGCGACCACGGCCATGCCCTCGCAGTGACCGCCGTTCATTCCGGCGTTTTGCTGCTGCATCCACTGCGCGGCTTGCGGGACGAGCGTGCACGCGCCCATCGCCGCCCCGCCCTCACACACCTGCGGACCGAACACGCGGCGCATCTCGACGGGCGTGAGGTTCGTCGGCATGTCCATGTTCGTGTAGTTCTCGAACGCGAAGCCGTTGGGCCTCGGGCGAAATCCCCAGTCCTCCGAGCGCGCCCCGTCCTCAGGAGGCGTGCTCGCGTCCGCCTCGGCGTCGCCGGTCATGGACCCGTCCATGTCCACGTGTCCGTCGTTGTCCATCGCGTCTGGCGTCACAGCGGCGTCGCCGCCTGCGCCGTCGGGCTGCGGGTTGGGCGGAGGGTTGTTGCAAGCGGCCAGCGCGATGAGCGAGCCGACGAAGACAAGCGAGCGAGGGTGGGTCACGAGTGTGCTCCTTCAACGAGTCGTAGGATCTGGCTCGGGAGCGACGGCTTCTCCTTCGTCGCGCGAGCGCTTCGAGCAGTGTGCCCCGCGCGCTCGTGGCGTGAACATGACGATCGATGACAAAGCGCCGCGATCGCATATGAGTGTCGTCAGTGGCGGCGCGGATCGAGGCTCGGGACGAACCGTGAAGCGTCAGTGAATCTTCACGCTGCTTGATTGTGTGTGCGTCGCAGACGCTCAGCGCCCCTCTTCGAGAAACGCGATGAGCGGATCGAAGACCTGCCGCGACGCCTCGCGACCGATGAACATGTCCGCGTGCGAGTACGGCACCGCTCGATCGCCCGCTTCGACGAGCACCTTGCGCGGGCTCTTCGCGTGATAGTGCGCGAACGTCGCCGTCTCTTTCGGGACGATCCCGTCGCCGTTGGCGAAGATGGTGCAGAGCGGCTCGCTGAAGCGCTCGACGTCGTCCGTGAGGTTTCGCCCGTTCACGACGAGGTCGCGCGTCTTGATCCACTGCGCGATCTCTTTGTTGACGAAGCGCGAGGGGTCTTCGACGGTGTTGACCATCTCGCTGTAGTGCGTGAGGTCCGTCGCGTCGGTGTTCATGTAGATCTTGAGCGCCCACGGAGCGAGCTTGGCCGCCACGGGAAGCGCGAGGCCCGCGAGCGCGCGGGTCTTTTTGAGCTCGACCGCGCCCGCGAGCGAGGGCGATCCGAACAAGAGCTTGAGCAGCGGGTGAACGCCGGTCCAACGAATGGGCGAGCCGAGGAGCACCACGCGACCGGGCGCGGGGTCCTTGGCCTGCGTGCGGTAGAGCATCGTGATCGTGCCGCCGAGCGATGCGCCCAACAAATCAATTTCGCTGTGTTTTGCCACGGTGTGCGCGCGCGCTGCTTCGATGGCCTTCGCGAAGTCGACCAGCGCCAGCTCGCTCAGGCCGTAGCGGCCTTGCTTGCCGGGCGTCACCTTGCGCGCGCGCCCTTGCTCGCGCAGATCGACGGTGAACACCTCGTGCCCGCGGTCTGCGAGCGTCGCCGCGAGCGATCGTCCGCTCGGGTGATAGTGAAAGATAAACGAGTTCATCCCGTAGCCCGGGACGATGAACACCGGGCGTTTGGAGCGGTCGATCTTCGTCGGGTGGTGCGTGCGATAGAGCGCCAGGTCCCAGCCGTCGCCGTTGTCGACGTGGTACCACTCGCGCGCGATTCCCTCACTTCCGCGCATCGCCGAGCTCCTTCGCTCTGCGCGTCGCGGCCTCGACCGCGTTGATGAGCGTGGTGCGCAGACCGCCCGCTTCGAGCGTGTGGAGGCCCGCGATCGCCGTGCCTCCGGGCGAGGTGACCTGATCCTTCAAGCGCCCCGGGTGCTCGCCGGTCTCGAGCAGCATGTGCGCGCTGCCCGCGAGCGTTTGCGCGGCCAATTGCAGGGCGATTTCGCGCGAGAGCCCCACTTTTACGCCCGCGTCCGCGAGCGCCTCGATGATCAAGAAGATGTACGCAGGGCCCGAGCCCGAGAGGCCCGTGACGGCGTCCAGGTGATACTCGTCGACGACCACCACGCGGCCGACCGCTTCGAAGACGGCGCGCGCAACCTCGAGGTCTTCTTCCGTCGCGTACGCGCCGGAGGCGATCGCGGTCGCGGACATGCCCACCATCGCGGCGGTGTTGGGCATCGAGCGAACGACGCGCGACTCGGGCTCGAGCATGGACTCGATCGCTTGCGTGGTGATCCCCGCGGCGACGCTGAGCACCAGGGCGCCCTTCTGCACGTGCGGTCGAAGCGCAGGAACGACGGAGTCCATCACCTGCGGCTTGACCGAGAGCACGACGATGTCCGCCTCGCGCACGCACGCGCCGTTGTCGGTCGTCGTGGTGATCCCGTACTTTTGCGCGAGAAACTTCGTGCGGTCCGCGCGGCGATCGGCCGCTGAAATCGCCGACGGTCCGACACCCTCGGCGCGACAGAGTCCCTTGATGAGCGCCTCGGCCATGTTTCCTGCGCCGACGAACGCGATGCGTCTTCCCTGGAGCTTCATTCTTGAGCGGGGGAGTGTACCTTCGCGCTCGCTCATGGACGACCGTCAACAGTGGATGCGCGGCGTGCGCCGCGTGGTAGTGAAGATCGGTACAGGTGTGCTCACCACCGCGGGGCGCATCGATCGCGCGGTGCTCGACGGGATCGCTGCGGACTGTGCGCAGCTCATTCAGTCGGGCCGCGAGGTGATCGTGGTGTCCTCGGGGGCGATCGCGCTCGGCGTCGGCGCGTTGGGCTATCCCGCGCGGCCCAAGACCATGGACGCGCTGCAAGCGTGCGCCGCGGCGGGGCAGGGCGAGCTCATTCGCTTGTGGCAAGAGGCGTTTCGTCCGCACGAAAAAGTGGTCGCGCAGGTGCTGCTGACGCACGCGGACCTCGCGGATCGAAAGCGCTATCTCAACGCGCGCCGCGCGCTCGCCGAGCTCTCACGTCGCAAGGCCGTGGCGGTGATCAACGAGAACGACACGGTCTCGGTGGACGAGATCGCGTTTGGAGACAACGACGCGCTCTCGGCGCAGGTCGCCAACCTCGTGGGCGCGGACTTGCTGGTGATGCTCTCGGTCGCGCCGGCGCTGCTCGACGGTGATGTTCGCGTGCCCGTGGTGCGCGCGGACGATTCGAGCGCAGAAGGGTTTGTTCGCACGGGGACGAGCTCTGGTGGCAAGGGCGGAATGGTCACGAAGGTGCGCGCAGGACGGGCGGCGGCGAGCGTCGGCGCGGGCGCGGTGATCGCTCCGGGACGCGAGCGCGGGGTGCTCGCGCGGGTGCTCGCGGGCGAGGACGTCGGGACGTTTTTTGTTCCGTCGGTCGAGCGAATGGCGAGTCGAAAGCATTGGATCGCGCACACGCTGCGCGCGAAGGGCACCGTCGTGGTGGATGACGGAGCGTCGCGCGCGGTGGTCGCGGGCAAGAGCCTGCTTCCCTCGGGCATCACCGAGGTGCGCGGAGAGTTCGGCCAGGGCGAGGCCGTCGACGTGAGTCGGCTCGACGGCGCCGTGATCGCGCGCGGGATCACCGCGTATGGCTCGGACGAGCTCGCGCAAATCCGCGGCAAAAAGACGGCCGAAATCGAGCCCACGCTCGGCTATCACCTCGGCGACGAGGTCGTGCACGCCGACGACCTGGTGCTACTGCCTGGGTGAGCGCCCTCTCATCGCAACCGCATTTGAATTGGAGCACACACATTCAATGACCGCAGTGATCGACGACATCCTGAGCCGCGCTCGGACGGCGAGGCGCTCGTTGGCCAAGAGCTCGACCGCGCGTCGCGACGAGGCGCTCGAGCGCATCGCGACGGCGATCGAGCGGCACGAGATGGCCATCCTCGCGGCCAACGCGGACGACATGCAAATCGCCCGAGAGAACAACCTCGCGGCCTCGATGCTCGATCGGCTCGCGCTCGACGCGGGGCGCGTTCGCGCGATCGCCAAGAGCGTGCGCGAGGTGCGGGCTCTGCCCGATCCGCTCGGCGAAGAGCGCTCGATGGGCGAGCGTCCAAACGGCCTGCGGGTGAGCAAGCGGCGCGTGGCGCTCGGGGTGATCGCGGTCGTGTACGAAGCGCGGCCCAACGTGACCGTCGAGTGCGCGGCGCTCTGCGTGAAGAGCGGCAACGCGCTGGTCCTTCGCGGCGGAAAAGAGGCGCTCGGCTCGAATCGCGCGCTCGCGCGAGCGGTGCGCGAGGGGCTCGAAGAGGCGGGGCTCTCGCCGGACTGCGTTCAGCTCGTGCACGAGGCGGGGCGCGAGCACGTGGCGGCGCTGCTCGGCGCGACGGGGCGCGTGGACCTGTGCATTCCGCGCGGCGGGGCGAGCTTGATGGCGATGGTGGACGAGTGCGCGAAGGTCCCGGTGATCCGGCACGGGCAGGGGATCTGCCATGTGTACGTGGACGAGAGCGCGGACGCGGCGATGGCCGTGGCGATCGCGCGCAACGCGAAGGTGCAGCGACCGGGCGTGTGCAACGCGATGGAGACGCTGCTCGTTCACGAGTCGCACGCGAGCGACGGGACGCTCGTGAAGATCGCCGCGGAGCTGCGCGCCGCGGGCGTTGTTCTGCACGCGGACGAAGCGAGCGCGCGGGCGATGCGCGCGGCGGGGATCGAGTGCATCGACGCGACCGAGCGCGATTGGGACACCGAGTACCTGGCGCTCGAGCTGGCGGTGCGCGTCGTGCGTTCGCTCGATGAAGCGATGGATCACATCGCGACGCACGGCAGCGAGCACACCGCGTCGATCGTCACGCGCGACCGCGATCGAGCCGAGCGCTTCCTCCGCGAAGTCGAGGCCTCGTGCGTGCTGTGGAACGCGAGCACGCGCTTCAACGACGGCGGCGAGCTCGGCCTCGGCGCCGAGATCGGGATCTCGACCTCGCGCATGCACGCGTGGGGACCGATGGGCTTGCGCGAGCTCACGGCAGAGAAGTTCGTCGTGGTGGGCGACGGGCAAGTGCGCGGCTGAGCGCGCTCGCCATGGCGGCCGCCATGGAACCGCCATGGCGGCGTGCGAATACGTGCTGCGAATTCGCTGAGAATCCGCAGATGCTTGCGTGGCACGCGCCGTGAAGTTGCCAGGCCGCGATGCAGGCTCCGTTCGACACGCTCGCGAAGGCGATCATCGACGCCACGCTCGGCGCGTACTGCGATGTTGCGCTGGAAGAAGGCGTCTCCGCGGACGAGATGTTTTCGGACGCGGTGGTCGATCCGAAGGCTGACGGCTCGGTGCTTCGAACGCGCGGGCTGCTCGGGCGAATGGCCACGGAGTCGTGCATCATCGAGGCGTATTCGTCGAACATCTCGAAGCGCGACGTCGATCGCTGTTGCGCGCGAGCATCGTGGCATCGCGCGCAGCGCGGCGACGACCGGCTGCTGTGGATCGTGACGCCCGGCGTCGCTCGATCGGTCTTGGACTGCTGGAATCTGCGGCGCCGCGGCTGGCCCGAGGGCGTGTTCGTCGGTGCCCATCGCCGCGAACCGAGGGTCGTCGTGCTCGCGCAGCTCGCTCGGTCACGCTCGACGCTGCTGCTGCGGTTGATGTCGCGTGGCGTCGATCTTCAGCGCGCGATCGAGGACGTCGGCGCGTTGTCCAAGCGTTGCTGGGAGCGGGAGTTCGTTGCAAAGTTGCTCGTCCGAGTGGGCCCCGAGCTCGCGCGGATGACAGGCGATCCGCAGTTCGCGGAGGAGTGGCTCATGCGATACGCGCAACTGGTGAGGGAAGCTGACGAGATCCTTGCGGCAGCGCGGGCCGAAGGTGAAGCGCTTGGAGAAGCGCGCGGTGAAGCCCGCGGTGAAGCCCGCGGTGAAGCGGACGCGCTGCGCACGGTGCTCGCTGCGCGGGGGTTCGAGCTCAACCGCGCACACGTCGAGCGCATCGATCAGTGTCGTGACCTCGAGACGCTTCGCTCGTGGCTGCGGCGCGCGGTGACGGCGGCGACCGTCAACGAGGTGTTCGCCGTCGAGTGAGCGGGATCACAGCCCCGCGTGGCCGACGACGGTGCGGAGCTTGTCCTTCAGGTTCTCGTTGTCGATGTCGGCGACGAACGTGTCGAACTCGCGACGAACGGCCTTGTACGCGAGGTCGAGGTAGAGCGCTTCGTCGGTGAACTCGGGGCGAAACGCGGGGATGCTGTCGGCCGCGAGCGCGGTGAGGTTCTTGTACGTCCCAGCGCGCAGCATGAGCTCGGCGCTTCCTGCGAACTTGAGCAAGCCGCCCGGGATCGCGCCGATCGCCGTCGTGCACATGGGCGGGTAGCACAGGCGCGTGGTGCGCACGCCGTACGCGCTCTTGATGCGCGCGAGGCTCTCGCGCTGCAGCACCTTGGCGCCGGCGAGCGGGCCCATTGCGTACACGGGGTCGTTGGGCTCGAACTCGTAGTCGGCGAACGCCACGAGGCTCTCGCCCTTCACGAGCAAGCCCGCTGCGGCGAGCGCGTCCGCCCACGGGTCGGTCGAGCGTCCCATGAACTTGTTGGTGCGCTCGACGTCTTGTTCGGTCGCGACGTCGACCTGGACGAGCCCCACTTTGCGGACCTGGTCCCACGAAGAAAAGTCAGGAATTTGCCTGACAGAATCGAACGCCACGTCGAGGTCTGGCACCTGCGTCGGGCCGTACTTCTCGAAGCGCTTGGGCGCTCCGGCGGCGATTCCGTTGACGAGGTGGACGCAGCGATAGCGGCTCTTCAACTGAGCCACGACGGACTCGATGGTGGCAGGCGCAGAGGCGTCCGCGTTGACGAAGGTCGCGTCGACGCCGAGCTCGTTGGCCGCGTCGGTCATCGCGCGCGCGTGGTGCGGGCCCACCTGCAGCTTCTCGCTGTCGTAGTGGACGGCGAACACGGGGACGCGCTCTGCGAAGAGCAATTGAATCGCGAGCGAGCGGAGGATCCCGTTCGATCCGCCGAGCAAGAGCACGCACGCGCCCTCACGGATGCCTGCGTGTTGCTGGGTGATCGACGCGCGGGTCTTCGCGAGATCGTCGCGCGCGGTCGTCGGTCCCTGCGACGCGAGCACGCTGACGAGAGCGCGGCGATCGACGCCGCCGAGGGGGAGCTTGCTGAACAGTTCGAGTGCCATCTGAGCGACGGCGCTCTACCATTGTTTCAGCGAGCGATCATCGTGCGTCACGCGTGCGCCAGGGCTGCGGCTCGCGCGACGCACCCGCGAATCACAGGGCGTTGGGGTTCGCGCCCGGAAACACCTGGACGTTGTAGCTGCCGGTCTTCAGGCCGCTGCCGTAGGTGGTGACGCGGAGGGTGTGCATTCCGGTGAACGTCGGGGTCCACACGATGCGGCTGTTGCGGTTCTGCGGGTCGATGTCGTCGTTGTGCGTGAGCTCGACGCCGTTGTTGATGAGGATCGCGTAGGTGTCGAGCATCTCGCCCGGCTGATCGGTGCGCGGTCCGCCACGCACGACGATCGTCACGGGAACGCCCGCCGTGAGCATCATCCCGTAGTCGTCGCCCAGCGATCCGTCCTGCAGCGAGTTGTCGCCTTGCTGGAGCATTCCCGCGGCGGTTCCGCCGGGCACGAGCATGCCCGTGAGCGGGAGCTGTCCGAGGTTCTGCGATCCCTGCGTCGGCTGCGTCGGCTGCATACCGGGCTGCATACCGGGCTGCATGCCGGGTTGCATGCCGGGTTGCATGCCGGGTTGCATGCCGGGTTGCATGCCGGGCTGCATTCCGGGCTGCATGCCAGGTTGCATTCCGGGCTGCATTCCGGGCTGCATGCCAGGTTGCATGCCAGGTTGCATGCCAGGTTGCATTCCGGGCTGCATGCCGGGCTGCATTCCGGGCTGCATGCCAGGCTGCATCATGCCGGGCTGCATACCGGGCTGAACCATGCCGGGCTGGTTGTTCGTGTTGTTGTCATCATCATCGTCGCGGCGACGACGGCGGCGGTTACAGCCGTCGAGCGAAGCCAACGCGAGGAGACAGAGCGACGCAGCAACGAGACGATGACGATTCATCGAAGAGATCCTCCAGAACGAGGGGCGCGCCGTGGAGTGCGCGGAGATTTCGCCGCGAGAGACGCGGGCTCGCACGGGTCGGTCTGACGGTGCGAGCAACGGCAGGCTACGCCCAAGCCCGCGCGCGTGGTAGAGCGAGCGGCGAAAAGCTATGGCAGACAGCATCACGCCCCGCGCGAAGGACTTTGCTCAGTGGTATCAAGACGTCATCCGCCAGGGTGATCTCGCGGAAAACGCAGAGGTCGTCCGGGGATGCATGGTCATCAAGCCGCACGGCTACGCGGTCTGGGAGAAGATCCAGGCCGAGCTCGATCGCCGCTTCAAGGCCACGGGGCACAAGAACGCGTACTTTCCGCTGCTGATCCCGAAGAGCTTCCTCGCGAAGGAAGCGCAGCACGTCGACGGGTTCGCGATGGAGTGTGCGGTCGTCACGCACTCGGGGCTCAAGGCTGTCAAAGACGAGCACGGCAAGACCACGATCGAAGTGCGCAACAAGCTCGAAGAAGAGTACGTGGTGCGTCCCACCAGCGAGACCATCATCGGTCACTTCTTCGCCAAGTGGATCCAGAGCTATCGCGACCTCCCGCTGCTCATCAACCAGTGGGCCAACGTGATGCGCTGGGAGATGCGCACGCGGTTGTTTCTGCGGACGACGGAGTTTCTCTGGCAAGAAGGGCACACCGCGCACGCCGACCACGAGGATGCGCTGGCCGAGGTGCGTCGCATGCTCGACGTGTACGCGGACTTCGCTGAGAACGTCATGGCGATGCCCGTGATTCGCGGCGAGAAGACCGCGTCCGAGCGCTTCGCAGGCGCGGTCTCGACGTTCTGCATCGAGGCCATGATGCAAGACGGAAAGGCCCTTCAATCGGGCACGTCGCACGACCTCGGGCAGAACTTCGGCAAGGCGTTCAACGTGAAGTTTCAGACGAAGGAAGGCAAAGAGGACTTCGTCTGGCAGACCTCGTGGGGCGTCTCGACGCGCCTGGTGGGCGGCTTGATCATGACCCACTCGGACGACAACGGGCTGGTGCTGCCGCCCAAGCTCGCTCCGATCCACGTCGCGATCGTCCCGATCTACAAGAACGACGAGGAGAAAACCAAGGTCTACGACGCGTGCGAGAAGGTTCGCCGCGCGGCCATCGACGCGGGTCTCGAGGTCGTCTTCGACACGCGCGACGATTTGCGTCCGGGCGCGAAGCACTTCGAGTGGGAGCAGAAGGGCGTTCCTGTGCGTGTCGAGATCGGCCCGCGCGACGTCGATGCGAACGTCTGCGTGATCAAGCGCCGCGACAAGGGCCCGAAGGAGAAGCTCTCGGTGGCGATGGACGGCGTGGGCGCGGCGCTCTCGGGGCTCATGCCCGAGATTCAGCAGTCTCTGTACGACCGCGCGAAGGCGTTTCGCGAGGCGCACACGGTCAAGGCGAACTCGTACGACGAGCTCAAGCAAGCGCTCGACGGCGACGGAAAGATCGGTAACTTCGTCCTCGCGCACTGGGACGGCACGGCCGAGACCGAAGCGAAGATCAAAGACGAGACCAAGGCCACGATCCGCTGCATTCCCCTCGAGGGCGACGGCGAGACCGGCAAGTGCGTGGTGACGGGAAATCCGAGCAAACAGCGCGTGATTTTCGCGCGCGCGTATTGAGCGCAACGACCGCGCTGGGGGCGGCATCACAGCGCATGTCTTGAAGAATCTTCGCGTTGCCGGAACGCAGGTCGACGGCCGCTACACGCTCGAACGCATGCTCGCGCGCGGCGGCATGAGCGACGTGTGGATCGCGCGCCATCGCTTGCTCGATCGTCGCGTCGCGATGAAGTTCATGCGCGTCGCCAGCGACGAGGCGCGGGACGCGCTGCTCGACGAAGCGAAGATCCTCGCCTCGCTCCGGCATCCGGGCATCGTCGAGGTCTTCGACTGCGGGCTGCACGAGAGCGACACGCCGTACCTGGTCATGGAGTTGATCGAGGCCGAGTCGCTGCGCGAGCGACTCACGCGCGAGGGGCCCATGCCTGCGCGCGCGGCGGTGAAGCTCGTTCTGCCCGTCGTTCGTGGCGCGCACGCGGCGCACGAGCGCTCGGTGATTCACCGAGACATCAAGCCCGAGAACATCCTGTGCACGAGCGGCGCAGCGCCGAGCGTGAAGCTCATCGACTTCGGCATCGCGCGCGTCGCTACGACCGCGGCTGCGCCGTTCAGCGCGAGCGGAACGCCCGCGTACATGGCGCCCGAGCAAGTGCGCGGCGAGCCCTGCGATCGGCGCAGCGACGTGTGGGCGCTCGCCGTCACGCTGTACGAGCTGCTCAGCGGCGCGCCTCCGTTCGACGGCGTGGACATCACCGAGACGCTCTCGTCCGTGCTCGTGGGACACGTGGGGTATCCGCGGCGCGCGCGCGAGCTCGACGGGGCGCTGTGGAAGATCCTGATGACCGCGCTGCGCGTGGATCCGTCGCAGCGGTTCGAGACCGCCGAGCGCTTCGCGATCGCGCTCGAGCAGTGGCTCGAAGGCCGCGACGGCGCCCGCGCTGAATCACGGCCGACGCCGCGCGCTCCGGTGAGCGTGGCGCGCGCAGACACTGAGAGCGTCCCGTCGTTGGACGCGTTGATTCGCGAGAAATTGAGCGGCTCATGAGCACTTCACCCACGATGTTCGAGTTTGCGACGACGGATCAGTCCGTCTCGATCAGCAGCGCCAACGTCGACGCGCTCGAGGACAGCGAGCTCGATCGCGCGCCGTTCGGGATCATCTGCGTCGATCGCGAAGGGACGATCCTTCGCTACAACTTGTACGAGTCTCGCCTCGCGCGGCTCGACCGCAATCAAGTGCTGGGGCGCGGGTTCTTCGACGAGATCGCGCGATGCACGCGAACGCCGGCGTTCGAAGGGAGATTTCGTCGCTTCGTCGAGGGCGATCTGCCGCTCGAAGAGCAGCGGTTCGAGTTTGTCTTCGACTTCGCGTTCGGCGCGCAGCAGGTGGGCGTCGAGCTGCACCGCGCGCCCGAGGGCGAGCGGTATTACTTCTTCATCAACCGGCGCAGCGTGCGGGGCCCGCGGCCCGAGGCTGAGGAGATCGCGGCCAGTCAGGCTTCGCTCGCGCCCGACGAGGCGCGCTCGGGCGTGCAGCGCGACGGGTTCGAGCGTCGCTTCGTCGAGGCGCCGGTCACGTTGTTCGCAGCGCTGCGAACGACGTTCGCAAAATTCGCTCCCGAGGCGTGGACGTTGTTCGCGTACGAGTGGGGGCTGCAGTGGGGCCGACGCGCGGCGATCGAGCTCGAAGCGGACTCGCTCGAAGCGGCGAGCTGCGCGCTCGAAGACCTCGCGATGCTCGAGGCCTCCAAGCGCATCGCGGACTACACGCAGCAGCGCGGGTGGGGCGCGGTGCGGTTCTCGTTCGACGCGGCGAAAGAGGGCGTTCTCTCGATGCAGGTCGAGCGCTCGGTGCTCGCCGAGAGCGCCGCGCGTCCGACGCTGAGCGATCGGGGCGCGCGCTCGGGCGCGTGCTCGTTGCTCTCGGGCTTCTTCGCGGGGACGATCTCGCACCTCGCCTCGCGGCGGGTCGCCGTGCGCGAGGTGAGCTGCCGAAGCAACGGCGCGCCGTGCTGCTCGTTTGTGCTGGTGGCCGCGGATCGCACCGGCGCCCTCGAGCGTGCGATCGCCGAAGGAGCCAGCAACGTGGGCGCGGTGCGCGAGGCGCTGCGACGACCGTCGAGGCAGCGGTCATGACGATGGACGGCGACGATCAGTGGGGCGCGAGCGACCACGACGAGCGGTCGGTGGACGAGCGGGCGAGCGCGCGAGAGTTCTTCGAGCGGTTCGCGTGGGACGGGGTGTGGGTGGACCCTGCGATCACGCGCGCGGCCGAGTATCTCGCGCAGCTGTGAGCGCTAAATCGGCGGCGGAACAGCGCCGAAGTCCACGCGCTCGACGGGCTCGTAGCCGAGCTCGCGCAGCGCGCGGCGGCCGTCGAGCACGCAGTTGTTGTGCAGGCGCTCGCGGTTGACGTCGTAGCGAAACGACAAGCGCGTGACCCTGCGTCGCAGCGCGTACAGCGGCGCGAGCATCGGGCCGGGCAGGGCGATCTCGTCCCGTCCCGCGCGGGCGATGAGCGTCGAGAGCGGCAGGACGTCGCGGCCGCGCACGTTGAAGATCCCTTGCGCGCGCGAGGTGAGGGCGAGGGCGATGGCGCGCGCGGCGTCGTCGATGGTGAGCAGCTCGAGCATCGGGTCGTAGCCCATCGGGCGCAGGCACACGCGCGTGCGGAGGTAGTCCCAGAGCTGGCTGCCCGAGTCCTCGGCGAACAGCTCGGCCATGCGCAGGACGGTGATGCGCAAGGGGGACATTCCCATGCGGACGCAGGCGCTGACGTCGACCTCGACGCGGTCTCTGCGCCACTGCGGGGCCTCTGGGCGAAAGTCGAGCGGGTGCTCTTCGTCGACGACGTCCGCGCTCGATCCATCGGCGCGATAGACCGCGGCCGAGCTCACCAAGAGGTAGTGGCGGACGCTCTCGTGCCGCTCGCACAGGTGCAAGAGCTCTCGCGTGGCCTCGACGTTGAGCGCGCGGACGCGGGGGCCTTCGGCGTCGATCGAGCGGTGCCGCGCTCCGTCGACGACGGCGTTGATTTTGTGTGCGCGCGCTGGGCCGAAGAGCATCGAGCGCACGTCGCGCTCGCGGCGCAGGTCGCAGCGGATCGCGTGCACGCGGGGCTCGTCACGAAACGTCCTGGCGACGTCGTCTTCGCTCGAGGCGCACGCGCACAGGATGGTCTCGACGTTGGCGGTCTGCAGCAGTCGTTTGACGAGCGCGCGGCCGAGGGGTGTGCTCGCGCCGGTGACGAGGACGCGGAGGGGGTTCGAAGCGAGCGCGTCGGTGCTCATCGGAAGACTCCGTCACGCTGGGCGAGCGCCTCGACGATGAGCGCGGCGACCGCTTCTTTCACTTGCTGCGCTGCGCGCGCGAGCACTGCGGGGTCATCGGCGCTCTCGGGGGCGTACTGCTCGTGCAGGGCGATCGGCGCGCCGTAGCGCAGGTGGTATTTCACCGGCAGCGGGAGCGGCGTCGCGGGGATGGGCAGGTACGGAATCCCGAGCGCGCGCACGGGCAGCCGCGCGATCTGCGGCCACTGCTCTTCGGCGCCGACGACGGCGACGGGGACGACGGGCGTGCGGTATCGCAGCGCGAGCTCGACGTGTCCGACGCGCCAGGTTTGAAGCTGATAGCGCTTGGAGAAGGGCTTTCCGATGCCCTCGGTTCCCTCGGGAAACAAGATGACGACCGCGCCCTGATCGAGCAGGTGCTTGACGTTGGTGCGGGTTCCGCCGACGGCGCCGACCCGCGCGAAGAGCGGTCCGATGATGGGCAGCTGGGGGACGAAGTGATCGAGCACCGCTCGCGGAAGCCGCGGAGGCTCGGTCTTCGCGAGCACGTCGAGCGCGATCATCATCCCGTCGATCGGGAGCATTCCGCTGTGGTTGGCGACGAGCAGCGCCGATCCTTCGCGCGGGATGTTCTCGACGCCGCTGCTCTCGACGCGAAAGTAGTGCTTGTACAGCGGGCTCAGCAGCCGCTCTGCGGTCGCGATCCACGCGGGGCTCGAGCCGAACACGTCGAAGCCGTGCCCTGCGTCCACGAAGTCACCGGATTCGAGGCGAATTTTCTCGGCTTCGGGGACGATGAGACGTCCGATCGTGCGTGTCAGTGTCGTCATCAGCGGGCGTAGACTGATCGTACCATCCGTACCCGAGCGGCCGATGAGCGGCGCTCGCTCTGTGTGAGGAGAGACGAAGATGTTTCGATGCATCGTGCTCGGCGCGGCGGGCCGTGACTTTCACGACGTGCAGACGTTCTTCCGCGACCACCCGGGGTTTCGCGTGGTGGCGATCACGGCGGCGCAGATTCCGTTCATCGATCAACGGAGCTTTCCGAAAGAGCTCGCGGGGCCGTCGTACGAAGAGGACATCCCGATCGCGCTCGAAGACGAGCTGGGCGCGCTGATCGATCGGCACCGCGCGGACTGGGTGTTTCTCGCGTACAGCGATTTGTCGCACGAAGAGGTGATGCACAAGGCGTCCATCGCGCTGGCGCACGGCGCGGGGTTCGCGATCGCTCCTCCGCGCGCGACGCAGCTGCGCAGTCAGCGCCCGGTGATCTCGATCACCGCCGTGCGCACGGGCGCAGGAAAGAGCCCCGTCACGCAATGGCTCGCCGCGCACTTGCGCGAGCGCGGCCTTCGCGTCGGAGTGCTTCGTCACCCGATGCCGTACGGCGATTTGCGCAAGCAATCCGTGCAGCGGTTCGCGACCGAGAGCGATCTGGACAAGGCCGAGTGCACGATCGAAGAGCGCGAAGAGTACGAGCCGTACGTCGCCGCGGGGCTGCCGATTTACGCGGGCGTGGACTATCGCTCGGTGCTTCGCGCAGCGGACGCAGAGTCCGACGTGATCTTGTGGGACGGAGGCAACAACGACCTCTCGTTTTTGCGCGCGGACCTGTCGATCGTCGTGTGCGACGCGTTGAGGGCTGGGCACGAGGTTCTGTTTCACCCGGGCGAAGCGAATTTTCGCGCGGCGGACGTGCTGGTGGTGAACAAGGTCGACCGCGCCAAGAGCGAGGACGTGGACGCGATCATCGCGCGGGCGAAGCGGCTGAACCCGCGCGCGGCGATCGTGACGAGCGCGCTCGCGGTGAGCTGCGATCGACCCGAGCTCGTTCGCGGCAAGCGCGCGTTGGTCCTCGAGGACGGCCCCACGGTGACGCACGGAACGATGCCGCACGGCGCGGGCTACGTCGCGGCGCAGACGCTGGGCGCGGCGGCGGTGATCGACCCGAGGCCGTTCGCGCGGGGTTCGATTCGCGAGGCGTTCGAGCGGTATCCGCACATCGGGCCGGTGCTCCCGGCGCTGGGCTACTCGGAGGCGCAGCGCGAGGATTTGCGCGCGACGATCGAGGCGTCGGGCGCGGAGGTGTTGATCGACGCGAGCCCGTCGCGGATCGATCGCGTGCTCGTGACGAGCGTCGCGATCGCGCGGGTGAGCTATCGGTTCGAGCAGCGATCGGGCGACGACCTCGCGCAGCGCGTGGACGCGCTGATCGCGGCGAATCGCGGCGAGTGAGAGAGAGCAAGCGAGAGAGAGCAAGCGAGAGAGAGCAAGCGAGAGAGAGCAAGCGAGAGAGAGTTTTGTAGGGATAGGGGACGGTGTTCAAAAGTTCATTTGTTGCAGATCGGCAGGCGGTGACTGCGGCGAACGCGCCTGACAGCGAGCACGAGCGCGAGCACGAGCGCGGGTGGCGCTCGGCCAACAAATGAACTTTTGAACACCGTCCCCTATCCCTACAAAACGCGATCGCGCCGCGGGGGCTCGCTAGCCCGCGACCGACCGCGCGAGCGCGCGCACCGATGCGCGAAGGCCCGGGTCCTCGATGCCCTCTGCCCGCGCTTCGAAGCGCCGTCGCGCCGCGCGCCGCGCCCGCTCTGCCAGGACGCCTTCGCTCGAGCAAGCGCACGCGCGCAGGACCACCGCGAGCGCTGACTCGTCGCCTTCGTCCTCGCCCCCTTCGTCGATGCGCGAGAGGCTCTCTTCGATCGTCGCGCGCGCCTTCGCTTTCTCGCCGCGCTGAACGCTCACCCACGCCCTCGTTGCCAGCGCCGCCGCCGCCCAGCCGCGCGGAATGTTGCTGATCGCCAACGCCTTCTCCGCGTGCTCGCTCGCGCGATCGGTCGCTCCGTCGAGCGCTGCGATCGCCGCGCGCGCAGCGTGGACGCTCGCTGCGAGCGCGGGGTTTCCCAGCCGATCTGCGATCTCGCCCGCGCGCCGCTGCGCTTCGTCCGCTTCGTTCGCGCGGCCCAATCGAAGCAACGCGCGGCCTCGGTGGTGCTGCCCGTAGCCCTCGGAGCTCGGAAGCCCCGCGGCCCTCGCTTGCTCGATCACCGCGTCGAGCTCTCTCAGCGCCGCCTCCGCGAGACCCAGCGCGAGGAGCACCTGCGCGAGCCCGACGCGCGCGCCGATCGAGCGCCAGCGATACCCTTGCGCCGCGGCTTCATCCACCACCGCGCGGTGCTCTCGCAGCGAGCGCTCGAGCTTCTCTGCGCCGTGCAGCGCCTGCGCGAGCGCGTGCCGCGCCGCCAGCTCGAGCCCCTTGTCCATGGTCGCGTCGATCTTCGCGAGCACCGCGGTCGCGCGCTGCTCGGCGCGCTCGAACTCCATGCGCTGCACGTCCGCCCACGCGCCTTCGAGCTCGACGTACACGCGCGCCGCGTACGTAGCGCTCGAGTCCGCCGCGTCCTCGCGCTCGGTGCGCATCGAGAGCGCCGCGTGCAGCAGCTCGACCGCGTCCCGCACGCGCCCTGTGCGTCGCAGCGTCAGCGCGCGCTGCCCGGTGAGCTGCAGCGCGAGCGCGCGCGACGGGGCGAGGGCGAGGCCCCGCGCGCTGTGCTCGAGGGCCGCTTCGTAGTGCCCAGCGCGGTGCGTCGCGGCGGCGGCGATCGAGTGCAGGTTCGCGCCGGTCTCGTTCGCGTATGCGTCGCACGAGAGCGCGCGTTCGGCGTGCGAAATCGCAGCGGCGTTCGCTCCTTCGCGCAGCGCTTTGCGCGCGGCTGCGAGCAGGTGCTCCGCCGCGTTCGCGCCTTCGCCTGCGCGCGCAAAATGCTCTCCGAGCACGGCGTCGTCGCGCTCTCCCGCGGCGGTCAGCCACCGCGCGGCCGCGGCGTGACAGCGCGCGGCGTCTTCGGGCGAAAGCATCGCGTACGCCGTCTCGCGCAAAAGCGCGTGGCGCCAAAGGTACTCGGACCTTCGGCCCAAGCGCGCGCGCTGCCGCTTCGAGAGCAGCTCTGCGTGAACGAGCGCAGCCAACGCCGCGTCCGCTTCGATCGACGGCTCCATGGCCGTGATCGCGTCGGGCCACACTGTCATTCCGAGCACGCTCGCGACGAGGGCGGCGCGCTTGGCCTCGGGCGGAAGCGAGTCCAATCGCCCCTGAAACGCCGCTTGAATCGCGAGCGGCAGCTCTCCGTCGTCCGCGAGCGCGCTGCGCACGAGCTCTTCTGCGAACAAGGGATTGCCCGTCGAGCGCTCGACGATGGCGCGCACTCGATCGGGAGAAGCGTCGCCGCCGAGCGCGGCGAACACGAGCTGCTCGGTCGCGCGCTCGGTGAGGGGGCCGAGCTCGACGCGGGCGGCGAGCGTTCCGTCCCACAAGCGGGGCCAGCGGCGGGTGGTCTCGGGGCGGCCGAGCGCGAGCGCGAAGAGCCAGTGATCGGTCGGGCCTTCGAGCGTCCACGCGATCGCGTCCACCGACGCTTCATCGAGCCATTGCAGGTCTTCGATGAGCAACACGAGCGTGCCTTCACCCTGCTTCGCGAGCGCCGCCACGACCTGCGAGAACCCTTCGCGCAGGCGCGCTCGGCGTCGATCGGCGTCGTCGCCGAGCGAGTCGGGCTCGTCATCGACGCCCGCGAGCACGCGCAGCACCGCGAGGTCCACCGCGGACTGAATCGATCGAGCCCAGCGCGAGAGCGCAGCGCCGCGCACCGAAGGGTGATCGTCGGGCTCGACCATCGCGCGGTGCCGAATCGCGCGCGCGATCGCGCCGAACGGAACGTCCTGCAACATCGGATCGCTGCGGATCGCGAGCTGCGCGAACGGGTGCTCGCGCTCGAGCTCCCTGAGAAACTCCACGCGCAAGCGAGACTTTCCGATCCCTGGCGCGCCGAGCACGAGCGCAGCGGCGTTGGACTTCGCCCGCTTCGCTCCCTTCGCGGCGTCGAGCAGCACTTCGAGCTCGCGCTCGCGCCCCACCATCGGAACCTCGCGCCCGAGCACCTTCGACGAGACCGCCGTGTAGCTCGCGCGCTCGCCGCGCAGCACCCACGCGCCGTCCGCGCCTTCGATCACGAAATGCGCTCGCAGAACGCGCGCCGTGTCCTCGTCGACCGCGATCGCTCCGCGCGCTCGATCGAGGTCCTTCGCGCAGCGCTCGACCACTTCCATGGGCGGCGCCGCGCCCGCCGCGAGCGCGCGCGCTGTGCCGAGAGACACTCGCGCCGTGGGCTGCTCGTGTTGCACAACGAGCGCGGCGCGCGCGGCGCGCATCGCCTCGTCGCCCGTCGTTCGACTCGCGCCGAACACCGCGAGCACCCTGCGTCCGAGCAGCCGATGCGCGCTCCCTCCGTGCTGCGCCACCACGCGCTCGAACGCGCGGCACGCCGCTTCTCCGTCGCGCGCAGACTGAACGTCGCCGAGCAGCACGGTCACCACGCGACGCTCGAGCGACTTCTCGCTGTGCGTCACGCGCAGCTGCGCCGTCGGCTGATCCTCGCCCATGCTCACGATCGAAGGGCGATCGGGCAGCAACAGCTTGTTCGTCAGCGCGTCGGCCATCGCGCGGGCGCTCTCGAATCGATGATCCGGGTCGCGCTCCATCGCCTTGGCCACGATGGCCAAGAGCTCCGGCGGAAGCTCCGGTGCAAACGACGACAACGGCTGCGGGTCTTCGAGCACGATCCGCGCGAGGATCGAGAACGGGTCCGCGCCTGCAAACGGCTTGCGCCCCGCGAGCAGCTCGTAGAGCACCGCCCCGAGCGAGTAGAGGTCGCTGCGGGGCGAGAGCCGATCGTCGCCGCGGGCTTGCTCGGGGGACATGTACGCGGGCGTTCCGACGCGCACGCCGTCGAGCGTGATGTCGCGCTCGGTCGGCGCGCGCGCCACGCCCAGGTCGATCAGCGTGCAGTGAACGCGCGGCGTCTCTGCGTCGCGAACGAAGAAGTTCGCCGGCTTCACGTCGCGGTGAACCACCCCTGCGCGGTGCAGCGCGTCCAGCCCGAGCGCAGCCTGCCGCACGATGTCCACCGCGCGTTGCGGCGTCAGCCTCCCGCGGCTCACCGCGCGGGCCAGGTCTTCACCTTCGAGCCACTCGAGCGCCATCCACGGCAAGTGATCGTCGTCGCCCGGCTCGTGCGCGATGAAGCGCACCACGTGCGGCGAGTCCACGCGCGCCAACAGCCGGCCCTCGCGAAGAAATCGCTCGCGCGCGATCACGTCGGTCGAGAGCGTCCCGTGCATGCGCTTGAGCGCCACGAGCTCGCCGGTCCGAAGGTCGCGACCGCGAAAGACCTCGGCAAATGCCCCGCGACCCACGCTCGCCTCGAGCACGAATCGACCACCGAGGAGCTCTTCCATCGCAGCGGGTCACGATACCGCGCCGGCGCGAGGACAACGAAAATTCAGCGTGAATGGTCACAAGAAATCCGCTCGAAGCGGCGCGTGGTCGCTGGCGAGCGATCCCACGCCTCCCGGCCCCTGCGCGGCCAGGTCTTCGAGCAGCGTCTCGTTGAAGAACTTCGCCTTCACGAACCGCGCGTACAGCGCGCGGGACACGAGCAGGTGATCGATCTGCGCGACCGAGCCTCGAAACGCGATCGAGTACCGCTGCTCGGGCGGGATCGCGCGCGCGCACGGGATGAGCGCGCGGCCTGCAAACGCGTCGCCTTCGCGCACTGTCCCGCCTTGCGCCGCGCCGAGCACGAGGTCGCCGGTGACCGCGCGCACGGCGACGGACTGCTCGGTGTCATTGAAATCGCCAGCCACGATGAGCGCGACGTTGGGGTCGGCGTCGATCCACGCGTCGACGAGCTTGCGGACGAAGAGGGCCTCGGACACGCGGGTGACCAGCGATCGAACGAGCCCCTCGGCGTGCGCGTGATGCCCGTCGAAAGGGACGGGCTGCATCTGCTCGTCCTCGAGGGGGATCGGCAAATTGCTCTTCAAATGCAAATCGAGCAGGACCAGCTTCGAGCCGTCGGGCATCGCGAGCTGCGCTTCGAGCACGCCCCGGTGCGCGTGCACGCGCGTCTCGGG